>NZ_JBCEVZ010000110.1:0-10020 GCF_038448715.1 Hymenobacter segetis | reverse complement strand
GTCCAGGGCCTGGCCCCAGTCGCCGAGGTGGGTGGGGCCGCCATCCAGGTAGCCTTGGGTGCAGGTCCACGCGCCCCGGAAGGGGAGGGTGAGGGCAACCGCGCCTTGGTGGGCCAGCCGCACCCGGGCCGTGGCGTAGGCGTAGAGGTTGCGCTCGGGCGAGTAGCGCTGGATGGGGGTGAGCACGAGGCCCGCGCCCGGCCGCTCGCGCAGCAGCAGCACGTACAGGAACAGCAGCGCCGTAGCGCAGTAGGGCAGCGAGAGGGCCGGCAGCCCCAGCTTATCGAGTACCGTGGTGAAGCCGGCCAGCGCCACCACCGTCACCGGCACGCTCAGCAAAGCCCACCCATAGCTGGCCGCCGAGGGGATGACGAACACGCCGCCTACGGCCACGGCGGCCACCACGTAGTTGGCCCCCAGGTTATAGTCCATCGGCCCGCTGCCCGCCGGCCCGGTGAGCAGCAGCAGCCCATACGCCCCCAAAAAGCCCAGCACCGACAAGGAAAACGCAATGCGCGAGTGCCACAGCAAGCCCGCCGCTACCAGCAGCCCCGCCAGCGCACTGTCCTGAAACAGCACCGCGCTCAACGCCCGCAGGTAGGTGGCCAGCAGGGGCGGCCAGGGCCAGTCGCCCACCCACTGGGCGGCCGCCACCAGCCGGGGGCCGCCCAGGGCGTAGGCCTCGTTCAGCCAGTAGATGCCGCCCTCGGCCGCCGGCAGGTGCAGCAGCGGCCCGGCTCCCAGCAGCAGCACCCACACCGTGCCCACAAAGGGCAGCGACAGAAACGGTAGCCCCCGCCCGCCCAGCCAGCCGCCCAGGGCTACGCTCAGCAGCAGGGCCAAGCCCGCGCCCACCACCACCAGCCCCGCCATCCCCCAGCCCGGCGCGAAGAACGAGGCCAGCGCCAGCCCGGTGAGTAGGGCATTAAAGCTGTACGCGCCGCTGTCCGTCCATTCCTTATTGAAGCCCCCGAGCCGTGCCCCCGCCACCGCCAGGCAGGTACTGGCCAGCCCCGCCGCCCCCACCACCGGGTGCCCAAACGACACCACCAGCAGCACAGCCGCAAAGCCCCGGTGCTGCGAAAAGAACAGCATGGCGTAGCTGTGCAGCACGGCGCGGAAGAAGGAGGAGAAGGAGGCAGGCATGGGTCGAGGGAAGACCAGTAAGCAAAGGAGAAAGATAACCGAAGTAGGGGCGGGGCTTGCCCCCGCCCGTCGTTGAACGGTGAGCAGTGGTTGATTGTGAGTGATAGGCGAGGCGGCCCGAACGGCGGGCGGGGGCAAGCCCCGCCCCTACAACAGATGCTCCGGCACCCGCTCCAACTGTTGCAGGTACTCCAGCGTCTCGGCGGCTCTTATCAAGTGCACCGCGCCGGCCTCGTCAATCATCACCACGTTCGGGCGCAGGTTGATGAACTGCTGCCACTGGCTCATGTTGTACGCGCCCACTTTGTGCACCACCACGGTATCGCCGGGGGCGAGCAGGGGCAGGGCAATGCTGTCGCGCAGCTGGTCGATGTTCATGCAGAGCGGGCCGTAGAGCACGGTGGGCTCGGTTTGATTGGAGAATTCGCGGGTGGGACTGATGTGGTGGTCGTACCAGAAGGAGGTGAAGAGCAGGTTCACGCCGAAGTCGAGGATGGTGGCGCGGCGGCCGTCGGCCAGGCGCTTATTCGCTAGCACCGAGCCGATGAGCGAGCCCGCATCATCGACCAGCGCCCGGCCGGCTTCCAGCACCAGCAGCGGCAGCTCATCCGAAGGGAAGCCCGCGCCCAGCAGCGCCCCGGTGATGGCCTCGGCGTACTCGTCCAGCGGCGGCACGGTGTCGGCGGCGGGCAGGTAAGCGCCTTTCAAAGTGTTGGTGGAAGGGAAGCCGCCGCCCAGGTCGAGGTACTGCACGGCTGTGTGCAACTCCCGCCCACAGCGGAGGGCCAGCGCTGCCAGCTTGGTAGCCGCCGTGCCGTAGGCTTTGGGCTGAAGCACGTAGGTGCCGATGTGGCAGTGCAAGCCCACCAGCGCCAGCCGCCCCGACGTTACTACTCGGCCCAGCGCCTGCCAGGCCTCGCCATTCTCTAGGTTGAAACCAAACCGGTCCCACTGCGGGTAGATACCGGCGTCGAGGTTCACGCGCAGGGCCACGCGGGGCCGGGTGGCGCGTCCGGCGGCCACGTCGAGCAGCAGGTGCAGCTCGTCAGCATTATCGAGGTGAATGACGGCATCGACCTCACAAGCTCGCTCCAAGTCCGTGCGCCGCTTACCGGGGCCATTGAAGAGAATGTGCGGCCCGGGCACGCCGTTGAGCAGCGCCTTTTCCAGTTCCATGCTGCTCACCACCTCCGCCCACGCGCCCTCCTGGTGGAAGGTGCGGCACACGGCATTCAAATAGTTCGTCTTGTACGACCACGCCAGCTGCACCGCCGGATACCGCGTGCCGAAGGCCCGCACCGCCGCCTGGTAGCTGCGCCGCAGCTGCCGCTCGCTCAGCACAAACAAGGGCGAGCCGAACCGGGCCACCAGCTCCGCCACGGGCACGCCATCGAGGGCCGTGGTGGGCGCGGCCCCGGGGCGCGGGCCGAACTTGTGCAGCGCGCCGGCCGTGAGCTTGCGGAGGGTGGGACGTTCGTAAGGTTTTTTCATGAAGGATGATGATGAACCAGCGGACAACTCCCCTCCTCAGCCGAGGAGGGGATGCTGGCGCGAAGCGGCAGCTGGGGTGGTTGACTCGTTGAACGACTCGCGCCCGCTTCAACCGGGTGTCGTTCGGGCATCGTGCAACGAGGTCAACCACCCCCGTTGCCGCGTCGCGGCAACATCCCCTCCTCAGCTGAGGAGGGGAGCTCAAAGTTCGCCCAGCGCGGCCACTTGCTGGAATTCGGTGTGGTCGGTAATCAGGTCCCAGGCGTAGCGCACGAACATCTTGCCCACGGCGTAGCCCTCCATCATCGGCACGGGCAGGCCCAGGGCCAGGCGGAGCAGGGCGGCGGGCTGGTTCTGGCCGGCGGCGGCCGTGAGGTATATCCAGGCCGGGAAGCGGGGGTTGATTTCGAGGATGACCAACTCATCGGCCGCCGTGCGAATCAGCTCCAGCTCGAAGCCGCCGCGCCAGCGCGTGGCCTCGGCAAAACGGCGGGCCAGGGCCAGCAGCGCCTCGTCTTCCAGCGTAATGCCAGCCCAGGCCTTGCCCCGGTCCGTGATGGTGAGCTTGCGCATGGGCACCGCACTCAGGGCGTGGCCGTGCCCGTCGCCCAGCCCGGCAATGTTGATTTCCTGCCCCGCCACAAACGCCTGCGCGATGAGCGGCACGCCCCACAAGCCACTCAGCCGTGCAAACGCCTGCTCGGCCTGCGCCAGCGAGTGCACCACGGCGGCATCGTAGTAGCGGCCCTTCAGCACCAGCGGCCAGCCTAGCTGCTCAGCGGCCGCGGTTATTTCAAAAGCACTGTGCAGGGGCCGGCTGGCCGGCGTGCTCAGCCCGTGCGCGGCCCCGAAGGCGGCCAAGTTCAGCTTATCGCGCGCATCGAGCTGGGCCAGCGTTGGCAGAAACGTGTGAATGCCCAGCGCCCGCAACTCGGGCTCCAGCTTGATGAAGTTGAACAGCTCGGCATCGAAGTTGGGGATGAGCACGGCCACGTCCTCCCGCTCGCGGATGTGGGCCAGCCGCGCCAGCAGCGCCGCCGTGCCCGCAGCCGGGTAGGGCAGCTGGTAGGTCTTATCCACCAGCTCACGCAGGTAGATGCCCGGCTCCAGCGCCTCGTAGCTCAGCCCGATGATGCGAAGGTCGAAGTCCGTGGTTTCGCGCAGGGCGCGGATAACGGCCACGCCCGGGCCGGGACTGTCGGTGGCGTTAAGGCCGGTCACGGCCACGGTCAGGCGCGGGCGGGTACTGGGAAGGGGCACAGTGGGTTAGTCTAGCAGGTTGAAGTCGCGCAGCTGGGCCAGCAGGTCGTCCCAGTCTTTTTCGAGCTGGCCGGGGGCCACGTCGTAGCGCTCCAGAATGTCGGCCTTGATGGCAGCCGTGTCCAGTCCGGCCTTGGCGCGGGCCAGGATGTCGGCTGCCAATGGGTTGGCCGCGAAGGAGTCGCCGGTGGCGGGATTGAAGATGAATCCGGCCTCGCTGGTGGCAATGTTGGGCTTGAGCTTCATGGGAGGGGAAAGGTAGGGAAGGAAGGGTTAGAGCGGGGGCGGCCCTGTCATCCTGAGCGCAGCGAAGGACCTTATCACCCAAGAACGGTCTGTAGTAATGCTGTCGGCAATTCAATTGGCGCAGGCGTGATAAGGTCCTTCGCTGCGCTCAGGATGACAGGCGTCTGCAACGTTGGTTTAGCACAAGCCCCGCTACGGAATCACCTCCACCCAGCCCTTGAACTTGCGGCCATCGGTGTAAGTGGCGAGGTAATAATACAGCCCGCCCGCGCCCTGGCCACCCCACTGAAACCCGCGCTCTGACGACGCAAAAACCTGCTGCCCCCAGCGCGAGAAGATTTTGATGCCCGCAAATTTGTTATCGCAGAAGTCCACCGGCAGGTCGGGCATGCGCAGGAAATCGTTCAGGCCATCGCCGTTCGGCGTGATGACGTTGGCCGGGCGGAAGGCCGCTAGCTCCGCCACCGGCACCACCTGGAAGCGGATGACCCGCTCCTGCGGCAGCGGTACGCACGGCCCGGTTTCGGTGAGCTTGAAATGCACGACCAGGCCATCATTAGCACCGATGGCCGCCACAGCCACGCAGGTGGGCTCCCAGGCGAAGGTGGCATTGGCCAGCCCCGTACCGTTCTGGGCCGCAAACTGCATGCCCACGGCGGCCAGGTCGAAGCTCTCGCCGGTGGCGGTAAGGGCCAAAGAGTTGCGGTCAGCATCGGTGCCGGTGAGGGTGGCGGTGTAGCGTTGGCCCAGGGTCACGCGCACCACGGTGGGCGCGGCATCCACGGCCGGGGCCGGGGCGGGCGGGAAACTGCTGGTGAGCACCGGGGCCGCGTTGGGGGCCTGCGTGGCAGTGAAGGCCACGCGCACGGTGTCGTGCTTGGGCAGGCTGCACCCGTTATCGGCCACAATGAGGTCGAGCAAATACACCTTGCCCTTGGTGTCCGAGCAATCGGGAAAGCAGAGGGTGGCGGTAAGGGTATCCGGTGCGCCGGCGGCCCGCACCGTGCCGCTGGTGCTGGTGGTGAAGGTGGGCGCGGGTACCGTGAAATTGACTGCCCGCGTGCTCATCGTGAGCACCGAGTTCGGGTCGGGGTCGGTGTAGCGGATGGTGAGGCAGCGGTTGCCGCCGGGCAGCAGGCGTAGCGTGTCGCGGCCTGGGCGGTATAGCGTGGCACTATTAGCGGCGTGCACCTGGAGCTTCGGGGCCACGTTGGTGGGGCAGTTCAGGACATAAAGCTGGAAGTCGCGCCGCGTTTCGCCAATCTTCACGCCCTTGCGGTATTCCGAGCAGCGCACTCCGAACACAAACAACCCCAGGCTGCTGGCCCGCACCGTGAGGCGGCCGGTGTGGGCGTCGATGCCCAAAGCCGGCGAGCCCGGAATCTGGTTGGTGGCGCTTAGGCCCTGGCTCCAGGTGATGGGGGCGTAGGGCGCGGCGCTAGGCAGGGGCGCGGTGTTGCCCACGGCGGCGGTGGCGTGGCCGTTCAGCGGCGTCACCATGTCGTAGATGAGTGAGTCGCCGTCCACATCCTGCCCGCCGAAATCGTAGTAAAACAGTTCGCCCCGGCACGCATAGTCGCCCAGGGGCGGGAAGATGCGCGGCGTGGAGTCAATAAAAGCCGCGCCATTGCGGACGACGGCCGGAAATTCGAGGTAAAAGGTCTGGGCCGCGCCGGCCGGGTTCACAATGTTGCTGATGGTGATGTTGCGGCAGCAGCGCTCCACGGCCACGTAGTAGCCGCCGGCATTGGCGTAGGTGGCGGCGTCCAGGATGATGTCTTTGGTGTACACCAGCTTGCGGGTGCTCAGCGAGCCCACGGCGCAGGCCGGGTTGGTGTATTGCACGAAGGTATTGGAGGTGAGCGGCAGCGTCACGTTCACCACGCGCTGGTTGGTGGCTTTCACAAAAATGCTGGCCACGAGGCTCTGGTCCAGGGCCAGTGGGTCGCCGTTGATGGCATCAAAATACAGGTTGAGGCTGAGCGTGTAGGTGCTGCCGGACTTGTACTGCAAATCCAGCTCGCCGCCCACAATGTGCGTGGCCGATGCCGCCAGCGGCAGCAGCAACAGAAGCAAAAGACCAAGCGAGCGGAGGGTATTCATAGTGATAATGAAGATAATAAATATGGCTGCGGCATCCTAGGAACCTCACCCCCGGCTCCCTGCCGAGCGCCGCCCCCTCCCTGGGGAGCGGCGGCATCGGTCTTTTTTTCTGACGGAAATTGTCAGTCTCCTCCTCTTTTTTGAAGAGGAGCGGGAGTGAGGCTCCGCTGTGCCGGATTAGTTAGCGCCGCCCGTGCCGGTACCCGTGCCCGTGCCCGTCGTGGTGGTGGTAGTAGGCGTGGTGGTCGTGGTGGTTTTCTTGGCGCAGCCGCCGTTGGGGCTCACGTTGTCTTTCTCGCAGCCCGAGAAGCTGCTCATGGAACACAGCAGCGCCGCGGCGCTGGCAAAACGAAGTACGGAAGTTAAGCGCATGATTATGAAGAAAATGGTGGTTGAAAAAATGAATTGAAAAAAGAAAAATGGGGAACGAGCTTAGTGGATGTTGCCGCCCACGGCCAGGCCGCTGGGCACGGCGGCGGGCACGGTGCGGTCGTAGCTGGCGGCAGTGAGGGATTGCAGAAAGGCGATGATGTTCTGCGGGTTAGTCACGCGGCCCGGGAACAGCGGGTCGCGCTGGCTCACGCTCACGTGCGGGTTGGCCGAAGGAGCCTGGCCCCCGCGGCCGGGGTCGTAGAAATTGAGCACGGCCGTCAGGTTGGCCAGCGTGCCGCTGTGCATGTAGGGCGCGGTGAGGGCCACATTGCGCAGGCTGGGCGTGCGGAAGGCGTAGCTGCCATTCGCGCCCGCGTCGGAGGCGGGGTTCTTGGTGTTGTCGGCCACGCCGAGGACGTGCAATTGGTAGTCGCTGAGCATCGGGCCACTGTGGCATTTGGCGCAGCCGCTGGTCACGAAATCATTCAAGCCCTGCACCTGCTGGGCCGTGAGGGCCGATTTATCGCCACGCATGTACTGGTCGAAGGGCGAATCAGTAGCTACCAGCGTGCGCTCGAAGCAGGCAATGGCCTTGCCGATATTGGCCGCCGTGATGGGCGTGGCCTCCGCAAACGCCGCGCTGAACAGCGGCCCATACGCCGCGAAGCCGCGCAGCCGCGCCACCACCGAGTCGAGGGCCACGCCCTCGGCATACTGGTGGCCGCGCATCTCCTCCAGCGTGGCCACGGGCATCAGCGACTGCGTTTCGAGCGACTGCGCCCGCAAATCCCAGAACATGGCGGCCGTGGCAGGCTGGCAGGTGCCATCGGTGGCCATGCCATTGAAAGCGGCGTTGAGGACCGTGGGCGAGTTTCGCTTGACGAAGGCAATGTCGTTGGGGGCGCGGAAATGGCGGGCAGTGCCCAATCCCTGCCCATTGCTGCCGATGCTGAGGTCGATGGCGTCGGCGTAGCCGCTGGCGGGATGGTGGCAACTGGCGCAGCTCACGTCCTTGCCGCCGGATAGCACGGGGTCCCAGAACAGGGCGCGGCCCAGCGCGATTTTGGCCGTGCTGCTCGGGTTGTTGGCCGGGGCGGATGCCACCTGCGGCAGGGCCGTGAGCGTGGCCAGGTCGGCGGCGTTGGGGGTATCCGGCTGTTTCTGGCAGGCCACTACCACCAGCAGCGCGGCGGCGGCCACCATCGAAGCAACGCGGGGAAGTAGAGACGAGGCCATGGGAATATTGGAAGATGAGCGGAGATAAAACCAGCAGCCCCGTTGGTCTTGGGGACGGTGGGATTGGTTCAAATTTGCAGGCCCTCTATAGGCTGGTCAAACTGCAATCGGCGAGTTACTAGCCGGCGTCGCCCATTCGCCCATTTAGCCCCCCAAACGGCGCGGCCCCAAACCGCCACTGCGCCACTGCCCGCGCCAGCGGCCCAAAGTGCCGACTGGCCGATATCCAACCCCCGCTGGCCGATGCGAGCCCGGGCACGCGGGGCCGCCGTTGTAGCTTGCGGAGCAATTCCTATCCACCACTTCTATGGCGTTACCGCTACTCCGTTCGGCTTCCACGCTGCTGCAGCACGCCCTGGTCTGGGGCCTGGTGGCGGTGCTTTTGGTGGCCCAGCAGCCCGATTACCCTGGCCCGAAGCCCACCGAGTTCTGGCTGACGCAGGCCGTGGTGTTTGGCCTGCTGGTGGGCGTGTTTTATTTGAATGTGCTGTGGGCCGCGCCGCGCCTGCTGTACGGCGGCAAGGGCTGGGCCTACGTGGCCCTGAATGCCGTGGTGGTGCTGGCAGTGCTGGTCATCCATCAGCAGGTGGAGCAGCGCCTGGGCGTGCCCGAGCTGGTGGCCACCGCCCGCGAGGCCGTCCTCAACCCGCCCAACCCGTGGTCCGGCCCACGCCCGCACCCGCAGCTGGGGCCCGATGAAGGCCGCCCGCTCTTCAATACCGGCGTGCTGCTGATTACGCTGCTGGTGCTGGGCATTGCCACCAGCCTCGCGGCCATGCAAAAGGGCCAGCGCGACGCCGAAAGCCGCCTGGAACTGGAGCGCCGCCAGGTGGCTACCGAACTCAGCCTGCTTAAGGCCCAAATCAACCCGCACTTCTTCTTCAACACCCTCAATAACATCTACGCCCTCACCCTGCTCGACGCCGACCTGGCCCGCACCAACCTGCACCGCCTCTCGCGCATGATGCGCTACGTGCTGTATGAGTCGCCCGCCGGCCATACCCGTTTGAGCCAGGAAATCAGCTTCCTGCGCGATTATATTGAGCTGATGCACCTGCGCCTGACCAACAAAGTGCAGGTCAAGTTCGAGATGCCCGACCCGCTAAGCCCCGACCCGTTCATCGCGCCCATGCTGTTCCAGCCGTTTGTCGAGAATGCGTTTAAGCACGGCGTGAGCGCCACCGCGCCCAGTTGCATCACCATCCAGCTGCGCCAGCCCACGGCCAATACCGTCGAGCTGTGCGTGCGCAACACCGTATTCCCCGACCGGCCCGCCGATGACGACGAGCCCGGCGGCATCGGCCTAGCCAACACCCAGCGCCGCCTCGATTTGCTCTATCCCCACGCCCACACCGTGCGCGTGCAGCCCCGCAACCCCGCTAACGAGTACGAAGTATGTCTGCACCTGAATCTGTAATCCCCGCCACTGCCGCCGCCCCGTTCGTCATTAACTGCGTGGCCGTCGATGACGAGCCGCTGGCCCTTGGCCTGGTCTGCTCCTTCATCGAGCAAACCCCGTTTCTGCGCCTCGTGGGCCGGCACGAAAGCGCCGTAGCCGCCCTGCGCTCGCTGCATGAGCGGCCCGATGCCCAGCTGCTGTTTCTCGATATCAAGATGCCCGACCTGAGCGGGCTGGAGCTGGCCAAAGTCTTGCAGCACGGCCCCCGCGTCATCTTTACCACGGCCTTCAACCAGTACGCGCTGGAAGGCTTCCGCGTCGATGCGCTGGACTACCTGCTCAAGCCCTTCGACTACCAGGAGTTTCTGCGCGCCGCCCTCAAGGCCAAAACCTACTTCGAGATGAAGCAGGCCAGCGAAACGCCCGCGCCTGCCTCCGCGCCACTCAATCCACCAGTTCCCCAACCCGCCAATGCACCCGAGGACGATTACATCTACCTCAAAGTAGAGTACCAGCTGGTGCGCGTGCCCCTGGCCGATATCGTGTACGTGGAGGGCCTGAAGGACTACGTGAAGGTGCACCTGGCCACCCAGACGCGGCCGTTGCTCTCGCTCACCAGTCTGCGCGGCATGGAGGAAAAGCTGCCCGCCAGCAAGTTTTTGCGCATCCACCGCAGCTACATTGTGGGGCTGGGTCACATCCAGTCCGTTGGGCGCGGCACGGTGCAGATTGGGGGCGAAACCCTGCCCGTGAGCGACGGCTACCGC
>NZ_JBCEVZ010000109.1:0-10202 GCF_038448715.1 Hymenobacter segetis | reverse complement strand
GGGTCGGTGGCGGCCTCATCGCCCAGGCAGAAGTCGGCGGGCAGGAAGAAACCGGCGGGCGGCGTGGGCAGGAATATTAGTTGCGCGTAGGCCGGGCGGCCGGTGGCGGCCGGCCGGCTGCCCCGCTCCGCCATTAGCTCCACAAACACGGTATCGGCCCCCAGCGCCAGCGACGATATGCCCAGCAGCTCACGACCGGGATTTTCGGCTTCTAATTGGTCGAGCACCTGCGCGAGCGTGGCGCGCAAAGCCCCCTCCCTCCCCGGCGGCAGCAGGCGCTTGCCCACAAAGCCAATGGCTAAGACGCCACTAGTCAACGCACTGTTATTTGGCATATTATCGACCATATTGAGGAGCAGCAAAAAGCTGCGCCGGAGCAGCAAAACATATTAACCCGAGTTCAGGCCGGCCGGCGGCAGAACCGGAAACAGGTTCTTCTACGGCTGGCACCGACCAGGGTCAACTGCTTTTCTCAGTCCGCCTCTCCGCAAAACGCGGGCAACTGCTACCTTGCACCTCGGCTATATAGGATAAACCCCACTCTATTTGAGATGGCAGCAACTTTAGGCCGATTTCTTTTCCAACGCTACCCGCCTTATGGCCGCCCTGCTACCCGAGTTCGAGTACGATATTTTCATCAGCTACCGGCACAACGACAACCTGTTCGATGGCTGGGTGACCGAGTTTGTGGCCCGGTTGCAGGAGGAGCTGGCGGCCACCATCAAGGAGCGGCTGAGCATTTATTTCGATAAGGACCGCACCGACGGCCTGGGCGATACGCACATGGTAGGCCCCAGCCTGGCGCACCGCCTGCGCTCCTTCATCCTGATTCCGCTCATCTCGCAGACCTACTGCGACACCACGCGGTTTTCGTGGCAGCACGAGTTTCTGCCCTTCCTCCAGCAGGCCAGCGCCGACCGCCTGGGCCTGCACCTGCGCCTGCCCAGCGGCAACGTGGGCTGCCGCATCCTGCCCCTGCGCATCCACAACCTCGATGCCACCGATGTGCAGCTGCTGGAGCACACCATGGGCGGCCCGCTGCGCACGATAGACTTCGTGTACCAGGACCTGGGCGTGAACCGCCCCCTCCGCGCCAAAGACGACGAGCTGCCCCGCCCCACCGGCGGCCTGCTCTACCGCAACCAAATCAACAAAGTAGCCAACGCCATCAAGGAGCTGGTGGCCGCCGCCAAGCAACAGAGCGCCCCCGCAGCAACAACCCCGGTGGCACCAGGGCTGCAGGATGCGCCGGCCTGGGCACCGCCAGCCGCGCCGGTATCGGAGGCAACACCAACTGCTCCTGTTGCTTCGGCCCCGCCAGTCGCCGCGCGCGCTAACGGCCCGGTGGTTTTCCTGGCCTGGACCTCGAAGGAGCTGGCCGCCCGACGTGAGGAGCTGGCTTTGGTGTGCACCAAAGCCGGCCTGCATGTAGTCCCCACTTCTGATTGCCCGCTGGATGAGAACGAGTTCCGGCTGCGCACGCAGGAGGCGCTGGCCTCGGCGGTGTGTGCGCTGCACTTGTTGGGCAATGAGTTTGGCCGCCGGTTTGAGGACGACGACGAGTGCTCGTTCCCGATGTTTGCCTATCAGGAGGCGCGGCGGGTGGCCGGCAGCCGGCCGGCGTTCCGGCAGTTTGTGTGGTACTGCCCCGACGAGGCCCTGGCCGTGAAGCCCGCCCAAAAAGCCTTCGTGAACACCATCCGCAACGAACTCACCGAGCAGTGCACCTTCACGAACGCGCCCAGCGCCATGCAGCTGGTGGAGGACCTGCGCAGCAGCCTGCGCCAAGCGGCTCCGCCGGCCGCTGTCATTGAAAAAGAGACAGATATTTTCTTCGTTTTCAATGAGATGGATTTGGAAGAAGCCAATGCCATCACCGACCGGCTGAGCGAGGAATTCCCGCTGGAAATCCTCACCATTGAGCCGGATAGCGAGGATTTGTACAAGGACATCACGGTACGGGCCATTCCGAAAAGCAAGCTGGCGGTGGTGTATTTCAAGCACAGTGCTGGCTGGGCCCTGCCCTTCGTGAAGCAGGTGTGGCGGCTGGTGGGCGGGGCGGGCTCCACCACGCCCATCCTGTTTGTGGGCGAAGACGACCCGGTGCTGAACCGCATGCACGGCTTCAAGGCCCCGAAGGTCATTTCGCGCATTCAGCCGCATCTGGGCGTGAGCGAGGAAGTGCGGCGCGTGTTCCAGCAACTCAACCTGCCGGCCTAAATGGACGCTTCCACCGCCGCCGCGTCGTCCCTGTTCGGACTCGACGCCCCCATTTGCCCCTACACCGGGCTGCGCACTTTTACCGAAGACGAGGCCATTTATTTCCGGGGCCGTGAAGCTCACGTCGCCAAGTGCCTGGATCTATTGGCCGAGCGGCGGTTTGTGATGATAACCGGGGCGTCGGGCGATGGCAAGTCGTCGCTGGTGTTTGCCGGGCTGCTGCCCGAGGTGCGGGCCGGCTTCGTGCGGGCGCGCTACGGCAGCTGGGCCGTGGCCACCTTCCGGCCCGAGCGCAGCCCCTTGCGCAACCTTTCGCAGGCGCTGGCCACGGCCCTGCGGCTGCCCGGCCACGGGGCCATCGAGACCGAGCTGGAGCAGGGGTTTTCGGCGCTGGTGCAGCTTTATAAAACGTCGGCGCTGTGCCCCGCCCCGCCCCCACCGGGCCTCAGCCCGGCCGAGGAGCGCCGCCACCAGCGCGAAGCCGCCAACCTGCTGATAGTCGTCGACCAGTTCGAGGAGTTCTTCACCAACCCCGAAAACTACGACGGCGAAACGCCCAACGCGGCCGCCCAAACCGTGGTGAACCTGCTGCTGGAAACCACCCGCCTGGCCCGGGCCGAGGGCCTGCCCATCTACATCGTGTGCACCATGCGCTCCGATTTCGTGGGCCAGTGCGCCGAGTTCCGGGGCCTGATTGAGCAGATTGGGGCCAGCCAGTATTTCGTGCCCCGGCTGGTGCGCCACGAGTTTGTGGAAGTGATTCGGGAGCCGGCGCTGCTCAGCGGCAACCGCATCAGCGAGCGGCTGGTGCAGCGGTTGCTCTATGACATCGGCCACGGCCAGGACCAGTTGCCGGTGCTCCAGCACGCGCTGCGCCGCATCTGGCTGGCCGCCGATGAGGGCCGCGAGGAAATGGACCTGCTCCACTACGCCATGGTGGGCGGGCTCAGCGACGAGCTGCCGGCCGAGGACCAGCCGCGTTTTGCGCAGTGGCAAACCACGCTGCCACCCCAGCAGCGCGATTTTCTGCTGGCCAACCCCTCGCTGCTCAACGTGCTCGATGCCCACGCCAACCAGCTCTATGCCGAAGCCAACGAGCTGTACAACCGTGACTTCAGCCCCCCGCTGTCGCCAGGCACCGCCGAGCGGGTGATTGAGCAGACCTTTCGGGTACTCACGCGCACCGATGGCAAGCGCGTAGTGCGCAACCGCCTCACGGGGGCCCAAATCACGGCTATTATCGACGACGAAAACCTGCCCTGGCCGGTGGTGTGCCACATTCTGCGGCCCTTCCGGGCGGCGGGCACCACCTTTCTCTCCCCTTTTCTGAGCGAAGACGATGACGACCGCGCCGTGCTCCCGCCCGATGCCGTGCTCGACCTCACCCACGAAAGCCTGATTCGGAACTGGCAGCACCTGGCCCGCTGGGCCAGCGCCGAGGCCGCCGACGTACGAATCGCGGAGAATTTCCGGCAGCAGGCGGGCCGCTGGCAGGCCAACGATGAAAGCCCCGGCTTCCTGCTGCCCATTGGTCTGTATACCTTTTTTGCCCAGTGGCACGCCGGCAAAAAAGGCGCGGCCAACTGGCTGGCCTATTACCTCGAAGCCAGCCCTACGGCCGATGCCACGCTGCGCGAAGAGCAGGCCGCCGCCCAGAACGACGTGCTTACGCGCTACCTCCGGGCCAGTCGCCGCCGCCTGCGGGTGCCGCTGCTGGTGGCGCACTACGGCGCGTGGCGGCTGGCGGCGGCCGTGCTACTGCCGGCGCTGCTACTGGCCTTGGTGTGGCTGGGCGTGCGCCACCGCCGCCAGCAGAGCGACTACGTGACCTACTCCATCGTGAACGGCTATTTCGACCGGGACCGGGAGTTTCAGAAGCCGCCGTTCATCGCGGTGCGCGACATGGCGGCCTTTTTCATCAACGCCGACCGGCTCAAGAACAACCTCTACCGTCCCTGGCTCAGCGGCCGGGCGGCCCGCGACTACGCCTTCCCCCACATGCTTGATTCGCTGGCCAATGACACCCTGGCCCTGGACATTGAGCTGAGCATGTACGGCGGCCTCAGCAACGTGGAATACGACACGGTGGCGCGCGAAAACCCCTACATCCGGCCCGTGCTGCACGACCTGGAGCGCCGCCTGGCACGGGCTGGCAGCATTGCCCGGCCCACCGTCGGCGCGGCCACCCTCAGCGAGCCACAGCGGCGGGTGGCCGTGCTCACGGCCCGCACCATCATGGCCCTCACTCACTACTTAATATGGGACGAGCGGCATTCGGCCCGGCCGGTGCCAGGCCGAATGCCGCTGCCGGAGCGCCAGCACTTCGCAGCTACCAAACAACAGCTGTTGCGCAACCTGCGCGATTATGTGCAGCAGGAAATTCAAACGCCCACTACGGCGCTGCCCGCGCCCAGCCCGGTGGCCTTCGGCTTTTGCCTGCGCGTGCTGCTGGGCCAGGGCACCGATGGCCCCGCCGAGCTGACTTTTCTGACTGGTTTGAGTCCATTTGACCCCGGTACCGTCGGGCAGTTCAACCGGCTGTTTCCGCCCACGGGCACGCTGTATGCCCGCGAGAGCCGGACCCCGCACAGCGGCGGCTATCTCACGGCAGCGATGGCCTTTGCAGCCCTGCGCCAGCTGCCGCAGCTGGCCCAATGCCTGGACACCATGCGCCGCCAGCCCCTCACCCTCACCGATGCCAACGGCGGCATTGCCCTGGTGCCGTATCTGGTGAAATACGAGCTGCTCACCCCCGCCAACACGCACCAGCTGCTGAATGCCTGCGCACAGGTGGGCGGCGTCACCTTCAATGAGTTATTCGCGGCCACCACGTACAGCCTGCTCAGCGTGGCCCCCGTGCAGCAGGTGTTCGATGTGAGCCAGAAGGCTACCATTGCCAACCTGAACCGGGCCGATGCCATCCGCCTCGGCGGCGTCGACCCCGGCTATTTGAACGCCGACCGCGTGAGCTTCTCGGTGCCGGCTGCCAGTCGCGACAAGGCCTGGGGGGCCCTGCGCGAGGCCAGCCAGGCCATTGCCCACCAGGAATCCATCTTCATCGAAAGCGAAGAGCACCACCTGGCCGATGGCGTACCGGAATCCTTCTACAAAATCCGCGACGAGCTGTTTTTGAGCGCTTTCCTGAGCAAGATGCAGGGCGCTTATCTGGCCGAAATAAAGCACCAGCCGGCGGCAGCACAGGCGTCGTTCGAGCAATTCAGCCGCACGCTTGGCCAACTCCAGCAGCACCTCGCGGGCCAGGATGCGCGCTCCCGGCGAGGCCGCGCTGCCCCGAATGCCAAGCATAAAAACCTCCATCAGATTAACTCTTTTGAGTGGAATCTGGCCCCGACCCAACTCTCGCACCAGCTAAGCGGCACCACGGTGGCGAGCACGGGTGCGCAAAGCCCATTGGTGTATTTGCAGCTGCCCATCCGCCCCAAAACCTTGGCTTTCGAAACCTACTATACTTGTTCGTTCGATGCATTTTTTCGGTATGAGCTGCAGCACGAAGCCCGCAGCGCCCGGCCCGACCGCGCCGTGGTGCAGCTTCTCGACAGCGTGGCCTTTGTGGAAGCAGCGTTGCCCGACCGCTACTCCAACGCCCGCACCAATTCGCTGTTTTCCGAAGCCCTGTCCCGCTCCGCCCAGTACCGGCCCAACCTGGCCTGGATTCGGGCCATCGCGCAGCCCGGCCTGCTCCCCGATAACGCCCGCCGGCGGCAGCGCAACGCCCTGCTGCTCCGCCTCTCCGAAACCTTGCAAAGCCACCGTGCGCTAACCCGCCCCGGCCTGCTAGACACGCTGCTCCCGCTCACCAAACGGCTTCGCGGCCAGCCCGCTTTCAGCCGAATCCCGCTGCAAGTAGCTTTCTCCGACCTGGCGACGGCGCTGGCGCACGAGGGCCAAGTAGCCGCCGCCTTCGCGCTGGCCGATGCGCTGGGCGAGCCCATGACCACCATCACCAAAATAAGGGCCAGCGAGCAGGCCATGCTCACGAATAACCAACGTGCCCAGCCCCTGCTGGATAAGTTCTTACACGACTACACCCTGGCCACCGTGGGTGCCTACGTGGGCGAGAAGCAGAAGGAAAGGCCGCGTCTGGTGTCCGGCAACCTGCTGTCCGTATTCTACTGGCGGCCCTACGCCATCGATAATCAGGCCGAGGTGCTGGTACCTTTTGCCCGGCGGCTGGTGAATTTGACTACCGACGAGCGCAACGCCGCCAACGACCTGTACGCCAAGTGCATCGGCTACAGCCTGGCCGACAGATGCTACGCGGCCAAAAGCCAGATGCCCGAATTTCAGGCCGTGGGCCTCGAAGACCTGGACTACAACTACATCCTGATGGGCTGGGCCCACCTGAAAACCACTACGCCCGGCGACGGCTGGCGCGAATACGACGAAATTGAGCTAACCACCCCCGCCGATTATAACGGCTCGGTGAACTAGCCGGCCAATGACGGCTGGCGCTTCATTCTGAGCCTTTATTTTTCCATTACCTTCTCAATTGTCCAGCTAAAACCCGTTACTTCACCGCCGAATTAAGTCCGGTAGTCCGGGTTTTATCCGGCGTGCCACGCACGTCCATTTCCAGCCCCTTCTTCTATTCCACACACCTACTACTCCTTTCATGGCAATTAAAGACAAAGACGCGCTGGGCGGCCCGCGCAAGCTGCTGGCGCTGGATGGTGGCGGCATCCGCGGCACCATTACCCTGGAAATATTGGCCGAGCTGGAGCGCAGCCTGGAGCAGCGCCTCGGGGCCGGGCCGGGTTTCGTGCTGGCCGATTACTTCGACTACATTGCCGGCACCAGCACCGGGGCCATCATTGCCACCTGCCTCAGCCTGGGCATGCGCGTCACCGATATCCGGGCGTTTTACCTGGCCAGCGGCCCGGCCATGTTCGACAAGGCCAGCATCCTCAAGCGCTTCCGCAATAAGTACAAGGACGAGCAGCTGGCTCAGAAGCTCCAGGAAGTCATCCGGGAGCGCAGCGGCGAGCCGGAAACCACGCTGGGCAGCCAGGCCCTGAAAACCTACCTGCTCCTGATTCTGCGCAACGCCACCACCGACTCGCCCTGGCCCCTCTCCAACAACCCCCGGGCCAAGTACAACGACATCAGCCACCACAGCTGCAACCTGCAGCTGCCGCTCTGGCAGCTGGTGCGGGCCAGCACCGCCGCCCCCACCTACTTCCCCCCCGAAGTAGTGACCGTGGGCACCGAGGATTTTGTGTTCGTGGACGGCGGCGTGACCATGTATAACAACCCCGCGTTCCAGCTTTTCCTGATGGCTACCGTGAAGCCCTACAAGCTGGAATGGCCCACCGGCGAAGACCAACTCCTGCTCGTGTCGGTGGGCACGGGTGCGGCGGCCGGCTCCAACGCCGACCTCGCCCCCAACGAGATGAACCTGCTCTACAACGCCAGCTCCATCCCATCGGCCCTCATGTTTGCCGCCTCCAATGAGCAAGACATGCTGTGCCGCGTGTTTGGGCGCTGCCTGCACGGCGGCGAAATCGATAGCGAGGTGCTGGATTTGAAGGGCGACATCGGCCCGGGCTCCATCGAGAAGAAGTTTTTCACCTACCTGCGCTACAACGCGGACCTCTCCCGCGCCGGGCTCGACGCCTTGGGCCTACCCCACATCAAGCCCGAAACCGTGCAGCAGATGGATTCCGTGCAGTACATCCCGCAGCTCCAGGAAGTGGGCCAGGCCGTGGCCAAAGAAGTGGATTTGGCGCATTTCGCGGCCTTCCTGCCGGCCTAGCCTACCATTCGAGTGAAACCGGACAAGAATGAGCCGTCCCCCGCGTAAAAATACCCGGTTTTGAAACACCGTATTTCTACGGGGGTATGCGCCGGAATTGTCGCGGTTCTTTGTGCCGCCGCGCCGCTGCCGCACGGCCCATTAATCCAGGCGCTTCCCCGGTGCGGCAAGCCGCCGCCGGAAGCCGCGCCCCCGGTTTCAACGTCACGCCGAATTCACCAAAATCACTCCCTCGCGAACGTATCACTTCACCAACCTTACTCATCTAACCCAATGAACAACACCGCTCTGGCAGCCAATGCCACTGAAACCTCTTACCTCCTCAGCGAAGGCGACTACACGCAGTACGCGGCCGCCTGGAAGGAATTTGCCGGGCCATCTGGGGCAAATCTTACGCAAGCCTTCCTCGGGCCCGACAGCAACCGGCTGGAGGCCCTCAGCTTTCCGCCGGAGCGCATTAAATGGCTGGTTTCGGCCGTCGGCGTGAGCCAGATTAAAGCGCGGTTTTTGCTGATGCCCGGCCCTCAGGGCGAACGGTTCAACCTCGTCCTGTTCGCCACCGATGCCACCGGCTACCGGCTGTCGGCCTACTACCTGCCCGACCCCTACTTCACGGCCAGCACCCCAAATGGTGGCCTGGGCGAGCCTATTCCGCTGGACCTGGCTGCTGACTGGCAAAAAAACTGGCACGATGCGGACGACATCAAGGCGGACATGTTCATTTCTTACGCCGCCACCTCGCACGAGGCGGTCACGCTCGAAGGCTACAACTTTGAGATAAAGGATTTTGTGTCGGCCCTCTTCGGCAGCGCATCCGTTCCGGGCCAGAACCTCAGCCTGGGCCTGGGCCTGCACGAGTACCACGCCCCTACTGCCACTTCGGAGGCTGATTTGACGAAAACGTTCGGCCTGGTGCTGCAGGCTCCCGCTGCGGAGCTGGCTGCGCGCGGGGCGGCGGCCACCGCCGCCCGGGCTTTTGACATGGCCTTTCCCTGCCCTCCCGGCACCTGAGAGCCGATACCAAAAAACCTTATAATTGCCAGTTCTGACGGAAGAGGGCAAGTGCGTTATGACTGACCTTTTTCATCTTTCGTTGCAGCAGCTGGTGATGCGGCTGACGATGTTGCCGGTACTGGCAGCCGGAATCATTGGCCTGATTCGCTTCCGCCAGCTGCCGCTGAATATGCGGTACCTCACCACGCTTATCGGCTTCGTGCTGCCGATGAATGTGTTGGCTTTCGCGTTCATGATTCAGCACCGCAACAACATGTTTTTGATGCCGGTGTATATGGTGGGCGAGTTCACCCTCCTGGCCCTGGTGTTTCGACACACGCTACAGTCGCCTACCTTCACCCGGGCCGTGCCCTGGCTGGTAGGCGGCTTTGCAGCGTATGCCTTGTTCGATAGCCTGGTTCCGGGCGCGCTGGCCCAGTTTCGGCCCGGTCAGCAGGTGGTTCAGGGCGCGCTGATACTGCTGCTGGTGGGCCTGTATTTCCGGAAGCTGCTGCGCGAGCTACGCGTGCTGCAGCTGCGGCGCGAGCCCATGTTCTGGGTATCGACGGGATTATTGATATATTACCTGGGCTATTTGCAGATTGCCATTTTCAGCAATTACCTGCTGAACTACTCGCACCAGCTGAATGCCAACGTCTGGATGATACATTCGTTTCTGTTCATTATCCTTTATAGCTGCTACAGCCTGGCCTTATGGCTCCCCCAGCGGAAGTAACGTTTGGCCAGCTGCTATTTAGTGGCATCGCGGTGATGCTGCTGGCGGCGGGCACGCTACTGGTCTTTCTGGTGACGTACCAGAAGCGCCTGCTGCAACAGCAGCTCCACATGCGCACCGCCGAGGCCATTCATCAGCAGCAGCTGCTGGTAGCCATTATTGAAGCCCAGGAAGGGGAGCGCGAGCGCATCGGGCAGGATTTGCACGACGGCATCGGCTCGACGGTGGCCACGGCCAAGCTGCTGATAAACCGGCTCAGCAGCACCCCCACCGAGGCCCCGCCTACCGAGCTGCTGGCCCTTATCGAAGAGCTCATGACGGCGGCCGTGCAGGACGTGCGCAGCGTGTCGCACAGCCTGTACCCGGCCGTGCTCTCGCGCTACGGGCTGGCCGAGGCCATTCAGCACCTGGTGGACGTGTGCAACGAAACCGGCAAGCTGCCCATCGAGCTGGATATGGAATACGGCCAGTCCCTGGCCC
>NZ_JBCEVZ010000108.1:0-11089 GCF_038448715.1 Hymenobacter segetis | reverse complement strand
AGCCAGCACCAGATGACGCTGGCAGGCAAGGTCGACGATTTTACGGAAGAGGATTTTCTGCACCTGGCCAAAAACGTGCGGGTGAAAAAGCCCCGGGAGATAATCCAGCGGGTGGTCGACGCGGTAGCGAGCTGGCACGCGTTTGCGGCCGAAGCGGATGTGCCGAAAAAGCAGCAACAAGCCATTGCCAAGACGCACCGTCTGCAGCTCTTCAAGAGCGCCAGCGTAGAAGAGTGATGGGCTCCCAAAGGGCTCACCACTGCCCGTTAGGATTTGACAAAAGAGCCTTTTCAGCACATTGGGGGTATTATTGGCGCGAGGCTGTGCTATGGCAATGGGCTCAGCAAGGGCTCACGGGGCAAGGCCGGGCGACGTGGAGTAGGGTAGTAGTTCTGGCGATGCCGCTGACTCGTAACCCAGAGCCGTGGCCTCCAAGTCCGTTGGAACGGTCCAAAGCTTCCTCGGTACCTCAGATGAGCCGCACTTTTTCCATTAACAGGGAGGCCCGGGCAATAAGTGGGGAAAATATTCCAGTAAGAGGCCCAAAGGGGCGAATATTTTCCAATAAGAGGGAAGTTGTTGCCCTTATGTACCGATGCTGCCAGGTGTATTGATGCTGGTAGGTGCAGAGGATATACAGCAGAAGCCACAGCGCTCTTACCGGAGTTCTGAGCACGGACTGCTGGGCCCCGATACTATAAATTTTGTGGCTCCACGACCCAAGAGCTGCCTATTTTGCTCGTAATGGCTAGCTTTGTCCGTCGAACTGATTGCCGAGTATGCTGGCCTTGAAATTCTCCGCTTTGCATCCCTGCCCCTCGTCAGCAGACCTGACTGCCGACTGGCTGAGCTGGGCTCACCGGCAGCCGCTGCCCATTCAGCAGCGGCCCGCCCTCTTTGTGGGCTCCCTGGCCTAGCGTACCCTACTTCCTGTAATCAGCTGGTCACAACCCCGAGCATCGTGTGAGGGGCGGTGCCGCTGACGCCATGTTTCCTTCCCGGCCCCACTCAGGCGGCCGCAGGCAGGGCGTTTCCTACACTTTCCATCGAAGTACTACCTTATGTCCGCGAGTCCCTATCGCCGGTTCTCCAGCCTATGCCCTACCGTGCAGCCGCTGGTGGTTCGGCTCATCCAAGAGGAATTCACCTCCTCCCTATCCCTTTCCACCGAAGCCCCCGAGTCGGCCTGGTTTCGGGCCATTGCCCTGGCCAACCCCACGTTTCTGTACTGCACCGCCGCGGAGCCCGCCATCCGGATTTGCCCGGAGTCCTACCAGCAGCTGCGCGAGTGCCTGCAGCGGGAACTGAGCAAAGCCGCGTAGCCATACTTGTTATAAAAAAAGGCCATCCAGTTTGCTGGATGGCCTTTATTATTGCTTTCGGAACAAAGCCTGGTTAACTGGCCAGCCTGACCAGCTCATCGTAGGCGCGCAGCTCGTGGCGAAACAGTGCGTAGGCCTCCGGCGTTGCAAACCAATAAAAATGCCTTTTCTCGTTGGTAATTGAAATCAAGCGAAGCACGTCAACCGAGTAGCCGAAAGCAGCGAAGAGACGCTTTATTAGCAGGGCGTACAGCTGCCGGTCGTCCTTTTTAATTTCCACCAGCCGGGCGTAGTTGAAGCGGTGCGCGGTTGCCCAGGACTTCATCTGCCCGTGCGCCATGCGGTTGAGCCGGAGGCGGACGAAGCGCAGGGCGGTGGGATAGTTGATGACAAGTGCCGGGTCGGGAAAGCCAGCGGAAGCAAAGGGAGAGTCCATGAAAGTATAATGTAGCTGAATTCTACCCTACTGCCCAATCACGTAGACCGGCACCGCCTGCGCACCGGCGCCGCGGCCGGTTTCTTTTCTCACTTCCCGCCCGTCGAGCAAAATGGCGGCTGTGATTTCCGATGCGGCAGTGCCCCCGTCGAGGCTGGCCAGCAGACTCAGATGGTCGCCCTGCTTCAGCGTGCGCTTGAAGCGGTAGGTAGCCGGTAGCGGGATGTTACTCAGCGTAGTCGTGCCGCCGCTTTCGTTGTCGTAGCTGAGGTAGTCCGACTGCGGGGCCGTGGGGGAGGAAATGCGGTATTCTACCTGGTATTCCCTGGGACCGGCGGGTGTAGCGTCGTCTTTGGAGCAGCTGGACATGGTCGCCAAGGTGAGGCCGCTCAGCAGCAGATAAGCCAGTCGTTTCATAGGTCAGAAAAGCGAGGGTTAGCGAAAGTGGTACCGCAGGCCGGCGCTGGCGTAGCCCGGCCACTGGTCGATAATCGGGTTGTTGAATAGGTAACCTTTGGTGGCGGTGGCCACCAGCGAAAGCCGGTTGCCCAGGAAGCAGTCGACTTCGGCCCCGGCCAGCGGGCCGTAGGTGAAGCGCTGCGGCTCCTGGGCGTCGGCGGCCGGTTCCACGGTGCCGTTCTCACCGGTGCGCTCGTAGTCGGCGCTGGCCCCCAGTAGCAGATGCACGTAGGCGACTTCGCCCAGGCGGAAAAGCTGTGGGGCGAGCAGCACCCGGCCCACGTAGCTGGAATACTCACCGCGGCCACTCAGGGTGCCGGCGTCGCGCAGCACGCTCGTGCGCAGGGCCAGGCGGTTGGTGAGCATGCTGGTGTTGCTCAGCTCGTAGAAGTCGCCCTTCCCGGAGCGGCCCAGGTGGGCACCCCAGCTGGAAATGTGTTGGACGTGGCGTTGGGCGGGGGCCGGCACCGCGCCGGCCCCCGCCAGCAGCAGGGCCACTAGCAGTAGATTTTTCATAAAGAGTTAGTTGCGGGGGCGGGACCGGTCCGCTTTGATGAGGGCGTTCTGCACCAGGATGTCGGAATAGACCATTTCAGCAGCCTGCCGTGAGGGGCCGGGTTGGGAAGCTTCCGCCAGCAGCCGGTCGGCTTCCTGGCGCAGCTGCATGGCCTTAATCATGTTGTCGTTCGAGGTATTCAGGGCCACCATCCGCTCGCCTTCGGTCATGGCGTAGCGGCCGGGGTTCTTGAGGGTGGCATTCATCTCGATGCTCTGCTGGGTCATCTCGTCGGCAATCTTGTAGTAGCCGAAGGCCGTGGCAATCTTCTTTTTCTGCATCATCTCCTCGTAGGCAAACGTGGAGACGGCCGCTTCCTCGCGCTTTTGCTGGTACTGCTGCGAGCTCATGCGGTTGTTGCCGGCGGTGGCACCCGAGCCGAAGCGGGAAAACACGTCGTACACCGTGTTCAAATCCTGCTGGGGGTTGTTGAGCTGCAGGGCCTGGCGCAGGCGCTCGGCCTTCTGAAACACGGGCATGTACTGGTTGCTCTGCCCCCGGCCCGACATGGCCAGGGCGCGGGCAAACAGTTCCTGGGGGTTGGAGAGGCGCAGGTCCTGAATGCTCTGCACTTTGCGCAGGTCGGCCTGCACCTGGCGCTGCAGCTGCAGGGTCTCGTCGGTAATGTTCTTGACCTCACCGGTAATGTCTTTGGTGACGCCCGCAATCTGCCTGGCGTCCTTGATAACCTGGTAGTTTTTGACCGTTTCGGTCCATTCCTTGAGCTGTTTGGCAAACTGCCCGATGTGCACGCCCATGTGCAGCGGGTCATTCACCACGGCCTGAGCTGCAACGTCAGCACTCGGAGCCAGAACCAGCGCCAGGGCCACGAGGGCCGGCAAAAGCATCTTTTTCATCGTCGTAGGGGATTAGCGTGAGAGAAAAGGAATCAGCGCGCGGCTGCTTCCGGGCCCAGCTGGCCGGCGGCCGCGGTGGTAATCAGGATAGGGTAGCCGTCGGGCAGCAGCACGTCGCGCAGCTTGGTGCGGGTTTTGGGCCGGGCGAGCACCGAGGCGGCCACGCGGCCGCCCACGCCCACCACGGAGTTCGCCGCCGAGGCCGAGCGGTCAATGGCAGTGCTGATTTCCTGGGTGGTCTGCTGCTGCAGCTCGTTGCCGGCCATCCCCGCTTCTTTGGCCACGCGCTTCACCGGGTCAATCATGATGCCCGGCATGTAGTTGAAGTCGTAGATGTCGGCCTGCACCCGCGTCGGACCCAGGCGGTTGACTTCCAGCGTCACGTTGTTGGTACCCACGGTGGCCACGCCGGCAAAGACCATGTTCTTGGGGAAGGTGACCCCGGAAACCACGGCATCCTCCAGCAGGCGCAGGATAACCACCGAGCCGGTGCGCACCTTCTGCTCGCCGTTGATGACGCACTTGAAAAACACGTCCGGGGCCAGTTGCTGCTCGCGCTGGCTCCCTTGGGCCATCATGCGGGTAGCGTTGCCCACTTTCACCGTGTTGAACCCATCCATGCCGGGGGCATTCACCCGGTTGGCCAGCAGCTGCGCGGTCTGGTTGGGGTCGCGGTAGCGCTTACCGGTCATGCGCTCGTAGGCGGCGCGGGTTTCCGGCGGCGAGGAGCCCAGCATGGCCAGCACGTCCGGGTCGGTCTCAAACGGGGTGCCGTCCACGTCGCGGGTGGGTACCAGGCTGCGCCCGCTTCGGCTATTAACCGGCCGGGGGCGGCCTCCGCCACTGGCGGTGAGGCGCCGGCGCGGCACCACCAGGGTCTGGGCGCGGTAAGAGCCCGTGGAAGGGTCCTGAATCGTGGTTTCAATCGTGTCCACGTCGGCCGCAGCCAAGCGGGCAGCTTCGGTGCGCCGGGCGGCGGCTTGGGCGGCCACTTGAGCCCGGCGGCGCTTGCGCAGGGCCAGGCCGGTGGTATCGACGGCAAACACGTCGACGACATCCTGGTCCGTGGCCCGGGCCGGGGCGCTCTGGGCGTCCTGCTCGGCCCGGCGCTGGGCTTCAATCTGGGCCGAAGGGGAGGCGGTCGGTGCCGAAGGCGCATTTTCCACCGAGGGTATTTCGGGCTCGATGTTGGCCGAGGCGGCCGCCACCGGCTCGCGCTGCTGCTGGGCGGCTTCCTTGGCCGATTTCAGCCACATAAACAGGCCGCCGATGACGAGCACCAGCAGCAGGCCGGCAAAGGCCATCCAGTTCGAGCGCAGGATTTCCGTGGGGGTGCGCTTTACGGGCGCGACCGTCGGGGCAGGCTGCTCGCTTTCGGGGCGGGTCGCTGGGCTGTTAGCTTGGGTAGTCGGAGTGATAGGTTCCATAGAAAAGGACGGACAGCACTAAATGGTGGCGGCGCGGTTTATCACGCGGGAGGGCACGGGCAGCACCAGCACCCGGGCCCCGTTGAGTTCACGCAGGGTCACTTCCAGATAGCCGCGCTCGGTGGCGGCGTACAGCGGAATGGCATAGGTCAGGTAGCCGGTGGTGCGCCCGGTAATCACCTGATTGGGTCCCCCGCCAGCGGGTGCCAGCGGGCGCCGGGCCTCGTTCTTTTTGCGGGCCAGAAACTTCTTCTGGGCGTTTTCCACCAGCTGGAAGTCGGTGAAATCCACGTTGTAGTCGATGTTTGTCTTATTGATGACCTTGAAGCGCAGGTAGGTGAAATCCTTGTCGTTGCGCACGTTGGCCAGCGACAGCACCAGGTCGTTATCGACCACGGCCACCGACTGATGCTCTTCGCGGGTTTTGCGCAGCTTGCTGAGCTTGCCCTCGACGACAGCCTTCTTTTCCCGCTCCTTGTCCAGGGCCAGCTCGTTTTCCGGGGCCGCGCCCGTGGAGCTGGCGCTTTTGCCATTGATGCTCAGCGCGCCGTCCTTTTGAAAGTCGTAGAGCTGCAGCACCGGGCGGTTCACGTACACGAGCCGGCCCATCCAGTACTTCGAGCCGTAGCGGATGAGCATGGGAGTAGGTGGCGCGTGCTTGCGCTTGGCGCGTACAAACACGGCATTGGCTTCAATCTTGACCAGGTAGTTATTGGCCATGCCCACGTCAACCAGCGACACCGGTCCACCAAAGACCAGGTAGGTGGTAGAGGAGTCGGATACCGCTACGTCCAGCAGATTATCGGTGGCCACCACGGCAGCGGCTGGGGAAGTAGTGGCACTTTGCGCGGCAGCCGGCGCCGTTTGAAAAAGCAGGGAGAGCAGCCCTAACAGGGCCGGAAGGGTGTAAAGACGCATTGGTGAAAGGGATAAATGGTTACTTAGCCGGAGTAGTGGGGGCCGAAGTCCCGTCGGGGGCTGCGGGGGCCGTGGGCGGGCCGGCCGGGGCCAGGCTGCGCTCGGCTTCCTGCAGGCGGCGCTGACGGTCGGTTTCCTGAGACTGCAGCAGCTCCTGCTCTTCCCGCGTTAGCTGCGGCGAGTAAGGGATGTAGTCGAAGTTGGTGATGAGCAGCCCGTAAGGGTTGGCATCCGAGCGGTTGGTTTCCACAAGGTTGAACTTGGCGGCCAGCGGCAGGGGCTCCTTTTGCTGGCCGCCGATGAAAATGCGCTGCTTAATGTAGACCGCGCCCGACCAGGGGCGCTTGCTCATGTCTACGAGCACACTGTCCACGGTCACCACGTTCCGGGCGGCGTAGCGCTCGTAGTTCTGCAGCACCTGCCCGCGGGTGAAGCCCTCGTAGATGCGCCGGCCCCCGCGCCCTTCAATTAAGGGCAGCGCCGCGTCCAGGTTGGCCTTGTAGGTATATTGGTCGTGGCCGAACATGGTTTGCATGAACTGGCGCACCAGGTTGCGGGCCTCGTAAGGGGTGTGGGCGTCGTTGCCGGCCGAGAGGGCGGCCACCGAGCCGGTTTGCGAAACGACGTACACGCGCCGGCCGCTGTTTTCGTAGGCGCGGTACACGAGGAAACCCGAGGCCAGGGCCACGAGCAGCAGGGCCAGCACGCTGCCCAGCGCCAGGTTGCGCATGGTGGAGAAAGAGGTACTTAAGTCTTTGGCGGAATCCATTACTGATTGCTTGTGAGTTTTGGAAAGAGAATGCTCTGCTGTACTACATATCTGCAATTCTGCAATTCTACAGTCCTGTTGATTTGAGTGGTAGGAAGGTCATTCTATTGGGTTCTGGCAGACCGAAAGGGTCGCGGTAAGGGTATACCACCAGAGCCGACTGTTTCTGGTTGTTTTGCCCCATATAGGCATACAGGGTGCCGCGCACTGTCACGGGCGTACTGGGCTGGATTTGGGAGACCTTGAAGCGCTCGGGCTTCGTGAGGCCCTCCGCTCCTACCTGAAAGCCAGCCAGTGAATCAGTTCCGTTGGGCGAGTACAGCGGCAGGGAAGTCGGTATCTTTTCCTTAGGACCGTAGCCTGTTGGCTTCCAGCGGAGCACGGCCTCATAGGAAATACGGTAGCCAGGTGCGGTGCCGACCTTTCGACCACCGGGGCGGTCCGGATCCGAGCCCCACATCCAAGGCAGCGTTACCTGCATGGGCTCAGCTTTCAACACTTTGGCGGAAATCACCTGCAGGTAGCCTTGCTTTGGCGTTTGCTGCTCCACACCCGTGCGCACATCGATTGCCGAAGGGGGCAGTAGGGCTGGAGAGCTTGCCCCCGGAGCTGCTGCTGTTGGAGCTGTACGGTCAGGTACTGGTTCTGCGGTGCTGGAGGAGGGCTTGGTATTGTCCGATTGACAGCCAGAGGGGAGGCTACCCAACAGGATAGCGGTGAAGGATATAAGCAGGCTTTTCATAGCGTGAGGCGTTAGTTATTTTGTCCAGATGCCGGAGGCGCGTTGCCGGTAGGATGGATTCAGCGCATCCGCCATAGTGATGACCGGTAGACCGGAGGAAGCAGAACCGCTGGGCGCTTCGCCACTGGCGGCCGCGTTGCCGCTCGAAGCGGCAGGACTATTGCCTCCTCCCCCACCTCCACCGCCGCCCCCGTTACCCAGGGCGCGGCCAACAGCGCTTGCCAGCCCGCCCCCACCGGGAGCCACGACACCGGCGGCAGCGGTGGCCGCGCCCACGGCCATGCCCGTCATGGAGCCGACGAAGCCTTGCGCGGCCGAGGAGCCAATGAACAGCGACGTGAGGTAGGGCACCATCACGTAGAGCAGCACGAAGGCCACCGAGGTGAGCATGAACATCTGGTCATCGACCGACTGTTGAGGCCCGTTCACAATGTTGCCAAACAGCCCACCAGGGGCGCGGGCCGACTCAGCATAGAACTTATAAAGGGTATCGAGCAGCACGAACGTCAGCCCCCACATCTGCACGGCCAGGAAGTTCTGCAGCCACTTCATGGCCAGTTGACCGAAGGAGGGTACCACTGACAGGGTCATGGCAATCGGCCCGCAGACGTACAGAAAACCCAGGATGAACTGCTGGATGAACGTCATGATTTTGCGGATGATGAGCACCGTGGTGGCCGTAAACAGCCGGGTCATCAGCCCCGAAAACGTGAACGTGGACAGCGTTTCCGATATGCTGGTCATCAGGGCCGAGGCCCCCGAGACAACATCACCAATGCCCATGGAATCATTGCGGGCCGCCGCGGCAACGGCGGGTGGAGTAGTCAGGTCGCGCAGGGCTTCGGCCGCTGACTGGTTCGTGGCAAACAGCGCCGTGAAGGCCGCGATGCCCGTCCCCAGCGTATCCATCAGCGTCTGGTAGAAGAACAGCAGGAAGAATATCCACGTGGCCTTGATAATCGGCCCCCAGTCCATGGCCAGCCCGCTGCCGGAGATAAAGCCCCGCCCGATGGTGTAGAGCAGGGCAATGCCCATCAAACTGGGCGTGATGAAGCGACAGGCGGTGAGCACGACCTGCAGGGTCTGGTCGCAGGCACGCAGAAAGCCCGGGTCGATGCCGTAGGCAACCATCGCAAGCATACTCATCGGGTCAGGGCCCCCTTCTGGGCCTGTTTATCTTCCACAAACTGGTCGACGGCGTAATCCAGGCGCTGCACGCGCACCGGCTCGTACTCCATCTGCCCCTCCGCATTCAGCAGCACATGACCGTTTTTGTCGGTCCTGGGCCGCTGCTGGGTCTGCTGGTAGAACTTCACCAGCTTGTTGAGGTGGTTGCGCTCCACGGGCTTGGACGTCAGGATGGCATCGAGCTGCGGGGAGGCCTCCAGGGCGAAAACTTTGCCCTTGGCGCCCTGCTTGATGAAGAACTCCCGCAGGGCCTCGGTGGAGCGGACGGACTTAATCAGGTCCATCTCGTGGCCCGTCAGACCGAGGGGGGCCTGCAGCTGGGCCAGCGAGTCGGGGTTGACATGGCGCAGGATAATCTTGGTGGCCGAGTTATTGATGATGGCCGGGCCAATCTTGCTGCTGGTAATCTCGGTGATGCCCTGGGTAATGATGGTGACCGAGCCGTTGGTTTTGCGGATGGTGCGGTACATCGACTCGATGAATTCCGAGAGCACCCCCGAGAGCATGGTCCAGGCCTCGTCCAGGGCGATGTACTTGATGTCATCGGGAAACCTGCGAAACAAGTCCAGGCTCAGCTCGGTGATGAGCATGGCCACCACGGGGTAGAGGTCGGGGTCGGCCTGCACCTTGGCCAGGTCAAAGCAGATGAGCCGGTACTCCGACAAATCCACGTCGCGCTGGGCGTTGAGCACCCGCTCGTAGCGGCCGCCGGTGATGTACTGGCCCAGCACCAGGAAGAACTGGTGCATGTCGATGTACTTCAGGTTTTTCTGGTATTGTCGGCGGGCGCCATCCAGCGGGTCGGGCTCCACCCCGTCGCCAGGCAGGGCTACCGGCTTCTGCATTTCCTGGTCGTACTGCTCCACGAAGCGGTAGAAGCTTTCCATGCCGGGAAACTCCTCGTCCTTCTGGTTCAGGCGCGGGCTCTCGTTCAGGCCGGCGTAGTACTCAATTAGAAAGCGCGAAAGAATGGTGCGCTCCGACTTATCCAGTGCCGTGTCCTTGCCGCCCTTCCAGAGCGCGGCCAGCAAAGCCAGGTGGAAGTTGGTCTTCTCGTCGTTGTAGAGCCACTTGCCCGTGGCGTCGCGCGGCACGACGAAGGGGTTGAACTCAATGGGCCGCTGCGGGTCGTACTCGAAGTAGGTGTTGTCGAAGTCCTCGCCGTTGAGCGACTGCAGCACGTTGCGGTAGGTGCCGCCCACGTCCATGATAATCTGGCGGGCACCCTTCTCGAAGCGCTGCACAATCAGGTTGCCGAAGGTGTAGCTCTTCCCCGAGCCCGAGGGGCCGATAACAATGGCGTTCTGGTTGTCCAGGGCCGTGTTGAACAGGTTTACCTGCACCAGGTTGCGGAACCGGTCGGTGAGGTACTCCCCCACCGGGTCGGTTTTGTAGGTGGCCGTCCAGTGGGTGTAGCAGGCGCCGCGGTCGGCGGTGCTCGTCAGCCAGCGGTCCGGCACCTGCCAGGCGTTGCCGGGCAGCAGGCCGAAGAACACGGGCAGGGCCAGGTAGCTTTCCACCACGCTCTCGGTGCCGAACATGTAGCGAAAGGCCGCGGTGGCCCGCTCCACGTTTTCGCGCCGGCTGGTGTCGTTCGTGTCCCAGAGCACGCACGAGAGGTGCAGGCCCACAATCTGCTTGTTCTCAGCCCGCACCTCGGCGGTGAATTCCTCGACTTCGGCCGCGCGCAGGTGGTTGTCCTGGGTGGCCAGAAATGAGAGCGAGGCGTTGAGCTTGCGGTCAGTGTCCAGCGAGCTGAGCTCGGCGCGGGTGTCCTGAATGAGCAGGGCCTGGGTGAGCACGTGCGGGCACTGCAGGATGTGGGTGAGCGGGTAGAGCATCGGCGCCGTCACCCCGTACCCGTTGCGCACGGCCGGGTAGGCATCCGAGCCCTGCCCCACCATTGAAAGCACGTTGACCTTGTGCTCGCCCACGCTGAAAGTGCCCAGGGCGTTGCCGATTTCGCGCTCCTGCCGGGTGGGCTGGCCGTCGAAGTTGAGGTTGAAGTACTGCAGGTAGAGCTGGTGAATGTCTTCACTTGGCAGCCGCTCAAAAGTCACGCCGCCCAGGTTCTGAATGCCCTGAATGAATTCCACGGCCCCACTTTCGGCGGCTTCGAGCGTGTGCACGAGCTGGGCAAACGGGTTCTTGAGCACCGCCTCGCCGGCGCGGGCCACCAGCGCATTCACGGCGTTGGTCTTGGGCGACTTGACGGCCACCGGGGCAAAGGAGATGAACAGGTAGGACTTCTGAAACAGCACCAGCCGCTCGAAGAAGTGCTTGTTCATTTTGTTCTCGAAGTAGGTCTGCTGGGTCTTGTCCTCGCGGTAGGGCCGGTCGTAGTAGATGTCGGTTTTCTGCACGATGGTGCCCACCGGCAGGGGCCGGAGCACGCCCACCAGCGCGGTCTGGAAG
>NZ_JBCEVZ010000107.1:0-11213 GCF_038448715.1 Hymenobacter segetis | reverse complement strand
GATATTCACCCCGATTTTGCCCAGTGGCGTGTCCACCACGTTCAGCGTCTGGCCCACGGCGTAGTACGGCTGCTCAACATCCAAGAGGTTTATCTTGTGATACTTCACGATGATGTTGCCTTGAGGGTCGATGAGAATAGCGGCGTTGAAGTTGCGGCCATCGGCGGCGCGCTCAGTGAGGCCGGCGCACACGTAAATCTTGTGGAGGGCCGCCGCTTCGCACAGCATATTGCTATACATGCCGGGAATGGGTTGGGCCTCGTAGAGGGCGCTGGGGTGCGTCCAGGCAAAATCCAGGGTTTCCGGCAGGAGCACCAACTCACAATTTTGGGCGGCGGCTTCGGCAATCTGCTCCACGGCCCGAGCTAGGTTGCGGGCGGGCTCGCCGCCCTCTACCAGCAGTTGCCCCAGGCCAATGCGCAGGGTGCCAATCGGGGCCGGCACTTCGGGCAAAGCCGGAACCGGAGGCACAGGTTTGCGAAAAGAAAAGAGCGAAGCCATGAATTATTGCTAAAAACCACACTGAATCATTCGGAAGGTACAAAGAGCAGATTAAACTTTAAGCCCTGAGTACTGTCGGCAACTTTCAAAATGATAAGCTTTTATTGGGCTTGGGGCAATATGATTTTGGATAATAAAAATATTAAAAATTTAACATGTCATTGAAATTCAGTGCAAATGGACGGAGATTGAATGGTTTTTGGCAAGGATGGCTGGCGGGCGTTAAAAGCATTGCCAGTGGGGTGACAACGGAGAACTTTCTGTGGATTTGGTGAAGTCGTCTGGTAGTAGGACAGGGTAATAAGTTGGGTTGGGCCTAATTGCTTATTCTGCCGCAGTTCTAATGCCTATTTTTGTTGCTTCTGCTACTTGCACAACTCCCCATGTCCCTCGCCACCACCTATTCGCCTACCGACGTTGAAGCCAAATGGTACCAACGCTGGCAGGAGCAGGGCTTTTTCAAAGCCAAACCCAACCCCAAGAAGAAGCCTTATACCGTAGTAATCCCGCCGCCAAACGTGACGGGCGTGCTCCACATGGGGCATATGCTCAACAATACGATTCAGGACGTGCTGGTGCGCCGAGCCCGCATGCAGGGCAAGGAAGCCTGCTGGGTGCCCGGTACCGACCACGCCAGCATCGCCACCGAGGCCAAAGTAGTAGCCTTGCTGAAAGAGCAGGGCATCAATAAAACCGACCTCACCCGCGAGCAATTCCTCAGCCACGCCTTCGAGTGGAAGGACAAGTACGGCGGCATTATTCTGGAGCAGCTCAAGCAGCTCGGTGCCTCGTGCGACTGGGACCGCACGCGCTTCACGATGGAGCCGGATTTGACCGATGCCGTGCTCCGCGTATTTGTGGACCTGTATAACAAAGGCCTGATTTACCGTGGCGTGCGCATGGTGAACTGGGACCCCGAAGGCCGCACCGCCATTTCCGACGAGGAGGTGATTGCCAAGGATGTGCAGGCCAAAATGTACTACCTCAAATACGCCGTGGTAGGGCAGGAGGACCAGTTTCTGACCGTGGCTACGTCGCGCCCCGAAACCATCATGGCCGACGTGGCCGTGGCCGTGAACCCGAATGACCCGCGCTATGCCCACCTGGCTGGCCAGAAAGTGCGCATCCCCCTGCTGGGCCGCGAAATCCCGGTGATTTTCGACGAGTACGTGTCGATGGATTTCGGTACGGGTGCGCTGAAAGTGACGCCCGCCCACGACCTGAACGACTACGAGCTGGGCGTGAAGCACAACCTGCCCGTTATCGACATTCTGGCCGACAACGGCACGCTGAACGAGAAGGCCGTGCTCTACGTGGGCCAGGACCGTTTCGCGGCCCGCAAGCAGATTGCCAAGGACTTGCAGGAAGCCGGCTTGCTCGAAAAAATCGAGGAGTACGCCAGCATCGTGCAGACCTCGGAGCGCACCAAGGCCGTGATTGAGCCCAAGCTCAGTCTGCAGTGGTTCATGAAAATGGAGCAGATGGCCAAGCCCGCGCTCGACGTGGTGGAAAACGACACCGTGAAGCTGCACCCGCCCAAGTTCAAGAACATGTACCGCGCCTGGATGGAGAATGTGCGCGACTGGTGTATATCGCGCCAGCTCTGGTGGGGCCAGCAGATTCCGGCCTATTACCTGCCCGATGGCACGTTCGTGGTAGCCCTCACCGCCGAGGATGCCTTGCAGCAAGCCATTGCCCAAAGCGGCAAGGCCGACCTGCAACTGAGTGACCTGCGTCAGGACGAGGACGTGCTCGATACATGGTTCTCCTCGTGGCTGTGGCCGATTTCGGTATTCGACGGCTTCAAAGACCCCGACAACGCCGACATCAACTATTTCTACCCCACCAACGACTTGGTGACGGGTCCGGACATCCTCTTCTTCTGGGTGGCCCGCATGATAATGGCCGGCATTGAATACCGCCAGGAAGTGCCGTTCAAAAACGTGTACCTCACCGGTATTGTGCGCGACGCGCAGGGCCGCAAGATGAGCAAGCAACTCGGCAACTCGCCCGACCCGCTCGACCTCATTGCCCAGTACGGCGCCGATGGCGTGCGAACCGGCATGTTGTTCTCGGCTCCCGCTGGCAACGACCTGCTCTACGATGTGAAGCTGGTGGAGCAGGGCCGCAACTTCAGCAACAAGCTCTGGAACGCCTTCCGCCTCGTAAAAGGCTGGGAAGCCGATGCGTCGCTGCCCTTCGTGAATGAAAAGGCCGTGACGTGGTTTAATGCCAAGCTGCAAGCCGCCATTGTCGAGATGGACGACCATTTCGAGAAGTTCCGCATGTCGGATGCGCTGATGACCATCTACAAGCTGGTGTGGGACGATTTCTGCGCCCAGTACCTAGAAATGGTGAAGCCCGTCTACCAGCATCCCATCGATGCCGAGAGCCTGCGCCACACCACCGCCTACCTCGAAACGCTGCTCAAGCTGCTACACCCCTTCATGCCCTTCATTACCGAAGAGCTGTGGCACGAGCTGGCCGAGCGTGGCCCCCGCGACTACGTGACCGTGGCCCCCTGGCCCCGCGCCACCGCCCCCGCCAATACCGCCGAAACGCTGGCCAACATGGACAAGGCCCTAGCCATCGTAGCCGGCATCCGCACCGTGCGCAACCAGAAAAACCTCGGCCCCAACAAGCCGCTGACGCTGGTAGCTAAAACCGACGAGCCGCAACTCGTGACCGACTACGAAGGCATCATCCGCAAGCTGGGCAGCATTTCGGAGGTGAGCTTCGCCGATGCCGGCCCCGCCGCCTCGGTAAGCTTCGTGCTGGGCGGCAGCGAGTTCTTCATCCCCCTCGAAGGTCACATCGACATGGCCGCCGAGCGCACCCGCCTCGAAAAAGAGCTGGAATATGCCCAGGGCTTCCGCGACTCGGTGCAGAAGAAACTCGGCAACGAGAAATTCGCCCAGAACGCCAAGCCCGAAGTGCTGGAAAAGGAGCGTCAGAAACTGGCCGATGCGGAGGCTAAAATCGCCGCGCTGGAACAGGCATTGAAAGGATTGTAAACGCAATTCTATTTAATGCAAAAAGCCGCTTCCTAATTCCAGGAAGCGGCTTTTTGATTTTCAGGTGCAGCAGTGGTCAAGGCTACTGCGGAATGCCGCCCGGTTGCTTTTTCTGCAAGGGCGCGAGTTGGTTCTGAAGCTGGAACGTGACCTTTTGGCAATCAGCAAAGCGCTGCTCCGAAAGTTTCAGTGCCTTTTCAGTGGCATCGAGTTGTTGGTATAAATAGCCAATGAGGCCCAGCGCTAGCACCAGCGCCCCGAGGAAAACAATATTTTTCATAAATGGATAAAAAACTGTCATCCTGAGCGTAGCGAAGGACCTTATCACGTCAAAAAGTTCTAGCGCGATAAGGTCCTTCGCTACGCTCAGGATGACAAAATAGGGTTGCTTAAATCGCCGTGTTCGGGTCGAACTGCTCCAGATAATCGGCCACTTTGCGCACGAACATGCCACCGAGCGAGCCATCCACAACGCGGTGGTCGTAGCTGTGGCTCAGGAACATGAACTGACGGATGCCGATAAGGTCGCCCTGTGGCGTTTCAATCACGGCAGGCTTCTTCTTGATGGCCCCCACGGCCATGATAGCCACCTGCGGCTGCATGATGATAGGCGTGCCCATCACGTTGCCGAACGAGCCCACGTTGCTCAGCGTGTAAGTGCCGCCTTCCAGGTCCTCGGGCTTCAGCTTGTTGATACGGGCGCGGTTGGCCAGGTCGTTCAGCTTTTTGCTCAGGCCGTTGAGGTTGAGCTGGTCGGCGTTGTGAATGACGGGCACGATGAGGTTGCCGCTGGGCAGGGCCACGGCCACGCCGATGTTAATGTCGCGCTTCTTGATGATGTAGTCGCCATCAATCGACACGTTAATCAGCGGGAAATCCTGGATGGCGCGGGCCACGGCCTGGATGAAGATGGGCGTAAAGGTGAGGTTTTCGCCCTCGCGCTTCTTGTAGGCATCCTTGTGCTTGTTGCGCCAGTTCACGATGTTGGTCACATCGGCCTCCACGAAGCTGGTGACGTGGGGCGAAATGCGCTTCGAGTCCACCATGCGCTGCGCAATCATCTTGCGCATCCGGTCCATCTCAATCAGCTCCTGGCCGCCGCTCACGCTGGGCACGGGCTTGACGCTGGCAGCTGGGGCCGGAGTGGGCGCAGCAGGAGCGGGGGCTGCCGGTACAGCTTGCGGTTGCGGAGTAGCCGCTGGAGCCTGCACCGAAGCCGTAGCCGCGGCCACCGCCGTCAGCGAGGGCTTGCCGGCGGCCACGTAATCGAGGATATCCTTCTTGGTGACGCGGTTTTCCTTGCCGGTGCCGGGCAGGTACTCCAGGTCCGTCATGCTCACGCCTTCTTCGCGGGCGATGCTGAGGACCAGTGGCGAAAGGAAGCGGCCGGGCTGGTGCTCAGCCCCGGCAACCGCGTGAACGGGCTGCGGAGCCTGCGGCTCGGGCAGGTAGGGCACGGCGCTGCCGTTGCTGGAAGGCGCGGGGGCGGCTTGTGGGGCGGCCGGGGCACTGGCCGGAGCCGCAGCGCCAGCGGCGGCCGCATCGGTTTCCATGATGGCGATGGGCGCGCCCACGGCCACCACTTGGCCTTCCTGCACCAGAATTTCCGTCAGCACGCCGGCGTAGATGGCCGGTACTTCGGTGTCAACTTTATCGGTGGCTACTTCCAGCACTGATTCATCCTGCTCAATGGTGTCGCCAACTTGCTTGAGCCATTTCAGGACGGTGCCTTCCATGATGCTTTCGCCCATCTTGGGCATCGTCATTTCCACTCGTGCCATATTATAGGAGGGGGATTTGGGGAATTAAGGGTGGGGTGGGAGTTTGGTGGGGCAAAGGTAGCCAGAAAGCCGAACGCCCCCGGCTCATTGAGCGGCGGGGGCGTTTTTTTGAATAAATCCAGCCGTCGGGCGGCCGGGAGCTAGCGTTTCGGGACCCGCAAAGGGAGCGGGAGAAGCAAAACGCCCCTGGCGCACGGGGCGGCGGGGGCGTTTTGTGTTCTTTGCAAAAATAGCGACTGGCAACGAACAGCCAGCAGCTTAGCGAATGATAAACCGGAAGGTGTAAAAGCCCGTGGCGCGTCCCGGTGCGCCGTTGATAGCAACGAAGCGGGCTGTTTCCAACGCCATGCGGCACAGGGCTTCCTGCCGGGCCGATACCGTGCTGCTCACCGTGACGACGGAATCCAGGGTGCCGGCCGCATTGACCACCAGCTTGAAGCGGGCCTCCCCCGATTTCTTATCTAAGGCCGCAACCCGCGGCACTGCTTCGAAACGCCAGCCCGTTTTGTCCAGTTCGCTGGCGGCAGGGCGGCTGCCCAGCATCGGGGGCGCACCCGATAAAGCCGATTTTGGTTCTTGGTCCAGTGCCGCCTGCGCGTGGGCATTCGGCGCGAAGCAGTAGATGCAAAGACCTAAAAGAAGAACATTTTTCATCGGGGAAAAAAGGGGCGGTTGGTGGTCCGGAGGCGCTAGCCGTTGTCGCTGCATGCCCCTACCGCCCCCCGTGCATCGCCGCCACGATATCCGAGGCTTGCCCCACGGGCCGGTCGTCCTTCATGAGCTGCACGTAGTACTCGAAGGAGCCGCTGAGGCCGGTTTCGGTGTCGATGTAGGGCGAGCGGGAATCGAAGGCCAGCATGTGGCCCCACTCCTTAGCGCCGGCGGCGCGGCGGAACACCTGCACGCCGTCCTGGCCGTTTTTGCTCCATTTCAGGACCAGGCCCTCGGCCGAGTCGCGGATTTCGAGGCTGGGCCGCAGGGTGGCGAAGTCGGTTTCGCCGGGGGTGACGAGCCACTGGCAGTCCTTGCCGATGGCCTCCGTGTAGCCGGGAGCGGTTTTGGCGCGGGCCACCTCGGCGCGGGTTTGCGTTTCGTAGGTGCGGATGGCTTTGTCGCGGGCCGCCACTTTGGCAGCGGAGGTGGCCAGGGCATCGGCGGCGTCGGTGGTGGCTTGCAGCACGGCGGCATCGGCGGCGGCGCGGGCGTTCACCTCCTCCGGCGTAAGGCCAAGGGCCTTGGCGTAGTCGGGGCGCTTGCGGGTTTGCAGGCCCACCCAGTCGGTGAACTTCGGTAGCGTGTTGGGAAAGAAATCAGCCATGGGTAAAAAAGAGATTGTGGGTTAGGTAAGGCACAATAGTAACTGAATTTTAGCGGATTCCGGGTGCTGCCATTCCCCGGTTCCTCCGCGCCGGGGCCGGGACGAAACCTGCCAGGGCCGGGCGCTATCCGGCCGGGGCGGGATTTAATCCGGTCGGGGCCGGATAGCGCCCGGCCGGGGCCGGATTTAATCCAGTCGAGGCCCACTGCTACCCGGTCGGGACCGGATTTAATCCGGTCTGGGCTGACAACCATCCGGCTTCGGCCGGGGCAAATCCGGTCGGGGCCGGGCCGGCTTCTGGGGCTACTGCGGCACCTCCATCGCCTTGAAATGCTTGGGGCGTAGCCGCCGTCGAACGTAGGACGGCAGGGGCCAGCCCTGCTCGTACTGCCGCACTACGCCGCCTTCCCGCTCCTGGCTGTAGCGGAAATATTGCCGGGTGCCCAGCGCCGTAGGCACCGCGCCCAGCAGGCCCAGCAGCACCCACGCGCCCGTTTGTCCGTGCATCAGCTCGAAGCCCGTGCCTGTGAGGCCAGCCATGCCGTAGCCGGAATCGCGCAGGCCCTTGAAGCGGCGCTCCCGAAACAAATTGTGCACGGCATAGGCCGTATCGCGGGGCGGCGGGGCCGCCGCCTGGCCCACCGCACGGCGCAACGGGCCAAAAGAGAGAACGAATAGCAGGCAAGCCGGGAGAAGCCGTGGACGCATAAAGCAACGAAAAAGGGCCGAAACTCTCCGTAAGAGTTCCGGCCCGGGGGCAGGGTTGCAAGGCGACCGCAGCCCGGCGGCGGCCGCCTATTTCTCCACCGTGATTTCGGGAATGCCCTCCTCGTTCAAATCGCCGCCCGTGGCCGCCGCATCGGCCCGAAACGTGGTGAAACAGATTTTACTGTTCTTCGCAAAGCGGCTTTCCGGGTCGTTGATGATGACGACGTGCTCGAAGGTGCCAAACTCCTTGCCCTCGTACATCAGGGTTTTCTTGATGCCCATACCGGGCTTGTTCAGCACATCCACGTAGGTGGCGCGGCCCACGCCCTTCGGCCCCGGCTTGGCGTAGAGCACCAGGGTTTCGATGTTGCCGTTGCATTCGTCGGCGCAGGAGGTGAGGGCGGTGCTGGCCAGCGCCGAAAAAATCAGGGATTTAAAAAGGCGATGCATACAAGTCGAGGTAAAAGGTCAAGCCCCGGCGGAGCGGCATTCGTTGGAGCGAGTGTCGCCCCGCCGGGGCTTTGGATACAGATGAGGCGGTGAGTTACCACCGGCATGTCGCCCTACTGGGTACGACTCTGCTGGGGCTGAAAATTACGAGACTAAATCGTCGAGAAATCGAACGACTGCTCCAGAAACGCCGTGGTAAAATTACCCGCCTTGAAATCCTCGTTATCCATCAGCGCCAAGTGGAAGGGGATGGTCGTTTTCACGCCTTCCACCACAAACTCGCTCAGGGCGCGCTTCATTTTCACGATGCACTCCTCCCGGGTCTGGGCCACGGTGATGAGCTTGGCAATCATCGAATCGTAGTTGGGCGGAATCTGGTAGCCGGCATACACGTGCGTATCCACGCGCACACCGTGGCCGCCGGGGATGTGCAGCGTGGTAATGCGGCCCGGCGCGGGGCGGAACCCGTTGCGCGGGTCCTCGGCGTTGATGCGGCATTCCATAGCGTGCATCTTCGGGAAATAGTTTTTGCCCGAAATCGGGATGCCCGCCGCCACCTTGATTTGCTCCTTAATCAGGTCGTAGTTGATGATTTCCTCCGTCACCGGGTGTTCCACCTGGATGCGGGTGTTCATCTCCATGAAGTAGAAATCCCGGTTGGCATCCACCAAGAACTCAATCGTGCCCACGCCCTCGTAGCCAATGGCCGAAGCGCCCGCAATGGCCGCCTTGCCCATTTTCTCGCGCAGCGCGTCCGTCATAAACGGCGAAGGCGCTTCTTCCACCAGCTTCTGGTGGCGGCGCTGGATGCTGCAATCGCGCTCCGACAAGTGGCAGACGTGCCCGAACTGGTCGCCCACAATCTGCACCTCAATGTGGCGCGGCTCCACCACGTACTTCTCCAGGTACATGCCGTCGTTGCCAAACGCGGCCTTCGATTCCGTGCGCGCATCGTCCCAGGCTTTCTGGAATTCGTCGTCGGAATGAATGATGCGCATGCCGCGCCCGCCGCCGCCAGCCGTAGCCTTGATGATGACGGGGTACTTAATCTTGTTGGCGATTTTCTTGCCCTGCTCCACCGATTCGAGCAGGCCCTGCGAGCCCGGCACCACCGGCACGCCGGCCTTAATCATGGTCGCCTTGGCTGTAGCCTTGTCGCCCATCTGGTTAATCATCTCGGGCGAGGCCCCGATGAACTTGATGCCATTCTCGGCGCAGATGCGCGAGAATTCCGCGTTTTCCGACAGGAAACCGTAGCCGGGGTGAATGGCGTCGGCGTTGGTAATCTCACAAGCCGCAATCAGGTTGGGCATGCTCAGGTAGCTGTCTTTCGAGGCCGGCGGGCCGATGCACACGGCCTCATCGGCAAACTTCACGTGCAAGCTTTCCCGGTCGGCGGTCGAGTACACGGCCACCGTTTTGATGCCCATTTCCTTGCAGGTGCGGATAATGCGCAGGGCAATTTCGCCCCGGTTGGCGATGAGTATTTTCTTGAACATTTGGGTGGGAGCGTCAGGGTTAAAACATGTCATCCTGAGCGGAGCGAAGGACCTCATCACGTTTGAACGACTCGTTCCGACTTGATAAGGTCCTTCGCTCCGCTCAGGATGACAAAGGAAAAAAAACTACTCAATCAAAAACAAGGGCTGGTCGTACTCTACCGGAGTGGCGTTGTCCACCAGCGCCTTCACGATGCGGCCGCTTTCTTCGGCTTCAATCTCGTTGAACAACTTCATCGCCTCGATGATGCAGATAACCTGTCCTTTTTCCACCATGTCGCCTACCTGCACGAAGGCCGGCGCTTCCGGACCGCTGCTGCGGTAGAAGGTGCCAATCATGGGGGCCTTCAGGGGCTTGTAGTTGCCAGCGGGTGCTTCCGAAGCTGCTGTCGGGGCGGCGGGTGCGGCTACTGGTGCGGGGGCTGCGGCTACGGGAGCGGGCGCGTGAGCTACCGGGGCTGCCATCGTCGTTACGTGCTTGGTATTGGGGTCGCGCTGTACCGAGATTTTAAATTCTTCGGTTTCAATGTTGACCTTATTCAAGCCCGATTTGGCGATAAAATCGAGCAGTTCCTGGAGTTCTTTGGCTTTCATTGCAGCGTCCTTTTTGGGCGGGTTTGACATGTTCAATCAGCGGCTGGTTGCGCGCTATCAGCTATTAAGTATCGGCTTAAATCCTACTTTACGCGCTCCACGTAGCTGTAGTCGCTGGTCTTGATGCGGATTTTGGTGTCTACGTCAACGAACAGCGGCACCTGGATGCGGGCACCGGTTTCTACGGTGGCGGGTTTCAGGGTGTTGGTGGCGGTGTCGCCGCGCAGACCGGGCTCGGTGTAAGTAACTACCAGGTCCACGGTGGTGGGCAGTTCGGCCGTGAGGGGCTGCTCGGTTTCGGCGTGCATGAGGATGGTGACCTCCTGGCCTTCCTTCATGATGTCGGCGAAAGGCACCAGCTCCTCGGACAGTACAATCTGCTCGAAGGTCGAATTGTCCATGAAGTTGTAGCCGTAGTCGTCCTTGAAGAGGAACTGATGCGGGCGCTGCTCCACGCGGGCCGTCTCCACTTTCACACCGGCGTTGAAGGTGTTATCAATGGTGCGACCGGTTTTGATGTTGCGCATTTTGGTGCGCACAAAGGCGGGGCCTTTGCCGGGCTTCACGTGCTGAAACTCGGTGATGACGTGCAGCTCGTTGTTGTAGTTAAGAACGAGCCCGTTGCGGAAGTCGGCGGTTGATGCCATGGTTTCTAAACTTTTAGCTGACAGCCGGGGGCTATCAGCTGTTTTGTGGGTGTTTTTATGAGCAGTTATTCAACAGCTAAGGGCTATTAAACAACTGAAAATCCAAAGGAGTGACAAAGCTAACAGCTAATGGCCATTAGCTAACCGCAACGCTGTTGCCATCATACGCCCATTTGAGGTAGATGGAGCCCCAAGTGAAGCCGCCACCGAAGGCCGCCAGCACGAGGTTGTCGCCGCGACGTAGCTGGCTTTCGTAGTCGGCCAGGCACAGCGGGATGGTGGCGTTGGTGGTGTTGCCGTAGCGGTCGATGTTCAGCATCACCTTCTCCGGACCCACGCCCATGCGGTTGGCGGTGGCGTCGATGATGCGCTTGTTGGCCTGGTGAGGCACCAGGAAGGCCACGTCGTCTTTGCTGAGGTGGTTGCGCTCCATTACCTGGGCGGCCACGTCGGCCATGCTCTTTACGGCAAATTTGAAAACCGTAGCGCCCTCCTGATAGATGTAATGCTCCTTGGCATCCACGGTGGCGTGTGATGGCGGGCGGCGGCTGCCGCCGGCTTTCTGGTGCAGGTAAGCTTCGCCCGAGCCGTCGGTGCGCAGTACCTGGTCGAGGATGCCGAAGCCATCGGTGCTGGGTTCGAGCAATACGGCCGCCGCGCCGTCGCCAAACAAGATGCAGTTGGCGCGGTCGGTGTAGTCC
>NZ_JBCEVZ010000106.1:0-11778 GCF_038448715.1 Hymenobacter segetis | reverse complement strand
GGCCCCGCTGGCCAGCGGAGTGCCGCCGGGGTTGCCGGCGTTGGTGCTCACGGTAGTCGTGAAGGTCTGCGTCACTGCGCCGCTCACGCTTACGGTCACCGTCACGGGGCTGGCCGTGAAGTCAAGCACGTTGGTGGTCGAGCTGTTGCGCACGGTCACGGTCACGACCTGGGCGGCACTGTAGCAGGTGCTGCCGGCGGCCGGGGCTACCAGGGCGATGGGCTGGGCATCGAGGGCCACGGCGGGCACCTCGTCGGCCCCCATCCAAGGCGTGGTCGTGCTGCGGGTTTCCCCATCAATGTCTACCGTCACGCCCGCGATGGGCGTGCCGGCGGCCAGCGCCACGTTGGTGGTGTGCAGGTCGGTGGCCGCCAGGAAGCCGGGGTCAATGTTCTTGGAGTTCGCATCCTGGCCGGTGCCAGTCGTGGCCTGGAAGGCGGCCAGGGTAGTCAGGTCGGTACCGGAGGTAGTATTGGTGCCCGTGCCTCCGATGTTGCCCAGCACCCCTTGCGTACCGCTCACGAAGTAGTCGTTGTAGTCAATCGGCGCAAAGGCCGTATTGGCAGACGTGCTATAAAACGCAAATGCTTTGGGCGTGCCGCTAGCAGCCGAGCTGTTGATGGAGTTAACGAAAATGTTGTTGCGGATATCCAGCACCGTAGTTCCCGTGCCTACGTAAAGCGCTGCCGACATCAACGCAGCCGATGCCTGGGGAGCAGTGCCCGTCAGATTCACCGAATTATAATAGAGGTTGATGCCCCCTTGCCCGCCATTGTAGATGCGAATGCCTGTGATGCCCGCATTGGAGGAGCTGTTGAGGTTCGTCCAGCCCGCGCCCGTGATACCGGCCACGAAGTTGTTGCGCAAGGTCAGGTTGGCCGTGGTGCTACCCGTGCCGACGTCGATGCCGTGGCCGCTGTAACCGTTGGTGGTCGTGGCAGGGCCGACATTCAGCACCTTGTTGCGGTTCACCAGGCCGCCCGTGAAGCCCGTGCCCAGTAGCAGGCCGTAGGTATCCGAGGCAAAGGTGGTGGTGATGCCGGTAATGGTGTTCTGGCTAACCGCAGCCCCGGTCACGCCCGCCGGGAAGCTCATCCCGACCGGCGCAGTAGCTGAAGTAGCCACCACGTTCTGCACCAAGTTGCCTGTGACGGCCGGCGAAGTGGCCTGCGCCACGAAAATGCCAAACACGCTGATATTGGTAGCCGTGGCGGCCGTAGCGGGGCCAACGACGTTGTTGGTGATTTGCAGGCCCGTGCCCGGCGTGGTAGCATCAAGCCCCACCACAATGCCTTGGGAGGCACCCAGCACCGTGTTGTTATTGATAACGATGCTGTTGGCGCTGCCGCCGGTGCTCAGGTTGTAGGTGGTGCTGCACACCAGCACCCCGGTGCTGGTGCCGCTGCTGTTGGCAGCTCCCTGCAGGTTCAGGTTGCGCACCTGCACGCCTACGGCCGGCGCGGCCGGCGTGCCGGCCACCCACACCAGGGCGGCGGCCGTGGCCGTGGCGCTGGTGTTGCTCAGCGTCAGGTTGCGGGTGGTGCCGCCGGCCGTGTTCGAGCCGTCGAAGATGATGTATGAGCCGCTCGTTGTCTTAAAAGTCGAGGTCGTGGTGGCGTTGGTGAACGCCGTAACCACGCCCGTGTAGGGCTTGATGGTTAGCGTATTGGTGGCGCTGGCATCGGCATTGGCCCCGAAGTTGATGGGGTAGGTTTCGGTGCCCTGCGTGTTGCTGAACAGCAGGAAGCGCACCGGCCCGCCCAGGCCGCTGCTGTTGTAGGCCGCCGCCGCCGCCGTGAGGGTGGCAAACTCCTTGGTAGGGTCGGGCGAGGTGCCGGCCGCCGCGGTGCCCAGCACGTAGTAGTCGCCGGAAAGCGTCGGCAGAATGAGGTAGCTATTGGGGCTGCCGGGGGCCGTGCTGCCGGGCGGGTTGGTGCCCGAGCCACCTGCGGGGCTGGTGCTCGCATTACTGTTGGCGCTTGCGTCCTGGGCGGCCACGTAATACTGCACGGTGCTGCCCACTGCCGCCCCCGGAATGGTGAAAGTGTAGCTGCTGCCGCTCGCGGTGCTGGCCGCCACGCTCGTGTAGGCCCCGGTGGTGCCCACGCGGTAGTAAAGCAGCGGCGCGCCCGTGCCGGTGGCAATGCCGCTGGCATCGGTGATGGTGGCCGTGAGCGTGCGGCTGGCCGTGCTGGCCGTGCTGGCCAGCGCGGTGTAGGTGATGGTGGGCGGGGTCAGGTCGTTGGGCATGAAGCTGCCTTCGTCGGCCCCGATGTCCGGCGTGCTCGCGTCGCGGGCGTCGCCGTCGTAGTCGGTGGTGATGCCGCTCACGGGTGCGCCGTTGCTCTCCACCTGCGTGACCACGGAAGGGTTGATGTGCAGGAAGGTGGGGTCGGTGCCGGTGGTGCTCAGGAAGGGCGGGTTCTCCGATACCGAAGCCGCGTCGCGGGGTGTCACGCGGTTTTTGTAGACGGCCAGCGTCTGGTCGCTGTTGGTGCCGTCGTTGAAAATCAGGTTCGCGGCCGAGGGTGTACCGGCCCAGAACAGGTTGTTGTTCGAGGTGCTGGCGTAGCTGGTGAGCGTGGTGCTGCTGCGGCGGTAGGCTACCGTCAGGCCCGCGCCCTTCGCCGTCGAAGTGTTCACCACGATGTTGTTGCGCAGGTCCAGCGTGGGGGTGGTATTGGCAAAGATGCCTGAGGTGCCGAAGGTGGCAGCGCTACTGGTGGCATTCAGGTAAATGGTGTTGTAGTAGGCGTTGACCGTAGTAGTAGGTCCGGTAGCGGTGCTGGTGATGTTAAGGCCCGCAATAGCTGTGGTGCTGGAAGCAGCCGGCGTGCGCAGGTCGCCAATCAGGTTGTTGTTTACCGGGTAGGTAGTGCCGCCCGAAATGGTGATGCCGTTGGCAAAGCCCGCCGCGCCGGTGGCGCTCAGGTCGTAGATTTTGTTGCGGGCAATGTTGGTGCCCGTGGCCCCGCCCGTCAGCAGCGCGAGGCCCGTCACCGTGCCGCTGCCGCTGCTGATGGCCAGCCCCCCAATGGTGTTGCCCGTGACAATCTGCGCATCGGCAACCACGGTGTTGATGCTGATTCCCCGAACAGTGTGCGTGGTGGCCGCGCTGGTGCCGCTCACCGTGAGCCCCGTAATGGTGTTGTTCGTCACCGTTTCGGCCACCGGCGACCCAAAGTTGTAGTACCCGTAAAGCGTCAGGGCGGGCATCGTGCTACTGCCCGTCGCCGTGACGCTGTTGTCTTTAATCGTGTTGCCCGTTACCACCACCGCCGGACTACCCGCCGTGGTACCACCGCTGGCTTGAATCCCGTAGAACAACAGCGAGAATGCGCTGCCCCCGGTGTAGGCCGTGGTTAGCTTGAGGTTGGCTACGGTATTGTTGCTGATGTTGGTGGTGCCGGTTGAGAGGTTATTGATGCCTGCCATAAGAGCCCCACCGTTGGTAACAGACGTGACCACAATGGAGTTGGCGTTGCTAACGTCGCCGATGGTGTTGCCCGTGACGTTGCCAATGTTGGTATCGCCGGCTGACACGTAGATACCCGAAAACACCCCATTACTGGAGCCCGAGCCGCTGGTTGTGTTTAGCGCAATCCGGCGAATGGTATTGCCCTGAAGGCTACTGGCTGTGCCCGAGGAAAAGGCCGCCTGAATGCCTACAAACTTGTTGGCGTTGGCGCCGGCCACCGTGAAGGTGCCGCTCGCGGCACCAGCGGCTGCCCCCCCAATGGCGTTGCCCGTGATGGTATAGCCAGCGCCGGTCCCGATGAAGATGCCGAAGTACGTATTGCCAGCGGACGATGTGCGGGTAGTCGTCTGGTAAATGCTGTTGTTGGTGATGCTCCAGGCCGTGTGGCCATTGGCGTTGGTGCCCGCCAGGTAGATGGCCGCAGCATTGGCGCTGGCCAGGAAGTAGTCGAACAGCTCGTTGCTGTCAATGATGTTGCCGCTGTTGGCCGCGCCCGCTGTTGCCGTACCAAGCGAAAAGATGAGGAACGTGGGCGTAAGCGTGCCGCTCGAGGTACTAATCCGGTTATTCAGCAGCGAGTTGGTGCTGTTGCCCCCACCACCTGCCGTGCCGGTACCAAAGTATACCACCCCGCTTGTGGTGGAGGAAGTGATGCCCTGCACCTGACAGTACTGCACGGTGTTGTTGTTGGCATTGTTCACAAACTGAATGGTGGTGCCGCTCGCGTTGGTGTTGGCCACGAGCAGGCTGGCCGTGGTGCCCGTACCCCCGGCCCGGCCATCGAGCACCAGCGATTTGCCGCCGTTGATGTTAAGGATGGCCGTGCCATTGCTCCCCGTGATGCTGCGTCCGGTAGCGCCGGCCGCCGGCCGCACGGTCACCGTAGCGCCACCCGCCGGCACCAGTTTGTATTCAATGGGGAAGGTTTCGCCGGTGCTGACGTAGCCGCTTTGCAGCTCCAGAATGACCGAGCCGCTGATGCCGTTGGTGTTCACGGCTGCCATCGCGGCGGTGAGCGTGGCGTAGTCAGCGCCGGTTGGCCCCACGCTTTTCGTGCCTGTGACCTGGGCCCAGGCGCTGCCCACGTTGCCCAGCAGCGCTACCAGTATCAGAAAAGCCAGCCACCAGAGCCGGGCAGTAGTGGGCCGCGCCATGCGCTGCCCGAAGCGTAAAGGTTTTATCATACAGCAACAAAAAGGGGAACAGGAAATAAATGAATGACGGATGGAAAGCTGCAACGACCATTCCGGTAATAATGAGCAGCTTGAGCAACAGTACAGCCCTTAAAGCTACTGGAGTCGCCCGTGTTTTTCCTAATTATTGGGGTTAAATGTCAATTTTCCCCGACAAAGCGCCGTCGGGGCTAGGCGGGGTGGTGCGCTGCCTCCCCCAGGGCCAGGGGCCGTGCCCACGGGGGACAGGGGGCGTCCCCCCCAGGGACAGGGGTCGTCCCCCCAGGGATAGGGGTCGTACCTACGGGGGCATGAGGGCGATGCCAGGGGGGCGGGCCGGGTGCCGGGGCCAATTGTTTTTTTACTTACGTTTGCCCGGCCGGTGGGCCCGCAGAACTACTTCCGTCCCAACCAACTCATCACGCAGGCTGCCCTGCCCCTGGCCAGCCAGAACACGGCCCCCGTGGCCCTGGCCAAAATCGACGGCGTGGCCGTGACCCAGGGCGACGAAAAGGGCCACGTCGACGTGGCCTGGCACGGCAGCAGCCGCGCCAAAAGCTACGTGGTGCGCTATGGCCTGGGCGGCGGCCCCGACAAGCTGACCGAAACCAAAGTCGTCACCAAATCGCGCCTCAGCCTCTACGGCCTCGCCAGCGGCCAGGAAGGCTGGCTGAGCGTGTACGCCGTGGGCGCCGAAGACGGCCCCCCTTCCGCCCCCGTGCGGTTTATGGTGCCGTAAGGAATAAATCAGGGGTTAATAGCCAAGGGCTGCCGGGTGGGGACTATCATTTAATGATGACAGTCCCCACCCGGCAGCCCTTGGCTATTAACCCCGCTGCTCCTACTTGCTGAAGCGCACCGTGCCGTAGCGCACTCTGATGTTCACGTTGCCGGCTCCCCGGGCCGGGGCGGCGGCTCCAAACGTGCCCAGCACATCGCTCGTTTGCGGGCCGTTTTCCTGCGAGAGCACGCGCACCAGGTTTTTATCAACCAGCAGCTGCCCTTGCTCAGTGCTCACATCGAAGCGGAAGGCCGGAGCCTCGGCAAAGCCTAGGCGGATGGTGCTGAAACCGCCGTCGAGGTTCACCTGGCGGAAGTTGGCGCCCATGTCGCGCACCACGAAATCGGGGCAGTAGCGCAGGGCCATATCGAGGGCTTCATCGAGTTTTTCGATGGTGAAGCGCGAGTAGCCCGACGAGCCGCGCAGGTTGCGCACGGTGCCCAGGGCCACGTCGCCGTACTTGCTGTGCACGGTCAGGTCCTGCACGGTGCCGATATCCACGTCGGAATAGTTGTTGCGCAGGTCCACCGTCGTGCCCGTATCGAGGCGCAACTGGGCGTAGCTGGCATCAATGCTGGCGCGGCCGGCAAAGGCAATGCGGCAGTCGCCGTTGGCGATGCGGATGAGGTTGCGCGGGCCTTCGAGGCGGGCGGTACGCAGGGTGCCGTACTCCACGGCCAGCTCGGTGGGGCCGCTCACATCACCGGCCACAGTCACCTCGCCAAAGTTATTGTAGATTTTCAGGGCCGTGGTACGGGGCAGCCAGATGGTGTAATTCACCTCGTAGCGGCAGCCGCCGGCCCGGCCGCGCAGCGCGGGGCCAAACTGCGTACTCACGGCCACGCCACCGGTTTTTGCGTCGTAATCGAGCCACTGCACGCCCAGCGCATCCAGAATCTGGCGGGCCCCGGCGTCGCTTTCGGAGCGCGCCACCAGTTCGGCATCGACCTTTATTTCCTTCTTATTCCAGGGGTTAATCTGCACTCGGCCGTAGCGCGTATCGAGCGAAAACGGGCGGCCGGTTTTCGGCACCGCGTAGCTGCGCACGAGGTGGCGGCGCTGTTCCACTTGCAGGCTGGCGCTGCCCTGGCCGTCGGTCTGGTCCACCAGCGGGTTTTGCTGCGGGCCCTGCTCCTGCTCATCGCCACCAAACAAAGCGGCTTCGGCGCGGCGGGCTTCAGGGGTGAGAATATTGATGGCTACGCCGGGGCCCACCACCACCCAGCGGGCCTGGCGGTCCTGCGCCTGAGCACTACGCGGGCTCAACAGGCCCAGCAGCCCGCCGCACAGCGCCAACAGGCGGCTTACTCGGAAGACCATGTGCTGGTTCATTCGGCCTGGCGCCGGCTATCGGCCAGCACGTAAGAACTGGTGTTGGGAGCTGCCTGGGCCGTGTTGCCCAGGTTCAACTGCCGGTCCAGGATGTCGAGGCGGATTTGCAGGTTGCGGTTCATGGCCGTGAGCACGGCATCGGGCTGCGGGTGGTGCAACAGCTGCTGCTTGAGCTCGCGGTAGCTGGAGTCCAGCGACACCAGCTCGTGCTGCCAGTCAGCATTCATGGCGGCCATGCCGGGGCCGCTCAGCTGGCTCAACTCGGTTTGGCGGCGGGCCAGCTGGTTGGTATAGTAGGCTTCCATGCCGCGCACAGCGCGCACCAGCTGGCTATCGGCCCCGGTGGTGTGCTCGGCGGCGGTGAGGGAAAGCGGGTTGCCGCCCTGGTACAGGGCCGCGTCGGGTTCATTAGCAGCGGTGCCAAGCGTAGCGGCGGGCGCGGCAGCCACGGCCGTTTCGGGGGCGGCGCTGCGAGATTTCCAGGCTTCGCTGGCCCCAGCGGCAAACACGAGCAGGACCAGAGCCGCCGCTACGCCGTAGCGCTGAAACCAGTGGAGGCGGGCTTCGGGCTGAGCTACAGGAGCCACTGCCGCCACGGGTGCCACAAAGGGCACTTCCAGCGCCGCGGCAACGCGCATGGCCGGGGTTTGGGGCGCAGGGGCAGCAGCGTTTAGCTGCTCCTCCAGCGCGGCCCAGAGGTCGGGGCGTGGCTCGTGGGTGTCGAAATCGGCGCGGTGCCGCTCGACGAAGGTTTCAAGAGATTTATTTTTGAGGGTATCCATGAATGAGTAGCAGACGCACGGTTCGTCCAGGTTCAGGGCGGGCCACGGGGCTATACGAAAACCGCGGCCGGGCGAAAAAGGATGAAGGGTAGTTGAAAGGTTAAATGACTAGCGATAACGGATAAAAACTTAGCTAAGGCCGCGCTGAGCGGCTAATTCGCGCAGCCGAACCCGCGCCCGGCTGTACTGTGATTTAGAAGTAGATTCGGAAATTCCCAGGATGCCGGCGATTTCCAGATGGTCGTAGCCTTCGAGCAAATACAGGCTGAGCACCACGCGGTAGCCATCGGGCAGCTCCTGAATGCAGCGACGCAGCACGTCGGCGCGGTAGTGCATATCGGCCTCGTCTTCGGGCGAGTGGGCGGCGGTTTCGGCGGGCTCTTCGTGGTGCTGCTCGCCCAAGGGCACCAGTGCCAGCCGCCGCTGCCGCAGGCAGTTAATGCTCTTGTTCACCACAATCCGCTTCAGCCACGCCCCGAACGACGAGTCGCCCTTATAGCCGCTCAGCTCCCGAAAAGCGCTCAGAAACGACTCCTGGAGCACATCCTCAGCCTCGGCGTAGTCGCCGGTGATGCGCAGGGCGGCGTTGAACATGGCCTTGGAGTAGCGCCGGTAAATTTCGGCCTGGGCCTGGCGGTCGTTGAGGCGGCAGCGCTCCACCAGCGGAGCGTTGATGTCGACGTAGGCGGAATGGGCGAGGGCTTCCATTGCAGAAAACGGGGTATTTAGAAGTGCTTAAGCAACCCATAGACCAAGCGTTGGGTTCAGGGGTTGCACGGCAAATTACGCGGCGAAAGCACGGCCGCCAAACCTTTTGCGCAGTGGCCAGTTTCATCACCGCGAAACAAAATTTTGGCATTTCGCTTTTTTGTCTTTTACATTTGCCCCAGCAATCCTCGTTTGGGGCGCTATTCATTTTTATACAGAGGCGCGGAGAGACAGGCTCGACGAAACGCCGGCAACCCCCACCAGTTGGAACGGTGCCAAGTCCTGACATATAAAAACGCCGTGAGCACATCCACCAACCGCCGCCTGCACCCCACCACCCTCGCCGCTTCGCGCCGAATGTGCTGTTGCATGCCCCGTCCCCTGGCCTATATGCTGGGGGCAATTGCTGGTTGTTGAACTAGGGCTTCTCTTCCGGCGGCTGTTGCGACGGCCACCCCGCTATCCCTTTTGTGGTGATTGATTCATTGCGCGACGCATAGCGGGTTTTTGCGGCCTTCGCGGCCCATTCTGGTTTTTTCTACGGAGAAAAACTCCCCTTATCATCATGGCATTACCCCTTGAAAGCCAGGTCGCTGACCTGCGCCGTTACCTGCCCGAATGCTCGGTGCCGGAAACCCTGGCCCTGCTGGCCGACCACTTCCCCGGCCGCGTCTCGTTTTCCACCTCTTTTGGTTTGGAAGACCAGATTATCACGCACTTCATCTTCGAAAACGACCTACCCATCCGGGTTTTCACCCTCGACACGGGCCGCAATTTTCAGGAGACTTACTCGACCTGGAACAAGACCCTGCTGCGCTACGAAAAGCCCATCGAAGTCTTCGCCCCCAACGGCCCGGCCATCGAAGAGCTGACCCGCCAAAAAGGCCCCAACAGCTTCTACGAGAGCATAGCGAACCGGAAAGAGTGCTGCAACATCCGCAAGGTGGAGCCGCTGAGCCGCGCCCTGGCCGGCCAGCAGGTGTGGGTAACGGGCATCCGCGCCGAGCAGTCGCAGAACCGCCAGACCATGCACCCGGCCGAGTGGGACGCCGGCCACGCCCTCATCAAAGTGCACCCGCTCTTCGACTGGACGTGGGCCGAGTGCGAAGCCTTCGCCCAAGCCAACGGCATCCCGGTTAATCCGTTGCACCAGAAAGGTTTCGTAAGCATCGGCTGTGCGCCCTGCACCCGGGCTATTGCTCCGGGTGAGGACTTCCGCGCCGGCCGCTGGTGGTGGGAAGATGCCGCTGCCAAAGAGTGCGGCCTCCACGCCACCGCCGCTCACCAGGGCCTCGACCCGGTGGTGGAGCGAATGCCGGGCTAGGCCCGAACCGATGCGCCGGCGGCCGGGCCGCTGGCGCTACTTTCTTCCCCAAAGGCACCTTTCGCGGGCCTCATCCCACCCACCTCTTCCGGTTTTTCAATTTCGTCCGATTTTTTCGGGCCATGACTTCCTACGCCAATGCCAACCGCTGTTTATCTCGATTACCTCGACCGTCTGGAGGCCGAAGCTATTCATATCCTACGTGAAGTGGCCGGCCAGTTCGAGCGGCCTGCGCTTTTGTTCTCCGGCGGCAAAGACTCCATCGCCCTTACCCGACTGGCGGAAAAAGCTTTCCGGCCCGGCAAGTTTCCCTTCCCGCTCGTGCACATCGACACGGGCCACAATTTTGAGGAAATCATCAATTACCGCGACGAGCTGGCAGCGCATTTGGGCGAGAAGCTGATTGTGCGCAAGGTGGAGGACACCATCCGGGAGCGCGGCCTGCACGAGCCGGGCGGCAAATACCCCAGCCGCAACCCGCTCCAAACTTACACCTTGCTTGATGTCATTGAGGAGTTTGAGTTTGACGCCTGTATCGGTGGAGCGCGGCGCGACGAAGAAAAGGCCCGCGCCAAGGAGCGCATCTTCTCGGTGCGCGACGATTTCGGCCAGTGGGACCCCAAGCGCCAGCGCCCCGAACTGTGGAACATCTACAACGGCCGCATTCAGAAGGGTGAAAACGTGCGCGTGTTCCCCATCTCCAACTGGACGGAGCTGGACGTGTGGAACTACATCCAGCGCGAAAACATCAAGCTGCCAGATATTTACTTCTCGCACGAGCGCCAGTGCGTGGTGCTGCCCAGCGGTCAGCTGCTCGGTTTCAGCGAACACCTGAATTTGGATGAGACTGACGAAATCGTGAACCGCCGCGTGCGCTTCCGCACCGTGGGCGACTCGACCTGCACGGCCGCCGTGGAAAGCGACGCCGCTTCGGTGGACGACATTATTCAGGACCTGCTGCTGGCTAAAGTGAGTGAGCGCGGGGCCACGCGACTGGATGATAACCTCTCGGAAACGGGAATGGAGGACCGGAAGCGGAACGGGTATTTCTAGAAATCAAATGTGGGGAACCTTACCCCCGGCCCCTCTCCAAAAGAGAGGGGAGCTTGACACCGAAGTCATTGGCTCAAAGAAATCAATTAAACAAATAATCGACTGGCTCCCCTCTCTTTTGGAGAGGGGCCGGGGGTGAGGTTCCCCCGCGTGGGGTCGCCTGCCCGCCAGCCGCAACCAAACATCAAAATGGACCTTCTCCGATTTATCACCTGCGGCAGCGTCGACGACGGCAAGAGCACGCTCATCGGCCGCTTGCTTTATGACAGCGACTCCGTTTCCCTCGACGTGCTGGCTACGCTGGAAAAGCGCCGCGCCACCACTGGCGGCGACGTCGATTTAGCCCTGCTCACCGATGGCCTGAAGGCCGAGCGCGAGCAAGGCATCACCATCGACGTGGCGCACAAATATTTCACCACGCCGCGTCGCAAGTTTATCATCACTGACGCGCCGGGCCATGTGCAGTACACCCGCAACATGGTGACCGGCGCGAGCAACGCCGACCTCGCCATTGTGCTCGTAGATGCCCGCCAGGGCGTGATTGAGCAGACCCGGCGGCACACGCTGCTGGCCTCTCTGCTGGGCATTCAGCACTTCGTACTGGCCGTAAATAAGATGGATTTGGTGGGCCACGAGGAAGTGATTTTCCAGAAAATAGTGGCTGATTACGCGGCCATTACCGAGCAGCTGAAACTGCCGAACGTGGTGGCCATTCCGCTCAGTGCGCTCAATGGCGACAACGTGGTGCGCCGCTCCGATTTCCTACCCTGGTACCACGGGCCCAGCCTGCTGGAACACCTTGAAAGTGTGCCGGCCGCCATTGATGCTAACCCGAATGAGCCGCGCTTTCAGGTTCAGTATGTGATTCGGCCGCAGACGGAGGAACTGCCTGATTACCGGGGCTACGCCGGCCGGATTCAGAGCGGCACTTATCGCCAGGGCGACCGGGTACGCATCTGGCCCTCGGGGCTGGAAACGGTGATTGAGGCCATCGAAGTCAACCAGCAGGAAGTGGCGGCGGCCAGCGCCCCGCAAGGCGTGGTGTTGCGCCTGCGCGACGATGTGGACGTGAGTCGGGGCGCTACCATCGTGCCCATCAGCGCCCACCCGGCGGTGGTGCGCGAACTGGAAGCCACGCTGTGCTGGAT
>NZ_JBCEVZ010000105.1:0-11866 GCF_038448715.1 Hymenobacter segetis | reverse complement strand
GCCCTGCACGAGATTGAATACAACAAGGGCAACAACGCCAAATCGCTGGCTTACCTGCTCCAAACCCTCCGTAGCGTGCAGGAAAGCGGGCACGAGGAATTGCTGGACTACGTTTACGGGATGTTGGGCAGCTTGTATTTGGAGCTGGACGAGGTAAACACCGGGGTTGCTTACCTGAAAAAATCATTGGCCTTGAGCCAACGCAATGGCCAGCTGACCCCCGACGTCCGAATCATCAGCCGGTTGGTCAGTGGCCTGGTTAAACAGGGAAAGGCGCAGGAGGGACTGCGCTTTTTGCAGAACGTTTCCCGGAAGAACGTGCCGTTTTCGCCCCGGAATAAAAAGACCCTCGCAGAAGCAATGGCCCATTGTTTCATTGCCTTGAAACAGTACCCGCAGGCGGAGAAATACCTGCTTCAGAGCACAGCTTTGGATTCGCAAGTTGATGCGTATGGTGCCGAGTCAACTTGGCTAATGTTGAGCCAATTGTATATTAAAACCAAGCAATACGCCAAGGCCCGGCCGTACTTAAAAAAGCTGCTGGCAGTTCATGACGGGATGATTATACCGGCAGATATTATTGCCACCGTTCACCTGGCCAGTTTCCAAGTTGATTCGGCGGCGGGCGATTACCTGTCGGCCATTGCTCACTACACCCGATACAAAGCCCTAACGGATTCCATCTTCTCGGCCAGCAAAACCCGGCAGGTCGAAGAGCTCAAGATGCAGTATGCAACCACGCAAAAGGAGCAGCGCATTCAACTCTTAACCGCAAAAGAGCAACGCCAGCAGAGCCAGTTAGACCGTGAGCGCATCATTCGCAACGGCATCATCGCGGGTGCGGGGCTGTTGGTGCTATTGCTGGGCGTGAGCTACAACCGCTACCGGCTCAAGCAGCGCAGCAACCAGTTGCTGGAAAAGAAACAGTTCGAAATCAACCAGAAAAATCACGCATTGGAGCAGGTAGTGAGTGAGAAAGAACTACTGCTGGTGGACAAGGACCAACTGTTGGAGGATAAGGAGTGGATGTTAAAGGAGATTCATCACCGGGTGAAAAACAACCTGCAGATTATCACCAGCCTGTTGCACTCGCAAACCATTTACCTCACGGATAAGGCGGCGTTATCGGCCATCCGCGAGAGCCAGAACCGGGTGCAGTCCATGGCCCTCATTCACCAGAAGCTCTACCAAGGCACGCAGCTGGCCAGCGTACCCATGCAGGCCTACGTGCTGGAAATTGCGAATTACTTAATTGCCTCATTCGATAGCCAGCACTTCGTCCGGACCGAGCTTGCAGTAGCCGACGTGGAGTTGGATGTATCACTGGCCGTGCCCGTGGGCCTGATTCTCAACGAGGCCATTACGAATTCCCTCAAATACGCCTTTCCGACCCGGCAAGCAGGCATCATTCGCATAGAACTCACCCGCTCTGTGAAAACTTACGTGCTTAGCATCCGTGACAACGGCGTGGGATTGCCCGCCGACTTTAATCCCCAGCGTAGTCGAACCTTGGGATTGAGCCTGATTCGCGGCCTAAGTAAGCAGATTGATGGGCGTTTGCAAATTGACGGGCAACAAGGCGTATGCATAACTTTGGCGTTTGATGACGTAGAGGCCGTGACCCGGGCGAGCCGGCAGGATGCGCGCGTGTTGGCCCAGGACTAGGCCCAGGACTAGGACTAGGACTAGGACTAGCGAAGTGAATCCGCAATTCAGGCATTCGCAGCAGTTGCAAAATGCGGCCTGTCGCCCTGGGTTAATCCAGTTCAGGCATTATTAAAGGAGCCAGAAAACTGTCGTATCTTAATAGAACAAAGCGCTGCCATATTCATTCATTGGAGTTGATGGTCAACATGAAGCTCCTACTACTTTTTCTGCTTCTTTTTGGCGCTGGCCGGCTAGCAAAAGCGGAGCCTTTAGACCCTCTGTTAGGCCGGGCCTCTGTGGATAGCCTAAAAGCCAGGTTATGGCAATGCCCGCCGGATACAAACAGGGTTAACCTTTTGCTGCAACTAAGCAATGCCTTGGTTACCCGGCGCGAGGAGCTGTTATTGAATTTGGATAGCGCCTATGCCTACAGCCAGCAAGCCCGGTTTTTAAGCGACTCATTGCATTTTTCCAGCGGCAAAACCATCAGCCTCTATCTTACTGGACGCATCCTCCCCTTCCTCCACAAGGCAGCGCAAGGCACGGAATTGCTTCGACAAGGTATAGCCCAGAGTGTGGCCCTTCAGAATAAGCATCTGGAAGCAGATGGCTGGTTCTACTTAGGCATTGCCTATCGCGCCAATACGGGCGACCTATTCCGCTCCTTAGAGTGTTTTGCAAAAGCCCGGCGCCTTTACCTGGCGACGAACGACCCGGAACGGGCGGCGTATCTGCTCAAATGGATTGCCGACATTCACCTTGCCCAGGCACGATACGCGCAGGCGCACGACGAACTGCTGCAGGTGCTGGCCGAGTACCGAAGCGTCGGCTACCGCCGCTTGCATTACACGTTTGACTTACTGGTAGCCGTGGACGAGCAAATGGCTAACTACCAGGAGGCTATTCGCTTCGAATTGGCGGCTATTAACGGCGCGAAGGCAACGAATGACCTTGTCTATCTGAGTAATTTCTACATGCGAATGGCGGAAATTTACGAAACTCTCCGCCAATATGCCCCCAGCCTGACCTATCGCTATCTGGCATTAGCGCAGATGAAGCGGGAAGAGAAAGCCGCACCGGCCGAAACGTACATGCGGGCCGCCTGCGCAATAGCCAATACGCTAATTAAAATGCATCAGCCGGAGCAGGCAGTGGCTTTATTACTGAAAGAGAGCCGGGCCAATCCCCCTGTCAACGATGTAACCCGCTATATGCTTGCCGAGGGTTTGAGCAATGGGTATGTAACGAGCAAGCAGTATGCGCTGGCCGAAAAGGCGGCCCTGAAAGGGGTGGCCTTAGCATCCTCCCTGGCCCACAGAAACAAAAAGTTCGACATATTCTATCGTCAAATTCAGTACGCGTCCTGCGTGTTGCTAGGCAGAATTTACACGGACACCCATCAGTTTGATAAGGCCCGGTTTTACCTCGATAAAGCAGCTACCATTGGCAGTCAAACGGCATCACTAACTGAAAATGCGGGCTTCTATTTGTTGCGCTTCAAGGTAGACTCCGCCCAGGGGAATTTATCGGCTGCCATCGCGCACTACCAACATTACAAAGCACTGAATGACTCCATCTTTAATACCCGCAGCAGCACGGTGATTGCCAACTTGCGCATGCAGTACAACACCGAAAAGCGGGAACACAACATGGCCTTGCTCACCAAGCAAAATTTTGTGCAGCGCGCCAGCCTTCGCCAGCGTGAGTTTCAGCGCAATGCCTTGTTCGTTGGCGCGCTGCTAATGGCACTTCTGCTGGGCCTGGGCTACAACCGCTACCGCCTCAAACAGCGCAGCAATCAAAAGCTGGAAGCACAGCAAGATGAAATAAACCAAAAAAATAAATCGCTGGAATTAGCCCTGGAAGACAAGGAATGGATGCTAAAGGAAATTCACCATCGGGTGAAAAACAATCTGCAGATTATCACCAGTCTGTTGTATTCGCAAAGCAGTTATTTGCAGGATAAGGCGGCTTTATCGGCTATCCGCGAGAGCCAGAACCGGGTGCATTCCATGGCGCTCATTCACCAGAAGCTCTACCAAGGCACACAGCTGGCCAGTGTGCCCATACAAAACTATGTGGCGGAAATTGTTAGCTACCTGATTGCTACTTTCGATTGCCAAGAGTATGTGCAGGCGGAACTAGCAGTCTCTGATGTCGCGCTGGACGTGGCGTTGGCCGTGCCCGTGGGCCTGATTCTCAACGAGGCCATTACGAATTCCCTCAAATACGCCTTTCGACCGCAGGAGGCAGGCGTAATCCGCGTAGAACTCAGCCAGGTTGAGAAAACTTACTACTTGCTAATCAGCGATAACGGCATAGGCTTTCCCGCCGACTTCAACCCCCAGCGCAGTAGAACCTTGGGACTCAACCTGATTCGAGGGCTGAGTAAACAACTTGATGGTCGCTTACATATTAGTGGTCTGGGTGGCGTGCGGATTGCCTTGGAATTCGACGAAATTGAACTGGTCGCGCGACATGCGGCGGAACACTTGACGGTGGTTTAAGCTAGCGGGAACCGGAATTATTTTTGTTTTGTAGGATAGTGAACAGTGTTAACTATATTTGCACCGTAATCATTTCTTCAGCATCACCGTGGGTATCACCGAACGCAAAGAGCGCGAAAAGACCGAACGGCGTCAGGCCATCCTGGCGGCGGCGCAGCACCTGTTCAATGAGCAGGGGTTTGAGAAAGTGAGTATGCGAAATATTGCCGAGGCCATTGAGTACAGTCCTGCTACCATCTACCTGTATTTCAAGGACAAAAACGAGTTGCTGTTTGCCCTGCAAAATCAGGCTTTTAGTCAGCTAAAGCAGGCTTTTGATTCGGTATTTGATATTTTTCATCCTGCCGAGCGCCTCCAGGCAATAGGCCATCAGTATCTGCAATTCGCTTTCAAGCACCCTGAACTGTTTGAGTTGATGTTCATCATGACCGGCCCAATGGAAGCCGTAGAGGCACGAGGCGAGGCCGAGCCCTGGGCCAGTGGCCGGGCTGCCTTTAATCGAGTGGTGCAGGTCATGCAACAGGGCATGGACGCGGGGGTATTCCACTGCGCCGATGCCGAAACGGGCGCTCTGATGGTGTGGAGCCAAGTACACGGATTAGCTGCACTATTCCTTCGTAAGCGGCTGATGATTTTTTCCGAAGAGCGTCGCCTAACAATAATGGACGAAGCAATGGGGCTGTTTAACAAAGTGCTTCAATATGGGCTGTGACCCTTTTTTTATTCCTACAATGAACACTGTACACTTGTTTATCGGTGGTAATAGTCACCTGAAGCGTTTGGCTCAAGCTATTGCATTGAGCAGTGTTTGGACAACCCAGCCTGCTGCCGCCCAGCTTGCTAACCACACACTGCAAGCCTACGTGGAAACGGGTTTGGCCCAGAACGTAGCGCTACGTCGCGAGGGCATTGCCGTGGCCCTGACAACCCAACAGGTGCGCCAGGCCGCTGGGCTTTTTCAGCCCCTAGTTCAGCTTGGTGCGACCTACTCATTGGCCAACGGCGGCCGCACCATCGACCTGCCGGTAGGCGACCTAGTGAACCCGGTGTACAGCACCTTGAACACGCTGACTGGCACGAACCGGTTTCCGCAGATTGCCAATGTGTCTGCACAACTGCTGCCTAACAACTTCCAGGAAACCAAAGTCCGCATTATTCAGCCGCTGTTCAATACGGATATCTATTTCAACTACAAGGCCCAAAAGGAACTGTTGTCGGCCCAGCAGGCACGGCAGGCAGCCTACCGCAACACGCTACGCCACCAGATTGAAGTGGCTTACTACCAATACCTGCAAGCGGGCTCGGCCGTTTCCATCTACCGCACCACTACCCAAACCTTGGCCGAACTACTGCGCGTGAACCAGGCCCGCCTGAACGCCGGCCTCACCACCAATGACGCGGTGTACAACACCAAGGCTCAGCTCGCCGGCAACCAGCGCGACCTGGCCACCGCCGCCAATCGCCGCCAGTTGGCCCGCACCAATTTCAACTACCTCCTCAACCGGCCCCTCGACGACAGCATTGCCGTGGAAGAGCCCTCCGGCACTACCCTGGCAGCACCGGAGGGTGCCAACCTAAGTGCTTACCGCACGGCGTCCCTTGCGCAAAGGCCGGAGTTGGAGCAAGTAACCCACGCCGAAGCGGCCCGCGCGCTGGGTTTGCGCCAGCGTCGGGCGGCGAGGTTATATCCGCAACTGAATTGGGTGACGGACCTGGGCTATCAGGGCTACGGCTACCACTTCGACGTCCCCCAGCAGCGGTTTCAGTTTATGCAGTTCGCGTTAAGTTGGGACTTGTTTCGGGGCGGCATTAAGCGGGGTGAAGAGCAGTTGGCCCGCTTGGCGCTGGACGATGTGCAGGCCCAACGCGCCGACCTCGTGCAGCAGTTGCAGCTGCAAGTCACCCAGGCGTACGACAACCTTGCCTCGGCCCGCGAGGCCAATACGGCCGCCGTCGCGGCCCAGCTCAACGCCGAAAAGAGCTTCGCCATCGTGCGCCGCCGCTACGTGGAGGGCCAGGCCATCGTGCTGGAATTACTCGATGCCACCGCCCGCCAAACCAACGCCCAGCTGGCACGGGTCATCGCGGGCTACGACGTCTTCATCCGCGAAGCCGAGCTGCGGCAGGCCCTGGCCGCCGAGTAAGGGCCCCCCCTTCTTTTTCGCTGTCATTTCATATTACAGGTTTTGCGTCATGAAAACCCCCGGTTTCTCTTTCCATTTGCTTGCGGCCGTGGTGCTGGCAGGCACCTTGCTCGGTAGTTGCAAAAAAGCCCAGCCAGTCGCTACTGAAACAGTAGCAACCGATAATATAGCCGTAACCCTGGCTCCGGTCCAGAAGCAGCAGCTGGCCCAACCCATTACCGCCTCAGGGCGGCTCAGTAGCGAAACGGAGGCTCGTCTCTCCTTCAAAACCGGCGGCCTCGTGCGCCGGGTGCTGGTGAAGGAAGGCGACTACGTGCAGCAAGGCCAGTTATTGGCCGCGCTCGACCTGACCGAAATCAGCGCCCAAGTGGCCCAGGCCGAGCAGAACCAGACCAAAGCCCGGCGCGACCTGGACCGCTTCAGCCGCCTGCTGGCCGACAGCGCCGCCCCGCGCGAGGCCGTGGAAAACCTGCGCACAGCCTACGCCGTGACCCAGGAGCAGGCACGCATTGCGCGCTTCAACCAGCAGTTTTCCGAAATCCGAGCCCCGGTGGCCGGGCGCATCGTGCGCAAGCTGCTCAATGAGGGCGAGCTGGCCGCGCCCGGCACGCCGGTCCTGTTCATGAACGCAACCACGGGCAACGATACCTGGATTCTCCAAGCAGGCGTGGCCGATAAGGACTGGGCGCGCCTGCGCGTGGGCGACCCGGCCACCGTGCGCCTCGACGCCTACCCCGGCCGCGACTTTACGGGCCGGGTGAAGCGGCTGGCGGCCGGGGCCGACCCCGCCAGCGGAACCTGGCAGATTGATATTCAGGTTCAGCCCGAAACGGGCGCGGCCCTAGCCAGCGGGCTGTTTGCCCGCGCCACGCTCCGGCCCCAGCAGCAGGCCACCTACCACATCATCCCGGCTGAGGCCCTGGTGGAGGGCGAAGGCGAAAATGCCTTTGTGTTCGCACCGGCCGCGAGTGGCGGGCGGGTGCGCAAGCTGCCCATTCGGGTGGCTTTTGTGGAGGGCAACCAAGTGTATGTGCGCACCGGCCTCGACTCGGTGGCCCAGGTCGTGACCAAGGGGGCCGGCTTCCTCACGGAATACTCCACCATTCAGGTCCAATCGGTGAGCCCGCACGCTGAGCCGCTGACGACAAGCAACTAATTTTTAAGTCCTGGCCATGCGTCGCTTTATCGAATTTTTCGTCCAGAACCGCTCGTTCACGCTCATTCTGTTCGTGGCCCTGCTGGCGGCGGGGTTGCAATCCCTGCTCACGATGCCCCGCGGGGAAGACCCGGAGGTGAACTTTCCTACCTTCACGGTGGTGGCCGTGTACCCCGGCGCCTCGCCCGCTGACCTGGAAAATGACGTGGTGCAACCGCTGGAAAAGCGGTTCAACGAGTTGGAAAATGTCAAGAAGGTCAATTCCACGGCCGATGATGGGCTGGCCATCGTGAAAGTCGAGTATGACTTCTCGGTGAGCCCGGAGGAAAAGTACCAGGAGATGGTGCGCGAGGTGAACGCCGCCCGCCCGGAACTACCCGCCAGCCTGCAAAGCCTGGAAGTGAAGCGGTTCCAGTCGTCGGACGTCAACGTGTACCAGTACATGCTGCTTGGCCCCAATGCCTCGTACAAGGAGTTGGAGTTCTGGGCCGAAAAGCTCCAGGACCAGCTGGAGCAGGGCGTGGCAGGCTTCAAGAAAGTCGAAACCTGGGGCTACCCCCAGCGCGAGGTGCGCGTGGCCCTGAACCTGGAAAAGCTGGCCCAGCAGAACATTCCGCCCGCGGCCATCCTCGGCGCGCTGCAAAGCGAGAACCTCAACATTCCCGGCGGCAGCGTGGAGGTAGGCAGCCGGCGCTTCAACCTGAAAACCAGCGGCGACCTGCGCACACTCGCCGAGATTGAAAGCGTGGTGGTATACGCCCGGGGCGGTAAAATCATTCAGCTGCGCGACGTGGCCGACGTGCGCTTTAACTACGCGGAGGCCCGGCACATTACTCGCCTCGACGGGGTACGCGGCGTGATGATAACGGCCTCGCAGAAGCCCGGCCAGAACATCATCAACCTTGAAAAACAGGCCGGCCCGGTGGTAGCGGCCTTTCAGAAAACCCTGCCCGCCAACCTGCGGCTAATCACCACCTTCGACCAGGCGGCCAGCGTCAGTCACCGGCTGGCGCGGCTGGGCAAAGACTTCCTGTTGGCCATTCTGTTGGTAAGTTTGACCTTGCTGCCGCTGGGCTGGCGCTCGGCGGTGGTGGTGATGATTTCCATTCCACTCTCGCTCAGCATCGGCCTGTTTCTACTCAACGCGCTGGGCTTTACCATCAATCAGCTCAGCATCGTGGGCCTGATTGTAGCCCTGGGCATTCTGGTGGACGATGCCATCGTCGTGGTCGAGAATATCGAGCGCATGCTGCGTACCGGTAAGAGCCGTACCGAGGCTGTGATTGAAGCAACTTCGCAGCTTGCCCTGCCCGTGATTGGCGTCACGGTCACCCTCATCATTGCCTTTGTGCCCTTGTTGCGGCTGCCGGGCTCGCCGGGCGCCTTCATCCGAGGGCTGCCCACGGCCGTGGTGACGGCGGTAGCGGCCTCCCTACTCGTCTCGCTCACCATCGTGCCGTTTCTGGCGTCGGGCCTGTTGCGGGAATCGGACAATCCGGAAGGCAACTTTCTGCTACGCGGCCTGCACCGGGGCGTGGATGCCACCTACGGGCGGCTGATGCACTGGGCACTGGGGCATCCCAAAGCGTCCTTGCTCGTGGCCTTCGGGCTGGTGGGTTTGGGGTTGGGAGTGGCGGTACCGCGCATGGGTTTCAGCCTGTTTCCCAAGGCCGAAAAGCCCCAGTTCCTGGTAAACGTGGAGATGCCCAACTCGGCGGGCATCCCCGAGACCGACCGCGTAACCCGCGACGTGGAGCGGGTGCTGGCCCGGCATTCGGCTGACATCATCCACTATACCACCAACGTGGGCAAGGGCCAGCCCAGCATCTACTACAACGTGCCTCAGCGCAACGAACAGCCCAATTTCGCCCAGATTTTTGTGCAGTGCCGGGCCGAAACCTGGGAGGAGAAAAATGCGCTGGTTCAGAAATTGCGTCGTGAGCTGGCCTCCTACCCCAACGCCCGCGTCGAAGTCAAGGATTTCGAGCAGGGCCCGCCGCTGGAAGCACCGGTGGCCGTCCGGATTTTCGGCGACAACCTCGACACGCTGCGTCGGCTCTCGATGCAAGTCGAGCAGGAGCTGCGCGCCGTACCAGGCACCACCTACCTCTACAACCCGGTGGCAAACCTTGCCACCGACTTAAAAGTCGACATCAACAAGGAGAAAGCCGGCCTGCTGGGCGTGGCAACAGCCGACATTGACCGCACCGTGCGCTTGGCCGTGGCCGGCTTGCCCGCCGCCGAACTGACCGAGGGCAACGGGCAGGACAAGCTGCCCGTGACCGTGACCCTGGCCCGCACCGGCGGCTTCCAGCAGCTGGCTGTGCTCGACCGCCTTTACGTGCCTGCCGCTACCGGCCGGGTGGTGCCCTTGCGCGAGGTGGCCGACGTGCGCCTGCAAACGGCCGCGCCCGCCATCCGCCACCTCGACCAGGCCCGCTACACCACCGTCAACGCTTTTGCCAAAGACGGCTACCTCTACGCCACGCTGCAAAAAGCCGCCGCGAAGCGGCTTGATAAGCTTAAGTTTCCGCCCGGCTACTACTACAAGATGGCCGGCGAGCAGGAAAACAAGGATGATGCCCTCGCGGGCTTCGGCACTACCATTTTGCTTTCGTCCTTCGCCTTCGTGCTGGTGCTCGTGCTTGAGTTCGGCTCCCTGAAAAGCACACTGATTGTGCTCTCGGTGGTGCCGCTAGGCGCGGTGGGTGGGGTGCTGGCCTTGCACTTGGCGGGCTATCCGTTTTCCTTCACGGCCATCATCGGTTTCGTGGCCCTTATCGGCATCGAAATCAAGAACTCCATTCTGCTAGTCGATTACACCAATCAGCTGCGAGCCCAGGGCCTGCCACTGCAGCAGGCCATTGAAGAAGCCGGCGAAACCCGCTTCATCCCCATCCTCATGACCACGCTCACGGCCATCGGCGGGCTGGTGCCGCTGATTCTGGAAACAGCTCCGCTCTATACGCCACTGGCCTGGGTGCTCGTGGGTGGGCTTAGCTCGTCGTTGCTGCTCTCACGCATCGTCACGCCGGTGCTCTACAAGCTGCTGCCGCCCGATGTCGCGGTAATTCCAGCACCTGCTCCCACCCTGGCAGCAGCCTAAGCTCACGACCAACTTCCTTTATCATGTCAGACTTCCCGTATTCCGAAGCCGAAATAATCGACTTTTTGCAGCGCGATGTGCCTCGGCTGCTCGTCCACCTCGGCCCTATTCAAGTGCCCAATTGGGGCCAGATGACGGCCCAGCACATGGTGGAGCACTTGACCGGCGCGGTGCGCCTCTCCATGGGTCGCTACGGGTTGCCCGCCCCGCCCCCCAGCCCGGCCCTCGACGAAGTTCAAGCTTATCTGCAAGCTGATGCACCTTTTAACATCAGTACCCCCAATCCCGCGACAGCTCGCAAACTGGGCCCTGTGCATCAGCCGTCGCTGGCGGCAGCGATTTCTTTATTGCTGCTGACGCTGGACGAATTTTTTGACCACTACGCCCAGCAGCCAGCTGCAACTGCGGTCCATCCGGCTTTTGGCAACCTCAATTTTCGCCAGTGGCAGGTGTTTCATTTCAAGCATTTTCACCACCATCTGCGGCAGTTCGGCCTGATACCGACTAGCCTGCTTCCGCGCCCCTTGGGCGCCCGCCAATCCAATTAACCTTCCCTTACTCACCGCCGGATAAATCAGCTGCAAGACCCGCGGCTGATTTAACCTAACTACTGGCTAGCTGCTTGACTACGCTACTTTATGCACATTTCGCTATTTTCCGCTTTTCGCCTGGGAGCTATTGTAGGGTTGCGGCATCGCGGCTGGTTGACCGGGTTACTAATCCTGAAGGCGGGGCTAGCCTGGACCCAGAGCATGTCAGCAATAGCAAGCCCAGTCCAAAGCCTAAGTGAATCCGACGCGTATTATGACAAGTATCCTGCATTGGCGGTAGACGAGGCCGGTGAAGCAGCGGTTGTGTTCACCTCCTTGCGAGGAGGGCTTGACCAGCTTTACTGGCGGTCCCGAACCCCTACGGGCTGGACCGCGGCCGAGCGCGTGGACCAGGGCAAAGGGGTAGAAAGTCTGGCCACGGTAGTTGCTGTGCCTGGCGTAACGTGGGTGTTCTGGCAGGGCCGACGGCACGGGCAGTGGGCCGTGTACGGGCGCCAGCGGGTGCGGGGGCGCTGGCGGCCCGAGCAGCGGCTTTCGACCACTAGTCAAGCCGCCTGGCACCCCAAGGCGATGGCCGATGTCCGTGGACGGGTGTGGCTAGCATGGGAGCATCCGGAACGGGAGCGTAGCGCCATCGTAGCCCGGGTGTGCGAATCTGGTCGGTGGAGTGCGGAGCAAATTATTTCGCCGCCCGGCTTTAGCCGCCGCATCGCGCTGGCAGCTACCCCACAAGGAGGTATGTGGCTGGGCTACGA
>NZ_JBCEVZ010000104.1:0-12048 GCF_038448715.1 Hymenobacter segetis | reverse complement strand
GGCCTTGGGCAGGTCCGGGAACATATCGAGCGTGGTCGGGCTCGATTTTACGTCCTGCGTGTAGAGGATGAAATTGGCCTTTGGCGCGTATTTCAAATTGCTCAGGCCCTGGTCGGGGAAGTCGCTGAGCTTGGCTTTGCCGCTGCCGTCGGCACTCATTACGTAGAGCTGGTCGGTGCCGCTTTCACCTGAAATAAAGGTCAGCTTGCCATCGGGCCGCCAGTTCAGGGTGTTTTCCGAGCCGGGCGTATCGGTGATTTTCTTCGGCGTACCACCGGCCACCGGCACCGTCCAGATGTCGGCATTGCCCTTGTTCTCGGCTAGGTTGTATTTGGTCACGGTGTAGGCCACGGTCTTGCCATCGGGCGATACCTGCATTTCGCCCAGCCGGCCCAACTGCCACAGCTTTTCGGGGGTGAGCACGGAGGATGGGGGAGGGGTTTGGGCGGCTGCCGCGAGTGGGAGCAAAGCCAGCGCGCTAAGAAAGAGCTTGTTCATGCCCGAAAATTACGGACTGCCGGCACATGGCACGCGAACGGGCTGACAGAGTTAATATATGTAATGCGATATTTAATGACTACGTTTATACTAATCCATTTGCCCTGAACGTGCTATGAAATCAACCTTCCTCCGCCGGTTCCTGCCCGCCAGCCTGTTATTGGCCGTAGCCTTGCTGCTGCTTACCGCTTCGGCCCGTGCCCAGCAGCCCGCTAGCCCCGCGCCTGCCAAGCGCAGTCTGCCGCCCATCCCCGGCCTCGGCCCCGACCCTGTTTTGCCCGCCAACCCCACTGCCGCCCAGCAGGCCGCCTACAACCGCGAAATGGCCGAGCGCACCCGCCAGCGCTGGAACTACCTGCTCACCGATTCGCTGATGCGCGCCCGGGTGCTCAACGAGCAGCCCAACGCCCTGCTGGTCGAAACCGTGAAAAACCTCAAGCCCGGCACCGCCCTCGATGCCGACATGGGCGAGGGCCGCAACGCCATTTATCTGGCCCAGCACGGCTGGCAGGTAACGGGGGCCGACGTAGCTGAAAAAGCCCTCGATTATGCCCAAAAACGCGCCGCCAAGTTGGGCGTAAAAATCACCACCGAAGTAGCCGACATGGCCAAATATGACTGGGGGACCAATAAATGGGACCTCATCGTGCTGAGCTACGCTGGCGGCCGCGACTACGCCGCCCGCATCATGCGCGCCCTGAAGCCTGGCGGCCTAGTCGTGCTCGAAGCCTTCCACATGGACGCCACCGAGAAGCTGCAGGTAGTAGGTGGCGACTACCGTGTGTTTTTTAAGACCAACGAATTGCCAAAATTATATACCGCCGCCGGCCTCAAAATAGTGCGCTACGAAGAGCCAATTGGCACCGCCGACTTCACCAAGCAGCAACTGCGGCTAGTGAAAATGGTGGCCCAAAAGCCGCTTTAGCCAACCGCAAATTCAAAGAAAAACCTCCCACAATCGTTTGCAGGAGGTTTTTCTTTTGTAGGGTGACAGCCACTTGGTGTCGTCGAAACGGACCAAGAAGTCAAATATCGGCCTTTTTACGGCCTGAGCCGCCAGGTTGCTTCCCGCCGCCATCGTTTTTGTTCACCGTGGCCCAGGCGCGGGCCTCGGCTTCTTTTTCCGAAAGGCCTTTCTTCTCGTAGCTTTCCTCGATGTGCTCGGCCTGACGCTTCTGCTTGTCGGTGTACTTCGATTTATCTCCCTGAGGCATGGCTGTAGTGAAATAAAAATGGAAAGAACACGGCCCGTAGTGCCGGGCCACCGGGTTTTTTACGCACGGAGCAGGAGGGGAGTTAGGCCGAGCTTACTACCTTCGTGCCCGGTTCCGGCCATTTTCTTTTCTATGCGCCACGTCGCCGACATCCCCCATCCCGCCGTCAAAATCACGCTCCTGGCCTGGAACGGCAAGTTTCTGCTGAAACTGGAGCAGGGCAACCTGGAGCAGACCTATAAAGTGGCCGAACTCGACCTGCTCACCGGCTCCGATGCCGAGGTTCGGGAGTTGCTGGATGATGAGTTCCTGGCCGCCGCCATTGCCCGTTTCCAGGCCATGCGCGACGATTTACAGGCCGCCTTCGACCGCCACGAGCTGCGCTAACCGCTGATTTCAACCACTCCGACTTATGTCTAAAATTTACTTTCTGCTGCTGATGCTGGCCGGCCTGCTTTCGGCCGCTCCGGCCTCGGCCCAGCTCTACGACGTGCGCCCCGGCGACGTGAACTACAACAAAAAGCCCCGCGCCGCTCTCAAAGTGCAGGTCGATGGCAAGGCCACCGACGTGCGCGAGTTTTTCCAGGACTGGATGAAGAGCAGCTACAACGTGAAATTCAAGACCGGCGGTGTGCTGGGCATGGGCAAAAGCGACGTGCTGGTGGCCCGCCAAACCCCCGCCAGCACCATTTCCGGCAAGCTCGTAGACCTTTACGCCACCATCATCGCGCCGTCGGATTCGGTGGCCGAAGTGGCCATTTTCGGGGGCTTCGATGACAACACCTTCTTCGACCCCAGCAGCACCAAGGCCGAGTACGACGCCCTGCGCGCTGTGGCCCAGAACTTCGCCGGTGCCGCCCGCCTCAAGGCCTACCGCGACATGATTGCCGAAGCCGAGAAGAAACTCAAAGCCACCGAAAAAGAGAAAGACCGCCTCGAAAAAGAGCAGGCTGCCCTCAAAACCAACACCGCCGCCAACCTGGCCCGCATTGAGGAGCTGAAGAAAAAGAACGCCGAAAACCTGCTGCAATCGCGCACCGATTCGGCCTCGCAAACCAAAAACAACAAGCTGCTCGACGAAAGCCGCCTGCGCCTGCAACGCCGCCGCGACCGCCTCTCAGCCCTCGACCGCAAAAACTAGCCCCGCCGCCGGCCGTACTCTGGTCATGGACAACCCCAATTCGCCCCTCGACACCCTCCGCCAGCTCAAGGAAATGCTGGATTCCGGGGCCATCACGCCCACCGAGTTCGAAGCCCTGAAGCAGCGGTTGGTGTTCACCGCGCCCGCTGCGCCCACGGCTCCGGTTACTCCTGAATCCATCGCTCCCGAGCCAGTAGTGCCACCCACGCCAGTCGTGTTCGACCGCCCGCCCGTGGCCTCAGAGCCCGTTTTGCCGCTTGCCGAAGAGCTGCCCGAACCCGCTCCCGTCTATTTCACGGCCGGTCCCGAGCCGCTACCTGAGCCACTGCTGCTGCCACTGTCCGAACCCGAGCACGAACCCGCTTGGCGAACCCGCGACGAGTTTCCGCCCTTGGCCGAAGAGCCCGCCCGCAACCCGCTGGCCCTGATTTTTGCCATTGGCGGCGTGCTCGCGTTTCTGGCGGTAGTGCTGTATCTGAACCTGAACCGGCCGCCGTCGGAACACATTTCCAGCACCAGTCAGACGGCCGCCGACTCCGTTTCTACCACCATCGAAACCGGCCCCCAGGCCGAGCCGTTGCCCAGCACCGTAGCCGCCCCCGAAACCGTGCGCGTGGCCCCCGCGCATCCCGCGCCGGTCATTCAGCCCCGCACCGCGCCCACGCGTTCCGATTCTGCTGAAACTGCGCCGCCAGCTGCCTCAGATTCGGCTGCGCGCCAATAAACCAGCTGTTTTTACGGGGGAGCTTACCCAATCTGCCTCAACGTAAAATCAAAAAAGCCGCTCCTGACTAAGGAGCGGCTTTTTTGTGCCTTTATAGAATAGCAATAATTGTTTTTACAGCATTGCAATGGGCTGAATCTTCACGCCAGGCTGAAAAATATCGTATTTCTCACTGGGGTGGGTCAGTACGTCCATGCAGTGGTGGTGGCGGCGGTTCATGGTGTCATGAATAGTGTACACGCCGTCGAGTTTGGGGGAGATGCCGCGCACGCGCACCTTATCGCCAAAGTTGAAAGGGCCGCCCCAGGGCTTCAGCAAGTCGCGCGACAGAGCCATCCAGCGCTTTTTGCTCCCGTAATGCGGTTTAATGCGAGAATTATCGGCTGTGATAAACGGCTCGCTGTCCGTTTGGCCGGGTACCGCCTGGTAGGCGGTGGCCGTCACCGTATAAGTGAGGGCGTGGGTGGCCAGTTTCTTGGCCTTGGCAACGTGCCGCAGCATCGTTCGGTGCGGTATCAGAAACTCCTTGAGTCCCTTGGCTTCGGCAGCGGGGGCGCTCCGAAATAGCGGCGTAGTCAGGGCCGCAGCAGCAATAAGTAGGTCGGCTAATAACTTAACATTGTTCATCCAAATGATATTCGTCCACCCGCCAAAATGCCCGGCGGTATAGGCCCTGTCCGGGCTTGAAAAACGGACAGAAAGTTATTAACGGTTTGATTAGTAGATAAGTTCTGATAAATAAGAATGTGCAATTCGGAAATAGCCTGACGGTGCGTGAGGGTATTATATAGTAAAAAGTTTATATAAAACAGACTCCTTTTAGTACCATCCGCACCCGCGTTTTATCGCTGGCCGTGTCGGCAAGCTGGACCATCATCGCCCGGCTTGCGTAGAAATAAACCCGGCCATCCTGCTGTTTTTTCGATAAATTGACCAGCCAAGTCAACGTGCGGGCCAAATAAGTTGAATGCAATTGGGTTGATTATCAGGAAAATTTGCATACCCGAATGTAGGTTTTTGCCTGTGCCAGAAGCATCTTACTTTTACGCGGCCTTACCTAAGCTGAATTCCCAATGGACTCTTATTCCTATATCGCCAACGCCGACGCGGCGGCCATCGAAACCCTGTATCAGGCGTACCAGCAGAACCCGGAATCGGTGGATTTCGGCTGGCGCAAGTTTTTTGAAGGGTTTGACTTCTCGCAGCAGTTCCCCGAAGGCGCACCCGTAGTGCCCGGCGCGGCCACCAATGGCGCACCCGCCGCTACTAACGGAGCGGCTAAAGCGGCCCCTGCCGCCCCCCAGGCCGATGATTATGGCGTACTCAACACCTCCGCCTCGACTAACAACGCGCCCGCCGGCCTGGCCAGCGGCGAAGTGGCTGCCGACAAGGAAACGGCCGTGCGCAACCTCATCCACGCCTACCGCAGCCGCGGTCACCTCCGCGCCAAAACCAACCCGGTACGCGAGCGCAAGGACCGCAAGCCCCGCCTCGACCTCGCCGATTTCGGCTTGGGCGAAGCCGATTTGGACACCGTGTTCCGCAACGGCGAAGTGCTGGGCCTCGGCGGCCAGGCCAAACTGCGCGACATCGTGGCGGCGCTGGAGAAGATTTACACTGGGGCCATCGGCTTCGAGTACATGTACATCCGCGACCCGCAGGTGCTGGACTGGTTCCGTGAGAAAGTAGAGCACGACTCACTGGCCTTCAACCCCGGCGTGGAGTACAAAAAGCGCATTCTGAAGAAGCTAAACGAAGCCGTGGTATTCGAGAACTTCCTGCATACCAAATTCTTGGGGCAGAAACGCTTCTCGCTCGAAGGCGGCGAAACGACCATTCCCGCGCTGGATGCCATCATCGGCAAGGGCGCAGAGCTGGGCGTGAAAGAGGTGATGATTGGCATGGCCCACCGCGGCCGTCTCAACGTGCTGGCCAACATCATGGGCAAGACCTACGAGCAGATTTTCTCGGAGTTTGAAGGTACGGCCGTACCCGACCTGACCATGGGCGACGGCGACGTGAAGTACCACATGGGCTACAGCTCGGAGGTAGAAACCAGCACCGGCCAGAAAGTCAACCTGAAACTGGCCCCCAACCCCTCGCACCTTGAAGCGGTGAACCCGGTGGTGGAAGGCTTCGTGCGCGCCAAAATCGAGCACCAATATGGCGGTGATTACCACCAGATTCTGCCCATTCTCATCCACGGCGATGCGGCGCTGGCTGGCCAGGGGATTGGCTACGAGCTGACCCAGATGTCGCTTCTGGAAGGCTACAAAACGGGTGGCACGATTCATTTCGTGATTAACAACCAGGTTGGCTTCACGACGGATTTTGAGGATGCCCGCTCGTCGATTTACTCGACGGACTTAGCCAAAATCATCGATGCGCCGGTGGTACACGTGAACGGCGACAATCCTGAGGCGGTGGTATTTGCCGTGCAGCTGGCCACCGAATACCGCCAGCAGTTCCACGCCGATATCTTTATCGATATGGTGTGCTACCGCCGCCACGGCCACAACGAGTCGGACGAGCCCAAATTCACCCAGCCCACGCTCTACAACCTCATCTCGAAGCACCAGAACCCGCGCGAGGTGTACAACACCATGCTGGTGGAGCGCGGCGACGTGGATGCCGAGCTGGCCAACCAGATGGACCGCGAATTCCGCGATATGCTCCAGGCCCGCCTGGATATGGTGAAGCAGAAAGCCCTTCCTTATAAGTACCAGGCCCTCGAAAACGAGTGGCGCAGCCTGCGCCGCAGCACGCCGGAGGATTTCGAGCAGTCGCCCGAAACCGGTATTTCGGCCGAAACGGTGGAGAAAGTGGCTAAGGCCCTGACTACGATTCCGGACGGCTTCAAGCCCATCAAGCAGATTGATAACCTGCTGAAGGAGCGCCGCAAGATGTTCTACGAAACCCGCATGCTGAACTGGGCTGCCGGCGAATTGCTGGCCTACGGCTCGCTGCTGAGCGAGAAGCACATTGTGCGCGTGAGCGGCCAGGACGTGCAGCGCGGCACGTTCTCGCACCGCCACGCGGTGCTGCACGATGCCGAAACGTCGGCCCCGTACAACTCGCTCAACTTCATGGAGGGCGACAATGAGAAGCTGAGCATCTACAATTCGCTGCTGAGCGAGTACGCGGTGCTGGGCTTTGAATTCGGCTACGGCATGGCCAACCCCACGGCCCTGGTGATTTGGGAAGCGCAGTTCGGCGACTTCGCCAACGGTGCCCAGACCATGATTGACCAGTTTGTGGTGAGCTCCGAGAGCAAGTGGCAGCGCATGAACGGCCTCGTGATGCAGCTGCCCCACGGCTACGAAGGCCAGGGCCCCGAGCACTCCAACGCCCGCCCCGAGCGGTTCCTGCAACTCGCGGCCGAGAACAACATTGTGGTGGCCAACATCACCACGCCGGCCAACTTCTTCCACGCCCTGCGCCGCCAGCTCACCTGGAGCTTCCGCAAGCCGCTGGTGGTGATGTCGCCGAAATCGATGCTGCGCCACCCGCTGTGCGTGTCGCCGGTGGAGGAGTTCACCAGCGGCCGTTTTCGCGAGGTGCTGGGCGACGACTTTGCCGAGGCCAAAAAGGTGAAGCGTGTGCTGCTGTGCTCGGGCAAGGTCTATTACGACCTGCTGGACGAGCAGCGTGCTTCCGACCGCAAGGACGTGGCCATCGTGCGCATGGAGCAGTTGCACCCCTTCCCCAAAAAGCAGCTCGATGCCGAGCTGGCCAAATACCCCAAAGCCAAGCTGTACTGGGTGCAGGAAGAGCCCGAAAACATGGGCTACTGGAACTTCATGCTGCGCTACATGCGCCGCGAGCTGGAGGACGTGATTTCGCGCAAGCCCTCGGCCTCGCCAGCCACCGGCTACAACAAAATCCACGTTAAGGAGCAGAAAGACCTTGTGGCCCGCGCCTTCGACAAGCCCAAAGAGGCTGTGGCCGATGCCAACATCAAAGCCACGGTAGAAGTAGCCAAGAAGGAGGAATAGCCGGTGTAGCGCATGCTTTAGCTTGCGCCCGCCGACCCCCTGCGCTGCTTATTTCACATCAACATCAGAAGAAACTACACTTTCCCACGCCACCCTAGTTTATGGCCCTCGAAATCAAAATTCCCGCCGTTGGCGAATCCATCACCGAAGTCACCATTGCCAAGTGGCTCAAGAAAGACGGCGAGGCCGTGAAGCGCGACGAGGTGATTGCCGAGCTTGAATCGGACAAAGCCACGTTTGAGCTGCCCGCCGAAGCCGATGGCGTCCTGAAAATCCGCGTAGCCGAGGGCGAAACCATCGGTATCGGCACCGTGATTGCTGATTTGGATGGCGCTGCTGCGGGTGCTGCCCCGGCTCCGGCCGCCGCTGCGCCCGCCCCGGCCGCCGCCAGCGCCCCGGCTGCTGACCCCATCAACAAAGGCGAGGAAAACCCCGCCGCCAGCGACCAGGCCGGCTACGGTGGCACGCCGGCAGGTGGTGCCGCAACGGCTGCTCCGGCCGCCGCTCCCGCCGCTGGCGGTGGCTCGGTAGAGATGAAAATTCCCACCGTGGGCGAATCCATCACGGAAGTGACGGTGGCCAAGTGGCTGAAGGAAGACGGTGCCCAGGTGAGCCGCGACGAGGTGATTGCCGAGCTGGAATCGGACAAAGCCACGTTTGAGCTGCCCGCCGAAGCGGCCGGTACTCTGCGCCACGCCGTGAAGGAAGGCGAAACCATCAGCATCGGTGCCGTGATTGCGCGCATCGAAGGCGGTAGCGGCGCTTCGGCTGCTCCGGCTCCGGCGGCTGCTCCTGCAGCTTCTGCTGCGGCTCCCGTGGCGGCGCTGGCTTCCGCCCCCGCTGCTGGCGGTGCTGCCACTTATGCTACCGGCGTGCCCTCGCCGGCTGCTGGTAAGATTCTCGATGAGAAAGGCATTGCCGCTAGCAACGTAGCCGGTACTGGTCGCGATGGTCGCATCACTAAGGAAGATGCCCAGAATGCGCAGGCCAAGCCCGCCGCTCCGGTAGCTGCTCCAGTTGCATCTGCACCCGCTGCTACTGCTCCGACCGCCGCACCCGCTGCCGGTGGCAGCCGCGAAGTGCGCCGCGAGCGCATGAGCAACCTACGCAAAACGGTGGCCCGCCGCCTGGTATCGGTGAAAAACGAAACTGCTATGCTCACCACCTTCAACGAGGTGAACATGCAGCCCATCATGGACCTGCGCGCCAAGTTCAAAGACCAGTTCAAGGCCAAGAATGGCGTGGGCCTGGGCTTCATGTCCTTCTTCACGAAGGCCGTGTGCGTGGCCCTGCAGGAGTGGCCCTCGGTGAATGCGCAGATTGACGGCACGGACATCGTGTTCAACAATTTCTGCGACATCAGCATCGCTGTATCGGCTCCGAAAGGCCTGGTAGTGCCCGTAATTCGCAACGCCGAGCAACTCTCGTTCGATGGCATCGAGAAGGAAGTGGTGCGCCTGGCCGGCCTGGCCCGCGACAACAAGCTCACCATCGAGCAGATGACCGGTGGCACGTTCACGCTCACCAACGGCGGCATTTTCGGCTCCATGCTCAGCACGCCGATTATTAACGCGCCGCAGTCGGCCATCCTGGGCATGCACAACATCATCCAGCGCCCCATCGCCGAAAACGGCCAAGTCGTGATTCGCCCCATGATGTACCTCGCCCTGAGCTACGACCACCGCATCATCGACGGCCGCGAGTCGGTTTCGTTCCTGGTGCGCGTGAAGGAATTGCTCGAAGACCCGACTCGTCTCTTACTGGGAGTGTAATTCCAGATTTAGGATTTTTTAAATGCCAATTCCCGTTATGGGAATTGGCATTTTTGCTTTATAGTCGTTGAAACTAGCGAAATGCACGATAAAACGGATTTGTGGCCCGTTAAATAAAAATGAGTAATTGATTTATTCCGGGGTGTATTATATTTGAGCCTGATTTAGGAAGCTCTATCGATACGTCATGGGAAAATTTATTACGCCGGTTTGCCAGAATTGCCCTAATAGCAAGGGGCCGCTGATGGGGTGCTGTCAGCTGGAGGAATTAGATTTTATTGCCGGCAGCAAAGTGTCGCAGAGTTATCAGAAGGGCCAGCGCATTTTCTATGAAGGCAGCCCGGCGCTGGGGCTGCACTGCGTGAATCAGGGCAAAATCAAGGTAACCAAAGCCAGCGGCGAGGGCAAGGAGCAAATCGTGCAGCTGGCCAAGGGCGGCGACGTGCTAGGCTTCCAGTCGGTGCTCACCGAAACCCGGTATTCAACGTCAGCCGTGGCCCTCGAAGACTGCGTGGTATGCTTCATTCCGCGGGCCGATTTTTTCCGGGTATGGCAATCCAACGTGCAGTTTTCCACGTCGTTGATGCAAATGATGGCCCGGGCTCTGGGCGCGGCCGAAGTGCAGATGCTGCACTTGGCCTACAAGCCGGTGCGCGAGCGCCTGGCCGGTGCCCTGCTGTTGCTGGCCCGCACCTTTCGCAAGGGCGATGACGCGGCGCATTTCAGTATGTCCATCTCGCGTGAAGACCTGGCCTCCCTAGTGGGCACGGCCAAGGAAACGGCCATCCGGTTGCTTTCGGAGTTCAAAGAAGCCGGCATTATTGCTTCGCGTGGCAGCGAAGTCACTATCCTGAATATTGGCGAGTTGAGCCAGATAGCTGCGCTATATGATTGATTGTTAAGATGAGAAGCGGACGTAATTAGCCGACTTTTTAATCCTGAATACATAGTTTGGCCGAAGCCCAGCGGAGCTCCACTTAGTTAAGTGGGACTCCGCTGGGCTTTGCTGATTTTTGGGGAATTTAGCTGCACTGTGTTATTGGTTTAATTATGTTTTGTATTAAGTCGAAAGAATGATAATGTTAACCTAAATCATAACCAAAAATGACGTAGGTCATTTTTAATAGGGGGTGGGATGGAGGAGCTTTGTAATAGATAATAGGCCGTGATAATTAATCATAAAGGCCGGTTAACGTGTTTTATAAGTTAGTTAATCCCCCAGCTTAACCGGATGAATACCCTGGCTTTTTCCACTGAGTTGCCCGCAGAACGCGCCGGTAGCAAGGCCAGAATTGTCTGGGGTGATACGCCGACAACAGCTGGTGTATCAGTTTCGGTGATAGAAAAAGTGATAAAAAGTGTATCGGCTTAGCTGCCGGCTTTGATTACCGTGGCGGTGATGGAAGTAACCACGGGCGCGTGCCTAGCGCACCGGAGCCATTCGCGCAGCTTTAGGGCGGCTACAGTGGCGGCTCACAACGCCGAAACTGTGCGCCAGCAGCAGCTGGCCATGGCGGCCCTGAAGATGCGCGGCGAGCGGCTGGAAGACATTCTGATTCCCTTTCGCAAGCAGCTGCACCTCATTCGGCTGGCCAAAAACGGGCAGTGGTTTGGCTACCTCGCCGTGAAAGTGCAGGATACCAGCCTGGCGCTGGCCCGCGAAATTCTGAAATCGATAATTCCTTGACTAGCAAATTTTAATCAATCCCAACCCAACCTTTTTTTCTTATTGATAATGGCTTACTCAACCAATTCCCCCGCCGGCAAAGTAGTACAGAGCGTGATGGACGACCTGCCCGGCCTGGTGGCCATTGCCGTGGTCGACATCACCTCGGGCATGGCCCTAGCTTCGCACACCAACTCGCCGACCCTCAACCCCGAAACGGCCGCTGCTTATAATACCGAAGTGGTGAAGCAGAAGCAGAAAGCCATGTCGGCCCTCAAACTCAGCGGCGAGAACATCGAGGACATCCTCATCACCCTCACCAACCAACTGCACCTGATTAAGCTGGCCCACAACGGCACCAAGTTTATCTACTTGGTGGTGAACTCGCGCGAAACCAATCTGGCCATTGCCCGCGAAGTGCTGCGCGCCAGCGCCGACCAACTTAACTAAGGAGGTCCTGAATACGAGGCTTGGCAGCGGGCCGGGCCGGGGCCACGCCGAATACTATGAAAATTCCCTTTCTCAAGCATTTACAGCGCTTGACGGGGCCGGTGGCCAATGAAGTAGAGCTGGCGGCGGGGCCGGCCAATGGCCCCATTGAGCAGGCCATGCAACACCTGCTGGCCGAGCTGCCCGACCTGCTGATGGCGGCCGTGGTGGAAGTGGCAACCGGCAAGCCCTTGGCCACCTACACCACGGCCCGCGAGCTGCGCCCGGCGGCTGTGGCCGGCTTCAATGCCGAAGCGGTGCGGCAGGTGCAGGCCTCGCTGGCGGCCCAGGGCGCGGCGCACGAAAGCCTGGAAGAAATGCTGTTTACGCTGCCCTCGCAGCTGCATTTGCTGGGGGTGGTGCCCAGCGGGCGGGTATTTGTGTACCTGGCCGTGGACTGCCGGGATACCAACCTGGGCATTGCCCGGGCCGTGATGCGCGGCGGCATGGCTCGGGCCGAGCCCGCCGAAGCGGAGTAGTAAGGCCCGTGGCTGGCCGGTTAAGCCACAAATCTACTTTTCACCCTTTTTTTCTCAACCCCCATGAAGC
>NZ_JBCEVZ010000103.1:0-12999 GCF_038448715.1 Hymenobacter segetis | reverse complement strand
CATCGAAGTGGGTACCCGTCGTTTCCTGGTCGACGCGGGTCCCGATGCCCACATGAAGTCCTATCTGGTCAAGTGGCAGTATAAGCACTTGCTCAATAAAGGCATTTCTGTGCATCTAGACGCACTCTTTGTCAGTCATTTCGATGAAGACCACTACAACGGCTTTACCGAGTTGCTCGCCGACACCCGCTTTACCTTTGGTACAGTGTATCACAATGGCATCGGCAAATGCTCTAAATCCAAAACGGGCTACCATCCCCCTTTCAATTGCGGCTTGGGCGAAAAATATACATCGGCCGCGGGGGTAGAGTGTCTGAAAACGAATTTTGATTCGTTAGCCGACCTGCTGCAGTTGCGGGACGCCGGCGGGCTGCAGGCAATGTTTGTCCGGTTCATTACAGCCTTGGAAAAGGCGCACTTGGAAGGACGCCTCGATGCTGTGAAGCGCTTGCGGCACGATGACACGATTCTATTGGAAGAAACCATTGAAAATAAGCCCTTACGCCTTACGGTCCTGGGACCCGTCTGTGAGGACAATAATGGGACCTGGGAGCATCGCTGGCTGGTGGATGATTCGCACACCGTAAATGGGCACAGCTTGGTTTTAAAGTTGGAATTTGGCACCTGTTCTGTTCTGCTGGGCGGGGACTTGAACACCCAAGCAGAAGTGCACTTGATGGATTCCTTTTCACCAAATAACCCCTTCCGGGTGGACGTTGCCAAAAGCTGCCACCACGGTTCTTCCGAGTTCTCGGAAAGCTTCATGGACTTGATTAGTCCGCTGGCCACCGTTATTTCCTCGGGAGACAATGAATCGTATTCTCATCCACGGGCCGATGCCGTTGGTTGCGCGGGCAAATACAGCCGGAGTGCGCGCCCGCTAGTATTTTCCACGGAATTAGCCCGCTCCACCAACTTGGAGAAGAGCACTTTGCTGTACGGGATGATTAATCTGCGCTGCGATGGGCAGCGTATTTTCATGGCCCATATGAAAGAAGCTACCACCACCGCAGACCTCTGGGATTCCTATCAAGTCAAGTAGTGACGCTGCAGCCACCCTGTGCAGGAACCAAGGAGGGTAAACGCATCGGCTGATGCTGGCGAACTACTCTTCAATGGCATTAAAAAAAAGGACCCCAGCCATGGGCCAAGGTCCTTTTTCATTGGAATACAAGCCAACTTCTTAATTCGGGGGTTCAGCTAACGACCGGCTGCGCTTACTCCACCAGCAGCTTGCGGTAGGCAGTACCGCTCTCATGGATAAGCCGCATGTGGTACAGTCCGGGCCCTAGCGCCGGCACAACCAACGTATGCGGCCCAGCTAATTGTCGCTCTCCGTTGACTAAGCTCACCACTCGCCGTCCCACTGCGTCAATTACTTCCACTCGCACCACGCTGCCAGCCGGCAGGAAGTAGGACAGCGTTGCGGTCCCCGCCGTAGGATTCGGGAAAATGGCCAACGCCAGTGCCTCCGCCTCGGGCGTGGTGGCCGTGACGATGCGCCGGGTGTACCAGATGGGGGACGTGACCAGGCTGTCCCCGTCGGCCTGGGAGATGACGGCGTAGTAGTACGCAGTGGCATTGATGGCCAACGGGTCCACGTAGCTCAGGGCCGTGGCCCCAGCCGCCGCGGTGGCCACCACCACGGGTGCCGCGCCGCTGCCGGGTACGCCGCGCAGCAGGCGCAGCGAGGTGACGGGCTCGTTGTCGGCATCGCTCACGCTCGCGGTAATCGAGGCCGGGCCCTGCTCCGCAAAGATGGAGCCCATGGGTTGGTTGTTGAGCGTAAACGTGGCTTCGGCATTCCAGTCATCCGAGGCATAGAAGTGACGCTGACGCAGCGCGTCCATGAGGTCGGCGGGCGTTAGCGCGGGGGCCAGAACCACCAGGCGGGCCGGCGTGGTGCGCAAAAACGTCGTGTTGTGGTTGTCGTGGTCGAGGCTGATGCCCACGTGGTAGCCCTTGGCCAAAAGCGCCGTGAAGGTGCTCGTGTAGCTGCCCCGCGAGGGGTTGGTATAGGTGATGTTGGTCGAGGTGGCCGGGCCCGAGCGCAGCACCGTGCCCACGATGGCCGAGTCGGCCCGCGGACTAAAGGCCGCGCTGCCGGCCAGGTTGCCGTAGTCGCCGCGCTGCGGGTGGGCCAGGGTGGCAAAGGCGCCCGGCCGCCGGTTGATTTCGCGGAACAGGCCCTGGTAGTCGTTCTTGGCCACGAACACGTCGTAGTTGCCCGGCTCCCAGCCCAGCAGCTGATTCACGCCGTAGACCACGACGTGGCCGCCGCCGCTGATGACGCCCCACTCCATGCCGTAAAGGGCGACGAAGCTGGCCGTGGTGGCCTGCGTGGCCTGCTGCAGGCCGCGGGCATAGTTGGGCAGGCTCATGCCGGCCTGGCTGTGGTTGTGCTCCGAGATGCCCAGGAAGTCCGAGTGCAGCGAGGCCGCCGCGTACTGAAAGTCCTGCAGGGGCGTCACGGCCAGCCCGTCCTGGTTGCCGTCCGAGTAACTGCTGTGCGCGTGGATGTTGCCCCGGAAGGGCAGCAGCGTGCCCACCGGCGGGACCGGCACGGTGTAGGTGGTATTGGCGAAAAAGGACGTGGTGTAGGCCGCCGAGCAGCCCGTGCCGTTGTAGGTGAAGACCTCCACGGAGTAGGTCGTGCCGGGCAGCAGGTTGGTCACCGTCACGCTCGTGGCCCCGGTGCCGGCGTAGACCACGTAGCCGCTGCCGAGCGCGCTGCCCCCGCCGTACGCCGCGCTGGCCGTGTAGCCGGTGCCGGCGGCGGGCAGGGCCAGGGCCGAGGAGCGGGGCCGCACTACCACCAGGTGGTTGGCCCCGCTGCCGGGCGTCCAGCCGAAGGTGGCGGCGGTGCGGCCGGCCGCGACGGCCGTGGCCGCGGTTGGGTTCTGGGTGGGGAAGGCGGCCAGCACACACGGGGCCGTGGTGAAGGTGCCGCTGGCCGGTGTGGCCGGCAGGTAATTGGTCGTGCAGCCCGTGCCGAGCAGCTCGTAGACCTGGTAGGCATAGGGCGTGTTGGGCTGCAGGTTGGTCACGGTAACCGTCGTGCCCGTCCCAGCATACACCACGTACCGGCCGGTGCCCAGTGCTGAACCACTGCCGAAGGCTGCGTTGCCGTTGTACACGCTCCCGTCGGTGGGCGCGGCCGCCGCGACGCTGGCGGGCCGCACGACCACGATTCGCCCGGTGCCGTTGCCCGCCGCCCAGCTCAGCGTGGCACCCGTGGTGGTCAGGTTGGCGGCCACGGGGGACGTGGCGGCCTGCGTCGGTTCGGGCCCCAGCGTACACGGTGCCGTCACGTAGATGTTGTCAAACACGGCATTCTCCGTGGCCGTGGTGGCATGGTTCCAGAAGCAGCCCACCCAGGGCAGCGACGTGGTGGCCAGGGCGGAGTCCTTGCGCACGCCGATGCGCACGAACGTGGCCGTCGTGGGGTCGTCAAACGTGGCCGTGTTGGCGCTCACTTCCAGCGTCCAGTTGTCCTCGTCCGGGGCGTAGAGCACCCGCACCGTGTGCGCCGGTCCCGTCAATGCCCCGGTCGCTGCCGGCACGCTCACGGCGGCCAGCGTACGCAGGGTCGCGGGCCCGGTCAGCCCGCCGGTGTAGCGCACCAGCTTCAGGCTATCGGGCGCGCCCGAATTGCCGTAGACCACCGCGTAGCCGTTGCCGGTGGTAAAGTCCGCCGCGCTGCCGGCCAGCACGAAGGCCACCCCGTAGTTATTGGGCCCGAACCCCGACGGATTGGGCCGCGACTGCTGCATGTTGAAGAGCCAGGTCAGCTGGTCCGCGTTTTGGCGCAGCACCGGGCTGTAGCGGCTGGACACGTCGCGCGACACGTAGTCCTTGCCCAGCACGCCGCTGCTCAGCTTAAGCTGGTTACTCACAATGGCCGCACCGGTGCCGGCCGTGGTTTCAGTTTCCAGCCAGCCCGCACCCACCGTGGGGCTGTCCGGCCGGTTAAAATCATCCAGCAAGGTGGGGGCCTGGGTCTGCGCCAAAACAGTAGTCGGTGCCAGCAGCGACAGGCCACTAACCAGCCAACGGCGAAGGGTAAGCGATGTAATCATAACGGGGAGGGGGAATGGACAGCCAATTTACTCCCATACGTGCCCGACGAACCTTTGGGCAGTAATAGACGCTGCTCTTGCTTTGGCAATGGCTTAGGGTAGTGAGAAAGGCCGAGAGTGCCGTATCCGCTCAATCCAACATAAGCAGCACCCAGTTGGATATGGGGTACAATGAGTTCATGCAGTCCCTCGTTTCGCCGGAAGACTGGGCCGATAAGCAGTCATTGCGTCAAGTGGATAAGGAGCATTAATGTTGGTTAAGCTTGATTATCGTTCTACTTCTTGGCCGGCAGCCCGGCTATCATCAGCGCTAATTTGCTTCTGCATTTCAGGTGCATTTACCATAATCCCCACCGCGTTTTTCAGTTCGTCCAGATGCCGGCTGCCATTCAGTACCGGAAGCTTACCTGCTGCGTCGATGGACCTGCCGACGTTCTCTCGATTCAACCCGCCAATAAACGGCGTGCGTTCCACGTGCTTGGCCACCTCCTGCAGTCGGTCTGCATCCAATCCCTTCCCGTGTTCGCGCAGGACCGGCGCCACATGAGCAGCAGCTTCCTTAAAAATGGCCTGAGCCTGAGCGTGAGTTGGGGGCAGCGGCTGTTGCGCACCAGTCGCTGCTTCTTTGGCTGCCGTGATTGCCTGAACCTGCTCGGCCGCTGTACGAAACCGCTTAGCATCTGTCTGGTCCAGCTTGGCATCGGGGCCCTGCAGAGCTGGATGCTTGATAATCTTCTCCGCCGCCTGCTGAAACTGCCCTATGTGGGTCTGGATAGCCGCTGGATTCAGGTTGGTCGCCTCTACCCCCTTCCCCACCGCTACGCCCTTTTCAAAATTACCGGCCCCGGGCATATTAGCGACAATGTCCATCACCCGGTAGCCCGTCACCTCCAGCTCCCGCCGGGCATCGAAGGCTTTCATCTCTGGAGATAAGGCCGCCAGCGGACGCGCCTGGCTGGGGTCACGCAGCTTTTTGGCTTCGATTCCAGGCGCCGGGCTAATCACCTGCTCAAACATGGCTTTCAGTGCCCGCAAGTTCTTCTCCGCTTCCTGAGGCGCATGCGACCGCACCATGGCCAGGTCGCGGGCCCGGTTGAGCGTGGCCGGGTCAATGCGGGCAAAGTCGACCTGGTAGCCGGCCTCCTTGCCCAGTTGCACAAACGTGGCCTGCAGCGTGCGCCCGTTGCCATCCCGAAAAGCGTGGGTGTGATTGTACTGGTCGAGGTAGTAGGCGGCGCGCTCGGCAAACTTCTCTTCCGACAGCCCCTTCAGGTTATTCTCCTTGCCCAGCTGCTCACCGATGGCGTTCAGGCGCAGCTCAATCTCCTTATAGGGCGCGTAGGTCATCGTTTCTTTTAAGCCCGTGACGTAGGTGGGCTTATGCCCCTGAAACTCCCGGTCGGCCCGGGTTTCGCCGGCCCACTGGTAGACTCCCTCAAAGAGCTTCTGGTGCACCTGCTTGAGGTGGGCGTGGTCGTAGCGCCCACCTGGAATGCCGCCCTGTATATTGAGCCGCTGCAGGCGCAGCAGTGAGGAGTCGGTTTCGGCCTGCGCCAGCTGCTGGGGGTCGGTAATGCCCAGCCGGTTTATCCGCACTCCGTTCTCGTCGCTGAATCGGTCGCCGGCTACCATCAGCGCGCGGAGTTAGGCTCGGAGGTAGCAAACCCGGCTGCCGGCCGGTAGCGGGCCAGCAGCATGGCGTCGGTGAGCTCAATGGCCTCCTCGATGCTTATCTCTCCGTCCACGTGCCGCTGCATGATGGCCAGGGCCTCCGGGCTGGGCGCGGGGCCGTTGCTCATCAGGATGGCAATGGAGTTGTTAGCGTGCCGTTCCCGCTCCTGGCGGTTAGCGAACTGTTCGGGAGTCAGGCCGGCCGGGGCGGGCGTGAAAAAGCTCTTCATCATAAGGTTTTAAGTATGGATGATGGGTACTTACTTAACAGCAAAAAGGGCCTAAACGTCGCTTTTTACAGGCTTTCTGAGGCTAATCCACCTCATTTCTTTGTGCCTCCTGCTAAGGTATTTACATGCAGGGCGAGTGTTTCTTTTACCTGCTGGCTGACCTGCCGGTAGTTCTCCTGCACCACCGTCGACAACGCGGCGGCGCTGTCCTCTTCGCCGGTCCCGAACGTGGCCACCGGGTGCAGCGGAAAACGCTCCTGGGTAGCATCGGCCCGGGAGATGACGCCCTGGAAGAAGGTGCGCTCAGTTTCCACCGTCTGGCCGATAAACTCGCCCTGTTGCAGGCCGATGGCATCCTGCACCCGCACCAGGTTGCGCTCCTGGTAGCTGGTGCTCAGGTTGGAGCTGTGGCTGCCGTGGCTGCCGGCCCCGCCCTGGCTCTTGCCGGTGCTGGTGCTGTGCATCTGCTTGTCCTCGCGGCCCACGAGCTCGGAAATGAACTTGGCCGTGTCGAGCGAGTTGACCTTGCCGAAAAACTGGTTGTTGAGGTTGCTGACCATAACCTTCATCTTCTCAGGGCCATAGGCGTCGGTCATTTGCGCCAGGTCCTGGGTCATGTAGATGGTGGCCACCTTGTTGCTGCGGGCCGTGGCCGGCAGCAGCTCCAGCCCCGGCACGTACACCGTGGCGGCCTCGTCGAGGAACACGTAGCTGCGGTGCTTGTGCTGCTGGTTCATGAGCTTGATGGCCACCGTGATGATGCAGCTGACCACCGGCGAGAAGGTTTCCTTGAGCGTGGGGTCGTTGCCGATGCAGAGCAGTGCCGGCTGCTTCGGGTCGTTCAGATTCAGCGAGAACCCCTCCCCTTTCGCCTCATCGGGGGTGAGCACCCAGACAATTTCTGGGGAGTTGATGCGGTTGAGAATCACCTGCAGCGTGCCCACCACGGCGGCCACCTGCTTCTCGGCCCGCTGCTCCACGGCCGTCACGATGCTGCGCACCATGCCGGCGCACTCGGGGTCAGTTTCCAGCATCGAGAGCACGTGCTTGAAGTCCTTGTGGATGGCCGTGGCCACCACGTGGGGAATGGTGCAGTAGCAGGGAAAGTGCTTTTTGTAAAACCAGATGATGCCCGTCAGGTAAGCCACGGCGCTGATGTCGAAGAACTCCATCTTGCGGATGCTGGCCGGGTTGAGGTTGTTGATGATGGCCCGCGAGTACTCCTCAGCAAACGCCACCACCGGCATGTCCTCGGCCCGCAGCGGGTTCACCCGCTCGCTGCGGGTCAGGTCGCGGAAGTTGATTACGTGCAGCACCACCGCCGGCTCGGGCTCTCTGTTGGGCAGCAGCCGCGGCGGGCTCTGCCGGCGCCCGGCCAGCTCCAACGCCTTCTGCGCCGTTTCGGCCAGCACTGGAAACTTGAAGTCGTAGATGAGCCCGGCAAAGTTCTTGGCCGCCAGCTGCTCGATGAGCGGTTCACCAATGGAATAAGTCTTACCCGCCCCGGCGCCGCCGAGCACCAGCACGCCGCGGTAGGGGTTGGGCACGTTCACCCAACCGCCCCCTTCCGTGGGCAGGTTGAATCCGTCCGGCGTCTCCAGCTTCTTACGCTCCACGCTCAGCCCAAACTCCGGGCTCTTGGTCGCGGCCCGCAGCAGCCCTACCACAAAGCCGCTGGCCAGCGCCACACTCACCGCGACGGGGTAGCCCATCCGGATAAAGCCCGGCTGGTAGGAAGCCATGGTCAGCAGCCCGTAGGCGCTAAGCAGAAACAGCCCCGCGCAGCTGGCCACGACGACGCGCACGGCTTGGGGCCGCAGCGGCTTGCGCCGGGCCGGGCCGCCGGGTTTGCGCTCGGGTGCGGGCAGCACAAATACCAGCACTCCGGCCAGGAGCAGCACCAGCCCGCGCAGGTACCCGCCGGCCGCGTAATAGAACCTACCTGCCTTGACCAGCAGCCTGCCTTTAAATCCCTGCCCGGCGGTGGCGACACTCAGCGCGGCCGCCCCTCCCCTACTCACCACCTGGTCGCCGGCCCGGCTCGTGGCCGTGGCCATTTCAGCGGCGGGCTGGCCTACTACCGGCGCCGCCTGCCGCTGCAGCCGGGCCCGGCGAGCTTCAGCCCGTTGCTGGTTAATGACGGCCATTCGGGCCGCCAGGCGCTGGCCGGGGGTTAGCTTGGGAGCCTGCATGGCCTGGTGCTGAGTAGCCCGGGCCGTCGCCAGCTCTGCGGGGTGCTGCAGCACGTACCATTCGCCGGCCAGCAAGGCTAGTAGCAGCAGGCCGATGAGCAAGCCGATGGATTGGGACTGAGCCGCCGGTCGAGGGGGTAAACTGGTCATAGGGGATGAGGAAAAGGAGCAGTTTGCTGGTAGGCTTACATTTCGATGTCGAGCTCCGCGCTGTGGCGCCCGGGCTTCTCGGCCACGTGCTCGGTGCGCTCGTCCTTCGCGTTTTGGGCGTGACGTACCAGATGCTGCACCGCGTGCAGAGCAGTGGCAGCCTGGCGCTGTGGGGTAGCCGCCTGCTCCCGCCCCGTACTGAGCAGCTGCAGGGCGTTGTCGATGGGTCGGCCGTCGCGGGCCCGCTCTTCTACTCTAGCCAGCATCCGGTAGAAGGTCTTGTCAAACTCCCGGGCCACGGCAATGCCCTGCACCGTGTCCGAGGCCAGGTGCTGCTCATGGGGCACCAGCAGGTTGATGCGTGCCACGCGCCCGGCAATCTTATCCAGCCGACCCGCGTCGTGGGTGGTGTCCCGCTGCCGGGTAGCCTGGGGCCGTAGCTTCTCATGCTCCTGGGCCACGTAGCCAAACTGCCGCTCGAACTGCCGGCCGGCCGCGGCCTGCCAGCGCATCAAATCAAACCGCTGCCGGCGCCCGCCGGGATTAAGGGTTAGCTTCTGCTCCGCGTCGCGGGCACTAACAATGACGTGCACGTGGGCCTGCAGCCCAGTTCGCTTCTCCCCGGCTTTGGCCGTGCCGGCCAGCACTTCGGGGTCCGTGCCCCGGTAGGTGCGGTCCTGGTGCAGCACGGCGCCCCACACGATGTCCTGGCTGCTCAGTTGGCGGCCGCCGGGCAGGGTAAAGTTCTGCGCGTACTGCTGCATCACTGCCCGCGTGTAGGCCTTGAGCTTCTCGGGGTCGCTGCCGATGTGGGCCAGCTCCTGCTCGCTCGGGCTCAGCACCAGGGAGTAAAATTTAGCCTCGCTGGCCCGCAGGCCTTTCACGTTGGTATCGATGGCCTGTCGCACTTCTGCGGCGTTTAACTCGTTGGCATCGGCGCTGAAAAACGTGGCTTCCTGCCCCTCCCCTACTGCTTCGTGCTGCAGGTACTGGAGCGTCTGCGCGCTGCTGCCGGTGTTGGTATACGCGGCTTTGCCGTGCGTTTTGGGGTTGATTAATTTGACGTACATCTTAAGGTAGACCGGTATTTTATTGGCGTATCGTAGTTGCTTTTTCGCTTTATTGCCCCTGCCCTGCCGGTACTTCATCCGGCTTGCTGCGCTTACCTGGCCCCGCATTTCGGGCCGCTTCCAAAGCTGCTTTTACCTGCTTTTCGACTGCTTCCTCGTTGCGCTGCCGCAGCAGCTGCAGGGCCTGCTGCTGCCGTTGCAGTTGTGGCTCGCTGAGCGTTTCCAGCTGTGCGTTGAGGTTGCCCACCAGGATTTCATTCAGGCGCAGCACCCGCTCCAGCGTGATGCGCGTGCGCAGCATTTCCTCCAGCATGGCCGTGAGCAATGTGCGCTCCTGCTCCTGCATAAACCCAAATACCCGGTCCCCAAGCTTCTTTATCTGTTGCATGATGAGCTGCCCCTCACGAGCCTCCGTCTCGCGCGGGTCCAGGCCTCGGGTGGCAAAGTATTCCACCGCCGCACTGGCGTACACGCCCAGGCTGGCGCCGACTTCCGCCGCGGCCGCCTCAGCTTTCCGGTGGGTGTTGTTGTCCAGGGTGACCCGCTTGCGTAGCTCCGTGCTCATCGTGTTATTTCTATTTTAGCGGCCTTGTGGGCAATTTTTCATGCTTTGAATCAGCCACTTACCTTGCCATGGCCCGTAAATCAGCTCTGCTGATTTATAAAATACTCAAGACTAAGGCATTAGCCGTTGGATTGGGGTGTTCTTCTTGCTGAGACTATTCTATGGTTAGCAAAAAGTTAGTTATAAGCTAGTACGCAGCTTTGCATCGCCGTGTTAGCAGCTGGCGCTTTTTTCCCTACCGCCCTGTTCTATCGTGCTCTGTGGTTAGCGGATTGGACCGCTGCTTGGGGTTTCGGCAGCTGGCCACGCATAGTGATTTGGCGCTAGCTCAGGGCTTCCAAATAGCTTTCCAGAGCCAACCAGTGGGTTTTTCAATTCGGCGCCTACTTCCTGTAGTTCTGCAATTCTGTATTTCTGTTGCTATAGGAAAACTAAATACACCAGCAGTACCGCGACGGTACCAATGACGTTCTGCTTTTCTGTTGTTCTGTTCTTCTATAGCTCCACAAGCAAGAAAGCTGCGCAGGTCGGGCTTGCACATTCTGCTTTTATGCAATTCTGTTTTTCTGCATTTCTGTTGTCATGAAAGGCCCCACCGGCTGGCGCTGCCTGCAGATTTGCCATTCTGCAGCCGCACAGTTTTGCAGAACGACACTTCTGTTAATCTGGTTTAATACTATTTTGCGTTTCTGTTTTTCTGTTGTTTTGTATTTATACTGAATGACTGATTAACAGAATTGCTTTTCTGTGTTCTTGCGCAATAATATTTCTGCTTTTCAGCAAAAGCGTGGTTCTGTGTTTCTGCTTTTCTATTACTTTTGGCTCACCGTCCCGCTGGTCGTCGTGACCGGCCTCTACTCACGCCCTCAACCCCGCACCAACTATGTCCAAGGTTATCAGCTTTGCCACCCAGAAGGGGGGCTCCGGTAAATCCACCCTAGCCCTCGTGCTCGCCGCCCCGCTGGCGACCGAGTACGGCCTGCGCATCGCCGTCCTGGACTGCGACTACCAGCAGAGTATCGTCAAGACCCGTGAGCAGGTGGACGCGGCCAACTTCGCCCGGCTGCGCGAAACCAACCCCGACGCGCAGTATCCCTACGACGTGTACCCCTGGCAGCTGAGCCGGATTTTCGACTTCATCGACAACCCCGAGCACAACTACGACCTGATTATCATTGACGTGCCGGGCCGCGCCGACGGCGACGACGTGTTCAACGCCCTGACGGCCTGCGACGCGGTGATTGTACCTCTGGTGTCGGATTACCTGGACCGGGCCTCCACGGCCGAGTTCATGACCATCCTGGAGGCCATCAAGAAGGCGGCCGACGACGCGCAGATTGACTTCCAGTACTACGGCCTGCCCACCAAGCGCGTGGCGGGGCAGCGGGAGGAGAAGGAGATGGACGACTACATCGACGGACTGGGCCTCTCGCGCTTCAACTCCTCCCTGGGCCACCGCAAGGCCTACACCCGGGCTTCGACGCTCTATAGCCTGCTCAACCCGGCCTGGGCGCGCTACGCCGGCGGCACCAAGGACACCAGTGACGAAATCCGCCGCGTGTGCGAGGAGCTCATCGAGCGCCTGGGCCTGCCTGACCGCCGTGCCGCAGCTGCCGCTTCCGTATCCACCGCTTCAACCTCCGCGAAATAATGGGCTTCGAGAAACCACAAATCACCCCGCGCCGCCGCATTGAAGTGCCCGAAGAAGCCCGCCAGCAGGCCCGGGCCGGGATGGGAGGGGAGGCCACCCGCACGGCTACGGCGCCGCCCGCAGCAGTAGAGCCTATCGCGGCGCCGACTGCGGTAGCAGCTCCGGCGGCCCCGGCACCCGCCCCCGTTGCGGAACCAGCCCCAGCGCCAGTCCCTGTTGCTCCGGTGGCTTCGGCTGCTGCACCGGTCCGGGCCTCTACCCGGGGCCGTAAGCCCGCCGCGGCAGCGGCGCCAGCGCCGGAGGGCGAAGTGCCGCTGCACACGGTCCAAATCGCCAAATCCGTGGTGCAGGAGATTAAGATGAGCCTGCTGCTGGCCACGCCCGGCCCGGACACGCCCACGACCATCAAGAATTACCTGGAAGCTGCCCACCGGCACTACGACGCTTACCTGCGTAAAGCCGGCAAGCTGCCGCCCGCCAAGTAGGGGAGGGGCACTTGGTTGCAGCAACAGCAAAAGCAGCCTCTTCGGGGGCTGCTTTTGCTTTAGGCAATGATGGCGGGCCTTGCCGACGCGCCAGTTGCTACGCAGCCGCTGGCATTATCCATCTCTCACATTTTATAAGTTTTGTTCCCCATCCTTCTTCCCGAAGTAAGGTGGCAGGGGTGTCGTTACCAATGGCCGAATAAGCTGCTAATCTTGCTCTGCAGCCTTGAAAGGGCATTCCAGACAGGCAAAAGCGTGAGTGTACTGCGGTTCTTGAGTTGGGGTTTCGCTTATAAAACGTGCTAGTTTGCCGTGGCAACACCCCAAGTGGCTTATAAAACGTGGTAATTCATTGTTATTCATAAGTTAGCAAGAAGTTAGTAGGACTCGTTTGCGGGCTGAAAAAATCCGGAATGGCTTATAAAAAGTGGTGCAAGACTCCAGGTAGCCTGAGATTCAATAGCTGCTGCAGCCACTTATAAAACGTGGTTTTAAGCGGGTAACGTACAGGTTCCGCTTGGAAAAGTGCAATCCCCGTGCTCGTTGGGTCCTTTTGCTTTTTTTGTTGTTTTCTTGTTTGTTCTGGCCCGTGGTTTGGACCACCACTCTAAAAGCTATTCCGAATGGGTATCAACAACCTTTGTGAGTTTATTTGTTAATCCTTGTCTATTTGTAGGGCTCAGAAGTACCTGACAATCAATAGCATATAATGGTATAAAACCACTTTTTATAAGCGAAAAACCACGTTTTATACCTTTTATTACCACGTTTTATAAGTGAACTCTCACGTTTTATAAGTCTATCCACCACGTTTTATAAGCTAAAAACCACGCCCAACTACCACTGTGGTTTTTTAGCTACCGGCTCATTATCTTTGCTTTATTCCCACCGCCTTATGTCCTAGTC
>NZ_JBCEVZ010000102.1:0-13224 GCF_038448715.1 Hymenobacter segetis | reverse complement strand
GGTGCCGTAGGGCTTGTTCAGCGCCACTTTGTTTCCGAACAGGCGCGTCATCAATTGGTAGATGACGAGCTTATTATCCTTCGGAACCTCAGCGGTGGTGTTCGGGTCGGTGGCTTGGGGGTGTTTTTTGTCCACGGGCGGGTTGGGCAACGAGAAAGCAGCCAAAGAGAGGAGGCCGCCGGCCAGCAACAGTTTTTTCATGATGCGGCAAGATAGTCAATGGGTGAATGAGTGAATGGCTGAATGGGTGAATGATAAAGCAGGTACCAGACAAATTATTCGCCCATTCAGCCATTCACTCATTCACCCATTGAAAATTACCACTCCTGCGTGAGCGGGTGCAGCATGAGCTCATCCACCACCACGTGCGTGGGCGCTTCGAGCACGTAACGCACGGCCTGGGCGATATCGGCGGGGCGGAGGTGGGTTTTCTCGTTCTCCACACTGCCGGGCGTGGTGTCGTTGAAATAGGTGTCGACCAGCCCTGGATAAATGGTGCTCACCTTGATGCCGTGCGGCCGCACTTCCTTGCGCAGGCTGGCCAGTACGGCATCCTGGGCAAATTTGCTGGCCCCGTAGGCCGTGCCGTGGGCGAAGGTGCGCTTGGCCACATCGGAGGTAATGCCCACGATATGGCCTTTTTTCTGGGCCTTGAAATGCGGCACGGCGGCCTTGCACAGCAGGAAAGTGCCCTTCACGTTGGTGTCAAAAATCCGGTCCCACTCGGCCGCGTCGAACTGCTCCAGCTCGTTGAACGAGCCCACGCCGGCGTTGCACACCAGAATGTCTAGGCGGCCGTAGCGGCTCAGCGTCTCGGCCACGACGAGCTTGGCGTCGGCTTCGTCCGAAACGTCGGCCACGATGCACAGGCCCTGCGTTTTCTGGCCCAGCTCCAAGAGTTCGTCTTCGCTGCGGGCCACTGCCACTACTTTGGCGCCTTGCAGGGCCAGCAGCAACGCAATGGCTTTGCCAATGCCACGGCTCGCGCCGGTGACGATGGCAACTTGGTCGGTGAGGTCGGTCATGGGCGCGCAGGGTTAGCAACAATGAAAGGAAATCTGCCAGTGCAGCAGGCGAAGCAGTTTAAACGAACCGTCGGATTATTTCCGCAGTTCCACCACCCAGGCCGTATGAGCGGGCACGGTCAGGTTTTTTAGGTCGGAAATAGTAGCTCCGCTCGCCACTTCCATGCCCGAGGAAAAGCCGTCGGTGCGCTCGGCAAACCGAGTCCCATCCACCTTCTTTTCGTCCTTCGTGTTGTTGGCGATAATCATCACGCACTCGCCCGCGTCGTTGTAGCGGAAGTAGGTGTACACGCCATCCTGCGGGATGAACTGCATCAGCTTGCCGCTGCTCAGCACCGGGTGGGCCTTGCGGTAGTTGGCCAGCTTGCTCACGTAGTCGAACGCCTCGCCGGCCTGGCCGCTGGGCCGCGTAGTGAAGTAGTTAGTTTTGTCGCCGGCCCAGCCGCCGGGGAAATCCTCGCGCACTTTGCCGTCGGGGTTCGAGAAGTTCTTCATCAGCACCTCGGTGCCGTAGTAGAGTTGGGGGGTGCCGCGCAAAGTCAGCAGCCAGGCAATGCCGGTTTTGAACTTGCCGAAATCCTCGCCAATCACCGAGTAGAAGCGGCTCATGTCGTGGTTGTCGAGGAAGGTCACGTTGCGGGTGGCGTCCACGTACAGCCAGTCGCCCTGCAGGGCGTGGTAGAGCTTGCTCAGGTCGCCGTTTTCGGTTTTCAACGCATCCGAAATCGCGAAGCAAATCTGGAAGTCGAGCACGCCGGGCAGGTTCGACTTGAAGCCGTTCACCGGCGGCAGGATGTTCTGGGCGAAGAAGGCCTGCTCGGCCTCCGTTCCTTCCCAGGCTTCGCCAAACTGGGCCAGCTTGGGGTATTCTTCGCCAATGGCTTTGCCCCAGGCCATGAGGAAGTTGGGTTCGGAATAGGGGTACGTATCAATGCGGTAGCCATCAATTCCCGTCGATTCTACCCACCACAGGAAGTTCTGAATCACGTAAGTAGCCACCAGCGGATTGCCCTGGTTCACATCGGGCATCGTGGTATCAAACCAGCCGTCGTTGAACAGCGTGTAGTCGCGCTTCGAGCCGTAGGGGTCGTTCAGCGCAAAAGCATTGTAATTGCTGCGAGTGAACTTGGGGAAGGCGTGGAACCAGTCGGCCGCCGGCTTGTCGAGGAACAGATGGTGGTAGCTGCCCCAGTGGTTGAGCACGATGTCCTGCACCACTTTCAGGCCGTCGGCGTGGGCGGCTTTCACGAACTGCTGGTACTCGGCGTTGGTGCCGTAGCGCGGGTCGATTTTGTAGCAGTCCGTTACCGCGTAGCCGTGGTAGCTGGCCTTGGGCATGTCGTTTTCGATGATGGGCGTGGGCCAGATGGCCGTCGCGCCCAGCTTCTTGAAGTAGTCGAAATGGTTCTGAATGCCCTTCAGGTCGCCGCCGTGGCGGGCGTACATCGAGTCGCGGGCAATGTGATTCACGCGGGTGCCTTTCACCACGTCGTTCTTCGGGTCGCCGTTTGCGAAGCGGTCCGGCATCAGCATATAGATGAAATCGGCCTGCGTGAGACCCTGCGTGCGCTGCGGGTCGGTATTGCGGGCGCGCAGTTCGTAGGTATATGTCAGGCTTTTGCTGCCTTTGAAGCTCAGTTTCAGCTGGCCCGGCTTGGCGTCTGGGCTGATGGTGAGGTTGACAACGAGGTAGTTCGGGCTTTCCAGCTTCTGCTGACTGTCCAGGGTCACGCCGGGGTAGGTGGCCAGGGTGGCCGTGCTGCCCGCGATGCCGGGCGCATTCACTAGCAATTGCAGCTTGGGGTTTTTCATGCCCACCCACCAGTAAGTCGGGTCGATGCGCACGCCGGGGGCGGCTTTCGCAGTGGCGCTGGGAGTAGCGGCGGGACCAGCAGCACCGGTTGCGGCCGGCGACAGCAGCGGCATCAGCAGCCCGGTAGCGACGAGCAGAAATTGTGGGAATTTCATGGCAAAAAGGGCGTAAGAATAACGGCAGGGCCAAAAGTACGGCTTTCCCGGAAGGAGCTTCATGCGCAACCGTTTCCACTTTCGGAATATATTTTTCGCTCACATCAAGCCCACAAAAAAGCCCGCCCCCAAACCTGGGAGCGGGCTTTCACTATTCGCTTCAGCCAAGTGGCTTACTGCTGCTTGGCCAGCCAGAGCGAGGCGTTCATGTGCAACTTGGCGTGGCTGGCAATTTCGGTCCACCCGGGGTACACGGTGTTGCCGGGGCTGCCGGTGCCGTCGTCGGCCGGCGACGAGTCGGTGATGCACACCACGCGGCCCGTGCCGTAGGTGCTGCTCAGGCACATGATGTTGGTGTTGCCCTGCGAGGCGGTGCTCTGCCAAATCAGCGGTGTGGCGGCCGAGCCGGAGGTCTTAGTCATCGTCGCGCCGTTCGAGAATTTCAGCTGCGTCACCGCGCCCTGCGAGCCGTTCAGGATGGTGTTGGTGCCGCTGGCCAGCACGTTGCTGGTGGTTTCCGAGATATTGGTGAGGTTGATGCTGTAGCCGAAGGGGTTGGCCTGTACCGAGTTATTCGTCATCAAATCGTTCCAGATGGCGGGCGAGTCGTAGCCGTCATTGTTGCGGTCCGATACATCGTGGTCCGAAATCATGAACAGGCCGCCGCCGTTTTTTACGAAGTTGATGATGGCCGTTTTCTCGGTAGCCGAGAACAGCGTATTCGGCTCATCCACCACAAACACATTGTAGTTGGCCAAATCCTGAGGGTTCGAGGTATTGCCGTAGGTGATGGCCGTGCCCGAGGGCAGGTTTTCCACCGAGTTGCCCAGCTTCACCAGCGCCACGCCCCACGAGGAGAGGGCGGCCGTCCAGTACGTTTCCGAAGTGCTGGCCGTGATGCCCGAAGCGGCTGGCGTGGGGTAGCGCGGCGTCACGCCGCCGTCCACGTCCAGGGCCCAGTCGGCGTTGCCGGCCAGCTCCGCGTGGCTGGCATCGAAGAGGAATTTCTTGCCGCCAGTACCACCGCCGCCGCCACCGCCGGTACCATAGCTTTCCACCGTGATGTTGTCGAAGTTCAGACGGTTGGTGCTGCCGTCGGTTTTGCGCACCTGCAGGCGCACGTTGCCGGCAATGTTCACCGTGAAGGAAGCCGTGCTCAGCGTGGTGCTGCTCGTGGTGATGGTGCTGCCCACCTTAGCGTAGCTGCTGCCGCTGTTGGCGCTGGCCCACAGCTCCCAGGTGCCGCTGGCGTCGGTGCCATACAGGGCGTGCGCCACCGTGACCACGCCGGCCCCGCCGGTCAGGTCAAAATTCATGCTCAGCGAACCGCTGTTGCGCACCCGGGCCGACCAGGTGCCAGTTTTGGCATCGGCCGTGGTGTTGCCGATGAGGGCATCGTTCAGCGTCCAGGAGCCCGAGCCGAGCGTGACACTACCCGTGGTGTAAGCCGTTTTGGTACCCGTTTCAAAGCCTTCGGGGAAGCCCGGTGCCGATACATTTTGCAACACCGTAGCCGCCGCCGGGGCCTCCGGCGTTAGCTCCGATTTCGAACAACTGGCGAACAGGAGAGCACCCAGCAAGGGCGCCACCAGGTAGCGAACAGAAAGTGTCATGCGCATGGTGTGAAATGGGTTAAAAGTTTGGGAGTGAAGCGCCAAAGCTAGTGTAATCAACTAGGGGTATTGCAATGGGATATGTTAAAAGATTGTGGCTTTTTTTGAATTATCATTAATTAAATGCCTTTTCAGTAGATTGATTTTATTAAAATTAGAAAATATGTTACTATAATTAAAAAATTAATTATTTCTTCATAATTGATGCTTGGCAGACAAAGGCAAGTGTTTGCTGCTAAGGCGGCAATGGTGTCAGGGAACAAAAAGATGCTCTCTTTGCACGGGGCACGAAGAAAATTTGGTAGTAACCCGCTGGCTGATATTGCCTTGACACTGTTGCCGTTGGGCCAAATGCTAACGTTTGCGTAAGTCGTGCCTCAATATCAAGTGGTTGCGATTTTTCCGGAATGCTTCGGACCTTGCGCCCTCAACGGAAGCTGCGCTTCAGGCGGCGCTTCTTTTTTCCAACCCGAAACCTCCATTCTGGCGTGCGCTCCGGCCCGCGCCCTAGCCCTTTATTAATGGCTTTTACCTTTAAACCCTACACGCCGGCCGCCAAATTCAAGACCGCCGCCGCGTACTTCTCGATGGAGTTTGCCGTCGACCAGGCCCTGAAAACCTATTCCGGCGGCCTCGGCTTTCTGGCTGGCTCGCACATGCGCTCGGGCTTCGAGCTGAAGCAGAACCTGGTGGGCATCAGCATCCTGTGGAGCTTCGGCTACTACGACCAGGACCGCAACGCCGACCAAAGCATGCGCGCCGAGTTCCGCCAGAAGCACTATTCGTTCCTGCAGGATACGGGCATCATTTTCCCCATCACCATCCACGGGGCCGATGTGCAGGTGAAGGCTCTGTACCTGGCTCCGGAAGTATTCGGGACCGTGCCGATGTTCTTCCTCACCACAGATATTGAGCAGAACGACTTCCTCTCGCGCACCATCTCGCACCACCTCTACGACCCGGACGCGGCGGCCCGCGTGGCCCAGAGCATCCTGCTGGGCGTGGGCGGCGGCAAGCTGCTCGACGTGCTCGGCCGCCAGACCGACGTGTACCACCTCAACGAAGGCCACGGCCTGCCGCTGGCCTTCTACCTCTACGAGAAGCACGGCCGCGACCTGGCCGAGGTGCAGAAACGCCTGGTTTTCACCACGCACACCCCCGAGCTGGCCGGCAACGAGGAGCGCCCCATGAAGCTGCTCACGGACATGACCTTCTTCGGCACGATGCCGGAAGACGAGGTGCGCCGCGTGGCCCAAATCGGCCACGGCGACGCGCTCAACTATACCCTCACCGCGCTGCGTTTCTCGCGTAAGGCCAACGCTGTGAGCAAGGTACACGGCACCGTGGCCAACGAAATGTGGGGCCACTACGAGGGTATCTGTCCCATTATCCCCATCACCAACAGCCAGAACGGCACCTACTGGCGCGACACGCAGCTGGCCGCCGCCCTCAAAGGCAAGGACGATGCCGCCCTGCTGGCCCGCAAGCAGGAGCTGAAAAAGGACCTGTTCAAAATCGTGGCCGACCAGACCGGCAACGTCTTCGACCCCAACGTCATCACCATCGTATGGGCCCGTCGTTTCGCCGGCTACAAGCGCGCCGATTTGATTCTGCGCCACTTCGAGCGCTTCGTGGAGCTGGCCAACAATTCCAAGCACCCCATCCAGATGATTTGGGCCGGTAAGCCCTACCCGAAGGACTTCGGCGCAGTGGCTTTGTTCAATGAAATCATCAAGCGCACGGCCAATCTGAAGAACTGCGCCGTCCTCACCGGCTACGAGCTGGGTCTGTCGGCCGCCCTCAAAAAGGGTTCCGACATCTGGCTGAACACGCCCCGCTTCCCCCGGGAGGCCAGCGGCACCAGCGGCATGACCGCCGCCATGAACGCCAGCGTGAACCTGAGCATCGCCGACGGCTGGATTCCCGAATTCTGCCGCGACGGTGAAAATGGCTTCCTCATTCCGATTGTCGACGTGACCCTGCCCGATAACGTGAAGGACGATGCCGAGGCCACCGCCCTGCTCGACGTGCTCGAAAACACCGTGCTGCCGCTATACTACGACCAGCCCAAAAACTTCCTGAAAGTGGTGAAAACCGCCATGAAGGACGTGGAGCCGGAGTTTGAAAGCGGCCGCATGGCCAAGGAATACTACGAGCTACTGTATAAGGCGTAAGCAGGAGTCGATGGGGCGACGTTAGCTCCATTTGTCATCCTGAACGCAGTGAAGGACCTTACCACGTTTGACCGATTGTCGTATAAACAGCGACTCGTTCGAACGTGGTAAGGTCCTTCACTGCGTTCAGGATGACAGGCAATTTTCACTATCCTTCCTTTCCGCCATGTGTGGTCGCTACACCTTCATCGCCCCCGCGCCAGTCATTGAAAAGCGCTTCGACGCCAAATTCACCGAGCCCGCGCCGACTACTTACAACGCCGCGCCCTCGCAGCGGCTGCCCATCATCACCAACGCCGCGCCCGGCCAGATTCAGCTGCTGAGCTGGGGCCTGGTGCCCAGCTGGAGCAAGGACCCGGCCGCCGGCCCCAAGCCCATCAATGCCCGGGCCGAGACGCTGGCCGAAAAGCCCAGTTTCCGGCAGCTGCTGGGGCGGAAGCGCTGCCTTGTGCTGGCCGATAGTTTCTTCGAGTGGCAGGCCACGCCCGCGGGCAAGGTGCCACACCGCATCCTGCTGCGCGATGAACAGCCCTTCGCCTTCGCCGGCCTCTGGGATGAGTGGCTGGACCGCAGCACCGGCGAACTGCACCCCACCTTCACCATCATCACTACCGAGCCCAACGCGCTGATGGCCAAAATCCACAACCGGATGCCCGTCATCCTGCCCACCCGCGCCGCCGAAAAGGCCTGGCTCGATGATGGCCTGAGCCTGTCGGCGCACCAGCAGCTGTTGCAGCCGTATGATGCGGCCGCCATGCAGGAATACGTCATCAGCAAGCGCGTAAACTCGCCGGCGAATAACGACCCGGAGGTACTGGCGGCAGCTTAAGCAGTCCTGAACAGTAATTGCGGGTCATGCAGAGCGTAGCATCTTTACTGCAGTCACTAATTCTTTTGATTGCGTTGAGCGGTAAAGATGCTTCGCTACGCTCTGCATGACGTTCTTATTCCCGCCCCTGCTGCGTTACTTTGTCCGCATGAACTGGCGCAACCCCTGGCTTTTACCGATTCTCATTCTCGTGCTGGCCTCGGCCGTGCAGCTAGACCTGCCGTGGTGGAGCCTGGCCGTGGTGGCGTTTGTAGTGGGGCTGGCAATTGCTCCCACGGGCCGCGTAGCCTTTTGGGCCGGCTTTAGCGGAGGTGGGCTGAGCTGGATACTGCCCGCCGCTTGGCTGGCCTATCAGAATGGTGGCCTACTGGCGCACCGCGTGGCGCAACTGCTGCCCCTGGGCGGCTCATCGGTGGCGCTGGTGCTGGTGGCCGGCCTTGTGGCTGGTTTGGTTGGCGGGCTGGCGGCTTTGGCTGGATGCTGGCTGCGCGAGGCGTTTCGCTCGCCTTCGGCCGCGTAGCGTACCGTTTGTTATTTCACCTGCTGCATCACCCATTCGCCCACAGTTTCGAGGGCATCGGTAGCCGCCGTGGGGCGTACGGTGGTGCCTGCTGCCAGGGCCTGCTCGCTGAGGGGCGCCTGAAACTCGTGGTTCAGGCCGTCGAGCTTCTGCACGTTCACGCGCTTGTTGGCTTTGAGGCCTTTTTCCAGCGCCGGCAGGTTGGCGGCTAGTTGCACCTGCGTGTCGGCGGTGCCGTGCAGGAGCAGGGTGGGGCAGGCTACTTTGGCCAGCTCTGCCTGCGGATTGAAGGTGAGGAAGGAGCGGTACCACGGGCTGGTGAGCTGCCCGGCCCGGGCCTGCGCCGCCGCCGAGGTCAGCGACGGATAAATCTGCTTCAACATATTGGCCACAATGGCCTGCGCCTGGGCATTATCACTCGTCTGACGGATGATTTCGAGCAGCGCGTACTGGCGCTTATACAGCGCATCATTGCGCTTGCGGGCTTCGGTGGTCAGGCGCAGCTGCTCCTGGGCAATGCGCAGCTGGGTTTGGGCAGGATTGGCACCGGTGGCTAGCTGCTGTTTGGCTTCGCGCCGGGCCACTGCCATTGCTTGCGCTGCCGTGGCAGCCCACTTTATCTGGGCGGTATCGGGCTCGCCGGGCTGGTTCACCAGCGAGGTTTGCCGGGCCAGCAGCTCCTGCCCATTCACGCCGGCCGCGCCCAATGCCACCAGGAATGCGGGCGCGGGTGCCTGTGCCCCAGCCAATAAGGCCACGTTGGCCCCTTCGCCATGCCCCAGCAGGCCCACGCGCAGTGGGTCGATGCCGGGCTTGGCCCGCAGGTAGGCCATAGCCGATTGCGCATCGGCCACCAGCTGGGTGCCCGCTGTGGCCGCAGATACCCCCACCGAGCGGCCTGTTCCCCGGTCATCGAGGCGCAGCACGGCCACGCCCTGACGGGTGAGGTAGTCGGCCAGGGCATTCAGTAGGCTATAATCGCCCGTGGCTGATTCCGGGGTGTTCACATCCGGCAGCAACACCACGGCGGGAAATGGCCCGGTGCCGGTGGGCAAACGCAGCGTACCGCCCAGGCCAATTTCGGGGCTGGGACTACTCGGGCTGCTCACGTGTACTTCTTCGGTTTTGTAAGCCGGGGCTTCCTTAAAGGGGGCCAGGGCTATGCTTGCTTCAGCGGTTTTGTCGGCGGCCACGCGGTCCAGCACCAGCATAGCGCGGAAGCCGGGCTGCTGCCATTGGCCGCGCAGTCGCTGCCCGTTGGCCACAGGCTGGCCGGCAAAGCGGCAGCCCGCCTTATCGGCATAAAAAACCACGCTGTCGGCGGTGCTCACCACGCGCATCGGGCTGTTGTGGAGCCGTCCCGCGTCCATGCGGAGCACGGCCGTAGGCGTACCATCAGCCTGTGCGCTCACACTGATAAATACCTGGCGGCTGCCGCCAGGTACAGGCAGAGCACCAGCCCATTGGCCCAGCATCTGGCCCGTTCCGATGGGCGCTGCCTTAATAGTTGCCAGGCTTAACGTGCTGACAACCGTCAAGCCAATGATTTTAGTTAGTAAATAGTTGATATTCATAGCAAATGCAGTTTAGTGTGTCCGGGTCAAGCGGAAAGGAGGCGTATTCGCCAAAACCCGATTGACTCAAAAGTACAATTAAATCTTGTTTAATAAATTAAAAATAAAATGATTTATGAATAAAAAATATCATTAAAGTTTTATTTATAAAAAACCATTGTTTTTATAATTCATCCCAGGCAGTAGCAATAAGGCCGCTCAAAGCAGCGAATAGCAGAGCCCCGCGCACAAAAAAGCCGCCCTCCCCAGTGGCTGCGGGCAGCAGCAAGGGGAGGGCGGCGAGGCAAGCCCGGCAACAGCGTATTGGCTTACATGATTTTGCTGTACCAAGCCAAAATTTCGAGGCCGGCGGCATCAGTTTCGGCTTCCACTACTTCGGTGATGACGTATTGGATTTCATCGTCGGACCAGTCTTCGTCCTCGGCGGCGGGCACCCACAGGTCGAGGGCGGCGTAGCGGTTGACGCCGGGGGGGAGCGTCCAGGTTACTTTTTTGCGGATATTCATGGCAGTAGGGTAGTCGAGGGGGGACGAAGATATAAGGTGAAGACGGGCCGGCGGACTAACGGTTGTCGGCGGCTTCGCGGATAACGGTGACCTGCACCGGAACCACGCCGGCCTCGATGATGCCGAGCTGCACGGCGGCGCGGTGCGACACATCCACGATGTAGCCTTTGGTGTGCGGGCCGCGGTCGGTTACGGTCACATCCACGGAGCGGCCATTGCGGGTGTTGGTAACGCGGATGAGGGTGCCGAACGGCAGCGTGTTGTGGGCGGCCGTCATCTGGCCGGGGCGGTAGGTACTGCCGCTGGCGGTGGGCCGGCCGTTAAACTTGTCAGCATAGTAGGAGCCCAGGCCCGATTGAACACTGTTTCGGGCGCCCTTTGTGCCCTTGCTCACGGTGTGGCTGCCGCCGCAGGAGGCCAGCCCCAAGGCCAGCAAAAACAGCAGGTATAATAGCCCGCGGTGCAGAATTTTGGCTTGTTTATTCAACTTCATCCAACCTTTATTTTAGGTGATAATCTTTCGGTTGTAATTCTCACACAACCCTATTTTTCCCCAACACAACCAATGAAAAATTTCCTGAAAGTGGCTTCGGCCCTCGCCCTGTCGTTCACGTTTATGGCTGCTCACGCGCAGCAAGGTGATGGCAAGATGATGAAAAAAGAAGAAAAGACCGAAGGCAAGATGGTGAAGCACGCCGGCAAAATGCACGGCGACAAAATGGTTAAAAAAGAAGGCAAGGTCGTGAAGAAGGACGCCAAAATGGAGACCAAGGAGAAAATGTAGGTCCTTGGCCTCGGGCAAACTACGGCCGTCCGGCCTGGCTGCTTCTGCGGAAGCCGCCGGGCCGGACGGTTTTTTTTAGAAGGTTGCCATTCCGACGCAGGAGGAATATGAGGGTTCTGCTTTGACGGTTTTACCCAGGTTCCTCCTGCGTCGGAATGACAACTCGTGGCTTATTCAAATAGCTTTTTAGTGGGCCGGCTTGGGCGGGGCCGCCGGAATCCGCAACGCCTGCAACGACTCGAAATTGCCCTGGAAGACGTTGAAATCGACCACGCCGCGAATGCCGGGCACGTAGGCTTCGTCGGAATGCTGCCAGATTATCCACTTGCTGCGGGGCAGGGTGGGGCGCTCCACTTCGTAGTGGGCCAGCCAGAGTGGGTAGTCGTCGAAGTGCCCGGCGAGGTGGCGCTTGTAGAAGCTGTGGTTGGAATAGAGGATGGGCCGGACGCCGTAATGCGCCTCGATGAGGCGCAGCCAGCGGGCCACTTCGCGGCGCAGCACGGCCACGTCGTGGAAATTAGCGGCTTCTACGTCGAGTACGGGTGGCAGGTCGCCGGGGGCGAGGGGCACTGTTTTGGCAAATAGATTGGCCTGCACCTTGCCATCGCGGTTGGGCAGGAAGTAGTGATATGCTCCGCAGAGCACGCCGGCTTTGCGGGCCTCGCGCCAGTTGCGAGCGAAGCGCGGGTCGCGCATCGTAGCGCCCTCGCTGGCCTTGATGAAAGCAAACCGGACGCGGTTGCGGGCCACCTCGGGCCAGTCGATGCGGCCCTGGTATGATGAGACGTCGATGCCGTGCACCGAGTAGCCGGCCAGCAGCGGGGTTTTTTCGCGGCCGGTGAGGCCGTTTTTGGTGAACGTGGCCCAGGCCCGGCGGGCGTAGCGGTTCAGCTGCACCTGGTGGCGCAGGTAGTAGGTGCCGCCCAGCAGCAAGGCCAGCAGGGCCGCTGCCAGCAGGCCGCGCCGCCACGGCCGCCGGGGCGCGGCGGGCCGGGCGGGCTGGGCAACGGGTGCGGTGCTGGACAATGGCGGCATAGGCAGGGGCTCCAAAAATAACGCCGCGCCGCGCGCCATCGTGCGCCGGGCCCCGGCTTTTCGCGAACTTTGCGCTTTCAGCCCACCAAATTCGCCTATGTCTTTCCTCCGCGCCGCCGATGCCCGCGACGAAACCGGCCACCTCATCAGCGAGCTGCACGGCATAAAGCTGGTGCAGATTCTGGAGTACCTCGTGGCCGCCTACGGCTGGCCCGAGCTCGATGCGCGCCTGCGCATGAACTGCTTCGCCGACAACCCGAGCATCAAGTCCAGCCTCACGTTTTTGCGCCGCACGCCCTGGGCCCGCACCAAGGTCGAGGAGCTTTACATTAAGGCCCGTAGCGCGGAAGTGCAGGGCCGCCCTCGCCCGTAAGCATCATGGCCGACGTCTCCGAAAAATCGTCCAGGCCGGCGCTGCTGGCGGGTCTGGGGCTGTTCATCGCCTTTGAAATCGTGGCCTTTTATGGCCTGCAATACCTGACTTCGGGCCTGGGCGAAAGCAACCAGAACCAGCCCGAAAACACCATCGTGAGCAATTGGGTGAAGACGATGGTGTTTTTTGTGGCGCACCTCACGCTGGTTATCGCGGCCATGCTGGTGCTCAGCAACCGTCTGCCGCGCCGCTACCGGGGCCAGATGATGGGCTGGTTTTACCTCGCCGTGGTGATGAGCTTCGTGCTGATTATCCCGCTGTTCGGGTAGGCCCGAAAAAACAAAACCACCGCTGCGGGCGGTGGCTCAAGAGTAAAAACCCAAAAGACTCGGAAAGTGGCCGGTCGGTCCCGGCTATATAAATAGGACTGCGGTGCCGGTCGGTCCCGGCGTTATAAAAAGCGGTGGCGAGGAGCGGCAGCGGAGCCGTCGGCAGGTAAACGGCCATCGGCTCTCACCACGGATTAACTCTACTCGTTGCGCTTGATGTCGATTTCGCGTTGATGGTCGTTGGGGTTCAGGAAGGGGATGCGCACGCGCAGCTCCTGGCCTTCGTGAATGGCATCGATGCGGGCCACATCCAGATTGGTGGGCAGGTCGAGGGTTTGGACGAAGAGCGGGGCGGCCAGTTGGTCGTCGGGTTCGTGGCGGTAGTCGCTGAATACGGTCAGTTTCTGCTGGTTCAGCACCACGCGGAAGCTGTTGGCCGACACGGTGGGCATGGCCACGCGCACAATCACGCCTTTCGGGTGGCGGTCGATGCG
>NZ_JBCEVZ010000101.1:0-13756 GCF_038448715.1 Hymenobacter segetis | reverse complement strand
GCACCAGCACCGACGCCAATGGCAACTACACCATGGAAGTACCCAGCGGCGACAACACCCTCATCTACGGCTACGGCGGCTACGACGATGAAGAAGTACGCAACACTGGCAGCAAGCCCGTGAACGTGACCCTCACGCCCCGCGCCAAAGCCAGCCGCAAGCGCCGCTAGGTTTTCGGTCAGGATATCAAATGAAAAAAGGCCTCCCACAATGGGAGGCCTTTTTTGTGCCATTAAAATGAAAGGTTGTCATTCCGACGAAGGAGGAATCTGGATAAATCCGGAGAGTATTCTCCTCAGATTCCTCCTTTGTCGGAATGACAAAATTAGCGCTACGCCTCAACCTTGCCCCCGAAGCGGCGGCCAAACAGGAAGTACACCGGCAGGCCCAGCGCCACCAGACCCAGGCCCCGGCGCGAGAATTCGGCCGTGTCAGGCGCGATGAGCAGGATGATGCAGAAGGCGCTGGCCAGCAGTACGTAGAGGCCGGGCACCAGCGGGTAGCCCCAGGCGCGGTAGGGGCGCGGGGCCTCGGGCCGGGTGCGGCGCAATACGAAAATGCCGATGATGGTGACAACGTAAAACAGAATTACGGCGAACATCACGTAGTTGAGCAGCTGGCCGTAGGAGCCGCTGAGGCAGAGCAGGCAGGCCCAAAGGCACTGCGCCCACAGGGCGCGGCCCGGTACGCCCGCCCCGTTCAGCTGGGCCAGGCCGGGGAAGAACAGGCCGTCCTTCGCCATGGCAAAGTAAGCGCGGGAGCCGCTGAGAATGATGCCGTTATTCGCCCCGAACGTGCTGAGCATGATGAGCACGGCCATGACATAAGCGCCGGCTTTGCCGAGGACTGATTCGGCCACTGCCGTGGCCACGCGGTCGTCGGTGGCGTACTGGATGCCGCGGCCGGCCAGGGTGGCGGCTTCGGGGGTGCCGTGCAGGGGCAGCACCAGAAGGTACACGATGTTGATGAGGATATAGAGGGCCGTGACGATGGCCGTGCCGATGGCCATGCTGCGCACCAGCGTGCGCTCGGGGTTCTGGATTTCCTCGCCCGCGAAGCCGATGTTGTTCCACGAATCGGAGGAGAAGAGCGAGCCCGTCATGGCCATGCCGATGGCAATGACCAGCGAATAGCCGCTGATGGGCAGCGGCGCGGCGCTCACGCCGGGGGCCGGGTAGCGGGTGGCCGTCCAGAGGTCGGCGAAGTTGGCGGCGATGGCTTCGTGGTTCAGCCCCAGCGCCACGCCGAAGATGATGAGCAGCGCCAGCGCCACCAGCTTGGTGCTGCCCAGCACGTTCTGGATGAGCTTGCCGGTGCGCACGCCCTGCGCATTGAGGGCCGTGATGCCGATGATGAGCACAATGGCCAGCAACTGCACGCTGCTGAACTCGAAGCTGCCGGCCTGAAACAGCACGTTTTTCACGCTGAAATAGGGCAGGAGCACGCCAGTGAACTTGGCGAAGGCCACGGCCACGGCCGCGATTACGCCGGTTTGAATGACGAGAAACAGCGTCCAGCCATAGAGGAAGGCCGTGAGGCGGCCGAATGCCTCGCGCAGGTACACGTACTGGCCGCCCACTTTGGGGAACATGCTGGCCAGCTCGCCGTAGCTGATGGCCCCGGCCATGGTGATGAAACCGGTGAGCAGCCACACCACCAGCAGCCAGCCGGCGCTGCCCACCTGCCGCGCAATGTCGGCTGAGACGATGAAGATGCCCGAGCCTATCATGCTGCCGGTGACCAGCATAATGGCGTCGAAAAGATTGATGGCCCGCTTGAAATGCGGTTGGTCGGGTTGAGGTTCGGTCATAAAAGAGCTGAGATTTTTGTCAAAGAAAACGAAAAGGCCCGCCGTGGACGGCGGGCCTCGCAATTAAAAGTCCGGAAAGCGCTAAAATTCGCTGCGGTCGTACCAGCTGCGCATGCGCCACGGGTCGTTGCGGTTTTTGCGCACCAGCACCAGCCGGGCCGTGCCCGTGCCGGAGAATCGCTCGTCGTCGCGTTGCTCGATGGTGAGCAGGAAGGAGCGTTCCACGCTGGCCAGGGTGTCGGAGGCCAGGGTATCGGAGCTGGGCAGGTACTGCGTCCATTGCAGGTTGATGGAGCGGGCGGCCCGGAAGAGGCGGTAGGTGGTGTTGGCGTCCACGTCGCGGGTCCAGGAGCGGTCCAGGTTGGCGGCGAAGTCGCGGTAGGTGAACTTGAATTTGGGCGAAAGCAGTTGGCCGTAGAGCGTGGAATCGCGCAATTGGTAGGCCGAGCGGAACCGGTCGAAGAAGCCGCGCACGTACACGGGGTTACCCAGCAGCTCGTTTTGGTCGGTGGGTACCTCATCCAGGGCCGGGGCGAAGGGATTGCACGCGGGCACCGTCAGCATCAGCACAATGCCCGAAAGCATGACGGTGGAACGGGACGGCAATTTCATGAGGCGAAATATACGAATATGGCGGAAAGGTTGAGCTTTGCGCCGCGAAAAGCTTAGTGCGAGCTGAAGTATTTCTTCAAATCTGTCCAGCACAGGCCGGGGGTGGTGCGCTGGTCGCGCCAGGCCACGATGCGCCACTCATTGTTGCGACGGCGCAGGATGAGGCGCATGTTGCCCTGCAATACGCCGGCGTGAAAGGCGGTGTCCTGCTGCGTGATTTTGAGCTGATAAAGGGCTGAAACTTCGGCCGAATCAGTGGTATAGAGCTGGTCGCGCCGGCCGCTTAGGGTGAGGGTGTTGGTAGTGCCGGTGGGGGTGCGGCGGCGCAGGCTGGTGAAGTAGGTGGTTTCTTCGGGCACGCTCCAGTTGGCGAAGAGGGCTGGCGAGGAGCCGGCGCTGGTGGGGTCGGGCACGAAGCGGTAGTCGGGGCCGCTGAAGGTGCGCTCGTAGTTGCCCACGTTCACGCTTTGCACGGCGGTGGTGAAATTGGCCAGTAGAATGTCAATCTGGGTGGGCTGAATCCACTCGCTGGCCGAAGCCGCAGGCTCGGGCTCGCGCAGCTGGAAGCAGGCCGGCTGGGCCAGCAGCGCCAGCCCGCCGAGAACCCGGGCGGCTTTGCCAGTGAATGCAGCGGGCCAAATGTTCATTAAAAAGCAGGGGAGTGGTATTTAGCAGAAAGATACGTGGCGCGAGGCGTTCCCAAAACAAGCCGATGCCAGGCCACTTGCCTGCCAACCCGCTTCCCGCCGTACTTTCGTCGCCCGTCATCCGCTTCCCCTGCATGTCCCGAAAGCTTCTGGCGTTATTTACCGCGCTGCTGTTGCTGCTCACACTGGCCACGTACGTCTACTATCGGCGCACGCTGGCGGCCGTGCCCGTCGACCCCTACGCCCTGGTGCCCGACGACGCGGTGCTGGTCCTGAGCACCCTCGACCACCCCGCGCTGGTGCGCCACCTACAGGAAACCGAGCTGTGGGACAACCTCACGGCTGTGCGCTACTTCCAGCAGGCAGCGGGCCACCTGGCCCTGGCCGACAGCCTGGCCGGGGGCAACGCCCGCCGCCGCAACGCCCTGCTGAATCTGCTGGGCCGCAAGCTCGTTATCACCTCCGTGCACGTCACCGGCCCCGGCGAGTTCGACGTGCTGTACCAAGTGCCGCTGAGCCGCGTGAGCGAGTACCGGCAGGTGCGCAGCCTGCTCGAAACCCTGGGCCGTGACCCCCGCTACCGCCTCGCCACCCGCGACTACGAAGGCCAGGAGCTGACAGTGCTCACCGAGCAGCGCACCGAGTTAGGCATCACCGTTTTCAACTACCGCAACCACCTTCTCATCAGCACCAATGCCAGCCTGGTAGAGGCGGCCGTACGCCGGCTGGCCCACCCCGATGCGCCCACCGTGCTGGCCAGTTTCGGCACTACTGACTTGCTGAAGCTGCGCGGCGTGGATGGCTCGCTGCTGATTAACTACCGCCGCCTGCCGCAGTTTCTCGACGTGCTGTTTCGGCGCGATGCCCACGGGCAGGTCGACCAGCTCACGGGGCTGGTTTCGCAGGGGCTGCTGGGAATGAAGCTGGACGGCAGCCGGGTGCAGCTCCAGGGGTTTTCGAATCCCGAAACGGCCCGGGGCACGCTTCAGCAGCGGCTGAGCGGGCAGCCCGCGCAGCCGCTGGGCCTCAGCGAATTCATGAGCACGCGCACGGCCATGCTGCTGCACCTGGCCGCCCAGCCAGCGCGCACCTGGCCCCGGCCCGGCACCCCGCTGGTCGACTCGTTGGGCCGCAATGCCGCGCTGGATAGTCTGCGGGCCACTTTTGGGGGCGAAATGGCTATTGGTTATCTGGCGGCGGTGGCGGCTGGCAGCCGGCCGGGGCGGCTGGCCTTCGTGCGCTGCCCGGTGCCGGCACGCACGGCCCAGTGGCTGGCCCGCCTGCGCCGCATCGAGGGCAACTCGCCAGCGTTTACCAAAGTGGGCGCTTATGAAATTCACCCCGTCGGCTTCTCGGAAGCGGCCGTGCTGGGGCCGCTACTCGCCCCCGCCCGCCCCGGCGCGGTGGAGGTGACGGCCAATGCGGGTGTGTTGGTGGGCAACTACCTCGTGCTTTCCGATGAGCTGACCCTGAACGGCTACCTCGCCGACGTGGTGGCGGGCCGCACCTGGGCCCAGACTCCGAGTCAGGTGTCTTTCCTCCAGGAAACCCTGCCCCGCGCCCGTCTGAGCATTTTCGTGGATACGCGCAACAGTTGGAACGCCCTGCTGGGTGTACTCACCGAAGACCGCCGGGCCGGCTTGTTGCGCAATGAGGCCCTTTTCAAGCGCTTCCCGCAGTTCGCCTTCCAGCTGGTGCCAGCTGAGAACGAGGCTGCGCCCGACGCTCAATACTATACCCAGCTGCTGCTGCGTCACCCCGACCTGGGCCCGGCTACGGCGCAGGCCGGCGGCGCAGCAGCCAACGGCCGGGTGCTGAACTTCAAGCATCAACTGGTGGGAATGCCTACGGTGCTGCCCGCGCTGGGCACCCGCATTCCAGCCGTGGTGGTGCAGGATTCGGCCCATGTCCTGCACTTTGTGAATGCCGATAACGTGGTGCTGTGGTCTGATACGCTGGCCGGACTGGCTGTTGGCCAGATGCTGCTGCCCAGCGGCGGAGGCGTGCCGGGCGGCCTGCTGCTGGGGGCCGGCCACCGCCTGCACCTGCTGGCCAACGACGGCAGCGCCGTCCTGCCGTTCCCCCTCAACCTGCCCGATACCGTGCGCGTGGCCGCCCTGCTGACCGCCCCCGCCGGTCCCGATGCACCCGCCCGCCTGCTGGCCCGCACCGCCGGCAACGACTTGCTTTTGCTCGATGCCAAAGGCCATTTATTTCCCGGCTGGCAGCCCAAGCGGCTCGATTTTCCGCTGGCCGGCGAGCCCGCGCTGCTCAGCGTGAGCGGGCGCGACGTGGTGGTGGCCCCACTCCAGAACGGCTACGTGTACGCCTTCGATGGGCAGGGTAACTTGTTTCCCGGCTTCCCGCTGAGCCTGGGGGCGCGGCTGGCCGGCAACCTGCTGGTGCAGCCGGGCAGCACCCTGGGCCGCACCCACCTGATGGCCGTGAACCAGCACGGCGAGTTGGTGACCTTCACCCTGAGCGGCGACATCCTTACCCGCCGCCGGGTGGCTACCTGGAGCCGTACGGCCCGCTTCCACTTGGTGCCGGATGCGCGGGGACGCAGCTTCGTCATCACCCGGGAAGATGGGAATCAGCTCGATGTGTACCTGCCCACGCAGGTGGCCCCGCTGCTCACCCAGCGCTTCGTGACTTCGGGCGACAAGCCGGTGCAACTCTTCGATTTCAGCAATGGCCGGCGTATCATCGCCATCACGGAGCCGGGTCCGGGTCAGGTGTCGCTCTACAACGCCAAGGGCCAGCTGCTGGGCGATGCACCGCTGCCCAGCACCGGCCCCGGCGTGGGCCTGAGCTACGACGCCACCACGGATGCCTACCAGCTGGTCCGCATCGTGGGCCGCGAGCTGCGCCGCACGGAGCTGAAGGTGGCGCAGTAGGGTGGTGGGTTGGTGAATTGGCGGGTTGGTGGAGTAGTCTGAATCGAAGAAACGTCATGCTGAGCGCAGTCGAAGCATCTCTACCGCAATACTAAACCTGATTACTTGCGCGGTAGAGATGCTTCGACTGCGCTCAGCATGACGTTCTTTTAACTCAAACCAACCCGCCAACCCGCCAACCCACCAACCCACCAACCCACCAACCCACCAACCCATGACCCTACCACTCCGCACCGGCCTTGTGGTCGGCAAGTTCTGGCCGCCGCACCGGGGCCACCAGCTGCTGCTTGAAACTGCCGCTGCTCAGGTAGCTGAGCTGCTGGTGCTGGTGTATGCCAATCCGGATTCGGAAACCATGCCCGCGCCGGTGCGGGCCCAGTGGCTGGGCGAACTGTACCGGGGCGATGAACTGGCCGCCGGGCCGCATATTGGCCGCACGCCGTTGCACATCTTCGCCCTCACTGCCGGAGCTGATGGCGTGCCACCCGACGTGGCCGATGACTTCACACAGCGTGAGTTTGTGCGGCAGTGGCTGGCCCGGCAGGGGCTGCATATCGATGTAATATTCAGCAGCGAGGCCTACGGACCGGGCTTCGCCGAACAGCTGGGCGTAGCGCATGTGAGCGTGGATGCCGCCCGGGAGCGGGTGCCCGTATCGGGCACGCTGGTACGGGGCAATCCGGCGCAATATGCGCGCTACCTGCACCCGCTGGTGGCGGCGCAGCTGGGCGCGGTGCCGCCGGCAGAGGTGCCCCGCGTGGTGTTTCTGGGAGCCGAGAGCAGTGGCAAATCGACGCTGTGCGCGGCCCTGGCCGAGGCCTGTGGCACGGTGTGGGTGCCCGAATACGGCCGCACCCTGCACGAGCAGAAAAACGGCAACCTCGATTACGAGGACCTACTTTACATTGCCCGCCGCCATGCCGAGTTGGAGGATGAAGCTGCCGCCCAGGCCCACGGCGTGCTGTTTTGCGACACCAACGCGGCCACCACGGCGCTGTATTCCTACTACTATTTCCACCGCTGCGACCCGGCTTTACGCGCTATGGCGGCCGTGTGCGGGCAGCGCTACGCCCACACCTTCGTGTGCGCGCCCACCGTGCCCTTCGAGCAGGACGGCTGGCGCGGCCCCGAAGCGCTCCGCAGCTTCCAGCACGGCATGATACTGATGCAGCTGGACTACTTCAATATCCCCTACACGCTGGTGGAAGGGACGGTAGAGGAGCGGGTAACGCAGGTGCAAAACGTGGTAGGGGCATGGCCTGCCCCCGCTCGTCGTTGAACGGTATCATTGAAACGGTGCATAGGTCCGGGTGGGGGCAGACCCTACCGGGTACGACCCCGCCGATACAAAACTATCGGCCCGTCAAAGCCCAAGTCCCAGCATTCTCGCTACCTTAATGGCATCGAAAGAGCAGTACCGCACCAACTTAGGCTGGCTGCCGGCATCGCCCACTCGCCTAGCTAACTCCAGCCGAATCTAACCAACCATTCCCATGTCGGAAACTGCCGAAAAAGACGCCGAGCAAACCCCGCTGCCCGCCCCGCAGCCGTTGCTAACCGACCCGCCCTATTCCGGCGGCGGCGACATCCACATCGGGGAAGGCCAGGAGCATCATTTGCCCCACGAAGGCACGCATCAGCCCACCAAGCCCAAGCCGTCCGGCAACCCGGGGCAGGAATAGCAGGGGAAGCCCGGGCACAGGTCCCGGGCCTTGCCTCAAATCAAATTAAATGCCCGCGCATACTGCCCCAGGTCGAAGCTGTTGGTCGCGTTCAGCTTCTGACGGATGTTGCGGCGGTGGGTATCGGCGGTTTGGGCCGAGATGTTGAAGGCCGCCGCAATGTCCTGCGAGCTGTGGCCTAGCGCGAGGCTGCCCAATACCTCGCGCTCGCGGGCGGTGAGGCTGGCGAAGGTGGCCGATTTCTCGCGCAGGAAGGTGTTTTCATCGAGCAGCCGCTGCACTTTGGCCGTGATGTGGCTTTTGGGGTCGATGGGCGTGGCGAAGCTGATGATGAGCAGGGGCCGGCCGGCGGCATCCTGGGCCAGCACCCGCACCGAACTCAGGTACCAGGCAAAGCTGCGCTGCGGCCCCGTGCGTACCTGCTGGAAAAACGTCACGGCATAGCTCAGGTCGTTGCGTTCCAGCAGCTCGGCTATCTGGGGGACGTACTCGTGCGCTTCTTCCCCATTAAAAAAAACCGGGTGGTAGTTTTCGCCTAGGGCCAGCAGTTCGGCCATCGTCGTGTTGAGCGCCTGCAGGCCCCAGTCCGACATATACAGCACCCGGCTGCAATCGCCGCTCAGCACGATGACTGCGCCGGGGTATTCGTTGGCCAGCGAGGCAACTCCCGCTATTCGGTGGGTAATGATTTGTTCATCAGTCATGCAGAGTAAAGAAGTTGCCAAATGAAAAAAGTTTAGTGAGGTGACAGGGCCGAATAAGCGGATGAGTAGCTATTGGTATATAAGAATGGATGGAAAGGTAATGAGGGTTTGATGAAGATGGCCGCTAGTTAGCGGAATAATATTTACCCGTCAGGGAATTATATAAAAAAAGAAGTCCCGGCGGGATGGCCGGGACTTCTTAGCAGGAATGATTTGAGCGCACCGTGGTGGGCTACCGATTGGTAAGCCAGCCCTTACGGTAGAAGTAAAAGAGCTGCGTGGCCACTACCATGCCCATGGCGAAGAGCACCATAGGGTAGCCCCAGGGGCTGTAGAGCTCGGGCATGTTGCGGGGCAGCAGGTGGCCGTGCTCATCCACGTGCTGGAAGTTCATGCCATATAGGCCCACCACGAAGCTCAGGGGGATGAAGATGGTGCTGATGATGGTGAGCACCTTCATCACCTCGTTCATGCGGTTGCCCTGGTCGGAGAGGTAGAGGTCGGTGAGGGAGGAGATGTTGTCGCGGTAGCTCTCGGCCAGGTCCAGGGCCTGGATGGCGTGGTCGTAGGCGTCGCGGTAGAAGATTTTAAGGGTTTCGGGCATGATTTCCTCGGGCAGGCGCAGGATTTCCGCGATTTTATCGCGCTCCGGGTACACCAGCCGGCGGAAGCGCACCACGTCCTTCTTGATGCGCAGGATGCGGTTGAGGAGGCGGCGCGGGCGCTTATCGGCGAAAATGGCCTCTTCCAGGTCCTCAATGTAGTCGCCGATGGCGGCCATGGTGGGGTAGTAGTGGTCGAGCACCACGTCGGTGAGGGCGTAGGCCAGGTAGAGCACCGGGTGGCGGCGCAGGGTGCTGAAATTGCTGCGGATGCGGGTGCGCAGGGAGTCGAGGCAGTCGTCGTAGTCGTCCTGAAACGTGAGCACGTAGTTCGGGCCGGTGAAGATGGAGAGCTGGTCGTCGTCAATTTCCAGGTCGCGGGTGAAGTCCGTCATGCGCGACACCATGAAGAGGCGGTTGTCGTCGAAAACGTCAATTTTGGCCCGTTGGTAGTCGTTCAGCACGTCCTCCATTTGCAGGGGGTGGAGGCCGAAATCCTGCATCATCTGCTCAATCAGGGGCAGGTCGCCGTAGCCGCGCACGTCAATCCAGTGCTTGAGCTCGGGGTGCTGGCGCAACTCGTCGAGCAGCTCGTCGTAGCGGTCGGTGTATTCTTGCTCGGTGAACGTGCTGTCGTCATACGACATCAGGAACAGACGCGGCTTGAGGGCCCCGGGGCGGATGTTGAGCGTGCCGGGGCGCTGGCCCACCTGCTGCTCGCGGGCCTGCCGGGTGGCCTCGCGGTCGGTAATGGTGTACGGGGCCGCCCCGGCGGGCTCGGTGAGGGCCGGCGAGCGGTTGGGGGTGGCCTGCGGATTGGAGCTGAGGGGATTCATGCAGCGGGGAAGTAGCGAAAGCGAGGCGCAATTTCGGCCCTTACGCGTGGCGATAGGATGAAGATGCCTTCATTGGGCCAATTGGGCGGGTGGCGCAACTGCCGGCCCCGGCGGCGGGCACTCAATCTGTGCCGTACTTTGCCGGGAAAGCCACACGATTAAGCGTTGAAAAGTACGGATTCTCTGGTTGCAATGGAGGCGGGCGCGGCGGGCCCCGCGGCGGCGCTGGTAGTGGCCGTGGCCGAAAGCGGCCCCCTCGGCCCAGCCGAGCCCCGCCTGCCGCTGGCCTTCGAGTCGTTTCTGTACCTGCGCCCCGCGCACCAGGCCTTGCAGGAAGCGGCCGGTCCGGTGCTCAGCTTCTACCTCGAAGACCCCGCCGCCGGCCGCACCGTGGCGCAGCTGCACGTAGCCCTGGGGCCGGCCGCCGATGAAGCCCGCAGCCCCGCGCAGGCCCCGTTCGGCGGCGTCCAAATGGCTCCCGGTTTGCCGCTGCTCGCCCTGCACCAAATCCTGGACACGGCCGAAGCAGCGCTGCGCCAGCGCGGCGTGCGTCGGCTGGCCCTGCGCGGCTATCCTTTCGCCTACGACCCTGCCGGGGCCGCCGCCTTGGCCGAAACCCTGCGCCAGCGGGGCTACCGCGTGGCCCTGGCCGAGCAGAACTACCACCTCGACCCCGCCCTGCCTTACGAAGCTCACCTGCACCCTTCGGAGCGCCGCCGGCTGCACAAGTGCCGCCGCGCCGGCCTGCACTTCGAGCAGGAGCCGCCATTTCTGCTGCCCCGGGCGTATGATTTTATCCAGGCCTGTCGGCAGGAGCGGGGGCAGGCGCTGTCGCTGCCGCTGGTGCGAGTGCAGGAACTGTTTCGGCGCTTTCCGAAGGAGCATTTCCTGTTCTCGGTGCGCCAGGCCGATGGCGAATGGGCGGCGCTCACGGTAGCCATTCAGGTGAATAAGCAAGTGCTGTATAACTTCTACCCGGCCAGCCCGCTGCGTTGTAATTCCTTCAGCCCGGTGGTGCTGCTGAACGAGGGCCTGCACGCTTTTGCCCGCGCCAGCAACATGGCCGTGCTCGACCTCGGTACTTCTACGCTTGATACCGGGCCAAATGCGTCGCTGCTGCGCTTCAAGCGGCATTTGGGCGGCGTGGCGGGGCTGCGGTTGAGCTGGGAGCGGGAGCTATAGGGGAGATGCAGAACGAAAACTCCCCTCCTTACCAAGGAGGGGATGTGGCCGCGAAGCGGACACTGAGGTGGTTGTGACGTTGAACAAGAACGTTGGGCTTTCCCATACGAAATCGGCCAATGCCCACAACCACCCCCGTCCGATGCTATGCCTCGAACATCCCCTCCTTGGTAAGGAGGGGAGTTTCCGTTCTTTGCGCCCATATGCCCACTACCACTTCCCCCACCAAATCCCCCATCCGGCACTTTGTGCGAGGCTCACTGGGCACGGGCGTGGCGGTAATGGCACGGGCGGCGGGCTCGCTAATCGTCAACAAGCTGTTTGCGACGTACGCGCCGGCCGGTGGCCTCACCCTGCTGGCCCAGTTCCAGAACCTGATGGCTATGCTCACCACCCTGCCCTACGATGGCGTGCAGGTGGGCCTGGTGAAGTATCTCGCGCCGCTGCGGCCGGGCAGCCCGCGCTACCGTGCTTGGCTGGGTGCGGCCACGGTCCTGAATGCGGCGGCGCTGCTGGCCGGGGCCGCCGTGCTAGCAGCGCGCGGCCTGCTGGGCTGGGGGTGGGGGAGTCTGGCGGTGTTCATGCTGGGCATAGCGCTGATTACCGGGCAGGCGATGCTAGGTAGCGTGCTATTGGCGGCCGGCAAGCTGCGGGCCTACATCGGCCTCACAGTAGCGCTGGCGGTGTTGGGCACTGCCGCCACGGCGGCGACGCTGCTGGGCGGCTGGCCGCTGCGGGTGGTGCTGCTGGCCTACCTAGTGGCGCAGGGCCTCACGCTGCTGCCAGCGCTGGGGCTGGCGACACGGGCCGGGCTGCTGCGGCACCTGTGGCCGGCCGCGCCCGTGAGCCGGCTGGCGCTACGCCGGCTCAGCCAGTTTCTGCTGATGGCAGTGAGTACGCTGCTCTTCGGCAAGGCAGTGGACTACGTGCTGCGCGACTATCTGCTGGCCACTTTCGGCCCGGCGCGCACCGATTTGTGGCAGGCCGTGGCTAAGCTCTCGGATAACTACACCATGGTATTTGGGGCGGTGATGAGCAGCGTGTTTTATCCCCGGCTGGCGGCGCTGGCGGGGCAGCCGTTGGCGGCGCGGCGTTACCTGCGTGGCGTGCTGGGTCTGCTGGCCCCGGTGCTGGCCGTGGGCCTGGGCCTGATATTCGTGTGCCGTGACTGGCTGCTGCCGCTGCTGTTTGCGCCCCGGCTGCTGGGGGCGCGGGAGTTTCTGGCCCCGCAGCTACTAGGCGACTGGGCCAAGCTGCTGAGCTGGCTGTTCATTTTCCAACTAACTGCCCGGGCGCGCACGGGGCCGTACGTGGCGGTACAGGCGGGCTCGGCGGCAGTTTTTGCGGCCTTGCTGGTGCTGCTGCTGCCGCGTTTGGGGCTGGCCGGCGCGGTGTGGGCCCACGCGGTGCGGTATGGCGTGCTGCTGCTGGTGTGCGGAATCTGGCATTTGAGAACGAAGCATGAAGGATGAAGAATTTTTCTTCGGTTCATTTGCCCCGAATCCCTATGCCCAATTCTTCATCTCCCATTCCCCATTCTTCATTAAACGCAGCGCCTGTCGTCACTATTGTGGCGCTGTGCCACAACCACGCGCCGTTTCTGCGCGAGGCGCTGGATTCCATTCGGGCCCAAACCTATCCGCACCTGGAGGTATGGCTCGTGGACGATGCCAGCACCGACGACAGCCCCGAAATCCTGCGCGAATACGCCGCCCAAAATCCCGCCTGGCACCTGCTGCTGCTGCCCGAAAACATGGGTAACTGCCGCGCCTTCAACACCGCTTTCGTTCAGAGTAAAGGCGAATTCGTGATTGATTTTGCCACCGATGACGTGCTGCTGCCAGCGCGGGTGGCGCAGCAGGTGGCGCAGTTTCAGGCTGCCGCGCCGGAGGTGGGCGTGGTGTATTCCAACTGCGAACTGATTGACGAAGCCAGCCACTCGCTGGGCCTGCACCACCGGCCCGACGGCCCCGGCCAGCTGCAGCCCGCACCCGCCAGCGGCTGGGTTTTTGCCGAAGTGCTGCGGCGCTATTTCATCAGCACGCCCACCATGATGATGCGCCGCGCTTGCCTTGAAAGCCTGGGCGGCTACGACGAAACCCTGGCCTACGAGGACTTCGATTTCTGGGTGCGTGCCAGCCGCGACTGGCAGTTTCTCTACCTCGACGAAGTGACCACCCGCAAGCGCAAGCACCCGCGCAGCATGAGCGCCAAAGCCTACCAGCGCCACGACCCCTACCTGGCCTCCACCATGCGCGTCTGCGACAAGGCCCTCGACCTGGCCCGCACCTACGCCGAGCGCGCCGCCCTGGCCACCCGCCTGCGCTGGGAGTTGCGCAAAGCCCTGCGCCACCGCCACGCCGCCCAGGGCCGAGCCCTCTACGCTCTGCTGCGCCAGACCGGTCACGCCACCACCCTCGACCACTTGTTGGGCCAGCTGGCCCGCCTGCCGCTGGGCTGAAACCCGCCCGCAGTCCCGTTCTTGCGCCCATGAACTGGTTGCTGGCCCCCCGTGTGCGTACCGTGCTGCTGCCCCTGGCCCTGAGCGTGGCCACGGTGCTGGGCCTCGGCAGCTATTACGAAACCAACGACGATGCCACACTGGCCTGGCTTTTCAGCGGCGTGCTGGCGCTGAAGCCGGTGCCCTCGGTGCCGCTGTATCTGCACGGCTACGGGCATCTGCTGGCGGCTGCCTACACGGCCGCGCCCGGCGTGCCGTGGCTGGGGCTGCTACTGGGCACGCTGCTGGTGGCGGCCACGGTGCTCACCTTCGCGGTGCTGGAT
>NZ_JBCEVZ010000100.1:0-14021 GCF_038448715.1 Hymenobacter segetis | reverse complement strand
GTCGAGCACCTTGCGGCGGAAAAAGAATTCGTACTTGGCCTGAATCATGTCCGATTCGGCAGCCGTAAGGTTGTTGCGGGCGATGTTGAAATCGGTTCCGTTCAGCAGGCCGTTGTTGAAGCGGATTTCGGCGTTGCGGAAAGCCAGGGCCAGCGCCTCCACCTGCCGCGAGCTGGCCGCGAAACGGCGCTGGGCCGCCAGCGCATCAGCATAGCTCTGCTCGATGGACTGGCGCAGCTGCAAGCGCGTCTGCTCGGCGCGCACCTCGCTTTGCTGAATGTTGATTTGGGCCCGCTGCACGCCCACCCGCGTTTGCAGGCCATTGAGAATGGGCACCTGCAGCGTGAATTGCAGAAATTCGCCCCGGTTGTCGCGCAGCTGGTCCAGAAACCGGTAGGGCAGCACATCAAACGCCGGCTGCGGGATGATATAGGTGGTGGGCGAGTAGCCAAGCGGCGCGGCCGGGTCCACCTGGTACACGGGCGTCAGGTTGAACTTATCCGTGCGCAAAACCGACTGATTCCGCACCGACGAAAAACCGGTCGAAATGCCCCCGGCCATGGTCAGGCGCGGGTAGTAGCCGCCCTTGGCAATGTCGAGGTTGCGCTGCGAGCTGAGCACACGCAGCTCGGCCGCCTTGATTTCGGGCAGCTTCTGGCGGGCTATTTCGTAGGTGGCGTTGGGGTCCAGCTCGCCCGATGCGGTGGTGAGTGTAGAAGGGTCCGGCAGCGTGGGCACCACCACTTCGAAGCGGCGGGCGGTGGCCGGGTCGAGGTTCATTTGCTGCACCAGGGCCAGTTGGGCCAGGGCCAGCTGGTTTTGGGCCGTCACGAGGGTGCGCTCCTCACCGGCCAGCTGGGCGCGGCTGTCGAGCACGTTGCCTTCGGCCACGGCCCCGGCTTTCAGCAGCTTTTCGCTGCGGCTCACCTGCTCGCGCACGGTGCTCATACGCGCCTCGGATGCCCGGATAAGCTCCTGCGCCAGCAGCAACTGCAAGAACGACGAGGCCACGTTCAACGACAAGTCATTGCGCGCCTTTTCCACGTCGGCCAGCGTGGCCTGCGCATCAAGCACGCCCTGCTTAATGGTGTTGCGAAGCTGGAAGCCCGAAAACAACGTCACCTGGCCCTGCGCCGAAAAGTTGTTGGCCCGCACGTTCACGGCTTGGAACTGGTTCGTGAAGGGGTCTTTGTTGGTGCCGAAGCTGAAGCTCTGGGTGCCGTTGAGGGCGGCGGTGGGCAGCAGCGCGGCGCGGTTTAGGCGCGTCACGGCGGCCTGCTGCTGGGCGGTGAGCTCGCTTTGGCGCACGGTCAGGTTGTGCGCCACGGCGTAGTCAACGGCCGCTTGCAGCGTCCAGGGGCCGCTGGGGGCGGCGGCGGGCTGGCCCAACACCGCCGGCGGCGCGGGCGTAGTCTGGGCCTGGGCGCTGGCCGTGGCCAGCAGCGTGCCCACGACCACCAGCCCCAAGGGCCGGGGCCGCGCCAGATGAAAAAATGACGTATTCCTTCGTTTCATTGCGCAGAAAAATTGGTGCTTCGGTGGTAGGAGTGTAATCGATTGGCCGGCCGTTTTATTACACGGCCAGGCCTTATTCCAGCGTTGGAATGTAGGTGATGCCCTGCACCCAGCTCAGCTGACGCAGGTAGGCCAGGGTTATTTCTTTAATCGGGCTGTCCATTTCGATAAACTGCCGGGCGGCGTCGTTGCGGCCCTTGCGGCTCACCATCATGGTGGCGATGTTGCATTGGTCGTGGGCGATGACGGAGGCGATGAAGGCAATGGAGCCGGGCACATCGTCGGCATCGATAATGAGCGTGTGCAGCGCACCCGAAAAATCGGCCGGAAAGCCGTCCACTTCCACAATGCGAATCACGCCGCCGCCCCGGCTCTGGCCCACCACTTCCACGCGGCGGCCGGTGGCCCCATCCAGCAGGTTCAGCTTGATGGTGTTGGGGTGCATGGTGGAGGCATTGCCCACACTCTGAAAGGTATAGCGCAGGCCGGCGGCCTCGGCATGGTCGAACGCGGTGCGGATGCGGGTGTCGTCGGGCGCGTAGCCCAGCAGGCCGGCCACGATGGCGCGGTCCGAGCCGTGGCCCTCATACGTGCGAGCAAACGAGTTGTAAAACGTGACCACCGCCTCGGTGGGGACGGCCCCCAGAATGCGGATGGCGGCCCGCGCAATGCGCACCACGCCGGCCGTGTGCGACGAGCTCGGCCCAATCATCACGGGCCCAATCATATCAAAAATGCTGGATTTTTCAGCCATAGAAAGGTACCTTCGGTCGGTTTGGAAGGCTAAAAGTAGCGGTTGCGTGGCGGACTATGCGGTTATTCAGCCTGGCACTATTCACACAATAAATTTCCGGCGCAAATTCTTTTCATCCGGTATTCGAGGGCAAAGATGCGCCCCAACCGTTTTGGTTGCGAATTGTTCGGCACGCCGCGTAAAAACCCACTTTGTAAAGTCAGCTTTTTAACGATATTTGTTGCGGGCCACCCAGCCTGTTCCCACCATCCCACCTCACTCCCATTTTCATGTCACCCTCTCCCACCCAGGAGGAGTTCTCTCCCGCCGTGCTGATGCAGCTGCGCCGGCTCCAGGAGAAATACGCCCCCGACGGCCAGGACCTCGCCGCCTACCTCGAAGGTCTGTACCACGCCAAATACGTTAACTACTGGGATTATATCGAGTTAGACACGCTACTCTCCCTCCAACGCCCGCTCACCAATATTCCCGATGAGCGGATTTTCATCATGTACCACCAGATTTCGGAGCTGTATTTCAAGCTCTGCCTGTGTGAATACGAGCAAATCGGCGACCTCAAGCAGCCTACGCTGGGCGAAGTTGTGCTGCGCATCGGCCGCATCAACCGCTATTTCGATAACCTCATCGACTCGTTCGATGTGATGGTCGACGGCATGGACAAGCAGCAGTTCCTCGATTTCCGCATGGCCCTGATGCCCGCCTCGGGCTTCCAGAGCGTGCAGTACCGCATGATTGAGATTGCCAGCACCAGCCTCGAAAACCTCACCGACGAGGCCAAGCGCCAGGCCCTGGGCAAGGCCTCGGCCTACGACTACGACGAGCTGCTGGGCTGCATCTACTGGAAAGCCGGGGCCACCATCGAAGCCAGCGGCGCCAAAGCTCTTACCCTCATCGAATTCGAGCGCAAGTACACCGCCGACCTGGTGCGCCACGCCGAAGCCTTCCACCACCGTAACGTGTGGGCCGTGGTGCAACGCCTGCCCGAAGAGGACCGCAACCACCCGCGCCTGCTGCGCGCCCTGCGCCAGCTCGACATCAGCGTGAATGTGAACTGGCCGCTGATGCACTTCAAATCGGCAGTGCGCTACCTGCAGCGCAACCCCACCGACGTGGCTGCCACGGGCGGCACCAATTGGCGCAGCTACCTGCCTCCCAAGTTCCAGCGCCGCATCTTCTACCCCCAGCTCTGGAGCGCCCAGGAGCTCGAAGACTGGGGCAAAGGCTGGGTCGAAAGCGTGCTGGAAGAAACCGGCGTAAGCGCGTAGAAAACTAAAACGAGGGGTTATGGACTGCCGCAAGGCAGTTCCGTAACCCCTCGCTAATTTTCCGGCTATGCGAACCATCCTCACTATTGCTTGCGCATTGGCACTGCGGCTGCCGGGCCATTGCCAGTCGCAGCTTGCCAATGTCTACCACGTGCAAAACGAGGACGGAACCGTATCGGTATAACGAGGACGGAACCGTATCGGTATAACGAGGACGGAACCGTATCGGTATTTGGAAGCAACGCGGGTTTCGTGCCCTATACGGTGGCGCTGAATGCCAAACTGGTGCATATGACCAGTAGCGTGGTACTGCCCGCCAAAATCGTAGTATATCCAGGAAAACAGTCGGTTTTGTTAGCTAGGCTTACTCCTGAGCCCAATCAAACGTCATCGTTCCGCTACGATTGCCCCTACCAGATTGGGGCATATACCGGCTTGCAACCCGATACGAGCTACGTCTACGCGCTGCCTTTCAAGCGGCGAACTGGCGAGCAAATGCCTAACTGCAACACCAATAATAAAGACCTTCCCGGAAACCCGCATCCCTACTTTTTCAGTTTAGCCAAAGGCACACCTATTCACGCAAGCCGTGCCGGAATTGTAGCCAGCATCAGGCAGGATTTGAAAGGCAATAAAGGGCCCAAGGCAAATTATATCATTGTGTACCACGCGGACGGCAGCTACGCGTGGTATCAAAATCTAAAGCACGAAAGTGTGGCCGTTCGCATCGGGCAGCAGGTGGCCGAGGGAGATTTGCTGAGCTACTACGGCGGAACTAAGCAAAACGCAGGCTTCTATTTCACGGTGGAATATCCCGGCGCAATCTATCCAATAGCAGTGCCGGCCGTTTTCCGGGTAGACGACAAAATCGTCCGCTTCCACTAGTATTAGGCCGAATGCCCAACCAGCTTCCGCTACCGTCGGTTGGTGCCGTACATTTTCCACCGGCCAAAAAAAGCAACCGCTGCGGCAACTATGACCAGCCCTATCGTGGCGTAGCGGAATCCACCCTGGCCGGTTTGCGTCCAGCTCCACCAGGCCACAATGCCCGCCAGAAACATCAACGTGGTGACCAGCAAAAGCCGCATGGTGGAAACGTACGGGGACTTCATTAGGGATTTCATGGCTGAAATAGTTTAGTGACAGAACGAATGAGTAAGCTGACAAACGCCAGCAAACAGCATCAAACCACTGCCGACGAGTTTGCAAGCACTCTAATATAATAATATTACTGAGCTTAAGCAAGTAGTATGGAGGAAGACTTGATTGACCGATGCGAGCCCGCCAGGGGCCTACTCCGCCATCGTGCCCTTTTCAGCCCGCGTTTCGCCCATACGCCAGTATACTAGCAGCGAAAGCAGCGCGCAGCCCGTCACGTACCAGTAAAACCATTCTTCCACGCCGTGCTGCTTGGCGAATAAGGCCACGTACTCGGCCGTGCCACCGAAAATGGCCACCGTGAGGGCGAAAGGCAGCCCCACGCCCAGAGCCCGGATTTCGGTCGGGAACAACTCCGCCTTCACCACCGCGCTGATGGAAGTGTAGCCGCTCACCACAAACAGCGCCGCGATGAGCAGGCCCGCCGCCAGCCACGCATCGTGCGTCTGGGCCAGCTGCCGCAGCAGCGGCACCGTGCCCAGCGTGGCCCCAATGCCGAACATAAGCAGCACCGGCCGCCGCCCCACCTTGTCGGAAATGGCGCCCAGCAAGGGCTGAAACAGCAGCGCCACGGCCATCACTCCGAACGAAATCAGGGTGGCCTGCTCCTTGGAAAAACCCGAAGTATTGACCAGAAATTTCTGGGCGTAGGTGGTGAAGGTATAGAACGCCAGCGTGCCGCCCAGCGTGAGGCCCACCACGGTGAGCACGGCGCGTGGATGCTGCATCAGCAAGCGAAACTGGCTGGGCGAAGGGGCGCGGCCTTCGCCTTCGGGGTTGGCCAAAACGGCATTTTGCTGCTGCTCGAAGGCCTCGGTTTCGCCCATGTGCGTGCGCAGGTAGAGCGCGCCCATCGCCGCCAGCGCCCCGATGACGAACGGTACGCGCCAGCCCCATTCGCCCAACTGCGCCGGCGTGAGCAGCTGCTGCAGGCCCAGCTGCACCACCAGCGCCAGCAGCTGCCCGCCCATCAGGGTGAGGTACTGAAAGCTGGACCAGAAGCCCCGGTGTTTCGCGCCGGCCATCTCGCTCAGGTAGGTGGCCGAGGTGCCGTACTCGCCCCCCACGCTGATGCCCTGCACCAGCCGGGCCAGCAGCAGCAGCGCCGGCGCGGCCACCCCAATACTGGCGTAACCCGGCGCGGCCGCAATCAGCAGCGAGCCGCCGGCCATGAGCCGCACCGAAAGCAGCAGTGCCGCCCGGCGGCCATTGCGGTCGGCATACGCGCCCAGCAGCCAGGCTCCCAACGGCCGCATGAGAAAGCCCACCGCAAAAATCGCGGCCGTATTCAGGAGCTGGGCCGTGGCATTACCCTTCGGGAAAAAGACGGGGGCGAAGTAGAGGGCAAAAGCCGAGTAAGCGTACCAGTCGTACCACTCGACCAGGTTGCCGATGGAGCCGCTGATAATGGAGCGTAGCCGCGAAGCCGGCGTTGAAAGCGTAGCTGTAGTCATGGGGCAAATAAACGATTCGCGGCTTGCCACGGCTGAGACTTTTTGCTTTTTCGCTCGGATTGCCGCGCTGCAATGGCCGTAACTTTGTAGTTGCGTTGAGCAATAAACTGCCCGCACCCAAAAGGATAGCCACCTTTCATATTACACAAATGTTAAAACAAGAATTAGAAATCCTCCTCGCCCCGGAGGTTGCTTTTGATGAGTTGGCGCGCTACGAAGCCATTCTAGCGCAGGCTGGATTAGCCCCGGGAGAAGCCGATTTTGTGCATCTGCGCCGCCGTTCTATTGATGCGCGGGGCCGGCAAGCACTTGTGCGCCTACGCGCCGACATATACCTCTCTACACCACCCAGTGAGCTATTTGGCCCCTGGTTTGTTTATCCAAATGTTAAAACAAATAATCCCCGTGTACTCATAATTGGCGCAGGACCGGCAGGGTTGTTTGCAGCGTTGCGCTGCCTGGAACTGGGGCTGAAACCAATCGTGCTGGAGCGCGGCCGGGATGTGCGTACGCGCCGCCGCGACCTTGCCGCCATCAACAAAGACCAGATAGTAAATCCTGATTCCAATTACTGCTTTGGCGAAGGCGGGGCCGGTACCTATTCGGATGGCAAACTCTATACCCGCGCCACCAAGCGTGGCGATGTAGGCCGCGTGCTCCGCCGCCTGGTGCAGCACGGCGCGACACCCGATATTTTGGTAGACGCCCACCCCCACATCGGCACCAATAAGCTGCCGGCCGTGGTGCAGGCGCTGCGCGAAGCAATTATCGAAGCGGGCGGCGAAGTGCGTTTTGAAACCCGCGTGACCGACCTGCTGCTGGAGAGTAACCAGCTGCGCGGCGTGGTCACGGCCAGCGGCGAGGCCATTGAGGCGGAGGCGACCATTTTGGCCACCGGCCACTCGGCCCGCGACATCTACGAGCTGCTGCACCGGCGCGGTGTACTCATCGAGGCCAAGCCCTTCGCGCTGGGCGTACGGGTCGAGCATCAGCAGGAATTGATTGACCAGGCGCAGTACCGCCGGGCCGAGCGTGGGCTACTGCCGGCCGCTTCCTACTCGCTCGTGCACCAGACGGAGGTGCGCGGCGAGCAGCGCGGCGTGTTTTCGTTTTGCATGTGCCCGGGCGGGTTCATCGTGCCGGCGGCCACGGCCCCCGGCGAGGTAGTGGTGAACGGCATGAGCCCAAGCCGCCGCGATTCGCGCTTTGCCAACTCCGGCATTGTGGCCGCCGTGGAGCTTTCGGATATGGACGTGAAGCAGCACGGCCCGCTGGCCGGCCTGCACTTTCAGCAGCAGATTGAGCAGCTGGCCTGCCAGGCGGCAGGCGGCACCCAGCAGGCTCCGGCCCAATTGCTCGGCGACTTTCTCAAAAACAAAACCTCCGCCAGCCTGCTCGAAACTTCTTATCAGCCCGGCCTCGTGTCGGTGCGCATGGACGACGTGCTGGGGCCGGTGCTGGCCGAGCGACTGCGCCAGGGCTTCCGCGATTTCGGCCGGAAGATTCCCGGCTATGCCACCAATGCGGCCCAGATTGTGGGTGTGGAAAGCCGCACTTCGGCCCCCATCCGCATTCCGCGCGATAAGGACACGCTACGGCATCCGGTGGTGGCGGGGCTGTACCCGTGCGGCGAGGGCGCGGGCTACGCGGGCGGCATCGTGTCGGCGGCGATGGACGGCGAGCGTTGCGCCGAGGCGGTGAGGGCGGCGGTACTTCGCTAGTTGCGGGGCAGCGGCATTGGTAGCGTGCCCAGGCGCGCCAGCACCCGGCGTACCATCCGGGTGCAGTGTGCGCCTAGGAAGGCGAAGGCGTGCTGCGGGGCAAAACCGGCCAGTTGGGCGCGCAGCTGCTCGCGGGCCCGCAGCAGACGCACTTTCACGTTGGCCTCGCTGAGCTGCAGGGCTGCCGCGGTGGCGGCCACGCTCAGGCCTTCTACTTCGCGCAGCACAAACACGCTGCGGTATTTGTCGGGCAGCGCCTGCACGGCGGCTTCAAGGGCTTCGCGCAACTCATCGTTCAGCACGGTTTGCAAAGGTGTTGGGACATCAGCGACGGGCTCCGGCTCGTCGTCGGATGCGGTTTCGAGGTCAACAAAGCGTTGCTGATGCCGCCGGTCCATCAGGCATTCGTTGAGCATGATGCGGGTGAGCCAGGTCGGAAAGCTGGCCCGGCCCGCAAAGCTCCCAAGCTGCATGTAGGCCTTGACCCAGGCATTCTGCATGGCTTCTTCGGCGGCGGCGGGCTGGCCCAATACGGCCACACCGGTGCGGAACAAACGCTGATTATAGCGCCGCATGAGCAGCTCAAAAAGTTGCTTCTCGCCCGCCAGCACCCGGCCGATGACTTCCGCATCGGATAGTGGCGTGTACGGCATGAGGGCCAGGGACGGCAGCATGATGATTCAGGGATGATTTGCGCTGGAGATATTTATTGGATGCGGCGACCAGTGGCCAGGTTACAATAAAATATATATTATAATATGTAACCCGCCGAAGGGGTAATTCATCCAATGGCAACAACCTTTTAACCCCCATTGCCATGTTACCTTCCGCCAACTTTCCCTACGCCGGGCCCGCTGCCCGGCCCGCAACCACCCCGGCCCATACCGTGGTCCGGGTCCTGACCCTCACCTACGGCGTGGTGCCCATCGTGGCTGGCCTCGACAAATTCACGAACCTGCTCACCAACTGGGAGGCCTACCTCGCGCCAGGCCTGGTGAAGATGCTGCCGGTTTCGGCGCATTCGTTTATGATGCTGGTGGGCATCATTGAAATAGTGGCCGGCGCGCTGGTGCTACTGCGCCCCCACCTTGGGGCTCGCGTGGTGATGGCCTGGCTCACGGCCATTGCCCTGACCCTGCTGGGCAGCGGCCGCTACCTCGACGTGGCCGTGCGCGACCTGGTGATGGCCGTGGGAGCCTGGGCCCTTGCCCACCTGAGCTCGCCCCGCCAGCCGCAGGCATAACCCGGCAGCCCAGCGGGCGGTTATTGCGTATATAAGCTCAAGCGTCTTTCTATACGTATTAACCTCTTATGGAATCCCCGAAAAAAACCCTCGTTCTCGGAGCCTCAGATAATCCTGCCCGCTATTCCTATCGGGCGGCGCACATGCTCAAAAACCACGGCCACGAGGTGGTGCCGGTGGGCATCCGCAAAGGCCAGGTAGCCGGGCTCGACATTCACACCGACCGCCCTCAGGAAACGGACATCGACACGGTGACGCTCTACGTGGGGCCGCAAAACCAGCCAGCCTGGTACGACTACATTCTGGACCTGCAACCCAAGCGCATTCTCTTCAACCCCGGCACCGAAAACCCCGAGCTGGAACGACTGGCCCAGCAGCGCGGCATTCAGACCGAGGAAGCCTGTACGCTGGTGCTGCTCTCGATTGGGCAGTATTAACTGAGCTGGAATTTACTGCGGCACGCCCCCCGAAACTTGGTTTCGGGGGGCGTGCTTGCTTTTACGGGGCTGCAACCGGTAGTTGTCAAGGGTCGAATTATGCATGTTTTTGGCCTGATTCCGTAACATGCCTGGGGCCGGGATGCCCGAATTTTGCACCATCACCCGGCACCTCCTCACCGGTGCTCGTACTATATGTCACCCTCCCCCGAAACCACCACCCTCGACATTGAAGGCATGAGCTGCGCCGCCTGCGCCTCGGCGGTGGAAAAATCGCTGGCCCGCACGCCCGGCGTGCAAAGCGCGCTCGTGAACTTCGCCACCGAAAAGGCCACCGTGCAGTACCTGCCCGGCCAGGCCACGCCCGCCACCCTGAAAGCCGCCGTGGAAAACGCGGGCTACGGGGTAGTGGAACGTGCCCCCGACACCAGCGCGGCCGACCGTCAGGCCGAAATCGACGCCCAGAAAGCTGAGGCCTACCGCCAGCTCAAGCGCCGATTTAGTGTGGCGGCCGGGCTCGCCGTTGTGATTATGGCGCTGAGCATGCTGATGCTTTGGCCCGCGATGATGGCCCGCCTCAACATGCAAGCCCTGAACTGGGCCCTGCTCCTGCTCACACTGCCGGTGCTGCTATTCAGCGGACGCGAGTTTTACGTGTCAGCCTGGAACGGCTTTCGACACCGGGCCGCCAACATGGACACGCTGATTGCCGTGGGCACCGGCGCGGCGTTTATCTATAGCCTCGCCGCCACTGTTGCGCCCAGGTTTTTCCTCAGCCGGGGGCTGCGGCCCGAAGTTTACTACGACACCACGGCTACCATCATCGCCCTGATTTTGCTAGGCAAGGTGCTGGAGCTGCGCGCCAAAACCCAGACCTCGGCCGCCATGCGCAGCCTCATCGGCTTGCAGGCCAAAACGGCCCGCGTGGTGCGGCCCGACGGCCAGGAAATCGACGTGGATATCAATCAGGTAAAATTGGGCGATATCGTGCTGGTGCGCCCCGGCGAAAAAGTGGCCACCGACGGCCTCATCACCGAAGGCCGTTCGGCCCTCGACGAAGCCATGCTCACCGGCGAAAGCCTGCCCGTGGAAAAGCAGGCCGGCGATGCCGTGTTCGGGGCCACGCTCAACAAAACCGGCTCCTTCCGCTTCCGCGTGACCAAAGTGGGGGCCGATACCTTGCTGGCCCAGATTGTGAAGCTGGTGGAAGATGCCCAGGGCAGCCGCGCCCCCATTCAGCGGCTGGCCGATAAAGTCAGCGCCGTTTTTGTGCCCACGGTGGTGGTTATCGCCATTCTCACGTTTGTGCTGTGGTTCGATTTGGCCCCGGCGGGTACGCGGCTGCCGCTGGCGCTGGTCAATTTTGTGGCCGTGCTCATCATTGCCTGCCCGTGCGCGCTGGGCCTGGCCACGCCCACGGCCATCATGGTGAGCACCGGCAAGGGAGCCGAACACGGCGTGCTCATCCGCAACGCCGAGGCCCTGGAAAAAGCCTACCAAGTGAACACCGTGCTGCTCGACAAAACCGGCACCATCACCCAGGGCGAGCCGGCCGTGACTGATTTCCATCCCGCCCCCGGCCAGAACCCGGAGCAACTGCTGGCGCTGGCCGCCGCCGTGGAGCGACAAAGCGAGCACCCACTGGCCGCCGCCGTAGTGCGCTACGCCGAGGCCCAAAAGGCCGCTTCCCAGTCAGCCACCGATTTCCGGGCCGTGGAAGGCCGGGGGGCCACGGCCACGGTGGCGGGCCAGACCGTGCTCATCGGCAATGCCGGCTTGCTGGCCGAAGCGGGCATCACGCTTTCGGCGGAGCTGGCGGCGCAGGCCGCCCAACTGCTAGCACAGGCCAAAACCGTGCTCTACATAGCAGTAGCCAGCCAAGCCGCTGGCCTCATCGGCGTGGCCGACACCGTGCGCGAAACCTCCCGCACCGCTATTCAGCGCCTGCAAAAAATGGGACTCGAAGTGGTGATGATGACCGGCGACAACCCCGAAACCGCCGCCCAAGTAGCCGGGCAGGTGGGCATCACGCGCTACTTTGCCGAGGTGCTGCCCGCCGATAAAGCCTCCCAGGTGAAAGCCCTGCAAGCCGAGGGCCGCGTGGTGGCCATGGTGGGCGACGGCATCAACGACGCGCCGGCGCTGGCCCAGGCCGACATCGGGCTGGCCATGGGCGGCGGCACCGACGTGGCCATGGAAACCGCCGGTATTACCCTCATGCGCTCCGATTTGCAGGGCGTAGTTACGGCCATCGAGCTGAGCCGCCAAACCATTCGTACCATTCGCCAGAACCTGTTTTTTGCCTTCGTGTATAATACGCTGGGCATTCCCATCGCGGCCGGGGCCTTGTACCCGGTGTTCGGCATTCTGCTTTCGCCCATGCTGGCGGCCGGGGCCATGGCGCTGAGCTCGGTTTCGGTGCTCACCAACTCGCTGCGGCTACGGGGCTTTCGGGCCGAATAACCAACATGTATACCGGCCAGGTACCTTCTGACGTGGCCTTATTCCCTCATTACTATGGATGCTTCCTCAATCATCGTCACCATTGCCGGCTTGGCGCTGGCTGGGTTTGTGGTCTGGTATTTCTTTCTTTCATCGCGGCCGGTGGCCAGCGCCGTGTCGTCGTCGGGCGGCGTGCAGGAAGTTGATATTACCGTAAAAGGCGGCTATTCGCCCGACGTTATTGAGGTGGAGCGCGGCAAGCCGGTGCGGCTGAATTTCTACCGCGACGAGGAAAACAGCTGCTCCGAAGAACTACTGCTGCCTGATTTCAGCATTCGGCGCGACCTGCCGGCCTTCAAAACCACGCTCATCGAGCTGCTGCCCCAGCAGCCGGGCCGCTTCGATTTCACCTGCGGCATGGGCATGCTGCGCGGCACCCTCCTCGTGAAATAACCGCTCAACTCCTTCAACGCTACCAACTCGCTATTTTATGAAACCGCTTCTTCTGACTTCTCTGGGCCTGTTGCTGGGCACTTCGGCTATCGCCCAACACACCCACATGCCGGGCATGGATATGTCGATGCCAATGCCGGCGCCCAAACCGAAACCCAAGCCGGCTGCACCCCGGCCCAAACCCAAAGCCGCTCACCCGGCCCCCACACCGCGCCCAAAACCTGCCGCGACCGCCGCCGCTGCCGATACTACCCGCGCCAAAGTGGCTCCCGCCCCGGCCATGCCGGGAATGGATATGCCCGGCATGAACATGCCCGCGCCGGCTCCGACAACCGCGCCCGCTACTGCACCAGCCCCCGCCATGCCCGGCATGAGCGACCACAACATGCAAGGCCACGACATGCCCGGCATGAACATGGGCACCGCCGACATGGCTGCCGACAGCAGTGGCATGATGATGGAAATGCGCAATTCCTTCTCCAAAAACCTGCCCATGACGCGCCAGGGCTCGGGCACCAGCTGGCACCCCGATTCATCCCCAATGTACATGCAGATGTACCAGTCGAAAGGCTGGGACGTGATGCTGATGTACTCGGTTTTCCTGCGCTACACCAGCCAGAATTTCAACCATAGCGCCCTGCGCGGCGATGCTAATTTCCGCGCCAACTCCTATGTGATGGGCATGGCTAACCACCTGGTGGGCCAGCGCGGGCTGTTCAGCATCCAGGCCATGGTGACGGCCGACCCGCTCACGGTGGGCGGCGCGGGCTACCCGCTGCTGTTCCAGACCGGCGAGTCGTGGCAGGGCGAAAAGCTGCACGACCACCAGCACCCGCACGATTTCGTGAGCGCCCTGGCCGTGGCCTACACCTACGCCGCCAGCTCCGATGTGGACCTCACCGCCTACCTCGGCTACCCCGGCGAGCCGGCCATCGGGCCGCCCGTGTTCATGCACCGGCCTTCGGCGGCCAACCTGCCCGCCGCCCCGCTGGGCCACCACTGGCAGGATGCCACCCACATTCAGTTCGGCGTGGCCACGCTGGGCGTGCGCTACCGCAACGCCAAGCTCGAAGGCTCCTTGTTTACGGGCCGCGAGCCCAACGAAAACCGCTACAGCTTCGACCGGCCGCGCTTCGATTCCTACAGCGCCCGCCTCTCGGTGAACCCGTCCGACAACCTAGCGCTGCAAGTCTCGGCCGCCCACCTCAAAAGCCCCGAAGAATTAGAACCCAACGACAACGTGGACCGCACCAGCGCCTCGGTGCTGCACAATGCCAACGTGGGCAAGGAAAGCATCCTCTCCACCACCGCCGTGTGGGGCATGAACCGCCACAGCGGCATCGGCGAGGAAACGACCTACTCCAATTCCTTCCTGCTCGAAAGCAACCTCCAGGCCCGCCAGTTCAACCTCTTCACCCGCCTCGAAACGCTGCAACTCAACTACGACGAGTTGCTGCTGCCCGCCCCTACCGACCACGATGCCCACGCCAACCGCTCGGTAGAGGCTTTCACCATCGGCGCATCCAAATACATCGCCAAAACCAAAGCCGGCTGGCTCGACCTCGGCCTCACCGGCACC
>NZ_JBCEVZ010000099.1:0-14139 GCF_038448715.1 Hymenobacter segetis | reverse complement strand
CGTCGGTGGTGTATTGGCGCCAGAGGTTCTGGGTTTCGGTGTCGGGGCCGGTGCCATCGGCTTTATCACCCTCGAAATAGGTGACGTAGAGGCGGTCTTTTTCCAGCTTGTACACTTCGGTCAGCAGCTCCCAGGCCCAAGCAATGGCATCGGTTTTGAAGTAGTCGCCGAACGACCAGTTACCCAGCATCTCGAACATGGTGTGGTGGTAGGTGTCGTAGCCTACTTCCTCCAAATCGTTGTGCTTGCCGCTCACGCGCAGGCACTTCTGGGTATCGGCAATGCGCTTGTAGGGCGCGGGCTTGTTGCCCAGGAAATAGTCCTTGAACGGGGCCATGCCCGAGTTAATGAACAGCAGCGTGGGGTCGTCCTTCACCACAATCGGGGCCGAGGGCACGATGTGGTGGCCTTTGGAAGCGAAGAAATCGAGAAACTGCTGGCGAACAGCGGAAGCGGTGGGGAGTGACATAGGAAGCACCAACCCGGAGTTGGCGAAAGATGAGAAACCGTTGGATTATCTCCACCAAATAAGCCCACCACTGCGCATAGCTGCGAATTTTAGGCTACTTTTCGGAGTATTTGCAAAGGTAGCCATATGCCCTATAAAGAGCGCAGCATTGAGAAACAGTACTTCACCATCGGCGAAGTAGCCGCCCAGTTCAAGGTGGCCGAGTCGCTGGTGCGCTTCTGGGAAACCGAGTTTGAGGAGCTGCGCCCCCGCCGCAGCAAGAAGGGCAACCGCCTCTATACCCCGCAGGACATCGAGGTTTTCCGCACCATCTACCATTTGGTGAAGGAGCGCGGCTACACCATCCCCGGCGCGCGCGACATGCTCAAGCAGAAAGGCCCGCAGCTCAAGGATAAGATTGACGTGGTGCAGAGTCTGGAGAAGGTGCGGGCGTTTCTGATGAGTTTGAAGAAGGAAGTGGAAGCGGCCGGCAAAGCCGACCCCGACGTTGCTGAATAGCCTTCCATGCCTGCTTCTACCAACGACACCCTTTTCCACGAGCTGGCCCTTACGCTATTACCCGGCATCGGCCCGCAACTCACGCGGCAGCTGATGAGCTACGGCGGCGCGGCCAAAAACGTGCTGATGATGCCGCCCGGCAAGCTGCGCCGCATTCCCGGCGTGGGCGATGCCACCATCAAAATCCTGACCGGGCCGGAGCGCGAAAAGGCGTTTCGCAAAGCGGAAGCCGACTTGAAGAAGGCCGAAAAGGATGGCGTCGAAATCCTGTTCTATACCAGCAAGCGCTTTCCCAGCCGCCTCAAGCTGATTCCCGACGCGCCGGCCATTCTCTACTATCAGGGCACCGCCGACCTCAACGCGCCCAAAACCGTGGCCCTCGTGGGCACCCGCCAGGCCACCGACTACGGCCGCGAGCAAACCGAGCGCATCATCGCCGGGCTACTGCCGCACCGGCCGCTGGTAGTGAGCGGCCTGGCCTACGGCATCGACATCATGGCGCACCGCGCTGCCCTGCAGGAAGGCCTCGAAACCGTGGGAGTGATGGCCACCGGGCTGGACATCATCTACCCCGCCGCGCACCGCAAAACCGCCGAGAAAATGCGCGAACAGGGCGGCCTGCTCACCGAATTTCCCTTTGGCACGCCGCCCGACCGCTACAACTTTCCGGCCCGCAACCGCATCATCGCCGGCCTGAGCGACGGCACCGTGGTGGTGGAAGCCGCCATCAAAGGAGGCGCGCTGATAACCGCCGAGCTGGCCCTGAGCTACGACCGCGACGTCCTGGCTGTGCCCGGCAACCTGGGCTCGGCTGCCTCGGCCGGCTGCAATGCCCTGATTCGGGACAACAAAGCTGCCCTTTACGCCGAGCCCCGCGACCTGGAGCAGCTCCTGAACTGGGACGCGGCCCTGCACCAGTCGGGCAAGTTCAAGCCCGTTTCCTCTTATTCAGCCACAGATTTCACGGTCGAGGAATTTGCCGTAATAACCGTGCTGGCGGCGGCACCCGGCCGCGAAATGCAAATGGACGAGCTGGCTTGGAAAGCCCAGATTGCCATTTATGCCGTAGCCTCGCTGCTGCTGGCCCTGGAGTTTCGGGGGGTGGTGCGGGCATTGCCGGGCAAGAAGTTTGGATTAATTTAGTAAAATATTCACCACCGAATACTCCATCAATCTCACATCATTATCCTTTCAAAATCACATTTTTCCTAATGAAAAAAAATCTACTTGTTGCGATTATTCTGCTCGTGGGCGGCGGCAGTAGCCAGCCGCTGGCGGCCCAGAGCCTGGACTTAGGCTTCACGCCGGCGTCCATTTACAGTCCGGGCACGGTGTATTCGGCGCTGGAACAGCCCGATGGTAAGCGCGTGGTGGTGGGCGGGTTCAGCCGGATTAACAGCGTAGCGACCAGCTTTTTGACGCGCCTCAACCCGAATGGTACGCAGGATGCAGCCTTCCAGCAGAATGTTGGCACCACTTCGCAAATGTTCCGGGTGGTGCGACAGAGCAATGGCCAGCTCCTGCTGACGGGTTTTGGCAGTCCCGTGACGGCGGGCGGCATCACCCGCAACGGCTTGTTGCGCCTCAATGCCGACGGCACCGCCGATGCGTCCCTCAACCCCGGCACCGGCCCCCAGATAAATGGCGCAGCCGGAGGCATTGATTACATGCTGCCGCTGCCCAATGGCCAGCTGCTGGTGGTGGGCTACTTCGACCATTTCAATGGCGCGACCACCAACTACATTGCCCGGCTCAACGCCACGGGCACGGTCGATGCAACGTTCAACGCGGGCACCGGGGCCAATGATGAAATCCTCACCGTGGTGCCCCTGGCCAACGGCAAGTTCCTGATTGGCGGTTTTTTCACCGCTTATAATGGCGTGACCTGCAACGGCCTGGCCCGACTAAACGCCGATGGCAGCTTTGACTCCACTTTCGATGCCCACCTCTCCCAGTACGATGCGGCCTACAACCTGGCCGTGCAAGCCGACGGCCGAATCCTGGCATCCGGCTACCTGAGCCCGCTGGGCGGCGCGGCCAACGGGCTCATGCGCTTGCTGCCTGATGGGGGCATCGATAATTCATTCACGCCACCCACTGAGCTCCAGGTGCCCTACTCCGTGTATTCCTTCTACGGCGATGCCATCGTGCTGCAGCCCGACGGCAAAATCCTGGTTAGCAGCACGCCAAGCAGCTCCGGGGTGACTCGCCTCAATACCAATGGCACCGTTGATGCCACTTTTCAGACCAGCACCGTCCCCAATACCCAGCCTTATTCGCTCACACTGCTGGCGAGCGGCGGGGTGATGGTGGGTGGCAGCTTCAACAGTTTTAGCGGAGTCATCGACCAGCCCCTCGTGCAGCTCACCAGCACCGGGGCCCTTGACACGTCGTTTCAGCCCCTGATTCAGTCACCGGGCGTCATCACCTCAATCGTGCGGCAGGCCGACGGCAAGCTGCTGGTGGGCGGAGGCTTTAACGAGATTAATGGCCAGACGGTGCGGCGGCTGGCGCGGTTCAATCCCAATGGCTCCCTCGACGGCAGCTTCGCCCTGAGTGCGCCTATTGTTTCCCCCGTTACGCGGCTGGCCCTGCAGCCCGACGGCCGGGTGCTGGTGGCCACCTTTGCGGCGGTGCAGCGCTACCAAGCCACCGGCAGCCTCGACAACAGCTTCAGCGCGCCAAGCGTGGCCGGCCGGTCCATTTCCCAGATGCTGCTTCAGCCCGACGGCCGCGTACTGGTGGGTAGCAACAACGCCAGTACTCTCAACAACAGCCTGTGGCGGCTGATGACTGATGGCTCGGCCGATGCGTCATTTGTGCCAACGCTGAGCTCGGGGCGCCTTGCTTATTTGCAGTCGCTGGCGCTACAGCCCGATGGCAAGCTGCTGATAGCCGGCAACTACACGCCCACAAGCGGAACTTCTTACCGAACCGTACTTCGCCTAGGCAGCACCGGCGCGCAGGATGCCAGCTTCGTCCAAACGCCCATTACCACCATTGCCGTCAATTCGGGCTTGAACGATATGGCCGTGCAGGCCGATGGCAAAGTAGTGGTCGGCGGGCTGTTTTCGGCCGTGGGCGGCACTTCCCGCAGCAGCCTGGCCCGCCTCAACTCCGACGGCACCCACGACACCGGCTTTACCCCGCCCGCCTTCAGTGGCACCGCGTATAAGCTGCTGGTGCAGCCCAACAACCGCATTCTGGTGGGCGGCTCGTTCACCGGTACCGGCCTGCCCGCCAACCTGGGCCGCCTGCTGCCCACCGGGGCCGCCGATGCCACATTTGCGGCCACTGCCGTGCCCAACAGCACCGTACGCGCCCTGCTGGTGCAGCCCGATGGCACCCTGATGGTGGGCGGCAGCTTCACCACCATCAACGGCCAGCCGGCCATGGCCCTGGCCCGCCTCACGGCCAGCAACGTGCTGCACGTGCAGGCCCCGCAGGCCGTGGCCGACCACACCGAAGCCTGGCCCGTGCCCGCTCACACCACTCTCACCGTGGCCCCCGACGCCAGCGCCCACCCTGAGGCCCTCGACCTGCTCGATGTGCTGGGCCGCACCGTGCGTCACCAGTCTTTCAACGGCATCGCCCCGGCCAATATGGCCATTGAAAATCTACCTGCCGGTAACTACGTGCTGCGCGTGACCTATGCCGAAGGCCTGGTGACCCGCCGCGTGCAGGTGCAATAAGTTACTCCGGTTGTCATCAGCCAAAAACGGACGGGCCCACGGGCTCGTCCGTTTTTTTTTGTGGGCCTGGGCCGGCGGCCGGCCCTACCTTGCGCCCCATGCTGCTGCTCAACAACCACCTGCTGCCCACCGCCGCCCTGCCCCTGCCCAACCGGGGCCTGGCCTTCGGCGATGGCTTTTTCGAAACCCTGATTTTCGCCGACAACCGCCTGCGCCTCGCCGCCGACCATTGCCAGCGCATGCACCGGGCCGCCGCCGCCCTCTACCTCACCCTGCCCCCCGCGCTCGCCACGCCAGAAGCCCTCGAAACCGCCCTGGCCCGCCTTGCCGCCGCCAGCCACCTGCCCGCCGCCCGCCTGCGCCTGCAGCTCTGGCGCGCCGGCGGCGGCCGCTACACCCCCAACACCGGGGCCACCGAATGGCTGGCTACCGCCGAATCCTTCGTGCCGGATGAAACGCCCATCGCCAAAGCCGATTTCGCGCTGGAAACCCATTCTATTTTCTCTCCCCTGAGCTTTTGCAAAGGCCCGCAGGCGTGGCTCTATGTGCGTGCCGCCCACGAGCGGCAGCAGCGCGGGCTGGATGAAATCATTCTTTGTGATGCTGGCGGACACGTAGCTGAGGCGGGTGCGGCGGCTATTTTCTGGGTGAAGGGTGAGGTGCTGTTCACGCCCGCGCTTGAAACCGGTTGCGTGGCGGGCGTGCGCCGGGCGCAGGTGCTCCGGGCGGCGCAGGCGGCAGGCATTCAGTGTTCCGAAGGGTTATTTGAGCCAGAAGCTCTTCTAGCAGCCGATGCCGTTTTCACGGCCAACGTGGCGGCCCTACGGGTGATTCGGCAAGTAGCCGACGCTACTTTCTCTGATTCGAGCCCGTTAATTGATGCTTTATGGAGCGCGCTGGCATCAACGGTTTGATGCAGCCCTATCGGCCGCCCATTATTGCTCAATAAAGCGCATGGGCACAATTAGCGAGTCCTGCGCCGATTTGGAACGCACGAAGCGCAAGGCCCCCAGCACCCGCAGCGCCTCGGCATCAAGAGCCTGAATGGCGCTGGGCGGGTAGGCGCTTTCGGGCAGGGCCAGCTCGCGCCGCATCACGCGGGGCGGCTGGCGCACCGAGCCATCGGGCCGCACCAGCACGCGCACCAATAGGCGGCCGGTGGGCAGCGGGGCCCTGGGTTGCGCGGCGGTGGGCTTGGCCCCGTCCGGGAATTTGGCGTGCTCCGATACGAAAGCGAAAAACTCCGTGCGGCCCGCCGCCAGCTTGCCGGGGTCGGCCTCGTGCCAGAAGCGCGGCAGGATGGGCGACTGCAGTTTTGCGGGAGCCTTCACCACCGGCAGGCGGCCCTGCGGCAGCATGGGGAAGCCCGGCGCGGCATATTGCGCCCGGGCCGGGCCGGCCGCCAGCAGCGCGCATCCCCCCAACATCATTCCCAGCGCGCCATTTCTCATGTGCCGCCTATACGGCTACCGGCGCTTTGATGGCCGGCCACGGCTCGTAGTTTTCCAGCTTGAAGTCTTCGTACTGAAACCCGAAAATATCCGTCACGGCCGGGTTGATGTGCATCTGGGGCAGCGGATGGGGCTCGCGCTCCAGCTGCAGGCGGGCTTGGTCGAGGTGGTTGCTGTAGAGGTGAGTGTCGCCGCCGGTCCAGATGAACTCGCCGGGTTGCAGGCCCGTCACCTGGGCCACCATGAGGGTGAGCAGCGCGTAGCTGGCAATGTTGAACGGCACGCCCAGAAACACGTCGGCCGAGCGCTGGTAGAGCTGGCACGAGAGCTTGCCATCGGCCACGTAGAACTGGAACAGGGCGTGGCAAGGCTGCAATTTCATCTCGGGCAATTCGGCCACGTTCCAGGCCGAAACGAGGATGCGGCGCGAGTCGGGCTGGGTCTTGAGCTGCTGGATAATCTGCGCAATCTGGTCGATGTGGCCACCGTGGCCGTCGGGCCAGGAGCGCCACTGGTGGCCGTACACGGGGCCGAGGTCGCCGTTGGCATCAGCCCACTCATCCCAGATTTTTACGCCGTGCTCCTTGAGGTAGGCAATGTTGGTATCGCCCTTGAGGAACCACAATAATTCGTGGATGATGCTCTTCAAATGCACCTTTTTGGTGGTCACCAGCGGGAAGCCCTCGGCCAAGTTGAACCGCATTTGCGGGCCGAAAATGGACACCGTGCCGGTGCCCGTGCGGTCGGTTTTCACGGTGCCGGTGTCGAGGATTTGGCGAAGCAGGGCTTGGTATTGGCGCATGGGGTGGGGACGTAACGGTGCCCTCAAAAATAAAGAAAGCTGCCCGTTCAGGCAGCTTTCCTCATCTGTATAAAAGCCAATGACTAACTAAACAGCCACTTTCGTTTCATGTTTCTGCACGGCGGCTCGAATCCGGGAAGCCATGCCATACAAGTCATCGAGCGAGGTAATATCGACTCGTTCACCTCCTTCAATGTCAAACAGCGTCACATACTTTTTGCTGCTGTTGAAATGAAGCCGACAGATGGGCTTACGGTTATTATCATCCAACAAAATGCCGCAGTAGGATTGCACGTCCCGCATTACCACCCGATTAACCGGAACGGTTTTACGGAGGATGGCTCGCACAATCATGAAGCCTTCCGTCTCCTCAACAGTCGTTTCAATATCTTTTTCCTTGCCATCTGTATCAGTTCCAACCGTCGGTTCCATTACTGGTGCTGCCGGCACGTCGTTCACCAATAAGCTCTGCCCACTGGTATCAATCATTGCTGACCGCAATCGCATGGATATTTTGTCATTCAGAAACTGATGAAACGAGCGATGCACCAAGATGCTGAATTGCTCTTTGAGCTTGGGAGTTAACACACCTTCGTACACCTGCTTCGAAACGAAGTTTATAAAATCGGCCGACGGCTGGGTGAATTGCTCTTCAAAATATTTTTTGAAAGCCCGCATGTATTTGAGGTTGTATGCGGCAAAAAGCATATCCTCAATGTTGAAGCTGGCTTTACTGAGTTTTTTGATTTCAGCAACATCGTTCTCATTGAAGCTGGCGAGGTCGAATTCCAGAAAAGGCCGCTCATCCATCTTATTTGGCTGTTCCAAATCGGTGAACAACCGGTACACAAGTCCATTGGTGAGAACTGCAATCCGCGCTTCGGTTACGTGGAAATACCGAAATAACTGGCTGGCATGGTTGATATTGAGGTCGCTGCCAACGTGTTTGCACTCAATTAAAATGATTGGTTTGCCATCGCGCATAATGGCGTAGTCAATTTTCTCACCCTTTTTCGTGCCGATATCGCAAATAAACTCTGGCACAACTTCCGTAGGGTCAAACACATTATAGCCGAGAGCATTGATAAACGGCATTACCAGCGCTGTTTTCGTGGCTTCTTCGGTCTGAATATGCGTAATCTGCTTCTGAGCGCGCGATGCCAGATTAGTCAGTTGGTCAATAAGCTCCATAAATTTTGGGGTTGGTAGAAAACTGGGTAAACTTATGAATTTCTGGATAATAAAAAAGCCGCCTCGTTTCCGAAGCGGCTTTTTTGGTTCTCAGCGGCGGCCGGAGCCGGCGGTGATTAGAGCTTGGCGGCAGCCTCCGACTTGGCGGCGGGCTTCACGCTGGCGGTTTTGCCGCCTTTCATGCAGCACGAGCCGCCGGCCATGCCACCTTTCATGTCTTTGGTGCACGAAGCCTTCATGTCTTTGGTGCAGGTTTCTTTCTTGCCTTTTTTGCCGTCTTTGTCGTGGCCGTCGTGGGCGAAAGCGGTGGTGCCGGCGAAGGCAAACAGGGCGAGGGCGAGCAGGGTATTTTTCATGATAAACGAAGTGGGGTGAGGGGAAACAAAAGGGGAAAACGCACGGTTTTCAGGCTCTAAGATACACCGCTGCCGCACATTTTGAGGGGTGGGGCGTATGGAAGTTTGATTCTCCTTTTTGCTCACGAATTGCCGCCCGTCCGGGTCCCGCCCGGCGGGGGCCGGGCGCGGGGGCCCTCCGATGTCCCTTCGTCGCTACGCCCATACCACCCTGCTCGTGCTGGGCCTGCTCACGGCCCTGAGCGCTTTCTTCGTCGCCCAGCTACGGTTCAACTACAATTTCAACGACTTCTACCCTGCCGGCGACCCCGACTTGGACTACTACCAGGGCTACACCCAGCGCTTCGGCAACGACAACGACTACCTGCTGCTGGGCCTCGAAGCCCCGGCCGGCCGCACCGTGTTCGACCCCGCTTTTCTGGCCCAGGTTGATTCTCTGACCCGCCTGGCCGCCCGGCAAAAGAACGTGCTACACGTTACCTCGCCCACCACGCTGGCCAACACCGTGGTGGAGGGCCTCGGCGTGTTCAGCCTCCCCTACCTGCACCCCGACGCCTACCGCGCCGACCCCGCCCGCCGCGCCGCCGACTCCGTCCTGATTTACCACACGCCCGGCCTCATCGGCAACGTGTTCAGCCCCGATGCCCGCGCACTGGCCCTGGTGCTCCAGCTCACGCCCGACCTCGAAAAGCCGCCCGGCGACACGTTGTTCACCAACCTGCGTGCCGGCCTGGCCCGCCTGCACATTCCCGAGGAGCGGGTGCATTTCGCGGGGCGCATCGTGGCGCAATCCGTATTTGTGGACCGGCTGAAGTGGGAATTGGTGGTGTTTATGTCGCTGTCGGTGCTGCTGGTGACGGGGCTGCTGTGGCTCACGTTTCGGACGTGGTGGGGCGTGGTGCTGCCGCTGGTGGTGGTGCTGGGGGCCATTTTGTGGGGCCTGGGCATCATGGCCGCGTTCGGGGTCAGCATCGATTTGATGACGGCCCTGCTCCCGCTCATGCTGTTTGTGGTGGGCATGAGCGACACCATTCACATCATCAGCCGCTACGTGAGTGAATTAGGCTACGGGGCCAGCAAGAAGGACGCGCTGCGCGTCACGATTAAGGAATCGGGGTTTGGGTCAGGGCTGTCGGCGCTCACTACCAGCCTGGGCTTTTTCACGCTGATGACGAGTACGATTCGGCCCATTCACAACTTCGGGCTGTTCACGGGCATTGCCGTTATTCTGGCCTTTATTCTCAGTTTCACGCTGCTGCCGGCCATGCTGGTGCTGCTGGGCAAGCCCCAACTGCGCGAGCCGCGCCGCCAGGGCCACAGCTGGGACGGCGTGCTGGGGCGATTGTTTCGGCAGGTGCTGGTGCGGCGGCGGCTGATATTTACGCTGAGCGGGCTGGTGCTGGCGGCCTCCATCGGGCTGGCCACGCGGGTGCACATCAACTCCTCGCTGCTCGATGACCTTTCCAAAAGCGACCCGGTGCGGCAGGATTTCGCCTTTTTCGACCGGCAGTTTGCCGGCGTGCGGCCCTTTGAGCTGGAGCTGAAACCCGCATCCGGCCGCGACATCTACGACCTGGGGGTGCTACGCCAGACCGAGCAAATCGAAGGCTATCTGGCGAATACTTACGGCCTGCGCTTCGCGGCCTCGCCCGTCACACTGGTGAAATCGGTGCGCAAGGCCCTGCACGGCGGCGGCCTGGCCGACTACCGCCTGCCCGCCGACACGCTGGAACTGCGCAGTCTGCGCGGCAAGCTCCGGCAGTTCCGCAAGCGGCCCGAGTTCAGCGCCCTGGCCCTGCCCGATGGCTCGGCCGGCCGCCTCACCGGCCGCATGGCCGACGTGGGCAGCATCCGGGCCGACAAATTGAACGCCGCCCTGCGCCGCTACTTGCGCACCAGCACCGACAGCACCGTGCTGCGCACCCGCCTCACCGGCTCGTCCAACCTCATCGACAAAAACAACGAAAACCTGACCCTGAACATGATTCAGGGCATGGCCATCGACGTGGCGATGGTCACGCTCATCGTGCTGGCGCTGTTCAAATCCTTCCGCATGACCATTGTGGTGCTCATTCCCAACCTGCTGCCCATCATCATCGTGGCCGGCGTGATGGGCCTGGCCGGCGTGAACATGAAGGTGAGCACGAGCATCATTTTCACCATCGCCTTCGGCATCGCGGTTGATGACACCATTCACTTTATCAGCAAGCTGCGGCTCACCCTGGGCAAGGAACCGGACATCTTCAAGGCGGTGCGCTACACGTATCTGCTGGCCGGCAAGGCCGTTATTACCACCTCGCTCATTCTGGTGGGCGGCTTCTCCACGCTGCTGTTCTCGAAGTTCGATGGCACGTTCTACGTCGGGCTGCTGATTGGACTGACGCTGCTGTTCGGCGTGGTGGCCGAGTTGACGCTGCTGCCGCTGCTGATACTGTATTTCTACAAGCGGCCGAAGGTGGCGACAGTTGGAAAGGCGGTGCCCGACTTGCTCAGCAGATAGCTGAGCCGGATTGGGAAGGCTAAAATCTGATTTGCAGCCGCAATAGAAACAAGGTGTAGGGAGCGGGGCTTGCCCCCGCCCGTCGTTGAACGAGGCTTAAGTAGCTGTTCAACGACGGGCGGGGGCAGGCCCCGCTCCCTACTCATATCAAGCCAATTCGGGAAGTTTACTTTGAATTACAAAGTTCTTCATAAATTTGCACCAGAATTATCAGACCTCCGCCCGGTGTTCTGATTTTACCTCCGTCAGCAATACAACATGGATTACTTCGTAGCCCCCAATTCCATCGTGCGCCGCATCTGGGGCACTGCCGATACGGTGCTGTTCATCTTTGCCGGGGCGGCAGCCGAGTTCGCTCTCAACAAGGCGGTGGATTGGCTCTACTTCACCGGCCGCCTGCCCGCCGACCCGCTGGCGCGGCTCTTTTCCACGGTTGAATACGCCCGCCGTATCGTGTTTGCCGACCGCGCCGGGGCCGAGCGGGCCATCGACAGCATTGCCGCCATCCACGCGGCGGTGGAGGCGCGCCGGGGGCAGGCCATTCCGGCCTGGGCCTACCGCGACGTGCTGTTTATGCTCATCGGCTACTCCATGCGGGCTTTTGAGGTGCTGGAACGGCCCCTGACCGAGGCCGAGCGCGAGGAGATTGTGGCGGTGTTTTGCCGCGTGGGACGGCGGATGGGCGTGCCCGATTTGCCTACCTCCTACGCCGAATGGCGGGCCGCCCGCGAGCTGCACCTAGCCCGCGACACGGCCGCCAGCAATTACACCGCAGACTTGTATTTTCAATACCGACGCCACCTGGGCGGGCCGCGCTACCGGCTGCTGCGGCTGGTGCAGGGGCTGGTGGTGCCAGCCCGGGTGCGGCAGCTTTTGCAATTACCAGTCGGTGTTTTCATAAGCCCAGCCGTGGTTTTCTACCGCCTTACGCGGCGCTGGCGGGTGAGCCAGTCGGCGAAGAATGCCATGCTGCCGACGGAATATCTGTACCGGATTCAGGCGCTGGACGCGGCTCCGGTGATGCTGGCCGAGCCGGCGGTGGCCATGCAGCAGGCTCGCCGGTGCCCGATGCGCCACGGTTGATTACACACATCGGTTTTAATCGTCGCATGATTCGCATTCGGAAGCATTATTTACTGGCAGCCAGCTTATTATTCCTGCTGGAAGTTTTTATCGCCTTGTACATACATGATAAAATCATTCGGCCCTACGCCGGCGATTTTCTGGCCACCATTTTCCTCTATTGCCTCGCCCGGGGTATGCTGACGGCCGCGCCGGGGAAAGTGGCCTTGGGGGTGCTGCTCACGGCTTATCTAATTGAGACATTACAATATGTACACCTGCTGAGCTGGCTGGGCTGGCAGCATTCGCGGGTGGCGCGCATCGTGCTGGGCAGCCAGTTTGAGTGGGTCGACCTGCTGGCCTACACGCTGGGAATAGGGCTGATGCTGGGTCTTGAGGCCGGCTTAAGCTCAATTCGGCTGGGGAAAGTTGCGACCGCGCGGGCCATTGCCCTAGCAAAAAACGCGAACGCCGGATAGCAAATTCATGTTCTACGGACCTTAATGCCCTATTTTTACTCCCAAAAACCAGCCTATGAAATCCTATTTTTCCGCCGTATTTACGCGCCTGTTCTTATTGATGATGCTGGCCGGTGCCGGCGTGTTCACCACCGCCTGCAAGAAGGATGACCCCGAAGTCGTGGATTACAGCGGGGTTGACCAGGAAACCATCACCAAGTACCTGGCTTCCAAAAATATTACCACCGCTCAGCAACAGCCTTCCGGCCTGCAGTTTATCCCGGTCAGCACGAACCCTGCGGCTGCTAAAGTGGCCATCGGCTCCTCGGTGGCGGTGCTGTACACCGGCCATTTGCTGGATGCGGCTGGCACGGTGTTCGATGCTTCTTCCAAGCACAGCAACCCCCTGTTGACCTTTGTGGTGGGCGCGAACCAGGTTATTCCCGGCTTTGATGAAGGGGTTTCCCTGATGCACGTGGGCGATAAGGCAGAGTTTCTGATACCTTCCGGGCTGGCCTACGGCACGAAGGCGGTAGGCAGCATTCCGGCAAATTCGGTCCTGCGCTTCGAGGTGGAAGTAGTGAACGTGCCGGTGTATGATGACAACCTGATTACGAGCTACCTGAGCGCCAAAAACATTACCACTGCTCAGAAACAGGCTTCCGGACTCTACTTTCTGCCCGTTACGACCAACGCCAGCGCCGTGCGGCCGACCATTGGCAACACGGTTACGATGCTGTACACCGGCCATTTGTTTGATGCCACCGGTACGGTGTTCGATGCCTCGTCCTTGCGCAACAACACGCCGACAACCTTCACTTTTGGGCGCGGCCAGCTGATTACGGGCTTTGAAGAGGGCATTGCCCTGATGCACAAAGGCGACAAGGCAGAGCTGCTATTGCCGTCGGCGCTGGCCTATGGCGTGCAGGGCGCTTCCACCAGCATCGGCCCCAATACAGCCTTGCGCTTCGAGGTGGAAGTGGTGGATATCAAGTAGAACGGGTTAATAAACGGATGACGCGGAGCCGCGCTACCGCACCCGGGCCAGCAGGGCCGCGTGGTGGGGGGCGCGGCTCAGCATTTCCGCGTTGCCGAGCAGCACGAGCTGCTGGCGGGCGCGGGTGAGGGCCACGTTGAGCTTGCGGTCGACCTGCCCGGTTTCGTCGGGCGATACCATGAGCTCCAGCTGGTGCTCGTGGTGGCAGCAGAAGCTCACGATGATGACCTCGCGCTGGCTGCCCTGGTAGCGCTCCACGGTGTCAACGCTGATTTGGGCGAGGGCGGGCAGGGCCAGCTCGCGGGCCAACTGGGCCAGCCGCGCGCGGATGCGGGCCGCTTGATTGCGGTAGCTGGCGATGATGCCGAGCGTGGTTTCGGGGTTAAAATCGGGGCCGTAGCCTTGGGCCACGTAGGCGGCGGCGCGGGCGGCCAGCTCGGCTTCCTGGGCCGATTCCTTCATGGACAAATCCTCGGGCTGGCGCTGGGTGGGCACAAAAACCACTCGCTGGCGGCGCAGCGCGGCCGTGAAATCATCAGTCCCGGCGGGCCAGGCGGTGCGGTCCATCGGGGCGGCCTGCCAGGGCTGTGGGCAGCGCAGCTGGCCTTCGTAAAAGTCTTGGTTGACGAGCACGGCCAGCTCCTGATGCATGCGGTACTGGTC
>NZ_JBCEVZ010000098.1:0-14473 GCF_038448715.1 Hymenobacter segetis | reverse complement strand
TTCCCATACCGTTCCTTCGTTCAGTTCGCCGTCACCGGTGATGACGATGACCTTGTTGTCCTGGCCGCGCATCCGGCAATCCATCGCCACGCCCAAGGCCACGCTGGGCAGGTGGCCGAGCGAGCCGGAGTGGAATTCCACGCCCGGTACGTTGCGGTTGGGGTGCCAGTAGATGTGGTCGTCGGTGCTGAGGTGCTGGTCGAGACGAGCTTTGTCGATGAAGCCGAGCTCCACGAAGGTGCCGTAGAGGGCGGGCACGTCGTGGCCCTTGCTCAGGAAGAGGTAATCGCGGGTGGGGTCCTGGAGGTTGTCGGGGCGCACGTTCAAGCAGTCGGCGTAGAGGTACACCAGCAGGTCGGCGCAACTCAGCGAGGCACCGGTGAAGCAGCCGCCGTCGGTGCTCAGGCGCACGATGTGCTCGCGCACGCGCAGGGCCAGGGCTTCAAGTTTTTGTTGTTTTTCGAGGGTCATAAGGTGGGTGGTAGCACAAGTTTAAGCCAGTGCTACAAGGTTTTGGTTTGCGACGAATCCACGGTTTTGAGCTCGTCGAGGTGGTTGCGGTACCAATTCACGCCGGCATAGTGGGCATTGAGTTGGGCAATATCCGGCCGCTGTTTTAGCAGGCTAAGGATGTCATCGAGCTCAAAATCCGGCTTGCTCGGATACAGCGCCTCGTAAACGGCTTTAATGAAATCGTAGTCTTCCGGGTAGTCTATGGTCCAGCGGTGGCTCATCGAAAAGTCCTTCCCGGCATCCCATTCCACGTTGCCCAGCCGGAACCTGGTGGGGTTTTCCCAGAAAAACGGGGTGGTGTGCTCGCGCTCCAGCGGCCGCCGGGCCTCACGCCAAGCCGTTTCCAGCGCTTCGATGGGCATTACTTCCACGTCGTTTCCATCGGGGAAAGTGGCGGGGTGCAGGTTGCTCACGAAATCGTAGCGGTCGGCGAAGTGCAGGTAGTAGCCTACTACTTCATCAATCACGGCCGGGTCGATGAGGGGGCAGTCGGACGGGATTTTCAGCACCACATCGGCCCCGTAGTGGCGGGCGGCCTGGTAGTGGCGGTCGAGCAAATCCAGCACATCGCCCCGGAAACACTTTATATCGTGGGCAGCGCATAGCTCGGCGATGGCATCATCGGCGGCATCAGTGGTGGTGGCTACTACTACGGTGCCGGCCAGGTGGGCGCGCTGCACCCGCTCCACCATGCGCACCAGCAGGGGCTCGCCGGCCAGCGGCAGCAGCACCTTGCCCGGCAGGCGCGAGGAGCCCATGCGGGCCTGCACAACGGTCAGAATCTTCGGAACGGGCATAAATAGAGTAGTCGGTACCGCGTAGTCGGACGTGAAACGGAAATACGCTAAAAATTACCGGGCAAAAAGCAGGCTAATTGGTAAGCCATTGGTAAATACATTCTTAAAATAGTGCCGCCAGCTTTCAGCCCTCTACCGGAGAGGCTTCGGCCGCTGCTACGGTTGCAAAAGCTCCGGCATCGAGCTGCCGCAAAAATGCCGGCCCGCTGCCCGAAAAGTGGCTATAGCCCCGGCAAATGGCCGCAATGCGCCGGGCCGAGGTGCCGCCGTTCTGCCAGGGCAACTTGCGCTTGAGGTCGTCCACGTCGAAATAGGAATGCACCGGCTTGCCCAGCGCCAGGCCCACGTACACCACGGTCGAGTATTGGGTGATAAGTTCCACGCAGTTGGCAATCATGTGGTCGGTGTTGCCCTCGGTGAAAATCAGGGTGCCGGGCGGGGCGTGCTGCTTGATTTCGTCGGTGGCGCGGGGCAGCTCCTCGTTGGGGTGCAGCTTGAAGGCCAGCGGGCGGCCGTTGGCAATGCGGGCGCACTCGCAGATGAATTTGGGGCGGTTTTCGGGCGTGAAGGTTTCGCGCAGGTCGGAGGTGGCCACCAGCACGTAGCCGTGGTGCGGAAAGTCGTTGTGGCGCACCTGCTCGATGTTATCGAAGTTGGGGATACCTGTTACCACGAGCTTATCGGCATCCACGCCCACGCGCTCGAAGTGCCTGGCGTAGCCTTCGGAGGCCACGCAATAGATGTCGCAGCAGTTGTTCATGCCGTTGAGGGCCGTGCCGATGGCCAGGATGGGGTAGCGCGTGAAGCGCTTTACCAGCCGGGCCCACAGGTTGAGCGGGTCGGTCATGCCCTCCTGCACGAAAATGGTTTTCGTCTTTTTCATCAGCGGCCAGGGCACCACCACGTCGGAGCAGCACACGATGAGGTCGTACTGATTGTTAAATACCCGGGCCTCGAAATCGTTCTGCAACCCGTGCTCGGCCAGATATTTATCGGCTTTGGCCTTTATTTTTCCGGTGACGATGGTCTTGTCCAGGCCCCCGGTCCAGAGCAGGAACTTGTAGAATTGACGCTGCCAGCCATCGTAATAGAGCTGGCTGAAATAAGGGTCGAACTCGTCTTCCAGCAGCTGCGCAATCTGGTGCATTTGCGTGGTCTGGTTGGGCGAGCCGATGAGAAACAGAACCTTTTTCCGGGACATGCAGGACGAAAAGTTGAAGCAACCGAACCGCCGGCGAACTGCCCCACGGCAGGGCCGGCATGCCGCCAAGGTACAGTATGAGGGGCGAAATAACACCCCCCATCCGCAGCTCCTGCTACCGCAACCGTTACCAAATTGCAAAGGTTGGCGTCGGCGCAATTTGCCGCCATGCCCGGCGACTGAAAATGCCGCCCACGCCGCCCCAACTGCACCGCGTTTGTAGTCCCACTTAATCAGGCTCAATTGCTTTTTAATTGTTGACCTTAGCCGCTGCCGGGCCGAAAATTAGCCCCGTGCCCCACGCATCAGGAATGCGGGAAAGCCATATGCCGGTAAAACAACCCCACTTCCGGGAGTATTCGGGAGTATTTATTCTTTAATTAGCTGACACAACTCTCTACTCACTTCTGTCATGATTCTTAGCTCCCTTCACGATGCCGACGGCAGCCGGTGCACCCTCTCGCAAGAGCCTGGGGGCTGGCTGCGGGCTACCTGGCGCGGCTTTGTCGACATGCAGGAGGCCCTGCGTGGGGCCGATAATTACCTGCGCACCCTGCAAGGCCTCCGCAACCCCTGCCTGCTCAACGACAACGTGGCGCTGATGGGCCCGTGGTTCGACTCCATTGAGTGGCTGGAGCGCGTGTGGGTGCCGCAGGCCGCCGCCCTGGGCCTGCGCTACGTGGCCCATGTGGTGCAGGCCGATTCCCTGTCCGACATCCTCACCGTGCATTTCGAGCACGGGGCGGCCGGCGCGCTGGAGCTCCAGATTTTTCAGCATATATCCGAGGCCGAAGAATGGCTGCGCGCCTGCCAGCAGCAGCTGAAAGCCAGCGCATAAACCTCCCCTCGGCAAGGGCCAAAGCGTGCCTACTTGCGCAGCACCCGAATGCTGACGCGCCGGTTCAGAGCGCGGTTGGTGGGGGTGTTGTTGGGCCGCACGAAGTATTTGGGTCCGTAGCCTTTGGCTTGCAGGCGGTTGACATTCACGCCCATGCTGGCCAGCGTGAGCATGGCCGCGCGGGCGCGGTCCTCGCTGAGCTGGTAGTTCACCAGGGCTTCGCCGGTGCTGTCGGTGTAGCCCCCGATTTTCACGATGGACTGCGGAAACGTGTTGAGAATGCTGGCAATGTTGCCTAGCTGCAACGCCGATTCGGGCGTGAGCCGGGCCTTGCCTGTTTCGAAATTGATGCGGTCGAAGTTTATCCAGCCCTTGGTCCGGTTCACCGAATCGACCTGGAAGGCGGGCGACGACAGGAAGGTATAGAGGCGGTTTTCGGTCGAATTGGCCCCCACTTTCTGGGTCGTGCCGTCGGCCAGCGTCAGCACTATGGGCTTGCCGGTATCGTAGATGTAGGTATCCCGGTCCTGGTCGTAGCGGCCGTTGGGCTCGTTGCCGATGACGGCCGGGCGGGCTGCTGGGGTCGGCCGGGCGGTCTCATTGGCCCCGATGGCCGGGGTGCGGGCGGGCAGCACTTCTATGGGCCGGTTGGCAATGGTTGGAGCAGGCCGGCGGGCCGGCACCATAGGTTCGGGAGCCGGCCCGGTGGCCTCGGCTGGGGGCGTTGTGGGGGGAGTGTAAGCCGCTGTAGGCGCAGCCGGAGCCGGCGGTGGGCTGGCGGCCTCTACCAAATTGCTGGTAGCCGCCACCGGCAGCGGTGCCCGGTCCGGGGTGCTGTGGCCAAAGAAATACCCCAGGCACACGGCCAGCAGCAGCAGTCCGCCCCACTGCCAGTACGGCGACAATCCGCTGCCCGGGGCGGCCTCCGTGGCTGGTTCGGCCCAGGCGGCGGCGGGCGTGGTGGCCAGTTGCGCCGCCTGTTGGGGCTGGCGGCGCAGGCCCTGCTCGGTGGGCAGGGGCGGCACGGCACCTGAAGCCGGCACTGGCAGCATGGCCGCCGCAATGGCCTCTTTCTCCGCGTGCAGCCAATAAACGAAGTCGGTGGGAGAGAGGCTTTTTTCGGTGGCGACGTGGCCCAGCACGCCCAGCACGGCCGTGGCGGCTATTTGCAACAGCGTGTCGCTGGCCGAGGGCCGGATGGCCGCCCCGGCGGCAATGCGGCTCACGGTGCTGCGGTAGGAGCCGTCCAGCAAGTCGAGGAGCAGGTTCACCCCCCGTTCGTAGCGGGCCGCCGGATGCAGGGTGGCCAGTTGCTGGAGCACCTGCGCCGCATCGGCTTCGCGCACCAGCTCCAGCAGGCCCTCGGGCGTGAGGCCGTGGCCCACTCGTTCCGACAACTCATTCAACACCAGTGGCACCGATTGACTTAGCGCGTATTCAACATTGGGCGCGGCTTCATCCAGGCGGGTGCCGAGGCGGGTAATGGTTTCACGGGTGAAGCAGTAGTTAACTGCTTCGGCTATAGGGTTTTTCATAATGCTATAATTAAGTCGGAAAGACTGGTTATGCCGCACAATGCCCTGCCGCCGGGCTACTCCCCGCCGCGCCCGCAGGCCCCGGCCCCGGAGCTTATTGATTTATACTCCGATACAACTTCTTGCGCAAATACAACTTGTTCGCTACTAAGCAAAAATAACGAAATTTATTTATAATGTACATTACATATATTAATTATAACAATGTATTTAATTTTAAGCTGCTACGCGCCGGGAAGCTACTTTTGGGGTTGCCATGAACGACCCGGAAATCCGCGCCCTGCTCTACCCGCTGCTGCTCGGCGGCGTGCGCATTGATGAGCTGCCCACCGGCACCACGCGGGCCGACGTGGTGCACATCACCGAGCACTTCATGCACGGCTATGAGGTGAAGGGCGACGGCGACACCCTGCAACGGGTGGCCAACCAGCTGCGCTGCTACGGCGAGGTCTACGATTTCGTCACCTTCATCATCACCGAAAAGCACCTGCCCAAGCTCCTGCCGCTGCTGCCCGAGTGGGTGGGCATCCTGGTGGCCTCGGCCGATGAGCTGTGCCCGCACCGCGCCGCCGGCTACAACGCCACCGTGGAGCGCGCCCCGCTGGCCAAACTCCTGCTGCTGGAGGAGGTGAAGCAGTTTTTGCTGGCGCGGGGCCTCACCGGCGTGAGCACACTGCGGAGCCGCGAAGTCAGCAATTTCCTGCGCACCACGCAGCTGGTGCCGCTGTCCAGCCTGGCGCAGTACGTGCGCGAGCGCCTCATTGCCCGCCTGCCCGAGCGCCTGCTCATGCGTGCCGAGCGCAAAGCGGAACGGGAGCGCCTGCCGCCCCGCCGCAAAAAAGCCCGGCCAAAAGCGAAGAAGAAAAAGCCGGCCGGGCGTAAAAAAGCCAGTGCCGCCTAGCAGCTGGGAGCTGCCGGGCGGCACTGGCATAGTCATTGGGCAAGGTTATTTCTTCTTTAGAGCGGCAGCTACGGCTTGGTTGAGCAGAGGCTCCATTACGCGGTAGCCGGTTAGGTTGGGGTGCACGCCGTCTTCGCCGTAGGCTTTTTTCAGGCCGTTCTGGTCGTCTTTCAGGGCGGTGTGCATGTCGTAGTACACAAGGTGGTGCTGGTCGGCGTAGGCTTTGATTTGCTTGTTAAGTGCAATGATTTTGGGGGCCGGATTCAGGCCCTTGCGCCACCAGAAATCCGACGCCGGAGCCACCGAGCCCAGCACCACGCGGATGCCGTGAGCCTGCGCCAGTTCGGTCATGGTCATGATATTGTTTATCGTGACTTGAGGATTGTAGGGGCCGTTGTTTTCGGCCACGTCGTTGGTACCCACCAGGATGACGACCACGGCCGGGTGCAAGCCAATCACATCGGCTCGGAAGCGCACTACAGTTTGCCCCGTGGCCTGGCCGCTGATGCCCCGGCCCACATACTCATAGGTTTTGCCCCGAAAAAAGGCCGAATCTTCCTTCACCCAGCCCTCGGTGATGGAGTTGCCGATGATGACCACGCGGGGCCTGCCGGGCGTGGGGGCGGGCAGGCGCTGGTTGGCGGCGGCGTATTTCTGGAGGTTGGGCCAGTCGTTGTGCAGCAGGTATTCCTGGCGTTCGTGGTAGGCCTCGTCGGCGGCTTTTTTGGCGGCTGCGGCGTCGGTGGGCTGCTGGGCGTGGGCGGTGGTGGTGCTGAGCAGTGCCGCGAGCAGGAGCAAGGAAGCTGATTTCATGGCAGGAATTAATTAACTACCAGCGTCATGATGGAGTGCGCAGCGGCGGTGGTTTTGGTGCCCTGGCCGCGCATCCAGAGCTGGAATTCCTCGGGCTTGTCGGTCTGGTTCATCACCACCACGGCCACGCTGCCGTCGGGGTTGCGGTAGGCGGTGGTTTGCAGGGCGTCGCGGTTGGAAGAGGCACTGATGCGCTTGGCGCCGGGGCGAATGAACTTCGAGAAGTGACCGATGTAGTAGTAGGCGTTGGTGTAAATCAGCTTGCCGGTTTTGGTATCGGCGATGACGGGAGCGAAGCAGAAGTTGCCGACGTGGTTGGGGCCGCCGGTTTCGTCGAGCAGCACGTTCCAGTCGGTCCAGCCCACGGTGCCGGCGTTAAAGTCGCCAATCATCGAGTTGCCGTATTTCTCGCCCAGCGCCCAGTCATCGACTTTGGCCAGGTCGAATTTCTCCTTGCAGCCTTCGGTGAAAATGAGGTTGGTGTTGGGGAAAGCTTCTTTCACGCGCTTCTCGTTCTCGAAAAGCATGCTGCTGCCGGTCCAGGTTTCGTACCAGTGGTAGCCGATGCCCCAGACGTATTTGGCGGCCTCGGGGTCGTCGAGCACGGTGCTGGCGCGCTGGAACAGCAGGTCGCGGTTGTGGTCCCAGGCAATGAGTTTTTTGGAGCCCAGGCCGCCCTTGGCCAGCGTGGGGCCGAGGTAGCCCTTGATGAAATCCCGCTCGTCCTCGCCGGTAAACACGCACGACTCCCACTTCTGGGTAGCCATCGGCTCGTTCTGCACCGTGAGGCCCCAGATGGGGATGCCCAACTGCTCGTAAGTCTTGATGAACTTCACGTAGTAGTCGGCCCAGGCTTGGCGATATTGGGGCAGCAGCTTGCCGCCGTGCAGCATTTCGCCGTTGGTTTTCATCCAGCCGGGCGGGCTCCAGGGACTCACATACAGGGTAAGCTTGCCGCCGGCCGCCGCCATCACCTGCTTGATGAAGGGGATGCGGAACTGCTCGTCGTGCTTCACGCTGAAGGTTTTCAGCGCCTCGTCCTTGTCGGCCACGTAGGTGTAGCTACCGCTCGAAAAGTCGGAGCTGTGGATGCTGGTGCGGCCCAGCGTGTAGCCGATGCCGCCCGTGGGGCTGTAATACGCCTTGAGAAACTCCTGCTGCTGGGGTTTCGGCAGCTTGGCAAAGGTTTCGGCCGAGGCATCCGTCAGCGCCCCGCCGATGCCGAGCATGGTCTGGAACGAGTGGCTGGGGTCAACAAACACGCAGACCTGAGTTTCCACGGGCTGCGCGGCGGGCGAGAATTTGAGGTCGCCGCCGGCCGCCAGGCGCTGGCTGGTGCCCTGCACCGTGGCAAAAACGTGGGCCGTTTTGCCGGCTGCTGAGTAGGCGGCAGTTGCCGCTTTCTGCGCGGCAACAGGGCCGAGGCCCAGCGTGGAGAGGAATAGAAAGGAGAGGAGTTTCTGGCTTGACATATACGCCTGTTTTAACCCAGCCACCGCGCGATGGCCATGTTGGGAAGGGGAAGTGGGAGGGAAATTCAACGAAGCTAAAGGTGCTGCTTTTTCCTGAGTATGCGCAGGCCAGCCAACGGCGCGCGGTAGCCCCGTTTCGGGTTGGGATAGCGACCAAAAAACCCCAGACGCAAAAAATCCCGGCCGCTGCTGCGACCGGGATTGTTGCTGTAGAGAGAGGACTCGAACCTCTAATTTTACTAGCGAGATAGGCTAGCGCGTCTGCCAGTTCCGCCACCCCACAAGGTTTGATAAGTCAAAAGTACGTAAAAAAATTATCAATAGAAATAGAATTGTTGAGATTGTCTAATTGCTAAGTTTTGGTAATCAGTGAAATCGGTGTTCAGGAAATGAGATTTTCGGAATTTGAAACCCGTTCTACGCGCTGAAAACAAAGATTCCGTCTTCCGTAGCATGCCTTTTATCTTTGTTGGAATAAAAAGCAAAAACAGTGATTGCCAACTCCATTCGCAAAATCATCCATTTGGATATGGATGCATTTTATGCTTCGGTGGAGCAACGCGACCACCCCGAGCTGCGTGGCCGGCCCGTGGCGGTGGGCGGCGCCCGGGAGCGCGGCGTAGTGGCGGCGGCCAGCTACGAGGCCCGGCAATTTGGGGTGCGCTCGGCCATGCCGAGTGCCACGGCACTGCGCAAATGCCCGGAGCTGGTATTCGTGCCGCCGCGCTTCACGGTCTATAAAGAGGTGTCGCGGCAGATTCGGTCCATCTTCGCCGAGTACACGCCGCTGATAGAGCCGGTGTCGCTCGATGAGGCCTACCTCGACGTGACGCATAACCTTAAGCAACTGGACTCGGCTACCCAGATTGCGCGGGAAATCCGGGCCAAAATCCTGGCCGAAACCGGGCTCACGGCCTCGGCGGGCATTTCCTATAATAAGTTTCTGGCCAAGCTGGCTTCCGACTACCGCAAGCCCAATGGGCAGTTTGTGGTGCGGCCCGCGCAGGGCCTGGCCTTTGTGGAAGGGCTGGCCGTGGGCCAGTTCCACGGCGTGGGGCCGGTGACGGCGGCGCGCATGAACGAGCTGGGTATCTTCACCGGCGCCGATTTGCGGGCGCAGTCGGTGGAGTTTCTGCACCAGCATTTTGGCAAGGTGGGGCGCTACTACTTTGCCATTGCGCGGGGCGAGGACGAGCGGCCCGTAGTGGCCGACCGCCTGCGCAAGTCCATGGGCTCGGAAACCACTTTCGCGCAGGATTTGCGGGAGTTTTCGGACTTGCTTGAAGCCCTGCAGCCGCTGCTGGAAGACGTGTGGGAATACTGCCAGCGGAGCGGCATCCGGGGCCGGACGGTGACACTGAAGGTGAAATTCGGCGACTTCCAGCAGATTACACGCAGCCGCAGCGGCGTGGGCCTGGTGCCGGGGCCGGAGGTGCTGGCCCGCATTTGCCGGGAGCTGGTGGAGGGCCTGTTTCCGTTGGAAAAGGGCGTGCGGCTGCTGGGCGTCACGCTTTCCAACCTGAGCAATGCGCAGGAAGCTGCGGGCCGGCAGCTCACACTGAGCTTCTGATGGCCCGTTCCGCAACCTTTGGCGGTTCTTTTTCGACTTTGGGAGCAATTAGTGGTGCGATTCTGGTTAAGGAAGCATCATCTTTACCCTTTGGCCCGTCAGGGCGTGGGTGCCGGCCCCGGCCGTAGCCAATTTCCTTTCTTCACTAGACCTCTCCGCATGCAATTCCCTCGCTTTAAGCTCGGCTTATATTCCACTTCCGTGCTGGCCCTGCTGGGGCTGGCTTCCTACTCCGTGTACCAGGGCACGCCGCCGCGTGACCAAGTGGTGCTCGGCGTGATGATGCAGGGCTTGAACCAGCTCCACTACCAGCCCGAGAAGATTGACGACCAGTTCTCGCAGCGTGTGTACGACCTGTACATCAAGCGCATTGATGTGAACAAGCAGCTGCTGCTGGCCCCGGAAGTGGCCCAGCTCAGCCAGTTCAAAACCCAGATTGACGACCAGATGCGCGGCGGCACCCACGAGTTTCTGGACGCTACGAGCGCGCTGCTGGCCAAGCGCATGCCCGAGATTCAGACCCTCTACCGCCAGATTCTGGCTAAGCCCTTCGACTTCTCGGTGCAGGAAAGCTGGGAAACTGACCCCGCCAAGGCCACTTACGCCGCCAACGCCGCCGAGCAGCGCGAGCAGTGGCGCAAGATGCTGAAGTACCAGACCCTGGCCCGCCTCTCGGAAATGATGGACGACGAGGCCAAGAAGAAGGACAAGCCCCTGGCCGCGACCAAAGTCGGGGCCTCGCCGGCCACTACCTCCGATAAAACCCGCACGCCCGTGGAGATGGAGGCCGAAGCCCGCAAGCGCGTGCTGAAATACTACGACGACGTATTCGTCGACCAGCTGCAAACCGACTCCAACGACCGCCTGGCTGCCTTCGCCGAGGCCATTGCCAACAGCTACGACCCGCACACGGACTATTTCGCCCCCATTGCCCGCGAAAATTTCGACATTACCATGAGCGGCCGCCTGGAGGGCACGGGCGCACAATTGCAGGAAGACGAAGGCCACCTCAAAGTGGTCGACATCGTGGCCGGCTCGGCCTCGTCGCGCCAGGGCGAGTTGAAGGTGGGCGACATCATCCTGCGCGTGGCGCAGGGCGCGGCCGAGCCCGTGAGCGTGGAGGGCATGCGCTTCGATAAGGCCGTGAAACTGATTCGCGGGCCAAAAGGTACCGAAGTACGCCTCACGGTGCGCAAGCCCGACGGGGCCACGCAGGTCATCCCCATCATCCGCGACGTGGTGGTGATTGAGGATACTTACGCGCAGTCGGCCCTCATCAAGCAGGGCGGGCGCACGTATGGCTACCTCAATTTGCCCGGTTTCTATGCCGACTTTAGCGGTAAGGGCGGGCGCAGCAGCGCGGCCGATGTGAAGGCTGAGCTGGCCAAGCTCAGCAAGGAAAACGTGGCCGGCGTGGTGCTCGACCTGCGCTACAACGGCGGCGGCTCCCTCCGCGATGCCGTGGATATGGGCGGCTTATTCGTGCCCACCGGCCCCATGGTGCAGGTGAAAACCAGCCGTGGCCCGGCCCAGCCCGTGGCCGATACCGACCCTACCGTGCAGTACAGCGGCCCGCTGGTGGTGCTGGTGAACAAGTACAGCGCCTCGGCTTCCGAGATTCTGGCCGCCGCCATGCAGGACTACCACCGCGCCATCATCATGGGCAGCACTACTTATGGGAAGGGCACCGTGCAGCAGGTATTCGACCTGGACAATGCCGTGAACGCGCAGGCCAACGCCCTCAAGCCGCTGGGCTCGCTCAAGCTCACCATCCAGAAATTCTACCGCGTGAGCGGGGGCTCGACCCAGTTCAAAGGCGTGACGCCCGACATTATGGTGCCCGATGCCCTGGCCTCCTACGCCAAGGGCGAGCAGGAATCGGAATACCCGCTGCCCTGGGATGAGATTGCGCCCGCCACGTATCAGCCCGCCAACACGCTGCCCGCCCTGGCCCCGCTGAAGGCCGCCAGCGCCGCCCGCGTGGCCGCCAGCCCCGGCTTCAAGCTCATCACCGAGGCCGCCCAGCGCGCCACCCTGCGCCAGAAGCAAACCGTGCTGTCGCTGAACCTGGCCGCCTACCGCACCCAGCAGGTAGAGGCCCGCGTCATAAACAAACAGCAAACCGCCGCCCAGAATGCCCTAGCCGTGCTCGACGTGGCCGCCCTGCCCGCCGATGCCCGCCCGGCCTCCGACTCCACGGCCGCCAAGCGTGTGGCCCGCTTCCTGAAGCCCCTGCGCAAAGACCCCGCCCTGGCCGAGGCCGTGGCCGTGATTGGCGACCAGCTGAAGTAAGCCGGAGAAGCAAATGCCACGAAAAAGCCCCCGCTGCAATTCCGCAGCGGGGGCTTTTTTGTGAACGGCTATCGGGAATCCGTTAGTAGTTGATGTCGCTGAACGAGCCGGTGATGGTTTTGCTGCCCGACGCGGCGGTGGCCCGGCCCGTGAAGCTGAACGTGCCGGAAGCGTAGCGGGGGTAGGGGGGCACATTGAAAACGGAGGTGATGGTGAGCGTGCCGCCGGCCGGGGCCGTGGGCGTACCCACGCGGGAGTCGTAGGTCACCAAATCGGCCCCGGTGAAGGTGGCGTAGGCCATGATACCGTTCAGGCTATAGGTGCCGACGGCCATGTTGTAAGGCATCGAGATGCGCAGCACGTAGCTGTCGGGCGTGGTGCCGAGGGTGCCGTTGCTGAGAACCAGGTCGAAATTTTTTGTGGTGGAGAACAACATCAAATCGATGGCCGCAGGGGCGGCGGCCACGCCATCGACGGTGAAGGCGACTGTGGACTGCACCACCGTAACCGTGGGCACCACCGTGGTTTTGCCGGCCGTCACGGTCACGCTCAGCTCCCGGGGCGGCACGTAGCCGCGCTTGACGTTGAAATACAAGATGTATGTTCCCGCCGGCATGGTTTCGAAACGATAAGCGCCTTTGCTGTCGGGGACCACGCCTACAATGGTCTGGTGGGTGTTGTCATCTTTCAGCGAAACCCCCAGCACGGCATCGGCCGGCTGAATGAGGCCGGTGATGGAGGGCGCGGCCGGTACTTCGGTGGCCGGGGCCGGGGTGTCCTGGGCCTTTTTGGAGCAGGCGCTGCCCAGCAGGCCGGCCCCGAGGGCCAAGCCCAGGGCAAGGAGATGTAGACGGTTTTTCATGGCGGGGAAAGGGTTGAGGACTAAATGTAGTAATGACAAACGAAACTGCTTAGCTGCTTGGTATGTACCCGCCGACAACTGGTCCGGCGGGGCTCCCCGCTGCCTTCCCGGAACTCCAACCTGCCCGGCAGGGACCCCTGCCGCCCTCCTTGAACTCCAAACTCACCAGCAGGGACCCCTGCTGATGGGTTTGAACTCCAACCTGCCCGGCAGGGACCCCTGCCGCCCTCCTTGAACTCCAAACTGCCCGGCAGGGACCCCTGCTGCCCGGTTTGAACTCCGAACTGCCCGGCAGGGAATCCGACGGCCCGGCAGCGGCAGAAGTTTCTGCCGAAGCTCCGGAAAAAAGGAATACATTAGCTCCGTAATTCTTTTCCCACTCCATCATTAGCAGTCTTTTATGACGCCCTCTACCCCCGGAGCCAACGGCTCCCCCACGCCTAAGAAAGGCAAAACCAAAGACGTGATTCCCCTCGGCGAGTTGGAGCTGGCCACCGTGGGCCTGCGGGCCGCCGATGCCTGGGACGCCTCGCCGCTGCTGGCACTGCTCTGGTGCAGCAAGGCGCAGTTCCGCGACGCGGTGCGGGCCTTCAATGCCAGCCTCGGCACGGCCGACGAGGCCAACGACGACCTGAGCCCCGCCGCCGTCCGCCTCGAAGAGCTGGACGCGACCATCAACAAGAGCCTGAAATTCGTGCGCAACTTCCTCATTGAGGAGCACGACACCCGGAAGAAGGCCAAAGCCTACTACGATGCCTTCGGCCTCACGCCGGCTGGCGAGCTGCCCACCGCCCGCCCCGCCCGCGCCAAGGGCCTGGCCAAGCTGGTGAAGGCCCTCGGAGACTCCGGCTACGACAAGGGCAAGTACGGCACCGAATTCTGGCGGACCATCGAGAAAGAGTACGCGCCGCTGGCCACCACCTCCAGCGACGTGCGCAGCGACAGCGCCGTGGACGTGGGCACCAAAAACACCCAGGAAGTGCCCCTACGCAAGATGCTGCGTGCCCTGCGCCAGCACATCAAAACCAACTTCCCCGACACCTACGCCGCCGAGTGGCGGAACTTCGGCTTTCTGAAAGAGAGCTACTAGCGCGGTTTGGATTTTCCAATAAAAAGGCCTTGCCACTCTGGCGAGGCCTTTTTTGATGTGGTGAAAGGGAGGTACGGTTCCGATTAAACCGCTAGTCCCGATGTTTGTGTAGTAGAATGTGCGTGCCGTGGTCTTGCATCCTTTCCGTCTTTATTAATGTCTGATTCCGTTGCTGCTCTGCCGGCGTTGCCAGCCGAAGTGCTGGCCCAATTCCCGGCCGATGACCTGCTGGCGGGCATTTTTGCCACTTCCATCACGGCGCTGGTGCTGCTGAAGCCCGTGCGTGCGGCCGATGGCACCGTGGTCGATTTCACCTTTGCCCTGCTCAGCCAGGCTGCTCAGCGGATGCTGAACCTGCCCGCGCAGCCCACCAAAACCCACCTGGAGCTGGTGCCCGGCACGGCGGAGCCTGGCGGTATTTTCGATTTTTTCCGGGAGACGCTGGCCTCGGGGCAGCCCGCCCACCGCAACTTCAACTACCAGCGCGACGGCTTCGATGCCTACTACCGCCTGGCCGTGCGCCGCGTGGGCCCCGGCCTGCTGGTGAGCTTCTCAGACACGGCCGACGAGGAGCGCACCCCCGTGGAGC
>NZ_JBCEVZ010000097.1:0-14563 GCF_038448715.1 Hymenobacter segetis | reverse complement strand
GGCGGTAGAGGGTCCGTTCGCTCAGACACAGCAGGCTGGCCAGCTCGGCCGGTCCGAAGGCGGGGTCCGCTAGGCGGGCCCCCAAATGGGGCTGCCAACGGGCCAGTTGCTCCGCCCCCTCCGCGCTGGTGAAGGGCGAGGCCGCGCCGTCGGGTTCGGCGGCGGCCTGGTCGGGGGGAGCGGTTGCCGCTAGCTCAGTTTCCCGCGCCAGCTCCTCGGCGGAGGACAGCGCCTCGGGCGGCTGGCTGGCAAACTGGCGGCGCACGGTGTGGCGGCGCAGCAGCGTGGCCACGCGGGCCAGCAACTCGGCGGGTACGAAGGGCTTGGTAAGGTAGTCGTCGACGCCCACCGTGAGGGTGGCCAGGCGGTGGGCCTCGTCGGCGCGGGCCGTGAGCATAAGTACGGGCAGGCCGGCGCAGGTCGGGTCGGCCTTAAGGCGGGCCAGCAGCTCGGTGCCGCTCACGCGCGGCATCATGGCGTCGGTGGTGACGAGGTCGACGGGTGCTTCGCGGGCCAGCACATCCAGCGCGTCCTGGCCGTCGACGGCGGTGAGCACCTCATATGCGGGGGCCAGCAGCTGGCGGAGGTAATCGCGCAAGTCGGCCTGGTCTTCCACCACCAGCACCCGCGGCCGGGGGCCAGTGCCCGCATCCGGCAAGACCGGAATGAAGTCAGTTAGCTCCTCGAATTTATCTTCTTCAATGGCGTTTTCTTGGTCGTCCGGTTCGGTGTTTTCGGTGTTTTCGGCGGCATCCGCGGGTAGCACCGATGCGGGAAAGCGCAGGGTGAAGGCCGCGCCCAGGCCCGGCTCGCTTGCCAGCGTGAGGGTGCCGCCCAGCAGCGTGGCCAGCTCCCGGCTCAGGGCCAGGCCCAGGCCGGTGCCGCCCTGGGCCTGGCCCTGGGGGCTCTGGTAGAAGCGCTCAAACACGCGCGCCTGCTCGGCCGGCGCAATGCCCGGGCCGGTGTCGCGCACCGTCAGCACGTAGTGGCCGGTGGCATCGGGCAGGGCGGCGCCCACGGTCACGGCCCCGCCGGCGGGGGTATGATTGAGGGCGTTGATGAGCAGGTTGGTCAGAATCTGTTCCACCTTGTCGGCGTCGAGCAATAGGCACAGGCCTTCGGGCAGCGCGAGCGGGGCCACCAGCGCCACGCGCCGCTCGGCGGCCAGCGACTCGAACTGCGTCACGACCCGGCGCAGCAGCGGGGCCACCGCCGTGGGTCCGGGCCGCAGCTCCAGGCGGCCGGCCTGCAGCTTAGTTAAATCTAGGATGCGGTTGACCAGCTCCAGCAGGCGGCGGGCGCTGCGGTGGGCCAGGGCCACGGGCTCGTGCACGGCGGCGGGCAGGGCCGGGGCCGTCAGCAAGCCGTCGAGGGGGCCGAGCACCAGCGTGAGGGGCGTGCGCAGCTCGTGGCTGACGTTGGCGAAGAACTGGTTTTTGGCCGCGTCGAGCTGGCCGAGGCGGGTGGCCTGCTCCTCAAGCTGGGCTTTTTGGTAGGCCAGCAGGGCGGTGGCCCGCTGCTGGCGGCGGTGGCTGCGCCACTGCGCTCCGCTGAACAGCACCAGCAGGCCCGTGCCGCCCAGCAACCAGGCCAGGGCCGTGCGCTCGCGGGTGGCGCGGGCCGTGGCCTGGGTTTGGGCCCGGCGCAGGCTGGCAATGCGCACGCCCTGGCGGCGCTCCACCTGTTGCTGCTCGTAATACGACACCCGAAAGCCTCCCTGGATTTCCTGCAACGAATCGTTGAGCCGGGCCGCGGCCAGCGCGTAGGGCGCGGCCAGCGCGGGCTTCCTTTGCTGGGCGTAGAAATCGGCCAGCTGCCGCAGGTAGCGAAGCCGAAGCGGCTGGGAATGCGCCTGCCGGGCCTGGCGCAAGGCCGCGAGCCAGGCGGTTTCGGCCAGGGCCGGCTCCTTCCGGGCAGCGTAGTATTGCGCCCAGGTGGCATCCAGTTCGAAAAAGCCATTGCGACTAACAATGGGCACCTTCGCGGAGTCTCCCAGGTGCTGGGCTTGGGGAAGAAGCCGGCCTGCCGCGGCCAGTTGCTGCTGCGCAATGAGGACCGCGGCCTTCAAAGCCAGCGCCATCGGCTTCTTATTGCTCACGTCACCAGACAATCCAGCATTTTGCAGCGCTGACTCAGCAGTCCGAGCTGCCTCCCCATAATTGCGTTGATGCAGATAAATAGCGGTCAGGTTAAAGTAGACATAGGCAAGCGCGTCGGGGTCAGAGTAGGCCAGGGCTTGCCGCAGGTAAAACTCCGCCTTGTTATCGTTTCCCCAGCTTGCGTACGTAGCCCCGACGACGGCCATTTCATTGTAGTACCAACGGGTATCGAGGCGGCGGTAGAGTTCGGCGGCTTGCAGGTAATAGCTAATAGCATGGTTATAGTTTCCCCTGAAGTTATAACAGGCTGCCAAGCCGTGGTAGCAGGGGGCCATGCTTTCCATTGCTCCCCGTTGGCGATAGTAGCTCAGTTTGGTTTCGAAATAGGCTTGCGCAGCATCCCATCGCTGCAAATCGCCGAAAGCAATCCTTATGCGCCGCAGGAGTCGTGGCTGCTGACGCCCAAGGCTATCAAACAGGTTAACGGCCGCCTGCAAGCTGTCCAGGGCCGGAGTTTTGGCCGCTAGACCCAGTTTGTCATCAGGCAGGTTCGCATTGAGCAGCCGCCAGCTGTTGAGCCATAACCGATAAGCCAAGTACTCGGGGCGGTGCAGTCGATGCGTCAGCGCTATGGTCTGCTCCAGATACTGCAGAACTTGTACTTCTTCAGTGCTTGCGCTCAAGCAGTCAATCAGGTGCTGCAGGGTGCGCAAGCGGGCCGTATCGGCGCGTTGCCGGGCCAGCACCTGCCGGAGGGAGTCGGGGTTAGCGTCCCAGTAGGCGTGGCCGCGCTGGGCCAGCAGGGGGCGGGTGGCCAGCAGTAGCAGGCACAGTAGCAGCAGGCCGCTTCTTACGAGGTTCATACAAGGGTCGGTAGAAAAATGCTCGCAGGCACTCAAATGAAGAAGGCGGGATGAGAATATTTTCGAGGCATTTGCTGATGAGCAAGGTACTGCATTTAGTTCTGCTTGTTGGACAAAGTGGTAAGCATGGCCGGGCCACCGAATACTTATTTTGCCGGTTCAGGCAACTAGTCGCGCAGCCACCTGCGCTGCAACGGAGCCAGCCCGGTACCTGCCATTGCGGGCCAGTTCGCGGCGCCACTCAGCAGCCACTAAAGCGCCCTAAGCGCAAAAAAGGCACGCCCTGAACGGCGCACTTTCTCCTGCCTAGCGCTCTATTGGCGCTGTACGGGGGACCTGCTACAGGATACCTAACCACGCAATCCCACATGCGCCTGCCTTTCTGGCGGGAGTAGATGCCGCCCAAATGGTCCTGGTTGAAGCCGTCCTCGTGTGGGTCGAGGCGGTCGTGGCGCTGCTACGTGTCGGATACGTGTTGCCGGTGGCAAGCTACGTTGGCCATACCTGACTTGGCCACTAAAAGAAATGGGGCAGCCCGGCAATTTCTGGCATGCAAAGGGGCAAAAAGGTAAAATGAGGTGTTTAGCCAAAGGGTCCGAATAGCAAAACCGGTGATGTAATGGCCCGGGTGTACATTCACCGGAACGACTCACTGCACTTCGTCATTGGAACCCCAGGTAAAAATAACGTTTTCGGGCTGGCGCGAGGGAATGAAATCCCTCCGGTTTGCGCGGCTGCTGCACGATGTGGCGGGTCTGGGGCTGGCGGAAGCGTGGCGCATCAAAACCCAAGTGCTCGAGGAAGAGCCGGTGGTGCTCGCCCTGCCCGTGTCGTTGGCTGCAGCTGTGTGGGAGCAAGCCACGGCCTTGGGAGTTATCTGTTTCGTGGACCACGCGTAGCCACATTTAACTAAAGGGTCGGAGTCGGAAAACGAGCAAATGGACTACCTTACCTAAAAAGTCCCGCATGCTGGCCACTGACTTCGACGCCTACTGGCGCGCCACGTACCCCAAGGCGGTGCCCCTGGGCCATTTGTTGCGCACGACTTATCCCCGCCGGTGGCTACGGCTCTACAGCCTACCCGAGGGGCAACGCTACCCGGCCGCCGCCGCGGACTGGCACGAACTGCTGCGCCGCCATCTTGCCGTGTTCGCCGACTTGGTGGGCAAACCCGCCGAGCTGTTCCTAGTCACGGGCGAATACGACTTCGTCGACCGTGCCCGGCCCGAGCCCGAGTCGTTTGCGGCCGACGGCGCTCTGCATGCGAATGACCACATGTCCTTTCTGCAAATGGTCCTTGCGTAAACGAATCAGGTCCGAAAAGCGCAATCCGGAAAATATCTGCGCGACCATTAGGTCCCGGACCCGCTCTAATTTTTTGCTGAAGTGTAAATCCAACTGGCGCAAGGCCTCAGTTTCGTGCTTGTGCAGCACCACCGGCAGTTCGCGGGTGATAGTCGTGCCCGGATGCCCGCAAAAAGTGGGCTCGGCCCACTGCGATGACAGGCCATTTCAGGCGTGAGCCGGCGAGGAGACATAACCCAGCCGGAAAAAGGCAAAACCCGAATTCGAAGAACCGGCCCGTCGTTCGCCAACGCCCTGTTCATTATTAGCCGATGCCTTGATTTTTGTCATGGAGCAGGGCGCGTGGGCTGACGAATATTGTGGCGCAAATCAGCTCTATTCCACGGTGATGAATGCTACTCAGTGATTTCTGGTCGGTGGGAAGGAGTTGAAGATATTCGGGGACTGCTGCCCGTGCATTTCCGCTTCAAGCCTTCTCGGCCCACGCCGACTTATCGGAGTTGCTGCGCTGGCTCGACCAGTTTCCGGCCCTATCCCAGCGCACGTTTGCACCCCGGGCCAGCCGCCCTGGTCTGGCTTGATACCATCTTTCTTTTCATCCGCAGCCGATGAAGCGCTTCTCTTTCCGCCCCGCAGCCCCACCCTGCGAGGCGGTTTGGTTTTAATAACGAGGCTGAATAAGTAGCAATAAATCAGGGTTATATACTTGAAATAGTCATGGTAAAATCTGCCCCGTCTGCCCCACTCGCCGCGCCCGGCCTGTCCGAAGAAGCCGTTGCCCAATCCCGGGCGGCGCACGGGCGCAACGTGTTTGCCGCCACCCGCCGCTCGGGCCTGTGGCTCACGCTGAAGGAAGTGGTGACCGAGCCCATGTTTGTGCTGCTGCTGGCGGCCTGCGGCCTGTATTTCGGCATGGGCCGCACCGAGGAAGCCATCACGCTTATCGTGGCGCTGCTGGCGGTGGCGGGCATTTCGGTGTACCAAAGCCTGCGCAGCGACCGCGCCCTGGCCGCCCTGCGCGACCTGACCCAGCCACAGGCCAAAGCCTGGCGCAACGGTGCCCTGACCACCGTGCCCATCGAAGCCCTGGTGGTGGGCGATGCCGTGCTGGTGGAGGAAGGCAGCCGCGTGCCCGCCGACGGCACCGTGGATGCCGCCAACGATTTCGCGGCCGACGAGGCCATCCTCACCGGCGAGGCCGTGCCGGTAGCCAAAGCGGCCGGCGACCCGGTTTTTGCCGGCACCAGTGCCGCTTCGGGCAGTGCCTGGCTCACGCTCACGGCCGTGGGCGAGCACACCGAGTTGGGCCGCATCGGCCGCAGCCTCGATACCATTGCCAGCGAGAAAACGCCGCTGCAATTGCAGGTGAGCCAGTTTGTGCGGCGCATGGCCTGGGTGGGGCTCGGGGCTTTTGCGCTGGTGTGGGGCGTCAATTATGCGCGGTCGGGCGACTGGGTTACGGCCTTGCTTTTCGGCCTCACGCTGGCTATGTCCATTCTGCCCGAGGAAATTCCGGTGGCCTTCAGCAGTTTCATGGCGCTGGGCGCGGCCCGTCTGAGCCGGGCAGGCGTGCTCACCAAGCAGCCCCAAACCGTGGAAAGCCTGGGCTCGGCCACGGTGATTTGCGTGGACAAAACCGGTACTATCACCCAGCAGGGCATGCGCGTGGCCCAGCTCTACGATGGCAGCACCGATGCCCTCGTGCCCGTGCCCGGCCCGCTGTCCGATACGGCCGCTGCTGTGCTGGCCCACGCCCGCTGGGCCAGCGAAACCGAGCCGTTCGACTTCATGGAAAAAGCCATCACCGAAGCCTTCGCGGTGGCCGACCCGGTGCTGGCTTCCATCGCCTGCCCCATGGTGCACGAGTACCCGCTGGCCGGCACCCCGCCCATGATGACGCACGTACGCCGCGCCCAGGCCGGCAACCCGGTAGTGGCCGGCAAAGGGGCCGTGGAGCACATTCTGGCCTTATGCCGGCCGGCTCCGGCCGTGGCGGCGCGGGTGCGGGAAATCACGCAGCAGCTCTCGGCGCAGGGCCTGCGAGTGCTGGGCGTGGCGCAGGCCCGCTGCCCGGAGGTGGGCTGTTTTCCGGCCAGTCAGGACGATTTTGACTGGTCGTTTCTGGGCCTGGTGGCGCTGGAAAATCCGCCCAAGGCCAACGCCTCGAAGGTCATCGACTGCTTTGCTAAAGCCGGGATTCAGGTGAAGATGATAACCGGCGACTTCCCCGAAACTGCCCAGGCCATTGCCCGCCAGGTGGGCCTGCCGGGGGCCGACACCTTGCTGACCGGGGCCGACGTGCTGGCCCTCGACGAGGCCGCGCTGCGGCAGCGGGTGCCAGGCACGGCCGTGTTCGCCCGCATGTTTCCCGAAGCCAAGTTAAAAGTGGTGGAAGCCCTGAAAGCCAATGGCGAAGTGGTAGCCATGACCGGCGACGGCGTGAACGACGGCCCCGCCCTCAAGGCCGCCCACATTGGGGTGGCCATGGGCCGTCGCGGCACCGAAGTAGCCCGACAGGCCGCCTCGCTGGTGCTCGTCGATGATGATTTGGGCAGCATGGTGACGGCCATCGCGCAGGGCCGCCGCATCTACCAGAACCTCAAAAAGGCCATTTCCTACATCGTTTCCATTCACATTCCCATTATTCTCACGGTGGCGGTGCCGCTGCTGGCCGGCTGGAAATTCGCCAACCTGCTGAACCCCGTGCACGTCATTTTTCTGGAGCTGGTGATGGGACCCACTTGCTCCATCGCCTTCGAAAATGAGCCCGCCGAAGCCGGCCAGATGCAGGCCGCGCCGCGCCCGCTCAGCACCACGTTTCTGGGCGGGCGGGAGCTGGGGCGCAGCATTGTGCAGGGCCTCGGCATTGCCGCCGCCGTGCTGGGCGTGTACTTCGTGGCCATGCATAGGGGCCGGCCCGTGGCGGAAGTCCGCACGCTGGTTTTTGCTACGCTGGTGCTCAGCAACATCGTCCTGACGCTGGTCAACCGCTCGTTCACTCATTCGGTGTGGCGCACTTTGCTGGTGCCCAACCGCCTGCTTTGGCTGATGCTGAGCCTCACGCTGGCGCTGCTGCTGGCGGCGCTGTGGCTGCCGGCCGCGCGGGAGCTGTTTGAGTTCGCGCCGGTGCCGCTGGTCGAGCTGGGCTGGTGCGGGCTGGCGGCGCTGCTGGGCGCGGGCTGGGTGGAGGTGTATAAGTTGCTGCGGATTCAGGCAAAAGGTTGATTTTCAATTGGCAGCCAAGTGTTTCAGGCCATGATTTTAATCAGGCTGAAGGGTAAGAAAACGCAGTGCGGGCCGAACAGGCAGCAGATAGTTTTGGGCGTAATGAAGGGCCGCTTTGCGCCGTGCGTGGCGTGTGCCCGGTCATTTTTCCAACCCCTGTTTTTTCCCTCCGCATCATGGCACCAGCACCATTCGCACTGTTTTTTCAGGAATTGACCAACGACAATGTGGCGCTGGTGGGCGGCAAGAATGCTTCCTTGGGCGAGCTGTTCAATCGGCTCACTGCCAAGGGTATCAATGTGCCGAATGGATTCGCGACCACGGCGGCAGCGTACTGGCTGTTTCTGGATGAAAACCACTTGCGCGAGCCCCTCACGGCCCTGCTGGCCCAACTGGATACCCAGGAGTTTACCAATCTGGCCGACATCGGCAGTCAGGCGCGGGCGATGCTGAGCGTGGCCCCGCTACCCGCACCGGTAGCCACTGCCATTGAAGCCGCTTACCAGCAATTGGAGGACGGTTATGAGCACGAAATCCAAGTGGCGGTGCGCAGCAGCGCCACGGCCGAGGACCTGCCCACGGCCAGCTTTGCCGGGCAGCACGACTCGTTTCTGGACGTGCGCAGCCCCGATGCCGTACTCGATGCCTGCCGGAAATGCTATGTGTCGCTGTTCAACGACCGTGCCATTAAGTACCGCGTGCAGAACGGGTTCGACCACATGAAGGTGGCGCTTTCGGTGGGCGTGCAAACCATGGTACGGTCCGATTTGGCCTCGGCCGGCGTGGCCTTCACCATCGAGCCCGAAACGGGGCACGAAAACCTGGTGTACCTCACCGGCAGCTGGGGCCTGGGCGAAAACGTGGTGCAGGGCAACGTGAACCCCGATGAGTTCTACCTCTTCAAGCCCGCCCTGCGCGCCGACAAGCGCGCCCTGGTGCGCAAAAAGCTGGGCGACAAGGCCAAAACCATGCGCTACGCCACCAGCCTCGCCGCCTGCGCGGCCGGCATCAAAAACACGGATACCCCGGCCGAGCGCCGCGCCCAGTTCGTGCTCACCGATGCCGAAGCTGAGCAGCTGGGCCGCTGGTGCCTGCTGATTGAGGAACACTACGGCATGCCCATGGACATTGAATGGGCTAAGGACGGCCTCAGCAGCGCTTTGTTCATCGTGCAGGCCCGGCCCGAAACCATTCACCACGGCCGCCGGGCGCTGTGCCTGCACGAGTTTCACCTCACCGAAAAAGGCCCGCTGCTGGCCACCGGTAAGGCCGTGGGCAGCCAGATTGTGTCGGGCGTGGCGCGTATCATCGCCTCGCCGGCCGAGGGGCATCGGCTGCAGGCGGGCGAAATCCTGGTGACAAACAGCACCAGTCCGGACTGGAACGCGGTGCTGCGGAAGGCGGCCGTCATCGTGACTAACCAGGGCGGGCGCACCAGCCACGCGGCTATTGTGGCGCGGGAGCTGGGTTTGTCGGCCGTGGTGGGCACGCTCGATGCGACGCAGAAAATCCAAGACGGGCAGCGCATTACCGTGTCGTGCGCCGAGGGCGACGAGGGCCACATCTACGAGGGTGCGCTGGCCTGGGAGGAAACCGAAATCGACCTGGAACACCTCGTGAAGCCCCATACCAAGCCCATGCTCATCCTCGCCGACCCCGACCGGGCCCTCACGCTGGCGCGCTACCCCAGCCAGGGCGTGGGCCTGCTGCGAATGGAATTCATCATCAGCAACGCCATTCGGATACATCCAATGGCACTGGTTGCGTTCGACCAGCTGACGGATGAGAAAGCCCGCGAAGAAATCACGGTCCTCACCGCCAATTATTCCAGCAAGCCCGAGTATTTCATCGAGCAGCTGGCGCAGGCGCTGGGCTTTGTGGCGGCGGCCTTTTATCCGCGCGAAGTCATCGTGCGGATGAGTGATTTCAAGACCAACGAATACGCCAATTTGCTGGGCGGAAAGCAGTTTGAGCCCGATGAGGAAAATCCAATGCTGGGTTTTCGGGGCGCGTCGCGCTACTACAGCCCGCAGTATCGCGAGGGTTTTCGGTTGGAATGCGAGGCCCTGAAACGCGTGCGCCACGACATGGGCCTGACCAACATCAAGGCAATGATTCCCTTCTGCCGCACCGTGGAGGAAGGCCAGCGCGTGGTGGCCCTGATGGCCGATTTCGGCCTGCGCCAGGGCATCGACAACCTCGAAATCTACGTGATGGCTGAAATCCCGAGCAACGTCATTCTAGCCGAGGAATTCGCCACGGTGTTCGACGGCTTCTCCATCGGTTCCAACGACTTAACGCAGCTAACGCTGGGGCTGGACCGGGATTCGGCCATCGTGAGCGGGCTCTTTGATGAGCGGAACGAGGCCGTGACGCGGCTGCTGGCCCAGGTCATCCACACGGCCAAAGCGCACGGGCGGCCCATTGGCCTCTGCGGCCAGGCCCCGAGCGACTACCCGGCCTTTGCCCGGTTCCTGGTCGAGCAGGGCATCGACAGCATTTCCTTCACCCCCGATGCCCTGCTCAACGGCATGGCCAACATGGTGAAAGCCGAGGAAATGGTGGCCGATGAGTACCCGTAGGGCAGGAGCGAGGCGGCCGCTGCTCAGGCGGCGGCATGCGGCGCGGGGATGGCTTGCAGCAGGCAGCGATAGAGCTTTTCCACGTCGGCGGGGTGGAACAGTTCGGTGCCGGGGTTCATGGTGGCGGCGGTGCCGCAGGCCACGCCCAGGCGCACGGCCTCGCGCAGAGACTGCCCGTGCACCAGCGCGTGCACAATGCCGGCCACCATGCTATCGCCAGCCCCCACGGTGCTGCGCCGCTTCACAACCGGGGCCGAAACGTAGTCTTCCAGGTCGCAGGTAACGAGGTAGGCACCTTGCGGGCCCATCGACACCACCACGATTTCGCAGCGGCCTGCGCCAATTAGCTGCCGAGCAGTAGCCACCACGCCGGCGCTGTCCAGCTCGGGCACGCCGGCCAATTGGCTTAGCTCGCCCAGGTTGGGCTTGATGAGGTAGGCCCCGGCCTCGATAACGGCCAGCATGGCCGGCCCGGTGGTATCGGCTACCACCTTGCTGCCTGCCTCGCGGGCCTGCCGGGCCACCCGGGCCAGGAATGCGGGTGGCATGCCGGGCGGCAGGCTGCCGCTCAGCACCACGAAATCGGGTAGGGGCGTCAGCTGGTGCAGCGCCTCCAGCACCTGGCCCTGCTCAGCGTCGGTGAGCGGCGCGCCGGGCATGCCAAACCGGTACTGCTGGTGGCTGGCGGTGTCCACCACCACAAAGTTTTCGCGCACCGCGCTTTTGGTCGGAATCACGCAGGACGCAATGCCTTCGGCCGTGAGCAGCGCTTCCAGCAGCGCGCCGGTGTGCCCGCCGGCCGGGTACACGGCCACCGACGGCGTGCCCAGCCGGTGCAGGCCCCGCGACACGTTGATGCCGCCGCCGCCGGCCTCGGTTTTGGGGGCAGCGCAGTGCAGTTTCTGGTCGGGCACGATGCCCGCCACGGAGGTGCTCGTGTCCAGCGCCGGGTTCAGGGTGAGGGTGGCTACTAAGGACATGAGGCGTGGGGTTGATGTGGAGCAATAGGAGTGCTTAGCTTAAGAAATAGATTTTGCGCGTTCAGGCCGCGCCGCTGGATGTTATCCAGTCCACGCCGGGGCGCAGCCATTGCTGGGTCCGCGCTTCGGCCGAGCCGGGGGCGGGAGCGGGGGCATTGTGCCACTCGGCCCGGGGGGGCAGGCTGAGGACGAAACCCTCCGGACCGTGGGCGGCCAGCTCGAAGCGGCTGGGGCGGTCCACGGTCAGGTTGAATTCGGCGCAGCGGGCGCGGCGCTGCTGCTGCCAGCGCTTCTCGGGCTCGGCGTAGGGCAGGTGGGCATTCTGGCGCATGAGGGTGCCGTAGGTGCGGCCGAATACCTCGCCCACGTCCTGCACGAAGGCCAGCAGCTCCTCAAACATGCCGTCGCGCTCCACCATGAGCTGCTCGAAAAACAGGCCGCCCACGCCCCGCGTCTCGCCCCGGTGGGGCAGGTAGAAATGAGCATCGGCCCCAGCCTTGAAGCGCGGATAGTAGCCGTTATCGTGGCGCTGACACATGGCGTGAATCTGCTGGTGAAACCAGCGGGCTTGCACCACATCCACATAAATCGGGGTCAGGTCGAGGCTGCCCGCAAACCAGGCCTCGCCCGTGCGGGTCTCGAAATACCGCACGTTGAGGTGCGAGATGGGCACCATGGGGCTGTGCGGATGCAGGCCCACGTTCACATCGGCGGTGTAGTAGTGCCGGTCTTTCACCTGGAGCTGGCGAGCCATCGGCTCGCTCATCTGGTCCCACACGGCCGAAAAGGACACGCCCGCTTTCTCCAGCACGGCCCCGTACTGGAGGGCGGAAGTGATGCCGCCGCCGCCGCCGGGGTGCGTCCATTCGTCGTGCACAAACTTGCTGCCGCCATCCGCCATCTCCATCCGGTGGCATAGCCAGTCCTGGAACTCTCGCATCCAATTCTCGACCCCCGGACGCGGCGCAAACGCCGATGACGAAATAACCTGCTGTTTCATGGCTGCGCAATGCACTTATAACGATAACAGAAGCTGCGGTATGCCCGCCGGCCAGCCAGCCCCGGCAAGCCGGGCACCCTGGCCGGCGGGCTAAGCTGAGCATTCATTGCCCCCGGTAAACTGGGCAAAGCTCCTGCCTATTCGCTAATACTGCCCTGATGCGCATCACCTTGCCAGCTGATTCCTGTCAGGTTTGCTAAATGAGAAGGGGCTGTCCTGAACGATGTAGGGGCGGGGCTTGCCCCCGCCCGTCTTTGAACGGGGTCGTTAGAACGGTGCGAACGTCCGGGCGGGGGCAAGCCCCGCCCCTACATTCACCGCCCTGAAGCCGCATCTACCTCAAACCGCTACCAGTTAGGCGCGTGCAGCTTTTCGGGCTGAAGGACGTGAATGCTTTTGGGCGTGAGCTCAATCAGGCCGTCCTGCTTAAACTCGCTCAGGGTCCGAATCAGCGATTCCGGGGTGGTGCCGACCACGGCGGCCAGGTCATCGCGCGAGAACCGGATGGTGGCCGCCCCATCGCCGGCCTGCTCCTGCATGCGCAGCAGGGTGCTGGCCACGCGGCGGCGCAGCGAGTCGTAGGCCATGCCCAGCAGCTGCTGTTCCCGCTCCTCCACCTGGCCGGCCAGCAGCCGGATAAACTGCTTCCCCACGTCGGGGTGGGAGTGGAGCAGCAGCTCAAAATCCTTCTGCGGAATGTAGAGCACCTGGGCATCATCAAGCACCACGGCCGAGTCGCTGTGCGGCCGGTGCTGCAGCAGCGGCAGGTAGCCAAAAAACTCGCCGGGGCCATACACGCCCGTGATTAATTCCTTGCCGCCGGCGGTGCGGCGCACGGTTTTCACCCGCCCGCTCTCCACAAAATAGAGCCGGGTAGCCTCCTCGTCTTCGGCATACAGCACCTGCTTTTTGCGCAGCGCGTGGGGCCGGCGGTCCAGGGTGAGGCTGTGCAGGCTGGCCACGGCGGTGGCATCGTCCAGAAACGCGCCCAGGCCCTCGGGCGCACGCAGGTCGTAGGAGGGTTGCAGCTGCCGGAAGCGGTTGAGGCGGCTGCTGATGGCGCTCAGCAGCTCAGTTTCGTCGAATGGCTTGGTGAGGTAGTCATCAGCCCCCAGCTCCATGCCGCGGCGCTGGTCGGTGCGCTCGGTTTTGGCGGTGAGGAAGATGAAGGGCACGCCGGCCAGCTGCGGGTTTTGGCTGAAAATGTGCAGCACGCCATAGCCATCAAGTACGGGCATCATGATGTCGCACACCACCAAATCAGGCTTGGTGGCCAGGGCTATTTCCACGCCCACTTTGCCGTTCTCGGCCGTGAGCACGCCGTAGCCGGCCAGCTCCAGAATCTCAGCGGTGTTTTCCCGCAGGATGTCGTTGTCCTCAATCAGCAGAATGGTTTTCATAGGGAAGCGTGATGGTGACGGTGGTGCCCACGTTCAGCTCGCTTTGCAGGGCAATGGTGCCGCCCATCAGCTCCACGTAGCGGGCCACGATGTAGAGGCCCAGGCCCGTGCCGGGCGTATTGGCCGCGTTGCGGGCCCGGTAAAACCGCTGGAACAGCCGCGTCTGGTCGTCGCGGGCAATGCCCATGCCCTGGTCCTGCACCACGAGGCAGAGGGCGTGCTCCTGGGCGGTGGCCCGCACGGTGATGGTGGTGTTTTCGTGGGAATATTTCAGGGCGTTGGAGAGCAGGTTGACCAGCACTTTGCGCAGCAGCGAGGCATCCTGCCACAGCGGCGGCAGGGCAGCGGGCAGCTGCAGAATGATGTGCTGGCCGGGCTTGCGCAGGCCCTCCACTTCGGCCACGGTTTCGTTGGCCAGGGGGGCCAGCTCCAGCCGGGTAGGGTGGGCCTCCAGGCGGCCTTCCTCAATCTTGCCCACCGACAGAAACTCCTCCAGAATATCGGTTAGGTGCATCACCGAGGTCCGAATGCGGTCGTAATGGCGCTGGCGCTTGTCCTGCTGCTCGGGGCCGGCATACTTTTCGAGCAGCGCCACCGACGTGAGCACGGCCGTGAGCGGCGTCCGGAACTCGTGCGAGGCCATGGCCACGAAGCGCGTTTTGAGCTCGCCGAGCTCCTGCTCCAGGGCCAGGGCCTGGGTGAGCTCGCGGGTGCGCAGCTCCAGCTGGCTCAGGGTATCGGCCAGGGCGTGGGTGCGGTCGGTTACTTTTTGTTCCAGCTCGGCATTGAGGCGGGCAATGCGCTGGTGCTGGGCCCGCAGCTCCCGCTCAGCCTCTTTTTTGAAGGAGATGTCGATGACGTAAGCCACCACAAACAGCTCCTCTTCGAGCCGGAAATAGCTCAGGCTGACTTCCACGGGAAATTCTGAGCCGTCCTGGCGGCGGGCCAGCAGGTCGCGGTTCTGGCCCATGGCCCGCGTTTCGGGGCGGGCATTGAAGGAATCGCGCAGCTGCTCGTGGTAGCGGGCCACGGCTTCGGGCACCAGCGCTTCGATGCGCTGATGAAGCATGCCATCGTTCTGATAGCCAAATAACTGGTGGGCCTTATCG
>NZ_JBCEVZ010000096.1:0-14668 GCF_038448715.1 Hymenobacter segetis | reverse complement strand
GGACTACAATGCCGGCAACGGCGCTTACCAAGGTGTCGGCCAAAGCACGCTGCAGGACACGCAGGGCAACAAATACTACGTCGTATTCTCGGGTGGCGCACCTACGGCCACCATCACCGGCTTGGCGGCCAACACGACCTACTACGCCTACGTGTTCGACTACAACAGCACGAACCTGAACTCGACCACCTTCATCAACAACGCCGAGAACTACAAAGGCCCGGCGCAGTCCACCATTTTCGGAGCTGCCCTAGTTGGCTCCACCCCGCTGCCCGTTGAGCTGAGCGCCTTCACGGCCAAAGCCGAAGGCACGACGGCCGTGCAGCTGGCCTGGACCACCGCCCAGGAACTGCACAACGACCACTTCGACGTGGAGCGCAGCCTGGACGGAACAACCTTCACGACCTTGGGCACCGTGACCGGAGCGGGCTCCAGCAGCACCGCGCACACCTACGGCTTTCGCGATGCCAGGCTGCCTTTTGTCGCTAACCTTCTGTATTACCGCCTGCGCCAGGTAGACACCAACGGCCAGGCCTCTTACTCGCCCGTGCGCTCGGTGCTGCTGGGCCAGGCGGACGTCGCCCCACAGCTGCAGGCCTACCCCAATCCCGCCCACGGCAACGTGTCGGTTCGCATTCTGGGGACAGTACCCACGGCTCCTATGCAGCTTTTTGATGCGACGGGCCGCCTGGTGCGCACCCAGCCGCTTGCCGATGCCGATACTTCAATATCATTACAAGGCCTGCCCGCCGGCCTTTACATCTTACACTGTGGTGCTTTGAGCCAGCGCCTGGTGGTTAACTAAGAAGGTGGTGCATGTCCACATTCCGCTTGAAAGGGGCTGGCCAGTGGCCAGCCCTTTTTTGGTTATTTCGGCCACTGGCTGCACCGTTGAAATGACTTTATTGGGACTACACCAATTAGGTGCTGGGAGAGGAGTTGGGTTCGAGAGTTGACGAGCATTTTGCGGTAGACGTGCTTGACGTGCGTTCGGACGGTGAGGGGCAGAATTGCTTGTCGCTCAGGATGTCGCCGATGCCTTATAGGAGAACCTGCAAAAAAACAGGAAGCCGTAACCGGCTAATCCCGGCCCTATGACCGACCGCCTTGAAACCTGCCTTCAGGGCGCAGCTTGGACAACGGGATGGGGGGGAAGTACGAAAGGGGTACCTTTCTCAAAATAAGAATCCTTTTCGAAAATACCCCATGGAGCAGCAGGAAGGAGCTGGTAGGACAGCACCCGCATCTAGGGTAGGCTTTTTGCCGGAAAGTGAGCACGCAAGGACGGAATTTTGTAACAGCCCTGCTATCGGCCCACGGCCGGCCATTCCGTTTTGCCAGTTGCTAATTAGTCCCAACAATGAGTTCCAACAATGCGCCCCGAACAATGACCGTACCGGTACTGGCTGGAGAACGGCGCGGCGTGAGCGTCCGGCCACAGTTTATAGTTTATGCGAGTCAGTAGAGGCGGGGGGGCTTGCGCGCTGCTTCCAAGCCAGTACCGGCCAGTGAAAAATTAGTGATTAACAGCTGAATAGTTGAACGCCTTCGGCTTGGGTAGGCTTTCATTTGTGTTGCGCTTAATGCAAGGAAGCGGTGCCCGCGCCGTTACCTTGCCGAAATGGACCGTTCCCGTTAGGAGTAGTGGCCCCGCACGATGAATTCCTCAACCAACTCCGATGAGCACCCCAAAAGACTTCAGAATATTGAAAACCATGGTGAGCTCTTCCCCGGACATGATTTGTGCGCTGAGCCCCGACGGCCAGTTTCGGCAGGTGAGCGACGCCTGTCACCGGGCCCTGGGATACGACACGAACGAAATGATAGGCAAGCACCTCTCCGAGATTATCCATCCCGATGACGTTGCCACCGCCCTGGAAAAATTCCTGGTCGCCTTTGGTCATGCCGACCCGGTGGGGTTCGAAAGCCGCTGCCTGAGCAAAAACGGCCAAGAAGTCCACATCGCCTGGTCGGCGCTGCGGGCGGCCACCGACGAGCTGCTGATTTGCGTAGGGCGCGACATCACCCAGCAGCGCCAGGCCGCTCAGCAAGCCCGCGAGCAGCAACTGCAGCACCGGGCCATCATCGAAAACGGTTTCGACATGGTGGGGATTGTCGACGAGCAGGGGGTGTACACGTATGTGGGCGGCGCTACCCAGCGCATCCTGGGCTACCGGCCCGAGGAAATGGTGGGCCGTTCAGGGTTCGACTTTTTTCACCCCGACGACCTGGCGATGGGGCTGGCCTGCTTCGCGCTGCTGGCCACTCAGGACGTTGTTGCAATTCCCGACTTCCGCTTCCGTGCCGCCAGTGGCGAGTGGCGGTGGCTGGAAACGTCGGTGAGTGCCCTCGTGCAGGACGGCAACCAAAGCTATATCGTCAACTCGCGCGACATCACGGAGCGCAAGCTCAGCAGCTTGGCGCAGGCCGAAAGCGAGCAGCGCTTTCGGGCCTTGTTTGATAACGATTCGGCCCTGACGGTGTTTCTGACGCCCGACGGCCGGATTCTTGATGCCAACCCCGCCTTGCTCACTTTTCTGAAAAAGGCCAAGAAGGACGTTATTAACCTGCCGCTGGCCGGCTTGCTGCCCGAAGAGGTCCGCCCGCTGTTCGAGCAGGCGCATCTTGAAGCTGCCGGGGGGGCCAAAGTGGCATTCGAAACGCGGGTGCAGATTGAGGGCGAAGCGGAAAAAACGCTGAAGGTGACCAAGACTCCGTTGGTGGTCAACGGCGAGCTTATCAGTGTGCACGGCACCGTGCGCGACATCACCGAAATGGCCACTGCCCAGCGCCTCATCAAGCACCAGGCCGCACAGCTCAACACCTTGTTGGAAAGCATCAACGACGCCTTTATCTCGCTCGATAAAGACTGGAAGCTGACCTATATCAATAGCCAGGCCGAGCAGCTGCTGGGAATAAGCCGAGAGGGGGGGCTCGGTATCAATTTCTGGCGTTTTTTCTCCGAAGAAGCGGGCGGTGTTTATTACCAACACTTCCAACGCGCCATCGACACGGGTGAAACCGTGCGGTTTGAAGCCTATTTTGAGCGAGAGCAGCTGTGGCTGGAACTGAAAGCATATCCCTTTGCCGATGGCTTGTCGGTGCTCTTTACCGACATTACCAAACGAGTGGAAGACGAAAAACAACTCAAGCTACTGGCCCTGGTGGCCCGTGGCACCGATAATGGCGTGGTCATCACCGATGCGCAGGGGCGTACTGAGTGGGTCAACGAGGCATTCATGAAGCACACGGGCTACAGCTGGCAAGAGCTGGTGGGGCGCACGCCCGGCGCGGTGCTGCAGGGGCCCGAAACCGACCCCACCACGGTGAGCTTCATCCGGGAGCGCATGCAGCAGCCCGCGCCATTCTCGGCCACTATTCTTAACTATAAGAAGTCGGGCAAGAAGCTGTGGTTTGCCATGGACATCACGCCCATTCACAACGAAGCGGGGGAAATTACCCAGTACGTGGCCATCCAGCAAAACATCACCTACCGCAAGGAAGTGGAAGCCAGCCAAGCCGCCATGACCCAGGATTTGTACCGCCACAACCGCGACCTGCAGCAGTTCACCTACGTCATTTCGCACAACCTGCGGGCACCCCTGGCCAACGCCCTGGGGCTGGCCAAGGTGCTGCTGAAGGTGGACAAAAACACGGACGTGTTTGCTACGACCCTGACCAACCTGCAACACAGCATGGTGCAGGCCGACGATGTGCTCAAAGACCTGAACCTGGTGCTCTCCATCCGGGACAAGAAGGATATGCTGGCGCTGGAGCCCCTGGTGATGAAGGACGTTTGCCAGCAAGCCGTGCGCGACCTGGAAGATGCCTTGCGCGCGTGCGGCGGCCAGGTAGCGCTGGATATCGAAGAACAGCTCATCACCCGGGGCAACCGGGCCTACCTCTACAGCATTTTCTACAACCTGCTGTCCAACTCCATCAAGTACCGGTCCGAGCAACGCCCCTTGCAGGTCGAGATTGTGTGCAGCACCGGGGCGCACGGCGGGGCCACCATCACCTTCACCGACAACGGCTCCGGGTTCGACATGTTCAAGGCCGGCTCCGACGTTTTTCAACTCTACAAGCGCTTCCACACCAACCAGCAGGGCCGGGGCATCGGCCTGTTCCTCGTCAAAACCCACGTCGAGGCCATGGGCGGCAAGATTGAGGTAACCAGCGAAGTAAACTTCGGGACCCGCTTCACCATTTATCTGGATAAGCGCTAATTCTGCTCATATGCTCACCTACCTCATCGACGACGATGCCGTCAGCCTGTTCGTAGCCGAGCAAACGCTACGCCTGGAAGGCTTCCTGGCCCCGATTATCCCATTTATGGGAGCCGAAGAAGCCCTGGCGTATCTGCTGCCCCGCATAGTTTCTGACCCACCCGAGTTCATCTTCCTCGACCTGAACATGCCCGTGATGGACGGGTGGGGATTTCTGGAAGCGCTGACTCCACACGCCGCCCCCCTGAAAGGCTGGTGCCGGATTTATCTGCTCACCTCCTCGCTGGCCCTGGTCGATACGGAGAAGGCCCGGGGCCACGCGCTGGTGCAGGGCGTCATCCACAAGCCGCTCGACGAGGACGCCATCCGGGCGGCCGTGCAGGAACGAAACAGAGCGGTGCCGGCGGCGGCGCGTAAAATCATCACGCCTATTGGCAGGGGTGGCGCATAGCGTTGGGGTGGGGGAGCTACCGCATTTCGGGTAGAACTTTTGCGGGATAGCGGGGAGGGGAACAAATAATTTTGTCTCCACCTAACTCCGTTCCCTATGAAACCATACTTTACTTTCCCCGCTCATGCCGCTACCCCCCGGCATTACGACGCAGTAAGTGCCAAATTAGCCAAAAAATGGAGGTTTAGCTTGCTAAAAGGGGCCGGACTGGCGGTAGTGCTTTGCTCACTGCTGGTAGCGCGGCCCAGCCAGGCCCAGAGCCCCAAGTGGCAGTGGGCGGCGCAGTCGACGGGCAGCGGCATTGGCCAGCTCAAAAGCCTAGCGGTGGATGCCGAGGGCAATTCGTATCAAGTAGGATTTTTTACGGAAAGCATCCAGTTTGGCAACACCACGCTGGTGAGCCAGGGGCGGAGCGATGTTTTCGTGGCCAAGCTCTCCCCGGCCGGCACCTGGGACTGGGCTGTGGCCGTGGGCGGAACTGGCAGCGACAATGCCGCTGGCGTGGCCATTGATGCCGCCGGCCGCATCTTCATCAGCGGCAGCTTTAGCGACCAGGTGCACCTGGGCACGGTGGCGCTCACCAGCCAGGGCAGTATGGATGTGTTTGTAGCCCAGATTAGCCCGCAGGGCACCTGGCAGTGGGCCACGGCGGTGGGCGGCAGCGGCCTGGACCGCGCCTGCGCCCTGGCCACCAGCGCCACCGGCGAAGTGGTGGTGGGCGGCCAGTTTGCCAAAACGGCTGCATTCGGCTCCCACCGGCTGGTGAGCCACGGCGGAGAAGATGCCTTCGTGGCCGCGCTCACGCCCAACGGCACCTGGCAATGGGCCATTGGGGCCGGGAGCCCCGAAAATGACGAAACCAGCGCCCTGGCAATCAACGCGGCCGGCGATATCTACGCGACTGGCTACTTTAGCAACAGCGCCCGGTTTGGGGCTTCCGTGCTCACCGGTCAGGGCATGGACGATGCCTTCGTGGGCAAGCTCAGCCGCCGCGGGCAGTGGCTGTGGGCCACGGCGGCCACCGGCACCAACACGGCCTACGGCAAAGGCATTGCCGCCGACCCCGCCGGTGGGGTTTTCGTTACGGGCTCGTTCTCGGGCAATGCGCAGTTTGGCGAAACCAAAATCGCCAGCAACTCCAGCGACGACGGCTTTGTGGCCCGCCTCGACGACGCGGGCCAGTGGCAGTGGGTGGCCGTGCTGGCCAGCGACTACCTGGAGAGCATTGCGGGCATCGCCCTGGATAAAATGGGCAAGCTCTACGTGGCCGGCACCTTCAGCCGCACCATTCAGGGTGGGACCTTTGAGCTCACCAGCCGGGGCCAGCAGGACGTGTTTGTGGGTTACCTCGACCGCCAGGGCGCCTGGCTGGGCCTGGCCGCCGGTGGCGGGGCGGCCGCCGACCAGACGCAGGCCCTGGCCCTGGCCCCGGGCGGCGAGGTGTTCGTGGGCGGGGATTTTAGCTCGGCGGCCACGTTTGGCGCTACGCAGCTCCAGTCGGGCACCCCAGCCGCGCAGGTCTGCGTGGGGCGGGCCTCCGTGCCGCAGCCCTAAGCCAATAATACCATTACACAACGGATACTAAGGTTTTGCGGAGGGCATTTGCCATCTGAGGGCCTTGCTATGAGCCAACACATTAGGCTGTTAAAATTTGAATCAACATGAAAAAATTAATAATGTCTGCTCTGGTTTCAATCGGCCTGCTGGCCGGTGCTCAGGACAGCTTTGGGCAAACTGTTGCTTTGGGGGCGGCCGGCTCTTTTGCCTTATTCACGGCCATTGGCAATTTTGGTAGCACGGGCACAACCGCGGTTACGGGGGATATTGGCACCAACGCCGGAACACTGACCGGCTTTCCGCCCGGAGTCCTGACGGGCACCAGCCACGTCGTAGACCTGATTTCTGAGGATGCTGCCAAAGATGTAGACGGCGCTTACGCTTATTTGGCAGACTTTGCTTCCGGGAACGTGCTCACGACCCCCTTAGGCAGCGGCCAGGTGCTTACCGCTGGAACCTACCGCATCGGTGCCGCCACTGCCCTAGCAGGCAATATGAACCTGGACGGAGAGGGTAACCCCAACGCCGTATTTATCATTAAAATTGATGGCCCGCTTTCCGTTGCGGCCGCCTCCAACGTGCGACTCATCAATTCCACGGCGTGGGAAAACGTTTATTGGGTGGTGAACGGGCAAGTTGATATCGGGGCTAATGCGGCCTTCAAAGGCATTATTCTTGGCAATGGCGGCATCAACTTACTGACCAATGCCACGCTCCAGGGCCGGGGCCTCACCCGAGCAGGCGCCATTACGCTAACCAACAACATCGTCACCACTTCTTCGGTGGCCACGCCCCTGCCGGTGCAGCTCACAAGCTTCACGGCCGAGCGCCGGGACGACAATGCCCTCCTGCGCTGGACCACCGCATCGGAACTGAATAACGCCTATTTCGCGGTCCAGAGCAGCACCGATGGCTCCCGGTACAGCACGATTGGGAAAGTACGCGGCCACGGCAGCACCAGCATGGCGCAGGCCTATACCTGGGCCGATGCACGCCTGAACCATTCCCCGGCGGCGGTCATCTACTACCGACTGGCGCAGGTGGATGCGGATAGCTCCCGGCATTATTCGCCGGTGCGCACCCTGGCCACTGCCCCGGTAGCGGGCCTGGGGCTGCGGGTGCAAGCCTATCCATCGCCCTCGCAGTCGCCGTGCAGCCTGCGCATCGACGGTGCACAGGAAGGCCCAGTCACCCTGCGCCTGACGGATGCCTTGGGGCATAAAGTAGCCGAGCATCAGCTCCTGCTGGTAGCCGGCAGCAACTCACTCCCGCTGGCCGAAGCCAATGGCTTGCTTCCGGGCATCTACCTGGTGCAGGTGCAGCAAGGTGCCGTGCGCCGGACCATCCGGCTGGTACGCGAGTAGTTCCGCCCGGTCTGGCCGGGTGTTGCGGCTGCCAAAAGCCGGCCGCAACACCCGGCCAGACCGGGCGTGGCCTTATCCCAGCCGGGTTTTGCGGGTCAGTTAGCTGACAAGCTACTTTGAGCGGGCATTGCCAGCAATATCAAGATTCAGAATTCCCAACCCCATCATTGCTTCTGGTGCCCATGAAAAAAACCGTACTACACGTTGCAGCGCTATTGGTGCTGCTGCTTTTCGGCGCGCTGACCGGTGCAGGCCAAACGGTCTCGGACCCTTCTGGTACCCCAGGGTATGACGCCGCCAAGGTTGCGACCGCGACGGCCGGCCACCGCGGAACCGGCGCAACCAAGGCCACCCCGGCAACCGGCAAGCCCAGGAGCCAGGCAAACCGGACCAGCGCCGGCTGCTTCATTCCTTTTGACGATTCGTACACTACGCTGCCCCGCAACGACGACGGGTCCTTTGGTCCCATTGCGCTGCCCTTCGACTTTCACTTGTACGGCACCGTCTACAACCAGGCGTGGATTAATACGAACGGCAACCTGACGTTTGCGGGGCCTTATAGCCGGTTTTCGTCGTCGGGTTTTCCGTCGGTGGTGCCTATGGTAGCACCTTTTTGGGCCGACGTGGATACGCGCAACCCCGCCAGCGGGCAGATTCACTACAAGCTCAGCGCCACCAACCTGATTGTGACTTGGGACAACGTGGGCTACTACGGCAACATGGCCGACAAGCTGAATACGTTCCAGGCCATCATCGGCTCTGACACCGACGTGTTGCTCGGGCCGGGCCAGAACGTAAGCCTGCGCTACGACGACATGCAGTGGACTACCGGCTCGGCATCGGGTGGGGCCAGCGGATTTTTGGGGGTACCGTCTACGGTAGGGGCCAACAACGGCAACAACGTGGACTATATTCAGGTGGGGCGCTTCAACCTCAACAACTCGGATTACGATGGACCCGGCGGCGCGTACGACGGGGTGAACTACCTCGACGGCCAATGCTTTGGGGTCAACGTGAGCAATGAGGGCAATGTCCCGCCCTCGGCCAACAACCTGCCGCTCAACAACACCGTGAACGTGGCCTGTGGCCAGACCGTGACGCTGGACCCCCAGTTTCTGGGCCCGGAAGTGAACCAGACCGTGACCGTGGCCGTGAACACGGGCGGCCTGTGCAACACCACCGTGACCACTACCAACGGCACCACGGCCAGCGCGCACATTGTGATAACGGGCAGTGCCTGCAACGCGGGCTCTCACCCGCTGGTGCTCACGGCCACCGACAACGGCAGCCCCACCGGCGTGACCACCGTGACGCTGAACGTGGTAGTAGCCAGCTGCTGCAACCTACAACTAACCGCTTCGCCCACCCCCATAGCCTGCCCCGGCGGCAGCGACGGCGCGCTGGACCTGATGGTGAGCAACGGCGTGACCCCGATTACCTACCTCTGGAGCAACGGCGCCACCACCCAGGACCTGGCGGGCGTGCCCGCAGGTACATACTCCGTGACCGCCACCGATGCCAACAATTGCTCGGCCACGGCTACCTACACCCTGAGCCAGCAAGACGATGTGGCCCCGACGGTCCTGACCCGGAACATTACGCTGCCGCTGAACGCCGCCGGCACCGTGACCCTGGCACCCGCCGACGTGGACAACGGCAGCACCGACAACTGCACCTTCGCCCTGGCCCTCGACCGCACGGCTTTCGACTGCGCCAATCTGGGCCCGAACACGGTGACCCTGACGGCGACCGATGCCGCCGGCCATAGCTCCTCCATGCCCGCCACTGTAACCGTGGTGGATACCCAACTACCCACCATCGCCGCCCCGGCGGCTGTAGCCGCCACCACCGACTCAGGCCAGTGCTCGGCATCGGGGGTCGCGTTGGGCAGTGCCGTTGCCGGCGATAATTGCGCCGGTGCCGTGGTCACCAACAACGCCCCGGCCATTTTTCCCAAAGGCCTGACTACCGTAACCTGGACGGCGACCGATGCCTCCGGCAACGTGGCCACTGCTACTCAGACCGTGACGGTGACCGACGCAACGGCTCCCACCGCCGTGGCCCAGAACGTGACCGTGCAGCTCGATGCTACTGGCAACGCCAGCATCACGGCTGCCCAAGTAAATAATGGCTCATCCGATGCCTGCGGCATTGCTTCAGTGGAAGTTTCGCCTAGTGCATTCACTTGCTCGAACATTGGCCCCAATCCCGTGACGCTGACCGTGACTGACATGAATGGCAACGTAAACACGGCCACCGCCACGGCCACCGTGGTAGATGGTGTAGCGCCCACGGTGCGCACGCGCCCTGTTACGGTTTACCTCAATGCCGCTGGCCAGGCCAGCCTGACCGCCGCGCAGGTGAACAATGGTTCCTCGGATGCCTGCGGTGTGGCCTCCGTTTCGGTGGGTACTACCTCTTTTGGCTGCGCCAATCTGGGTGCGAACAACGTGAATGTAACCGTCACCGATACGCACGGGAATGTGGCCAGCAGCTCCGTGGTGGTAACTGTGGCCGACACCATTGCCCCAACCATGACCAAGCTGCCGGCTAGCATCTCCACTATGGCGATAATCAACAATTGCTCGGCCATTGTGCGCTGGACCAATCCGCTGATTGCCGACAACTGTAGCGCCACCCTGACCTCCTCGCATCAGAGCGGTTCAGTCTTCCCGGTGGGCGTGACGACGGTTGTCCTGACGGCTACCGACCTCGCGGGCAACCGCACCATCCGGTCGTTCCGGGTAACGGTGCTGGGCTGGCCGATGCTTGCCAGTGTCAGCAGCCCCACCTTCGGGCAGGGTGGAGATGATGACGACCACGGCAGCTGCGGCAGCCATGACGACTCCTCCACCGGTTACAACGTGAGCTGCTTTGGGGGCCGCACCGGCACTGCCACGGTCAGCGTGAGTGGCGGCTGCCAGCCATACCGCTACCTGTGGAGCAACGGCCAGACGATGGCCACGGTGAAAGCACTGGCCGCTGGCACCTACACCGTTACCATCACCGACGCCAACGGCACCCAGGTGCTTCGCACCATTACGCTCACGCAGGCCCCGGCCATTGTGGCTACGGCCAGCGCCAGCCCGCTCACCACTTTCGGCGGGGCTCAGTCGCGCACCATCTACCGCGGCTATGGCACCCAGAGCCTGACGCTTCAGGCCGCCGCTACCGGGGGCGTGGGCGGGTATTCCTACACCTGGGCCCCGGCCACGGGGCTGAGCCGTACCACGGGCAGCACCGTTACCGCCAGCCCCACCGCAACAACGACTTACACCCTCACCGCCACGGATGCCAATGGCTGCACAGCGGCTACGAGCACCATCACCGTGAACGTGCTGGACGTGCGCTGCGGCAATAAAAACGAAAAGGTTATCGTGTGCCACAACGGCAACGAAATCTGCATCGCCGCCAGTGCCGTGCCCGCCCACCTCAACGGACACCCCGGCGATAAGCTTGGTGCCTGCGTAGGGCCATTGAACCGAAATGCTGGCTCTAATGCCCCTGACGCCCGCCCCGCTGACTTGTTGCAGGCCCCGGTTCTGGAAGCATATCCCAATCCGCTCAGCACCAGCACAACCATTCGTTTCCGCCAGGTGGAGACGGCCCCGACCCAGGTTCGCCTCTACGATGGCCAGGGACGGGTTGTAACCACCCTCTTCGATGGAGTGGCGGAAGCCGACCATGACTATTCACTCCCGCTAAACGCGGAAGGGCTGCCCACTGGCATTTACCTCTGTCGATACGAAAGCGCCGGCCAGACCTTAGTTCAACGGCTAACCATCGTCAAATAAGGCAAGGCAAGACCCGGATTATGACCAGACGCTAATATCCCGGCAGATTACTGGCCAGGTAATCCAGCATCCGTCCAGGTGTTCATTGACAAAGCCTCACCAGATTCTGGTGGGGCTTTGTTGGGATATCAGCACGTTTGGGGGATGCTTAGGCAAGCTATGAGAATCTTACTGACCGCACGAAGGGCATTGACAAATGCGAATGGTTTGCCTGATGTCCGCTGACGTATTTGCCGAAGTTCTTTGCGTCCCCACGCCAAGTATGTTCACCGGATATCGCCCTTTGCCAGCGCGTTCTCGTTGCAGGACTATGCTCATCATATTGGATGGCCGGAGCTAAGTCAACACCATCGCCGTATCATGTTTACTCCTCACGATTTGGTGCGCACCGGTGATACGGTCGTGCACCCCAGTTTCGCCCCCGCACACGCCATCGTGGTAGAGGTCTGGCCCGACGGCTCGGCAGAGCTAGACAACGGGCACTGCCTGCCTGCCCATACCCTGGTGCCCGTGCCCACGGGCGAGCAATGGGTGCCCGTGGCTGGGTTCGATGGCCGCTACCTGGTATCATCCCACGGCAAGGTGGTCAGCACCCGCTACAAACAAGCGGCCCGAACGCGTCTATTGCGCGTGTTGGCACCCCGGCGGTACCCCGCAGTAGCTCTGAGCAACGAATTGGGCATTATGCGGGTGGGCATCAATCGCCTCGTGGCCCAGCACTTTTTGCCGCCTCCGGCCCAGGTGCGTTTCACCTTCGTGCTGCCCCGCGATGGCAACCCCCTGAACCTGCACGCCGAGAACCTACAATGGGTAGACCCGTGCGAGGTGGAGGACGCGGACGTGGCCCCACGTCTGCACCTGCGCGGCGAGCGCCACGGCAACAGCCGGCTCACCACCGTCCAGGTCGTGGAGGTGCGGCTATTGGCGGCCCAGGGAACAACGTGCCAGGCACTCGCCAATCGGTTTGGCGTGAGCCGCCCAGCCATCTCCCAGATAGTCAACTACCATACCCGCCGCCATGCCTAGGGTCCCAGCCCGAAGCCACGGCTCAATTTTAAGTAGGACTTCTTTAGAAGCTGTTTAAGTTCGCTTGGACAATCGTCGGATATTAGCCAGATACAGCCACGCATTGGCATGGGTGGTTTTGCGCTCGTAGTCTTTGGCCAGGCGGCGATTGGCCGCGGCCCAGGCGGATGCTGCACTCGACGACCCAGCGTTGGCGTGGATGAAAAAGCGGCCGTTGTCGGCCACTATGTCGCTGGGCACTTGGGCCGGTACGCCATGCCGGGCCAGGTGCAGGCGGAAGCGGTGGTCGAAGCCGCCATCCACGAACACGGTCTGCAATCGGTCCAGCAACTCATTGCCGGCCGGCAGCACATCCCACAGGCGGGCGGTGGTAGCTCCGGCATGACAGGCCGCCACCACTACCCAACCGACCAGCAGGTGGACGGTCGTGTCCACCAGAAAAAACCGCTTGCGGCCCTTGATGTGCTTGCCCGCGTCGTCGCCCACGCGGGCTGTGCTGGGGGTCGTGTTTTTCACACTTTGGCTGTCGAGGATGGCCACCGTGGGCTGCGCGCTTTTTTTTTCGCGCTCGTGGGCCTCGATAGTTAAGCCGCCGCTGACCCGCGCCCAAGTGCCGTCGGCCGTCCACTTCGTGAAAAGGAGTACACCGTGGGTCAGGGCAGCAAGTCGGCGGGGACATCGCGACAGACGCACCCGTTCTTGAGCACGTAGAAAATGCCGTTGACCACCGCCTGCAACGGCCACTTGCTCGTGCGCCGCACGACCAGCAGCGGTGCCAACCGCTGCCATTGTCGCTCGGTTAATTCCGAACTACATCGATTCGCTTGCATAAAACAAAGCTGAAAAGCCCCGATAACTTAAACTGCTTCGTACTCCTTTGTCTCAACGAAGGGCTGTTAATCAAATCATTTACTGGGGACTAGCCAGCTTAGCAGGTGCTCGGTTGTCTTGCCCTGCTTTTTTGTTGATGTCGGAGCCGTGGCAGCCAAGTGCGCAAGCGCCGAAAAACCATAGCGCAGGCATTACCACATTGATGGTGCAGGGTAAGCCGTCGGCCGCCCGGGGCTGGGTTTACGGTATATTGCTGGGTTGCAAATCCGGTATCAGGCCAGTGTAGAGCGGCAGCTTTGCACCCGCAGCAACCAGCCGCTGCATTGCAGAAACAGGCCGCTGGTGAGCATGCGTTTTTGCATTGGGAGGAGACAGAATAAACCAGAAGGTTATGCTTACCGCGCGGCATCCGCGCAGTCGAAGCATGACCTTCTGGTTTAACTGACCGACTGCTAGCAGCCACTACTGCTTCACCACTTTCGTCGTGATGCGCTGCTGGCCATCCGTGTATTCGGCCAGGTAGATGCCGCTGGCCAGCTGGCCTAAAGCCAAGGCCGTGCGAGCCGTGCCGGGCTGCGCCGCCATCGTAGCCACCTGCTGGCCGGTAATCGAGTACAGCGTCACGCGGCCACCAGCCGGCGCGGCCGGGTGCTGAATCGTCAGGTTATCGGCCACCGGATTGGGGTAGGCCACGAGGTTGGTTTGCGGGCGGGCGGCGGCGGCGGCGGCGGCGGTAGCCGTGCCGGCCTGGCCCTTCAGGGTCACGTCGCGCAGCAGAATGTAGCGGCCGGCGGCCGAGTTGTTGACGGTGAAATACAGACGCACGGTGAGCGTGCCGCCGGCCGGCAGCACCACGCCGGTAGCGTTGTTGAGGGCGAAGCGGAAGGTGCCGTTGTTGCCATTGGCGCTCACAAACTGCGGCACGATGGCCGCCGCCGTGCTGGTAGTGCCGGTGGCCGGAAACGAGCCGTCGGCCGTGGCAGGTAGCACGCCGCCACTGGAGGCGGGCACCACCAGGGTGCCCGAGGTGTAGCCCGCGTAGGCCGGCCCCTTGCCCCCGGTGAAGGTGGACGAGTCGGCCGTGAAGTTGCTGAGCGAGTACATCACCGCCACCCGGCCGCCGGGCGAGCTGGTAGCCGCGGCGGTGAACAGCAGGGAGTCGATGCGCGTAGCGGCCGCGGCCGTCACCGCAAACTGCTCATAATGGCTGCGCCGGGGCGCGGAGCCCGGGCCGGCCGAAGGAGCGGCCGAGGGCCAGCCGCTGCCGTCCGCATTCGGTGCGAACGCCTGGCCGCGCGTGGCCGAATAGGCCGTGGTAGTAGTGCCACTGGCCGGTGTGGAGCCATCCGACACCACGAGGCGCGAGAAGCGCGTTGCCGCCGTGAGGCCCGCCGAGCGCAAGGCCACGCTGTCCTGGCT
>NZ_JBCEVZ010000095.1:0-14854 GCF_038448715.1 Hymenobacter segetis | reverse complement strand
CCGGACGTAGCCAAGCGGCTGGGCATTGGGCTGACCACGCTGTACCGCAAGCTGGAAGAATACGGGCTGGCGTAGGGTGCGGGGCTTGCCCCCGCCCGCCGTCTGTACTGTACTGTTTCGACGACACCGTTCAACGACGGGCGGGGGCAAGCCCCGCACCCTACCCTAATGCCATTTGCACATCCAATCGAACTATTTGCATGTACGAATGGACCATTTGCTCATGCAATTGAACTGTTTGCATGTACAATCAAGCCATTTGCATATCCAATCAAGCCATTTGCATATCCAATCAAGCCATTTGCATATCCAATCAAGCCATTTGCATATCCAATCAAGCTGTTTGCATATACAAATGGACCATTTGCATATCCAATCGGACTGTTTGTATGTACAAATAGACCATTTGCTCATACAGACGGACCATTTGCATGTCCAAACAGACCATTTGCTCATGCAAACAGCTTAATTGGATATGCAAATGGCTTAATTACCCCACCGTCAAATCCAGCAGGAGCTGGCAGAGGGCAGTTTCCTCGTAGGGCTTGGTGAGGCAGGCATTCATGCCGGCGGCCAGGTAGGCGGCGCGGTCGGCCGCAAAGGCATTGGCGGTGAGGGCGATGATGGGCAGGTTGGCGCGGGCCGCGTCGGGGTGGCGGCGGATGGCCTGGGTGACTTCGACCCCGTTCAGGCCCGGCATGCGGATATCGAGCAGGGCCACATCGAAGGGCTGGGTTTGCAGCTGGGCCAGGGCCTCGACGCCGTTGGCCACGGCGTGCACCTGCACGCCCCAGTATTCGAGCACGACGATGGCAATGCGCTGGTTCACCAGGTTGTCTTCGGCCAGCAGCACGCGCAGGCCGCGCAGGGCTTCGTAGGAGGCATCGGGGGGCGCGGGGGCCAGCAGCACGGCCAGCTCCGGGGCGCGGGGCAGCGTCAATTGGAACGAGAACGTGGTGCCCGCGTCGGGGGCGCTGCTCAGGCGCAGGGTGCCGCCCATCTGCTCCACCAGCTGCTGGCTGATGGCCAGGCCCAGCCCCGTGCCGCCGAAGCGCAGGCTGGTTTCGGCGCTGGCCTGGCTGAAGGCGTCGAAGATGTGCGCCTGTTCGGCGGGGTCGATACCGATGCCGGTATCCTCCACCCAAAAGCGCAGCACGAGCTCCTGCGGGGTATCGTGCCGCACCTCGGCTCCCAGCCGGATGTGGCCCCGCTCGGTGAATTTGATAGCATTCGACAGCAAATTGAGCAATACCTGGTGCAGGCGGTAGGCATCGCCCACCACGCGGGGCACGGCGGGCGGCTCAATCTGGAGCTCCAAGCCTTTTTGCGCGGCCAGGGTGGCCACCATCTGGGCGGCCCCTTGCAGGGTCACGGCCACATCGAAGGGGCCGTGGTTGAGCTCCAGATGCCGGGTGGTGATTTTGGCCATGTCCAGCACGTCGTTCACCAGGGCCAGCAGGTGCTGGCCGGCCTCCTGCATGGTGCCCAGGTAGTCGAGCTGCGGCGCGGTAAGGGCCGTTTTGCGCAGCAGGGCCGCCATGCCCAGCATGCCGTTGAGGGGCGTGCGGATTTCGTGGCTCATGCGGGCCAGGAAAGCTTCCTTGGCATGGGCATTTTCTTCGGCCTCCTGCTTGGCCTGTTGCAGGGCGCGCTGGGCCAGCACGCCGGGCGTCACGTCGTAGCCCGAGGCCACCACGTAGGGCGGGTAGCCCTCCTGCGTCACTTTATAGGTGTAGTAGTTGAGGTAGCGCCGCTCGCCGGCCTTGTTGATAACGCTTATCACGCGGGGCTGGGGCAGGCTGGCTTCGTCGCCATCGAGGTAGGCTTGCAGGGTGGCCAGGTGCTCGGGCGGCAGCACTTCGCGGATGTCGCGGCCCACCAGCTCCGAGGCCGGCACGCCCATCAGCCGCTCAATGGCCGGGTTCACGGAGAGGAGCTTGCCGCCGAGGTCGTGGGTGCAAATCAGGGCCTGCGAGTAGTGCACCAGGTCGTGGTACTGCTTTTCGCGGCGCTCCAGCTCGTGGCTGGCCTGCCGCACGGCCGTCACGTCGGTGCTGATGGTGAGGATATCGACCTGGCCATCGGCCCGGAGCATGGGCCGCTTGTGCATCTGGAAATACCGGATTTCGCCCGAAGTCTGGGTGAAGGGCAAGTCCACGGTCAGGGCCTGCTGCGTGGCCTGCACCTGCTGGTTGAGGCCGAGCACCTGGTCCCGTTCTTTCAGCACCACCGGGTTGGCCACATCGGGCTGCTGGTGTTGGGCGAGCCGCGTCGCCTCATCGTAGGCTTTATTGAAAAACGAAACGCCCCCCTCCGCACTCACCAAGTAAATCACGTTGGGCAGGGTATCCACAATCTGCCGGATAAAGTCCTGCTGCTCCTGCAGCATGGTTTGCACCTCATTCTGCAGCTTTTCGGCCTGGTAGCGGGCCGTGATGTCGATGCCCGAGCCCACCACCAGGCGCAGGGCCCCATCGGCCCCGAACACGGGCCGCAGATGGCGCAGCATCAGCTGGGGGCGCTGGTTGCGGCCGGTGCGCATCTCCTCCCAAATCACGTCCTTGCCGGTGCGCACGGCCAGGTCGAAATACTGGTTGCGCTGCTGCACCACGCCGGTGGGGTGCCGCTGCTGGCGCAAGGCAAAATACTCGTCGTTGGTGAGGCCGATGATTTGCCGGCGCACTTCCGGGTCCGATACCGACGAGGGATTGACGAACAGAAAGCGGTGCTCGGCATCGAACACGGCCACATCCACGGGCAGCAGGTTCAGGATGGATTCGTAGAATTCCTGCTGCCGGGCTATTTCCTGCTCGGCCTGCTTGCTGGCCGTAATGTCAGTGCCCGAGGCGATGACCAACGGCGTGCCGTCGGGTCCCTGCACGGGCCGGTAGCTGCGCTGCAGGTACCGCGGGCCGGGGTAGGTTTCTTCCCAGGTTACTTCGGCCCACGTGTGCAGGGCTTTGGCAAACGCCGCCGTGCGCTGCGCGATGATGGCCGCCGGCCGGCCCCGCTGCGCGCTGGCCGCCTCGCTGGTCTGGCCCAGCATCCAGGCGCGCAGGACCGGGTCGGGCTCCACCACGGGGTTCACAAACAGGTAGCGGTGCAGGGTATCGAACACGGCCACGGCCGTGGGCACCTGCTCCAGAATGCTCTCGTAGAAGGTGCGCTGCTCGGCCAGCTGCTGCCCGGCCTGCTGCCGCGCCGTGATGTCGGTGAGGTAGAGGGTAACGTATTTTTCGCCCGGTACGGCCACCGCCGTGCACAGGTAGTGCTGCCCGGCCACGGTCAATTCCTGCTGCTGCTGCGCCGGGGTGCGCAGCGCCGCCTGCACTAGTGCGTGCAGCAGCGGCTGAAAATCACCCGACGCGTCGGCCGCCAGGGTTTGCAGCAGGGGCTGAGCGGCGGGGTTATTATAAATTACTTCGCCCGTGGCCGTCAGGCGCAGAATGGGGTTCGGGTTTTGCTGCGGAATGAAGGAAAGCGTCCGAATCTCGGCATCGCGCTGGTGGCGCTCGGTCACGTCGCGGTAGCAAATCAGGCGGCCGGCCCGCACGGTGTCCAGCACCAGATAATCGAGCTCAACTACGCGCCCGTCGGCCAATCGAAATTCCTCCTGTAGCGTGGTTTGTCCCGCCGCATTCAACTCCCTGGCCCGCGCCGCGAAGGCGGCCGGGTCGGCAAACGCATTGCCGATAAAAACGGCCGAGGGCGGAATCGGCGGCCCGCCTTCCAGCGGCCCCGCCACCGGCGGCAGGCCAAACAAGTCCCGGAACTGCTGATTGATAAACTGAATCTGGCCTTCGTGGTCGACCAGCACCAGGCCAGCCGGCAGGTGCTGGACCAAGGCCATGAGCTGGGTTTGGTAACGCTGGGCGCTCACGGCCGCCGCCGCCAGCTGCCCTTCGAGAGCGGCGGCCTGGGCGTGGGCAACGGCCAGGGCGGCTTCGGCCTGCTCGCGGCGGGTGCGTTCGGCGGCCACCAGCGCGGCCCAATCGGTATCAGAGTGGGGAGCAGCGGGCATGGCCAGAGGGGGAAAGGTGGCGGAAGACCGGGGCCGCTAGCGGTAGCAGCAACTCCGGGGGTGGCAGCCCAAGATACGGCCGGGCTTTTGGCAAACAAGTGCCGCCGCCCGATTGCTGCCCGGCCGGGGCCGCGTTCATTCGGTTTTTAAGCGTTTGCCATCCTGGGCATAGCGAAGACCTTAGCACGTCCGCTTACTTTGCTCCGTCATGTCCCTCAAACTAAAAATCCGCCTCAGCGTTTTTCTGCTGCTGTTGCTCCTGCTGGGGCTGGGCGGCTACGCCTTCCTCACCATCCGCTACCTCGAAAACGGCGCGCACGGCATCGAGCAGGCCGATTTCAACACGGCCCGCTTTGCGGTGCTGGCCTTTCTGGCGGCCGGCACGGCGGTGGGCATCACCATGATGGTGCGGCTGCCGCGCATTGTGGTGCGCCCGCTGCACCGTCTCACCGCCGACATGGAGCGGGTGGCCGGCCCCGGCCCCGCCACCCGCGTAGCAGTAGGCAAGCGCGACGAAGTGGGCACCGTGGCCGCCGCCGTGAACCTAGTGCTAAGCCAAGCCCAGGACGAGCGCCGCGCCACCCTGGCCGAGCTTTTCACGGAGCGCAACCGCATGGAAAGCCTCGTGCGCAGCCTCGACGAGGGCCTGCTGCTGCTCGATGAGCACGGCACCATCGTGCTGGCCAACCCCGTGGCCTGCGACCTGCTGGGCCTGCCCCAAACCCAGCTGCTGGGCAAATCGGCGCAAGCCGTGGCCGCCACCAACGAGCTGCTGCGCGACCTGCTCATTCCGCTGGCCGAGGCCAACCTGGCCGGCGACGCCGTGCCCGACCCCGTGTTCACGTTCCCGCACAAGGGCGACGCGCCGCACTACCAGCTCAGCATCAGCCCGATTGAAATGGCGGCCGGGCCGGGCGGCAAAACGGTGTCGGGCGGCCACATTTTCTGCCTGCGCAATGTGTCCGATTTCAAGAAGCTCGATGAAGTGAAGTCGACGTTCCTAGCCACCATCTCGCACGAGCTGAAAACCCCGCTGGCCAGCATCAAGCTCAGCCTGATGCTGTTGCAGAACCCCCGCACCACCGACGCCGAGCGCCAGACCCTGGCCACCGGCATCGGCGAGGAAACCCAGCGTCTGCTCAACATGGTGGGCCAGCTCATCGAAGTATCGCGCCTCGACGCTGGCGCGGGCATCAAGCTCAACGTGCAGCCCATGCACCTGGCCGAGGTTATCCGCTACGCCACCCAGACGGTGCACCCACAGCTCCACGACAAGCAAATCCAGCTCGACCTCCAGCTGCCCGAGGCCCTGCCGGCCGTGCACGGCGACGTGGAAAAAACCACCTGGGTGCTCATCAACCTGCTTTCCAACGCCATCCGCTACTCGCCCACGGGGTGCCCGCTCATCATCCGGGCACTGCCCTGGGGCGAGATGGTGCGCGTGAGCGTGGAAGACTGCGGCCCCGGCATTCCGGCCGAGTACCACAAGCGCATTTTCCAGCGCTTTGCGGGCGTGCCGGGCCAGGGCGGGCACGGCAGCTCGGGGCTGGGACTCAGCATCTCCCGCGAGTTCATCGGGGCGCAGGGCGGGCAGCTGTGGGTGGAAAGCCAGCCGGCGGCGGGCAGCCGGTTCCTGTTTACGCTGCCGGTGGCCAGCTGAGGAACTGGGTTTTTAGAAGAACGTCATGCTGAGCGAAGTCGAAGCATCTCTACCGGGGAAGTAATTGATTTACTCTCGCAGTAGAGATGCTTCGACTCCGCTCAGCATAACGTTCTGTATAATTCCTGAATTCCATTGTTTCCGGTTGTTTGCCGCCGCCGTGCGTAAACCCAACCGTACCGGCGGCCCCGCGCTGCCTTTCTTACTGAAATTATATGCTGACCCCCACCCCCAAATTCACCGTTGAGCGCCTCACCTTCGCCACCCTCACCGAGCTGCCCAACACCTGGCAAAACTCCGATTACAAGGCCTTACTGGTTAAGATGAATTACGACAACCCGGACGCCATCAGCGAAGCTGAGCTGAAAGAAATGTGCCTCATGTCCTTCACCGATTTGGAGCCGCGCGAGGCGGCCGAAGTGGTGCTGGGCTACTTGTACCCCGAAGAGTTGAACGCCGGTCAGGTTGAAAACCTGGCCCACCAGATGCTCACCGAAAAGCTCTGGGAAGAAAACCCCGAGCTGCCGCTGCACAAGGGCTTCTACCAAGCCACACAACTGCTGCACGATGCCTACAACGGCACCTTCCCGGCCACCAAGGCCGTGGAATTCCAGGTGAAAGTGACGGCCGAAAACCCCGCCGATTTGGCCGTATTCGCCGAGGAGCCGTCCGCGCCGCTGGTGCGCCTGCTCGCGCCCGGACTGCCAGATAACGCGCTGATAAACCGCCTGTTTTCGTCGCAGGTGGAGGGCGATAAATTCGAGGAAGCCAAGTCGATGCTCTGGCAATTAACTGAGAAGGAAAAGACGGATAATTCCATCACCTTCGACGTGGTAAGCTCGGCCTATTGGCTGGAAGATTTCAAATACGCCGACACCTACGAAGCCACCACCCACGCCGACGCCGTGGTGCCGACCGAAGAATAAGCCCCCTCCTTTCGGGCCGGGCCAGCATACGCGGAAGCAACTTTCCCGTATGCTGGCCTACATTGGCTCCTTAGCTCGCGGCAGCCCCGCCGCGCACCCGGCATTCTATGAGATTTTTCACCCTGCGACGAGTATTGGCACTGGTGCTGCTGCTGGCCGTACTGGGTGCAGTAATGGCCGTCTGGCTGCTTGGGAGTGAATACGGCCGCCGCGTGGTGGCCCAAAAAGTGCGCAAGGGTCTAACGCAGAATTCGGAGCTGGTGCTGGCCCCGTTTCGGGTCGAGATGTCGCCCTGGCGCGATTTCCCGCACCTCACGGCCTCCATCCAGCACCTCGCTCTTACCGATACCTCGTTTCAGAAATCGGTGCCGGTGCTCAGCATCGGCCGGGTCGATTTGCGGGTGGAGCTGCTGAGTTTGCTGCGCGGCCGGGTCGAGGTGGCCCGGGTCGAAATAGATGATGTTGATTTTCAGGAACGGGTCGATTCGCTGGGCCGCTCCTGGGGCCTGCGTGGCAAGCGCCGTAAAGGCACCGGCAACACCCCCAAGCTCAACCTGAAGCTGGACGAATTGGTGGTGAACAACTTCCGGTTCAGCTCGCACAACGGGTATTCACGGGGAGCTTTCGGAGTGCAGGTGCGGCAGGCGCGGCTGCAGGGGCGGCTGCGGGGCGGCATATTGCGCGTGTCCGGCACCTTGGATGGCGAATTGAGCTACCTGCGCACCCGCGCCGGCACCCTGTTTGAGCGCGAGCCCGTGACGGCTTGGGTGAACTACAAATACACGTTTGAGAACCGCCAGGGCCTGATATACCGCACCCGCGCCACCCTCAACGGCGACACCATCCGGGTGAGCGGCACCCATACCGTGGCCGCCGACCAGCCCGCCGGCACGATGATGGCGCTGCGCTTCGTGGGCAACCAGCCCCTCGTGGACGTGCTGCACGCCGCCCTGCCCCCGCGCCTGGAGCCCTACCTGGCTGGCACCACCAGCCCCAGCAAGGCCCACATTCACTACACCATCACGGGCTTGAGCGGGCCGAAGGTGACGCCGCGCAACGTGCTCACCTTCGGGCTGCGCGGGGCCAGCCTGCAATGGCCCGAGCCCGCCCGCCACATCCGCCGGTGGGATTTGGTGGGCACTTATGACAATGGCCCCCAGCATAATATCCGCTCCACGGTGCTCACGCTGCGCCGCTGCCGGGTGTATTCGGCCGCTGGCCAGCTCGACGTGGCCCTCACGCTGCGCAACTTCCGCCGCCCCTTCCTCAATGGCCATTTCCGGGGCAGCACCGAACTGACCGAGCTAGGGGCCTTACTGGCATCCAACCGCTGGCAGGCGCGGGGCGGCACCGCCGATATCGACGTGCACCTGCGCGGCCTGCTCCCGCCCCGCGCCGACCGCCCTGCCCCCAAAACGCCCCAGCGGCCGATGTCGCTGCGCGGCACGGTCACGCTGCATCGGGCCTCGCTGGTGCTACCGGCGCGCGGAGCCGACATCTCGGACCTGGACGTGCAAGTGGGCCTGCGCGACAGCCTCTGGCACCTGGCCAATGCCTCCGGGGTGCTTAACAGGATGCGCTTCAAGGCCTCGGCTACTACGGTCGATTTGCTGGGCTACCTCAATGGCCAGCTGTCCAGGGCCAGTATCAGCGGGCAGTTTGCGGTGGATGAGCTGCGGGTGCCCCAGCTGCGGACGCTTATGCAGCCCGTGCCCCGCGCTAACGGCGAAGGCTTTGCGCCCACCAGCCTGCCCAAGCCTAACCGCACGCCCCGCGACAAGGCCCAGCTGGCCGCCACCCTGGGCAGCGCCCTTATTCCGCCGGGCCTGCTGCTCGATGTGAGCCTGCGCTGCCAGCGCCTGCTGCTGGCCACCGATACCCTCAGCGACCTGGCCGTGACCATTCGGCACGACGGACAGCGCGTGCAGCTCCAGCACCTGGCCGGGCGCGTGTGGGGTGGCGACGTGCGCGGCGAAGTGCAGTGGCCCACCGACCCCGACAACCGCGTGGCCCCCGTGCAGTACCGCGTGGGCGTGCATTTCGCCACCCTCAACTACCAGCAGTTTCTGGCGCGCCTGAACCGTCCCGCCCCCGAGGCAGCCCGGCCCAAACGCGCCACCCGGCGAAAAGGCGGCGCGGCCAGCCCTGCCCTGCGCGACCTGTTGCTATCGGCCAACGGCCAGCTCACCCTCGAAATCGACCGCGTGGACCTGCCCGAAGATGAAACCATGCGCCGTGTGAGCCTGCAGCTGGAAAAAAGCGGCCCCACCCTGCGAATGCCCTATCTGCGCTTCCTCACACCCGAAGGCGGCCACGGCGAAGCCTCGGGCACGGCCCAGGTGGAGGGCCTGCACCTAACCGCCGCCGATGCCGACCTGACCCTGCGCTACGGCAACCTCGACGTGCAACGCCTGCTGGGCCTCATCGCCAGCCTCACCGCCCATACCGACACGGTGCCCACCGCCCGCACCCTGGCCCGCGCCGAACGTCGGGCCGAGCGCCGCGCCGAGCGCCGGCGACTGCCCGGCAACCCTTCCCTCTTTTCCAACGGGGTGCTGAGCGCCGTGCTGCGCGTGGAAGCCGAAAATGTACACTATGGCGCGCTGCGCGGCGGCCGGTTCCGGCTGGTTTCGCACTTGCTCGATGGCGAGGCCCGGCTTGATAACTGCTCGTTCGATGGCTTGCAGGGCCATATTAGCCTGAGCGGCTATATGCGCAGCACCGCCAACCGCGCCCACCACCCCACCCAGCTACAGGTGCGGCTGGAAGACATTGAGCTGCCGGGCCTGTTCTCCGCCGCCACCAGCATGGGCCTGAACGTGTTGGGCGGTGATAACATCCGGGGCAGCCTGCGGGGCGTGGCCGATATCCGCACCGACCTCGGCCCCACCTTCCTGCCTGGCCTGGCCCAAACCGCCGGCTACCTCAAAACCGATGTCCGCGACCTGGAGCTCATCAACGTGGAAGCGTTGATGGAGGCCTTAAAATTCATGAAATCCGAGCGCACCGGGCACCTGTACTTCGAGCCCGTGCGGGCCGAATTCGTGCTGGCACAGGGCCAGATTATCATCCCCGGCCTGCATCTGAACAGCAACCTGAGCAACCTCGAAGTGAGCGGCCATTATGGACTGGACGGGGCCACCAACCTCTACATCGGCCTCAAGCCCCTGCAAGCCCTGTTCGGCAACAACGACAAGCGCGTGGAGCGCATCCAGAACGGCGAAACGGTGAGCAAATCCACTTCTGGCAAGCTCACCTACGTGAACCTGCGCCGCACGGCCCCCGGCGAGAAATACAAGGTCCGCCTGTTCCAGCGCGACGAGCACCGCGACGCCATGACCCGCCTGCAGGAGCAGTACCGCGGCTACCTCCGCACCCAGCGCCTCGACACCACGGTGCGGATGCTGCGGTGAGCCATTGGGCTAAAGAAAAGAACGTCATGCTGAGCGCAGTCGAAGCATCTCGCGTGCCGAAGTAAACCAGACGATTGAGTTACTACCACACGCGAGATGCTTCGGCTGCGCTCAGCATGACGTTCTTTCGGTTCGCTCTCCGCTTACCGTTCTTTGCCACGCACCCAATACCCTATCATCATGTCCCGCCTGTTCCTCGCCTTCCTCCTGCTCACCGCCATTCCCGCCGCCCAGGCCCAGGCCCCACCCCGCGCCCAGGATTCCGCCTTCGTCAAAGCGAACTACACCAAGCTCGACCGGCAGATTACCATGCGCGACGGCGTGAAGCTCTACACCGTCATCTACGTACCGAAAGATGCCTCTACGGCCACGCCTTACCCATTTTTGATGACACGCACACCCTATTCGGCTGGGCCGTATGGGGAAAGCAAGTACCGCCTGCGTGGCCCCGGCCCCAGCCGGGAGCTGTCACAGGAGAAGTACATTTTCGTGTATCAGGATGTGCGCGGGCGGTACATGAGCGAGGGCCAGTTTGAGGAAATGACGCCGGCCTTGGGCGCGAAAGCGGTGGCCGGTCAGCCCGCGCCCCACGATGAAAGCACCGACACCTACGATACCATTGAGTGGCTGCTGAAAAACGTGCCCAACAACAACGGCCGCGTGGGCATGATGGGCATCAGCTACCCAGGTTTCTACGCGTCGGCTGCCCTGCCTAACGCCCACCCGGCCCTGAAAGCGGTGTCGCCCCAGGCCCCGGTCACGGACGAGTTTATCGGCGACGATGCCCGGCACAAGGGCGCGTTTTTCCTGCTTGATAATTTTGAATTCACCAACTATTTCGACGTGCCGCGCCCCAAGCCGGTGGCGAATTATGAGCCGCTGTTCAAGTTTGAGACGAAGGACGCCTACAAGTTTTTCCTCGACCTCGGCCCCATCAAAAACGCCAACGGACCGAAGTATTTCAACAACCGCGCCCGCATCTGGAACGAGTACCAGCAGCACGAAACCTACGACGCCTACTGGCAAGGCCGCAACATCCGCACGGCCCTCACGGGCGTGAAACCGGCCGTGCTGGTAGTCGGCGGCTGGTTCGATGCTGAAGATTTGTACGGCGCATTGAACACCTACAAGGCCATCGAAAAGCAGAACCCCGGCACCACCAACCGCCTCGTGATGGGCCCCTGGACCCACGGTGCCTGGGCGCGGCCGGAATGGAGCAAATTCGGGCCGTTGAGCTTCGGCTCAAACACCGCCCAAACATACCGCGAGACGCTCGAAACGCCGTTTTTCAATTTCTACCTGAAAGACAAAGGCACCTTCAACCCGGCCGAAGCCACGGTGTTCAACACCGGCACCAACGAGTGGAAAACCTACCCAGCCTGGCCACCCAAGGCGGAAACGCGGACGTTGTTTTTTCAGCAGACGAATAATTTGGCCTTCACTGCTCCTACTGCCGGCCAGAAACCCAACGAATACCTCAGCGACCCGGCCAACCCCGTGCCCTACACCGACGGCATTCACGGCGAGCGCAACAACGAATACATGATTGAGGACCAGCGCTTCGTCGCCAAGCGCCCCGACGTACTCACCTTCCACACCGAAGCGCTGCCCGACGACCTCACCCTGGCCGGCCCGCTCACCGCCGACCTATGGGTGAGCACCTCCGGCACCGATGCCGACTTCATCGTGAAAGTCATCGACGAGCAGCCCGACGGCACCCAGCGCCTGGTGCGCGCCGAGGTGATGCGCGGCCGCTTCCGCAACAGCTTCTCCAAGCCCGAGGCCTTCAAGCCCAACCAGCCCACCGAAGTGAAATACGAGCTACCCGATGTACTCCACACCTTCGCCAAAGGCCACCGGATGATGGTGCAAGTGCAAAGCACCTGGTTCCCGCTGGTGGACCGCAACCCGCAGACTTTTGTGCCCATTGCCACGGCTGAGGCGAAGGATTTTCAGAAGGCTACTATCAAGCTGTATCACGATGCCGGGCATCCGTCAGCGGTGCGGGTGGCGGTGTTGCCGTAGCTACATGATGCGTGCATGTTTGAACGTCATGCAGAGCGCAGCGAAGCATCTTTACCGCAGTCACTAACTCAATCAAATGAATTACTTACTGCGGTAAAGATGCTTCGCTGCGCTCTGCATGACGTTCCTTTTTATTCGTTCTTATTCCACCAGGCCGCGCATGAATTCATCCGTGAAATCCGGGGCGAAGTGCAGCACGTTGGGCAGGTGGGCGAACTCGGCTTCGAGGTGGGTGGTGGTGAGCACCACGGCTTTCATGCCGGCGTTTTGGGCGGCTTCGGCTCCTTTGGGTACGTCCTCGAATACGAGGCAGGCGGCGGGCGGCACGCCCAGCAGCTCGGCGCAGCGCAGGAAAACTTCGGGGTTGGGCTTGCTCACCGTCACATCGTCGGCGCTCACGATGGCCTGGAAGTAGTGCCGGATGTTGAGGTTATCGAGCACGAAATCGATGTTGAACGGGATGGCGGCCGAGCCGATGGCCATGGGAATGCCCTGCTGGTGGGCCTTTTCCAGAAACTCCATGAGGCCCGGCAGCAGCGCCAGGTGCGGCAGGAACTCGCGCTGGTATCGCTTTTCCTTTTCGAGCGAGACGCGGTCCATTTCCTCCCCCGTGAAGCGGTCGGGGCCGAAGACGCGCACCAGTACCTCGCGGTTTTTGCCGTACATCTGGGGCTTCACCTCGTCCCAGCTGAAGCTGCCGCCCAGGTCCTCGTTGAAGAGCTGCTGCCAGGCGCGGGTGTGGTACTCCATGTCGTGCACCATGGTGCCGTTGAGGTCGAAAATAAAGGCTTTCATAGGAGGTATTTAAGCGGTGTAGGGGCGGGGTCGTACCCGGCAGGGCCTGCCCCCGCCCGGTCGTTGAACGGAATCGTTATTTTGGCGCGAACGCCGGGCGGGGGCAGGCCCCGCCCCTACACCAGAACTGGCCACCCCCTACAAATACACCCGGAACGAGGTACCCTCCCCCACTTCGCTCTCCACCTCGATGCGGCCGCCGTTGCCCTGCACGATGCGGTTGATGAGGTAGAGGCCCACACCCGTGCCCTCGGTGTGGGTGTGGAAGCGGCGGAAGAGTTGAAACAGCTCGTCCTGGTGGCGGTGCATATTAAAGCCCAGGCCATTGTCTTCCACCAGCAGCACGGGGCGGCCGGCATCTTTCCATACGGACACATGCACCCGACAGGGTCGGGCGGGGTCGGCGTACTTGAGCGAATTGCTGAGCAGGTTGAGCAGGATGGTGCGCAGGTTGGCCCGCGAATACACCACCGTGGGCGCGGCGGCAAAGTCGACGGTGACGCGGGCGCGGGCGGCCTGCATCTGGGGTTGCAGGGTTTGCAGCACTTCCTGAGTCAGGTCCGGGAGGGAGACGGGCTCCGTGGGCAGGCCCGCGTTTTGCTGCGTCTGGCCCACCAGGGCCAGGTCGTCGATGGTGGTGCTGATTTGGTGCAGGGCCTGTTGCAGCATGGGCAGCAGCAGCTCCTCCTCGGCGGGGTCGGCGAAGGACACGGCCCGGCGCAACTCCTCAAACAGGCCCACCAGGTTGTTGATGGGCTGGCGCAGGTCGTGGCTGGCGGCGTACACGAAGTTGTCGAGGTCGGCATTGGTGCGGGTGAGCTGCCGGTTGGTGGTATCGAGGGCGGTGTTGGCGGTGAGGAGGTGCTCGTTGGTCTGGGCCACCAGCTGGCGGCTGAGCACCTTGTCGGTGGTGTCCACCACGAAGGCGAGGATGCCGTGGGGCTGGCCGGCCTCGTTGGTGAGGGGCTGGTACACGAAGTCGATGAACCGCTGCCGGGGCTGGCCCGTGCGGGCATCGTACAGCAGCACCGACGATTCGATGCCCACGTAGGGCTTGCCGGTGGCAAACACGTCGTTCAGCAGCTCAATAAAGCCCTGCTGCACCACTTCGGGCAGGGCTTCGGCCACCGTGCAACCCAGGCGGGCGCGGCCTCCCACCAGCGCCTGGTAGTTGGTATTGAAGAAGGTGAAGCGGTGCTCGGGGCCTTCCAGGGTGGCCACCGAGGCGGGCACCTGGCTCAGCACCTGGGTCAGGAGGTGCTGCTGCCGGCGCAGGTGCTCGCGCTGCCGCTCCGTGTCGACGAGGGCCTGGTTCAGGGCGTGCGTGCGGTCGGCCACGCGGGCTTCCAGCTCCTGGTTGAGCTCGTGCAGGGCCTGCTGGGCCCGAAACAGCTCCTCGTTATTGGTCCGGATTTCCTGGAGGGCGGTGTACAGCTCTTCGTTGGTGGCGGCCAGCTCCTCGTTGAGCTGGTTGGTTTGCTGCTCTTTCACCTCGATGAGGCGACGGGTGCGCACCTGCTCGGTTACTTCCACGGCCACGTCCACCACGCCGCGCAGGGTGCCGTGGGCATCGTAGAGGGGCTGGTACACGAAGTTGTAGTAGGTGGTGCGCAGCTGGCCGTCGCGGAGCATCTCGGCCGGGGCTTCGATGCCGCTCACCGGCACCTGGGTCTGGCGCACCTGCTGCATCTGCTCGTCAAAGCCCTGGCCCCGCAGCTCGGGCACGGCCTCCAGCAGGGGCCGGCCCAGCACCTCGGCCAGGGGGCGGCCCCAGAGGGCGGCCATGCGCTCGTTGGCCACCGTGATGCGCAGCTCGGGGCCTTCAAACAGGGCAATGGCCACGGGGGCCTGCGTGAACAGCTCCTGCAAGCGGGTGCGCTCCAGCTCGGCCAGGGCCAGGGCGGCCTGCTCGCGGGCCTGGCTTTCGCGCAGGGCCTGCTCCACGGGGGTGCGCTCCTCGTCGGCCGTGTCTGAGAAGCTCACCAGCAGGCCGGGGCCCACGCGGCGCACGGCC
>NZ_JBCEVZ010000094.1:0-15638 GCF_038448715.1 Hymenobacter segetis | reverse complement strand
ATATTCCTGCCCACGCCGCCCGCCGGTTTCTTCCTGCCCGCCGACTTCTGCCTGGGCGATGAGGCCGCCACCGACCCCGCCGTTCGCTCCCGGATGGCCCACTCAGAAAGCCTCCTGAAAGGTCCAACGGTGCAGGAAGTGCGCATCGTCGGCACCAGCGCTGACCGCGACGAGCGGTTTGCCGAAACGGCCTTCGCCATCGTGCACGCCTGTGACGTGCTGCTCGTGGCCTGCACCCAAGCCGACTACAACGCGGCCCTCAACCTGGATTCGACTGCCCCGCTGGCCCGCGGCGGCTCGGCCGAGACGTTGCAGTACGCCCACGCCGAACATAAACCGGCCATCGTACTGCTGGTGGATGCACCGGGGACGACTGCGCGGCTGCCCATCAAGCTGGTGAAGCCGCTGGCTTAGTAGAAAGACATGGCGCGAGCTTACCGTGCTTGCCAGCCGGCCTCACAGCGCGTGGTCAGTCTTCACATCCTGGCCCGACCAGATTTGGCGGGCAGTCCAGTCTTGCGCCGGGCTGGTCCAGAATGGGTCGCTCGCAGGCAGCCCCAGCGGCAGAAAGGCGGTGGTGCATAGGTACAGGCTGCCTGTCGAAATGTAGGTTTCGCCGATGCCCGGCTGGTGCCCGCACAGCCCGATTTGCAGCCAGCCCTGCGCGTCGAACGTGCCTTTGGGCTCCATCGTGCGGCGAATAACGGCCGTGAGGGCGCTACGCACCTGCCCGGCGGGCAGCTCAGCCGGCAATAATTGCTGCAAACTGACCTGGGCCAGATGTTGAAAGGCCCCGCAGCGGTACGCCAGCGAGCGCCCGAAGGCCGCAAATGAGCCATCGGGGCCAATCAGCCGCTCCTGCACGGCGGCGTAGCGCCGGGCACGGGCCTGGAGGCGCTCCAGCAGCTCCTTGTTTTCCTTGCCGGCCGCTACCAGCGTGCCCACCACATCCAGCAGCATGGGCTGGATGACGTAGCTGTTGTAGTAGTCCCAGTGAAAATCGGGGCCGTCGCCGTAGGTGCCGTCGCCCTTGTACCAGGTCTGGTGCTCCTTGATGGCGTAGTCCATCCGCATCAGGTCGCCGCTGCCCGTGAATTTGAGCAATGCCGCCTCAATGATGCCGCTGAAAAGCAGCCAGTTGCTATACACCGGCTTGATAACGCGGCTGCTTTGCAGTGCCTGCACCAGTTGCTGCTGCGTGGCAGCGGGCAGCTTCTCCCATAGCTGCGTAGGTGCCCGCAGTAGCGCGTGAGCCAGGAAAGCCGCATCCACCACGGGCTGGCCACCCTGCGTAAAGTTCAGAAAACCGGGCGACTGCGGGTCCACGGCGTGGGCGATGGACTGGCGGGCCTGTTCGGCGGCGCGCTGCTGGCGGGCTTGCTCGGCGGCCGGCACGTCGGCCAGTTCCAGCCAGGGGGCCAGACCGGCCAGGGTGCGGCCCAGCGCTTCGAGGTGCGTGACGCGGCGGCGGCCGTCCTGCTGCCCGGCGGCCGATTCCACGGGCATGGCCGTTTTAAGCGTGCCTTCGGCGCCGGCTTTCAGAACCGGCTCTACGATGCGCAGCAAAATTGTCATCCAATAGTCGCGGTCGGCCACTGGTTTGGGGGGCAGCGTGGCCTCGATGGGCCGCGCCACCGCTGGCAGCGAAAGCGCCGACAGGCCGGCCCCAACTCCGGTAATAAATGAGCGTCGCTTCATAGGTAGCAGGGCTGGAAGGGCGCTAAATCAACGCTTGAGCTTGATAACTTCCGAGCCGGCCAGCAGGAAGGCCCCGGTGCCGTACACTTCCCAGCTCTCGGCCGAAAAGTCGCGGCGTGGGTCGGCCCCGATGGGCTGCACCCAGCCCACGCGGCCTTCGGGCGATACCACTTTATTGAGCGCTACCCAGGCTTTTTGCACGGCGGGCAGGTAGGTGGCCTGGTCGAGAATGCCGTTGTTGATGCCCCAGGCCATGGCGTAGGTGTCGAACCCCGAGCCTGAGGTTTCGCCGCCGGGGTAGGCGGCCGGGTCGAGCAGGCTGGAGCGCCACAAGCCGTCGGGCTGCTGCAGCTGCACCAGCCGGGCGCTCATTTCTTTGAACAAATTCACGTAGAACGGCCGCGTGGGGTGGTTTGCGGGCAATTCCTGGAGAATCTGGACCAGGCCGCCCATCACCCAGCCATTGCCCCGGCTCCAGAAAATACGCTGGCCGTTGCTCTCCTTTTTGCCCTCGCCGGCTTCGCTCCACAGATAAGAGGCATCGCGCGAAAACAGGTGCTCCTGATGGTTGAACAGCCGCCGGTAAGTTTGCTGATACAGCGTGTCGCTCAGTGCCACGTATTTGGGCTGGTTATCCAGCAAACCCAGCTTCACCAGCACGGGCGGACCCATAAAAAGGGCGTCGCACCACCACCAGGCAATGCCGTTTTTCGCCACTTCCGGGCCAGGCACGGTGCGGAATTTCTCCACCACGGCCAGGGTGGGCTCAATCATGCGCCGGTCCTTTTTCAGGCGGTAGAGGTTGAGGTAGGTCTGGCAGATGACAATGTCGTCGGCGTGGTCGTAGCGGCGGTCGGGCTGCCATTTGGTGCGCTCGCCCATGGCCATGAGCGAGTCGAGAATCAGCTTCGACTTGGTGGTCTGGTACGCAGCAAACACGCCGGAGTAGAACGCGCCGTTGGTCCAGTCGGTGACCTTATGCTTGGGGTGCGCCAGCTGCCACTTGGTGGCTTTCAGCAACTGCTGCTTGATGAACTTGGGCTTGAAAACGGCCTTGTCGGCGGCAGTCATTTCTTGGGCGTGGCCGGCGCGGCCGAGGCCCAGGGCCAGCAGCAGCCCGCAGGCCAGCGGACGAAGAGAAAGGAGCATATGGGTGGGGCGGGGGAGTGAGGCCGGCTGGATTTGGCGGCGGCGAAATCTGACCGCAATACTAGGGTGCCACGTCGGGATTTGGCGGGGACGTTTTGGGAGATTAGAGGGGCGGTTTTCGTCTGGGGGTTTGGAGGAGTGCTGATTATCAAGTGGGACGTGATGCGGTATGCACCCTGACGCCGCCACCTCACCCCACCGCTTCCGCCGACGCAGCTTCCCGGCCCTGCCGGTGCTGCTTGGCATATTCGGAAGGCGACACGTTATAGATTTTTTGGAACGCCTTGCGGAAATACTTCGCGTCCTCAATACCCACCTCAAAGGCTATTTCTGACACACGCATCTGGGTTTGGGCCAGGAGTTGGGCGGCGCGTTTCATCCGCACGTCGCGGATAAATTCCACGGCCGTCTGGCCTGTGATGCTCTTGATGCGGCGGTAGAAAACCGACTGGCTCATGGCCATTTCCTTCACCAGTACCTGCACGCTGAACTCGGAGTTGTCGAGGTTCTGCTCCACCACGGCCATGGCCTGTTCCAGAAATTGCCGGTCGGCATCGGCCACCACAATTTCAGTAGGCTCCAACAGGATGTGGCGCTGGTAGTATTCGTGCAGCTTGCGGCGGTTGCGCAGCAGAGTGCTGGCTTTGGCTTGCAAGATGCTGGGATTGAAGGGCTTGCTCATGTACTCATCGGCCCCCATGCCGAGGCCTTCGAGCTCGTGGGTTTCGGCTGTGCGGGCCGTGAGCAGCAGCACCGGGATGTGCGCCGTTTTGGGGTGCTGCTTGATTTTCTGGCACAGCTCCAGCCCGTCGCTGCGCGGCATCATCACGTCCGAGATGATGAGGTCGGGTAGCTGGGCCAAGGCCTTGTCCCAGCCTTCTAGGCCGTCTTCGGCGGTCAGGACTTCGTATTCGCTATCAAACAGTTGGTGCAGGTAGGTGCGTAGCTCGTCGTTGTCTTCCACCACCAGTAGGCGCGGCAGGCGGGCGGTGGCGGGCTCAATTTCGGTTAGCTCCGGCTCAGTTAATGGGGCAGTTTCGGATTCGATTTCGGCGGGCAACGGGGCCAACTCGGCCGGGCTGGCATCCGGCATAGTCTCCTCATTCTGAATGTCTTCGGGTTGTAAATGCTGCCGGCCGAAGGGCAGGCGTAGCTCAAACGTGGTGCCCAGCCCTTCGCCGCTGGAAGCGGTGAGCGTGCCACCGTGCCGCTCAGCAAACTGCCGGGCCAATGACAGGCCGATGCCCGTGCCCGTCATGCGCAGCGTGTTGGTATGCGAGGCCTGATAATAGGGGTCGAAGATGCGCTCCAACTCGTAGTATTTGACGCCCACGCCGTTGTCGGCTACCGTGATTTTCAGGTAATTGCCCGTGAGGCGGCCCTTGGTGTACACAGCCTCGCCACCGGGGTTTCCCACCGGCGTGGCGGCCAGTTCCACCCGGCCGTTGGGGCGGGTGTACTTGAAAGCGTTGGCCAGCAGGTTGGTAAGGATGATTTCCAGCTTGCTGCGGTCGAAGTAGAGCGGCACGGGGTCAGTGGGCAGGTCGAGCACGTAGCGTACGCCCCGCTCCTCGGCCTTGAGGCGGAAGGTGGCGTAGAGGTCGGTGATAAACTGCACGGTATCAGCGTAGCTGGCGCGCAGGGGCACGTTGCCGGTTTCAACTTTGCGGAAGTCGAGCAGCTGGTTTACCAAGTCGAGCAGCTTGCGGGTTTGCTTGTGCATAAGGCCCACTTTGTCGCGCAGGTTGGGCACCGGGCCGGGGCTGCTCATTATCTCCTCCATCGGCCCCAGTATCAGGGTTAACGGCGTGCGCAGCTCGTGCGAAACGTTGGTGAAAAAGCCCAGCTTGAGGCCGGTCAGCTCCTTCTCCTTCTCAGTCTGAAACTGCTCCAGCGCCACCCGGTTTTTTAGCTTCTGCTGAGCAATTTCGATGCGGCGGTACAGCGCCAGCCCGCCCAGCAGCACCAGGGCATAAAGGCCATACGCCCAGCCGGTTTTGTACCACGGTGCGCGCACATCGAACTGCATGGTGGCGGCTTTTTTCGACCACGCGCCCTCGCCGTTGCTGGCCTTCACCTCAAACGTGTACTGGCCCGGCGGCAGGTTGGCGAAGCTGGCCGTGCGCTGGCCGGGGGCCGGGTACACCCAATCCGGGTTGTAGCCCACCAGCCGGTAGGCGTAGCGGTTTTTCTGCGGGTTGGCGTAGTTCAGCCCCACAAATTCCACCGAAAAGTCATTCTCCGAAGCCCGGATGGTCACCGTTTGGGGAGTCGACAAGGGCTGAGGCAGAACGATATGGCCGTTGAAGGGCTTGCCCACGGCCACGGGCTGGTTGGCAATGCGCAGGCCCGTGAGCTGCACTACCGGCGCGTAAGGATTGGGCTGAATGGCGTGCGGCTGGAAGTAGCTGATGCCGTTGATGCCCCCGAAATACAGCGTGCCGTCCTGCGCCCGGGCGGCGGCCCCAATCTTGAAGGCGTTGCTTTGCAGGCCGTCGGCCACGTCGTAGCGCAGGTAGCTTTTGGTGGCCGGCGTGAAGCGGTAGAGGCCGGTACCCCCAATCCAGAGGTGACCCTCATCATCGGCCAGGATGCTTTCCACGTCGGTTTCGGGCAGATACTTGGCGAGGCTGCGCACCGTTTCGCGGCCCCGCGCATCGGCGGTGAGCTGGTGCAGGCCGCCGCCGATGGTGCCAATCCAGAGGGTGCCGTGCTCATCAAGCAGTAGCGGCCATATGTAGTTCACACGCAGGCCGTCGGCCGAACTCGGCGTGGCTTTGAACTGCTTGAGCAGCACCAAAGAATCAGCCGTGACGCGCAGTTTCAGCAGGCCCGCATCCACGGTGCTGGCCCAGAGCACGTCCTGGCGGCGGTCGTAGAGCAGGTAGGTAAACTGGTCGGTGGGCAAAGCGCTGTGGCCCTTGCGGTACGCGCCGAGAAACTTGCCCTCGGGGCTAAGGCGCACCAGGCCGGCCGTGAACGTGGCCGCCCACAGCGTGCCAAACCGGTCCTCAGCCATGGCCTCCACGCTGGCGCTGGTCAGGTCGGGGCCGTTGGGCAGCTGGCCGTAGGTGCGCAGGGTTTCGCGGCCGCCGCTGCGCGTGAGGCTGCTGAGTCCGTTGGTGCGCGTGCCAAACCAGAGGGTGCCGTTGCGGGTCTGGAAAGTGGAGGCCACATCGACACCGCGGGTCGCGCCGGCCCACTGCTGGTTGAGGTAGCTGTGGGTGGTGTGGTGGGCTAAGTCGTAGCCATACACCCCGTTGCGGGTGCCCGACCACAGAGTGTTGCGCCCCTCCTCCTTATAAACGGTGTTGATATAGTTGTTAGCCAGCGTGGAGCCGCCTGCCAGCTGCTGGCGCAGCCGCCCAAACGGCTTCTGCCGCAGGTCCACCTTATTCAGCCCACCTGCTGATGCACACAGCCACATTATCTGGTTGCGGTCCTCAAAAATCTGGTGAATACGCTCCGAGTTGATGCCGAAAGGCTCATTATCCTGCGGCAGCAGCAGGGTGGGGGCGGGGCGCAGCGGCGGGGCCGTGCCGGTCACGGCCCCCGCCTCCCACACGTACAGGCCATAAATAGTGCCTACCCAAAGCCGTCCAAACGAGTCCAGATTCAGGGCTTGCAGAACAGGGTAGGTTTGCGGCTGCGGGTGGGCGCGTAGCTCGCGCACGGTGCGGCGGTTGGCCGCGCTCACCCACAGCACCTGCTGGTCGGCCCCAATCCAGAGGTCGCCGCGGTGGTCGATGTGCAGCACGCGCACCGGCTGATTTAGCTCAGTGGGCTCAGCCATCAGGTCTTGGTTTTCAGGCCGAATCACGCGCAGGCCGTGGTTGAAGGTGCCCACCCAGACCTTGCCTTCCGCATCGGTGGCCAGGCTGGTTACATTGTATTGCTCAGCGGGTTTGCTGGCTGGCGGCGGCACCTGGCGCAGTTCGCGGAGGTGGCCCTGTTGGTCAAAATTCAGCATAAACAGCCCCTCGGTGGGAGTGCCGGCCCAGAGCCGGCCCTGCTTATCTGAAGCCAGCGCGGCGATGCTGCACTGCGACAGGCGTTGCATCAGCGGGCGAAAAGCTGCTGGTACCTGCTGCTCGTTGTAGTTCAGCAGACGGTCGGCGGCGGCATCGTAGAGGCCCAGGCCGGCACGCTCGGTGCCGGCCCACAGGCGGCCATCGGGGGCCACGTGCAGGGCCTTGATGCGGTTGCCCGACACGCCGTTGTGCGGATTGATGGGCAGCATGTACTGCTTGAGGTGGTAGCCGTCGTAGCGGTCGATGCCCCGGTTGGTGCCCACCCAGATGAAGCCGGCGCGGTCCTGAGCCACGGCCATGCCGTCGGAGTGCGACAGGCCCTGGTCCACGGTCAGGTGCTCGAAGCGGAAGGCGCTGGGCGCTACGTCCTGGGCCTGCGCACTTATCCCCAAGAGCAGAAAGAAAAGAAAGCGGAAAGCCCACTTGAGGGCGTGTGAAGCCTGCATGTTTGGGTGGGATTTAGATGCAGAAAGAAGGAGGCCGGAAACTGTAAACGGACAACTTAGGGGGTGGCTGATTTACTCAGACTGCTCCCAAGTTGCCCGGCAAGGTAACCGTTTTGTAATCGGATTGCATCCTGTGCTTTCCAGGAAAGCTGAGGGTATGTTTTTATGGTTCGGGAGCCAATTACACCCGCCTTTTTAACGAAAATACCCCCCGGCACCCGTGTAACCCGCCGGTAGTTTTGCCTTCGCAATCATCCCTAAAAGGCTCAATAGCATACGGGATGTGGAGTGCGGGGTCGTACCCTACTCTAAACGGAAAGCCTACCCAATTAACAATACCGAACGTGCCCACCCTTTCCTCGTTTTCCCGTCAACTGTTGCCCCTGCTGATTGTGGCCGGCTTGGGCCTGGCCGGTGCGCCACCCAATCCGCCAGCCGCCCACACCTTCGGCCTTTCCGCCGATAATTTCATGCTGGATGGCAAGCCATTTCAGATGATTTCGGGCGAGCTGCACTACCCGCGCATTCCCCGCGAGGCCTGGCGTGCCCGCCTCAAAATGGCCAAAGCCATGGGTCTGAATACGGTAGGCACCTATGTGTTCTGGAACGCGCACGAGCCCCAGCCGGGTAAGTATGACTTCACGGGCAATAACGACGTGGCCGCCTTCGTGAAGATGGCTCAGGAGGAAGGCCTCTGGGTGGTGCTGCGCCCCAGCCCCTACGTGTGCGCCGAGTGGGAATTCGGCGGCTACCCCTACTGGCTCCAGAATGTGCCCGGCCTGAAAGTGCGCAGCCAGGAGCCGCAGTACGTGGCCGCTTACCGGCGCTACCTGCAGGCCGTGGCCAAGCAGCTGGCCCCGCTGCAAGTCAACCACGGCGGCCCCATCCTGATGGTGCAGGTGGAAAACGAGTACGGCTCCTACGGCTCGGACAAAGCCTACCTGGCCTCGAATAAGAAGATGTTTGAGGAAGTCGGTTTCGATGGCCTGCTCTACACCTGCGACCCCGTGAAGGATGTGGCTGCCGGCCACCTCGACGGCCTGCTACCCGCCGTTAACGGCACCGATAAGCCGCGCCAAATCAGGCAGCTGGTGAATGCTAACCACGGCGGCAAAGGCCCCTACTACGTGGCCGAATGGTACCCGGCGTGGTTCGACTGGTGGGGCGCACCGCACCACACCGTGCCCGCCAGCAAGTACACGCCCGGCCTCGATTCGGTGCTGAAAGCCGGTATGTCCATCAACATGTACATGTTCCATGGCGGCAGCACGCGCGGCTTCATGAACGGGGCCAACTACAAGGGCGACAGCTCGCACTACGAGCCTCAGGTGAGCAGCTACGACTACGACGCGCCCCTCGATGAAGCTGGCAATGCCACGCCCAAGTTTCTGGCCTTTAGAGAAGTGATTGCCAAATATCGGCCCGCCAGGCAGCCGCTGCCGCCCGTGCCCGCCGCCCGCCCCAGCGCTGCCCTGCCGGCCCTGCAACTCACCAAAGCCGTGAGCCTGCTCGACCGCCTGCCCGCGCCCGTAGCCAGCGCCACGCCCCTCACCTTTGAGGCCCTGAAACAGGCCTATGGCTTCGTGCTCTACCGAGCCACTGTGCCCGGCGGCGGCACCAAAATTCTGAAGCTGAATGACCTGCGCGACTACGCGGTAATCATGGTGAACGGCCAGCGCGTGGGCACACTCGACCGCCGCCTGCGGCAGGACCAGCTGAAATTGACCCTGCCCGCCGGCCCGGCGCAGCTCGATATTCTGGTGGAAAACATGGGCCGCGTCAACTTCGGCGAATACCTGCTCCAGAATACCAAAGGCATCACCAAAAGCGTACAGCTGGACGGCAAGGAGCTGAAGGACTGGCGCATGTACGGCCTACCCTTCGACCAAGCCCCGGCCGTGGCCAAAGCCGCCGCAGCCGCTCCGGCCGCCAGCAGCGGGCCGGTGCTGCGCTCGGCCACCTTCACCGTTGCCCAGCCCGTGGACACCTACCTCGACCTGCGCAGCTGGGGCAAGGGCAGCGTGTGGGTGAACGGCCACAACCTGGGCCGCTACTGGGCCATCGGCCCGCAGCAAACCCTCTACGTGCCCGCCGAATGGCTGAAAAAAGGAGCCAATGAAATCACAGTGCTGGAGCTGCTCAAGCCCCGGCAGACGGCGCTGCCATTTCTCAATTATTCCATCCTCAGTGAGTTGCAGCCGGCAGCGGCTAGCCTCTAGTTATGAAAAAGTCTCTCCTGATAACCGCGTTGCTGGCGGTGGCCGGCCTGGCTCAGGCGCAGCAGCGCACGGCTTTCGAGCCGGGCAAGGTGTGGCCCGACAACAAAGGCACGCACCTGAACGCCCACGGCGCGGGCGTGCTCTATGATAAAGGCCGCTACTACCTGTTTGGCGAACACAAGATTGTGGGGCCGAAGGGCAATAGCGCCCAGGTGGGCGTGCACTGCTACTCCTCCAAAGACCTGTACAACTGGACCGATGAGGGCATTGCCCTGGCGGTGGCGCCCGCCGGCTCGGGCTCCGAAATCGAGCAGGGCAGCATCATCGAGCGGCCCAAGGTGGTGTTCAATAAGCAGACCGGCAAGTACGTGATGTGGTTCCACCTGGAGCTGAAAGGCAAGGGCTACGCCGCCGCCCGCACCGCCGTGGCCGTGAGCGACAAAGCCACCGGCCCGTTCCGCTACGTGCGCTCCTACCGCCCCGGCGCGGGCCAGTGGCCGCTGGGCTTCAACCCAGAATGGAAAAAGCCCGTGCCCAACGAGGCCAGCCTGAAAGGGTGGACCCCTGAGTGGAAAAAAGCCGTGGCTGAGGGTCTGTTTGTGCGGCGCGATTTCGAGCCCGGCCAGATGGCCCGCGACATGACCATCTTCGTGGATGACGACGGCAAGGCCTACAACATCCATTCCTCCGAAGAAAACCTGACGCTGCATGTAGCCGAGCTGACGGCTGATTACCAGGGCTTCACGGGACGCTGGAATACCATTGCGCCGGCCGGGCACAACGAGGCCCCGGCCATCTGCAAGCGCGGCGGCAAGTACTACCTCATCACCTCCGGTTGCACCGGCTGGGCGCCCAATGCGGCGCGTTCTTTCGTGGCCTCGTCCATCTGGGGGCCGTGGCAGCAGCTGGACAATCCGGCCACCGGCCCCGACGCCGACTCCACCTACCACTCGCAGAGCACTTACCTGCTGCCGGTGGCGGGCCGCAAGGATGCCTTCATTTTCATGGCCGACCGCTGGACGCCGAAGAACCCCATCGACGGCGGCTACATATGGCTGCCGCTGCGCTTCGAGGGCGACCAGCCCCGCCTGCAATGGGCCGACCGCTGGAACCTGAGCGCGTTCGATGCGGCCGGTGCAAAACGGGGCGTCAATCCTTAGCTTGGAAGACCGCAATTCAGCGGTCTGGAAGGCCAATCCCTACTGTTAATAATATAAGTATCATGTTATTAATACAATGGTTGAATTTCCACAATCGATTGTCTGGCTTGGAGGACCAATTAGACCCCCTTTTTTGCCTAAAAACACCCCGGATTCTGCTTAAACAGCCCGGTACTTTTACCTCAGAAAACAACTCCTGAGATTCTCACAAATTCCCACCCCGGGCAGCCTTCGCCAGTTGCCTTTTTCCCTAAATCATATGCAGGCAAAACTTTTACTCCTCTGTGGAGCGCTGCCCCTCGCCGCGCTCCAACCCACTGCCAGCCGGGCCGAGGCTCCGCTGGCGGCCCACGGGCTGGCCGCGCCGGCGGCCGAGGGCACCATCTCCGGCACCGTGCTCGATGAGAAGGGCGCGGGCCTGCCCGGCGTGACGGTGGTGCTGAAAGGCACGACCACCGGCACCAGCACCGACGGCAATGGCGGCTTCACGCTGGCCATTCCCGAGGGCACGGCTTCGCCCACGCTGGTCATTTCTTTCGTGGGCTACGTGAAGCAGGAAATCGTGGTGGGCAGCCAAACGAAGATTACCGTGAAGCTGGCCCCCGATACCCAGGACCTGAGCGAAGTGGTGGTGGTGGGCTACGGTACCCAGAAACGCTCCGACGTGACGGGCTCGGTGGTGTCGGTGCCGCAGGACCGGCTGGAGAAGCTGCCGGTGGCCAACGTGGCCCAGGCCCTGCAAGGCGCGGTGGCCGGCGTGCAGGTCACGAGCGGCTCGGGGGTGCCGGGCTCGCAGTCCAGCATCCAGATTCGGGGGGTGCGTTCGATTACGGCCAATACCGACCCGTATCTGATTGTGGACGGGCTGCCGTTTGCGGGCAACCTGAATGACATCAATACCAACGACATTGCCTCGATTGAGATTCTGAAAGATGCTTCTTCGACAGCCATTTATGGTACGAAGGGCTCCAACGGCGTTATCCTGGTGACCACCAAGCGCGGCAAAACCGGCAAGCCCCAGATTCGCTACGCGGGCTACGCCGGGCCGGAGTACATGGTGGACAAGCTGCACCCGCTGAACGGGCCCGAATTCGCGGCGAAATACGAGGAGTTTACCCGGCAGCGGGGCATCACCTTCGGCCACGTGCCCAACCTGAGCGAGGTAGATAACTACAACGCCGGCCGCACCGTGGATTGGATGGACCTGATTAAACAGCAGGGCTTTATCCAGGACCACAACGTGTCGATTTCGGGCGGCAACGACGACGTGAAGTACTTCGTGTCGGGTGACTATTTCAAGCAGCAGGGCATCATCAAAGGGTATCAGTACCAGCGCATCAGCTTCCGGACGAACATTGATGCCAACCTGACCAACTGGCTGCGCGTGGGCACCTCGGCCTTCTATGCCAACAACGACGACGGCGGCGGCCGCGCCAACCTCAGCTCGGCCCAGATTGCCAGCCCCTACGGCAACGTGTACAACCCCGATGGCACCTACACCATTTTCCCGCAGCAGCCCGAGCAGCTCTTCAATAACCCGCTGATAGGCACTACCACTACGCGCGAAAGCCGCGTGAACCAGCTCACCGGCACGGGCTACCTGGAGGTGGCCCCCACCTTCCTGAGCGGCCTGAAATACCGCCTGAACGTGACCTACGGCTACCGCACCTACCGCTTCGCCAGCTACGTGGGTCGGCAGGGCGGCGACCTGCGCGGCTCGGCGGCGCTCGTGAACGAGGAGCGGCCCAACTACACGGTGGAGAACGTGTTGTCTTATAATAAAGACATTGATAAGCACCACGTTGACGTGACGCTGGTGCAAAGCGCCCAGCAGAACAAGTACTTCACGACTACGGAAAATGCCAGCGGCTTCATCAACGACCAGATTGGGTTCAACAGCATCGGCTCGGGCTCGAACACGCCCACGCTTGGCTCCTACAGCGAGATGCGCCGTCTGGAATCGCAGATGGCCCGCGTCAACTATTCCTATGACAGCCGCTACCTGTTCACGGCCACGGCCCGGCGCGACGGCTCCTCGGTATTCGGTGCTAACGCGGATAAATACGCTGTTTTTCCCTCGGTGGCAGTGGGCTGGAACGTGGCCAACGAAGCGTTTTTGAAGGATAATTCCATTCTGAACGTGCTGAAGCTGCGCTTTTCGTACGGCACCACCGGCAACGAAGGCATCAACCCTTACCAGACCATTACGGGCGGGGCCTTGCTGAACTACGCCTACGGCGGCGTGTCGGCGGTGGGCGTGCGGGCCAACAACATCGGCAACGCCAACCTGAAGTGGGAGCAAACCACCAGCGCCAACTACGCCATCGACTTTGGCCTGCTGAAAAACCGCATCACGGGTAGCCTCGAATACTACGATGCCACCACCAAGGACCTGCTGCTGGCCCGCCAGATTCCGGTTATCTCGGGCTACACCTCCATTCTCGACAACATTGGCCGGGTGCAGAATAAGGGCATCGAACTGACCCTGAATACGGTGAATATTCAGAAAGCGGATTTTAGCTGGTCGTCGGCCTTCAACATCTCGGCCAACCGCAACCGCCTGCTGGAGCTGGGCTACACCAGCACCGACGATATCGGCAACCGCCGCTTTCTGGGCCGGCCGCTGGGCGCCATCTATGATTACCGCAAGATTGGCGTGTGGCAGGTGGGCGAAGACCCCTCGCAGCAGGACCCCGGGGCCAAGCCCGGCGACCTAAAATTCGCGGACCTGAACGGCGACAAGAAAATTGACACCGCCGACCGCGAATACCAGGGCTCGACGCTGCCCGACTACACGGCCGGCCTCACCAACACCTTTACCTACAAGGGCCTGAGCCTGCGCGTGTTCCTGCAAACGGCCCAGGGCATCCTGAAAAACAACGGCATCCTGAACTTCGTGGACCTGGGCGGCCGCCTCAACACGCCGCAGGAAGTGGGCTACTGGACGCCCCAGAACGCCAGCCAGGACCGTCCCGGCCTGAACTTCTACAACAACCGCGGCTACCAGTACCCCAGCAACGCCAGCTACACCCGTCTCAAAGACGTGACGCTGAGCTACTCGCTGCCCACGTCGCTGACCGAGCGCCTGAAAATGGGCGGCGTGTCCGTGTACGTGAGCGGCCGCAACCTCTACACCTGGACCAAGTGGGTGGGCTGGGACCCCGAGCAGGGCTACACCCTGGGCAACGGCTCCGGCAACGTGGACAACCTGACTACCCTTGGCAACCCCGGCACCGGCTCGAACCCCAACTTCCCGCAGCTCAGAACCTTCGTGTTCGGCCTGAACCTGACGTTGTAATCCCATCCCACCCGCCTTACCGCTCCTGATATATGAAACGCATTGGATTAATGGGCCTGGCCCTGCTGGCAGCCGCCCAGCTGCTGAGCTCCTGTAAGAAAGATTTCCTCGACGAAGCCCCCAAGTCGCTCTACACGCCCCAAACGGTGCTGACCGATTCGCTGGGCTTTGAGGCCGCCATGGCCGGTCTGCAATCCGTGGTGCGCGAGCAGTACACCCGCTCTGATGAGCAAGGGCTGCTGGGCATGATGCAGCTCGGCACCGACGTGGCCATTCCCGGCCAGGTGCAGGGCGCCGAGATTCCCTACTACAACTACACCCTGCTGAACTCGCAGGACCAGGCCGCTGCCGTGATGTGGAGCTGGGCCTACCGCACCATCAACAACTGCAACCAGATTATTCAGGGGGCGGCTGCTGCACCGGCCACCCTGCGCCAGGGCTACAAGGACCGCATCAGCGGCGAGGCCCGCTTCTACCGCGCCTACGCCTACAACTTCCTGGTGACGCTCTGGGGCGACGTGCCGCTGATTGAGACGCCCGTGACTACGCCGCGCACCGACTTCACTCGCACGCCCATTGCAGCGGTGAATACGTTTATCATCAATGATTTGACCACGGCCATTCCCAAGCTGTTTCTGGCCAGCAAGGCGGCTTCGGGCCGCATCACGAAGGGCGCGGCCCAGCAATTGCTCGGCGAAGTGTACCTGCGCACCAACCAGGCCTCGCTGGCCGAAACGCAGCTTAAAGAGGTTATCAGCGGCGGCCAGTATAGCCTGATTAAGGCCCGCTACGGGGTGAAATCGACCCAGCCCGGCGACTACTTTTCCGATATGTTCATCATCGGCAACCAACGCCGCAACCAAGGGAATACCGAGTTGATTTGGGGCATTGAGCAGCAGCTGCTGATACCCGGCGGCACCACCAGCGCCCAGCAGCGCCGCGTGTGGGTGCCGGCCTATTACAACGTGAACGGCATGCTGCTGGTCGACTCCCTGGGCGGGCGTGGCCTGGGCCGCCTGCGCCTCAGCAACTGGGTCGATTACCGCCTGTACAACAACGGCCCCGACATGCGCAACTCGAAGTACAACATCAAGCGCCGCTTCTACTATAACAACCCCGCCGTGCCGGCCAAATTCGGCCAGCGCGTCACCGGCCTCACCGGCTCGGATACCATCTTCTTCATCACGCCCTACACCACCAAGTGGAACCAGTTTGACCCCACCGATACCTTCGGGTTCGGCACCATCAAAGACTTGCCCATGATGCGCCTGGGCGAAACCTACCTGCTGCTGGCCGAAGCCCAGGTGAAGCAGGGCAAGACGACTGATGCCGCCATCAGCATCAACGAGCTGCGCACCCGCGCCCAGGCTACTCCGGTCACCGCCGCCCAGATGACGCTCGATTTCATCCTCGACGAGCGCGCCCGCGAGTTGATAGGGGAGGAGCAGCGCCGCCTCACGCTGCTGCGCACCGGCACGCTCATCGACCGCGTGACGCGCCTGAACCCCGCCCCGGTTTCCGGCCTCACCACCAAAAAGCTGCTGCTGCCCATCCCGCAAACGTCTATTGACCTGAATGGTATGGCTACGCTGGGGCAGAATGACGGGTATTAAGCCGGAGTAGTAGAACGTCCAGGA
>NZ_JBCEVZ010000093.1:0-15783 GCF_038448715.1 Hymenobacter segetis | reverse complement strand
GGCCGTGGCCCCGCCGCGCTACACCTTCACCAAGCTGGCCTGGAGCGACGAGTTCAACTACGCTGGCCTACCCGATTCCACGAAGTGGACTTACGACGTGGGCGGCAGCGGCTGGGGCAACAAGGAGGAGCAGTACTACACGAAAAAGCGCCGCGAAAACGCCCGCGTGGAGGGCGGCCACCTCATCATTGAGGCCCGCAAGGAGGCGCTGGTGGCCGGCAATGGCTACACCTCGGCCCGGCTGGTATCGCGCGGCAAGGGCGGCAGCCAGTTGTATGGCCGGTTCGAGATTAGGGCCAAGCTGCCCGGCGGGCGCGGCACCTGGCCCGCCATCTGGATGCTGCCCGACAAGAACCCCTACGGCAACAAAGGCTGGCCCGATAACGGCGAAATTGACATCATGGAGCACGTGGGCTACGACCCCAACGTGGTGCACGCCACCACCCACTGCAAGGCCTACTACTTCCGCATCAACACCCAGAAAACCGGCATCACGAAGCTGCCCGATGCCATCAGCGCCTTCCACACCTACTCGGTGGAATGGACGCCCGAAACCATCACGGCGCAGGTGGATGGCCAAATCTACTTCGCCCACCGCAACGAGGGCACCGGCTGGGAAACCTGGCCCTGGGACCAGCCCTTCCACCTGCTGCTCAATATTGCAGTGGGCGGCGAGTGGGGCGGCCAGAAAGGCATCGACGAAGCCGCTTTCCCGCAGCAGATGGTGGTGGACTACGTGCGCTTCTACCAGATGAAAAAGGAATAATCAATCAGACCCAATCCCAAGTTTTTTTCACAACCTCACCAATTCCCACATGAACAACTTTACCAAAATCCTGTGCGCCGCTGCTTTAGCTACCGGCGCAACCCAGGCGGCTTCGGCCCAGACCCTGTACGACAACTTCGAGACGACGCGCATCGTGTCGTATCCCGTGGTGGAAGGCACGCTGGTGCAGAACGCGCCCAACCCCGGCAGCACCGCCGTGAACAGCAGCAGCACCTGCGCCTCCTACGCCCGCCAGGCTAGTGCCCAATACGCCGTGCTGGTGGTGAAGCCCAACAATGCCCGCATGGCCGACGTGGCCGCCTACGCCACGGGCGGTGCCAAGCGCATCAGCATCAAGTTCCGCAGCCCGGCAGCGGGCGTGACGGTGGGCGCGGTGCTGCAAAACAGCACCAAATCGAACACGCTGCCTTATCCGGCCGGCAAGTTTGGCACCGAGTACACGGCCGTTACTACGGTGGCCAACGCCTGGGAAACCCTCACCTTCACGCCCAGCGCGGCGGCCAGCGGCAACTTCGATGCCACGGTAACGTCGGCTGATATCGACCAGATGCTGTTTCAGGTGGCTCCCAACTCCAACAACGCCAGCACTTACTACCTCGACGACATCATGGGCCCGGAGCTGCTGGCCGTGGCCCCGCCGAGCAACCTGGCCGTGCGCCAGCTGTATGACAACTACGAGGGCATCCGCGCCATCAAGTACATCGCCTACAAAACGGCCGGCGGCCTCAAGATTGACACGCTGAACAACTCGGTGAGCACCGGCAATACCAGCGCCCACGTGGCCCGCTACACGCGCTCGACTCAGCAATACGACTCTTTCGTGATGCAGCCCCGCGGCGCGGCCATTGCCGATGTCACCAACTTCAAAAACAACACCCTGCACATGACCCTGAAGGTGTTCAGCGTTGCGCCGGGCGTGGTTTATCAGATTACGCTGCAGGACTCGACGGTAGCCGGCGCCACCAACTACCCGGCCGGCCGCAACTCGGAGTACACCGCCACCACCACGGCCACCAACGCCTGGGAAACCCTCAGCTTCAACTTCGTGAACGCGCCCAGCGCCACGCCCAACACCGGCCTGAACGAGATTGTGCTGCTGATTGCCCCCAACACCACGGCCCGCCGCAAAGTGTACCTCGACGACTTTTTCGGCCCGAGCCTGGTGGGTTATGTCCCCACCGCCACCCGCACGGTGCAAACCACGTCGGCCGCCTTCGCCCCGGTGTATCCTAATCCTACGTCGGGCGTTACGCAGCTGCCGTTCAGCCTGCAAAAGCAGTCGGTGGTTAGCCTGGCCGTGTTTGATAACCTCGGCCGCCGCGTGGCCCAGCTGATTGATGGCGAAACGCGTGCCGCCGGCCAGTTCACCGCCGAGCTGAACGCCGCCAAGCTGGCCCCCGGCCTCTACACCTGCCGCCTGACCGTGGACGGCGTAGCCCTGAGCCGCCCGCTGAGCGTGGAATAATTTGCCCTTTCCTTTCCACAAAAAAAGCCCCGGCCAATTCTGGTCGGGGCTTTTTTTGTGCGTTTGAAAGCGGTCAGCGCGTACTTTGGGCCATGTCTGATTTTCGCCTTCGCGTGTTCCAGGCCGTGGCCCGGCACCTGAGCTTCACCAAAGCGGCCCAGGAGCTGTTCGTCACGCAGCCAGCCGTCACCAAGCACATCCACGAGCTGGAAAAGCACTACGGCCAGCGCCTGCTGGAGCGGCGTGGCAACCGCGTGGCCCTCACCGAAGCCGGCCGCCTGCTCCAGAGCCACGCTGAGGCTGTGGCCGCCTCTGCCCAGCAGCTCGACGACCAGCTCCTGACCCTGCGCGACCCCGACGAAGCCGCCGGACGCCTGCGCCTGGGGGCCAGCACCACCCTCTGCCAGTACGTGCTGCCGGGCGTGCTGCCCGCCTTTCAGGCCCGCCACCCCAACGTGCAGCTCACCCTAGCCAACGCCAATTCCGAGCACATTGCCGAAGCCCTGCTGCGCGGTGACCTCGACCTGGGCTTTGTGGAAGGCCGCTCCCGCAGCCGCGACCTGCACTACGAATTGCTGCTGCCTGATGAGCTGGTGGCCGTGCGCCGCGCCACCCCCACCGGCCCACCCACCACGCCCCTGCCGCTGGCCGAGGCCCTGGCCCACCCGCTGGTGCTGCGCGAGCGCGGCTCGGGTACGCTCGAAGTGCTGGAATTTGCCCTGCGGGAATTAAAAATCAAGCTTAATGCCCTGCAAGTGGCCTTTTACTTTGATAATACCGAGTCAATCAAAGGCTACCTCGAAGCCGCGCCGGAGGCGCTGGGCTTCGTCTCGCGCCGGGCACTGGCCCGCGAACTCACTGCCAGCCGCCTCGAAATCGTGCCCATTGAGGGCTTGTACCTGCCCCGGCAGTTTGAGGCCGTGTGGGTGCAGGGCAAGCAATTACCACGCGCGGCGCAGCGGTTTCTCAGCTTCGCCCAGCAGCAGTTGAAGTCTTCATTATAACTATTGGTAATTTGGAATAAACTTTTTCGATTACCCCTACCGCAGGCGTCGCCGTAAATTTGAGGCACTCACTCTCCTGCCTCATGGCCCATCCCACCCTGTTGCCACCCACCGCGCCGGCCCCCGCCGGCCCGGCCCATACCACTGGAATTTTCCGGCATTTTCACACGCCCCATCAGGTGCTGGGCTACCCGATTACGGGTCGGCAGGTGGTATTTGGGCTGCTGCTGGTGTTCTGCCTCACGCCGTGGGCCTCGCCGCCGGTGGCGCTGGCGCTGGGCCTGGTACTGGCCCAAACGCTGGGCAACCCCTTCGCCAGCCAGACCAAAATGGCCACTGCCAAGCTGCTGCAATACTCGGTGGTGGGCCTGGGCTTCGGCATGAATGCCCACGCGGCGGTGCAGGCCGGGCGGGCGGGCATTCTGTTCACGGTGGCGTCCATTTTCGGCACGCTCATTCTGGGTTATTTCGCGGGGCGCTGGCTGGGGCTGGGCCGCCACGTTACGCACCTTATTTCCTGTGGTACTGCCATTTGTGGGGGCAGCGCCATCGCGGCGGTGGGACCGGTCATTCGGGCCAAGGATGAAGAAATGTCGGTGGCGCTGGGCACGGTGTTCGTGCTCAATGCCATTGCGTTGTTTGCGTTTCCGCCCATCGGCCACGCCTTGGCCATGACGCAGCAACAGTTCGGCCTGTGGTGCGCCATTGCCATCCACGATACCTCGTCGGTGGTAGGAGCGGCCAAGGTTTACGGCGACCAGGCCCTGCAAGTAGCCACTACCGTGAAGCTGGCCCGTGCCCTCTGGATTATCCCGGTCAGCATCGGCACCGCGCTCATTTTTAAGCAGAAAGGTGTCAAAATTAAGATTCCATACTTCATCTTCGGCTTCATCGCGGCTATGCTGCTGAACACCTACGTGCCCGCCCTGCACCCGCTGGGGCCAGTACTGGTGGCGCTGGCCAAAATCGGCCTCACGGTCACGCTGTTCTTCATCGGGGCTGGGCTATCGGCGGCCACGCTGCGCTCGGTGGGCGCTAAGCCGTATTTGCTGGGCGTGCTGCTGTGGGGGGTGATTTCGAGCGTTTCACTCTACGTCATTCTGCACACGGTTTAAACCAGCAGCGCCAGAAAATCGGGCTGGCCGTTCAGGTATTCAAAAGCGAAGCCCTGCTCCCACATCCGGGCTTTTATGTCTTCCACATCGTGCGGCTGCTTCACTTCGATGCCAACGAAAACCGGCCCTTTTTCCTTGTTGTTTTTCTTGATGTACTGGAAGTGAATGATGTCGTCGCCCTCGTGCAGCACATTATTCACGAAGCGACGTAACGCGCCGGGGGCTTGGTTGAACGTCACCATGAAGTAGTGTTTCAGCCCCTGGTACTTGGCGGCCCGCTCCTTGATGTCCTCCATGCGGGTGATGTCGTTGTTGGAGCCGCTCACTATGCATACCACCGTTTTGCCCCCGATGCGGTCGGCGAACTGGTGCAGGGCCGAGATGGTGAGCGTGCCTGCTGGCTCCAGTACAATGCCTTCCTCGTTGTACATCTGCAGCAAATCGAGGCAAATCTGGCCCTCCGGTACCAGCACCACTTCATCCAGCAATTCCCGGCACAGTCCGTACGTGAGTTGGCCGGGACATTTCACCGCCGCGCCATCCACGAAACTGTCGATACTGGCCAGCGCCGCGTGCTGCTGGTTCCGGATGGCATTGTGCATCGACGGCGCACCCAACGGCTGCACGCCGATGAGCTTGGTATTTGGGCTCAGCAGCCGAAACATGCTGCCCACACCCGAGGCCAGCCCGCCCCCGCCGATGGGCATGAAGCAGTAGTCAATAGCCACGGTAGCGGCCTTCAGAATCTCCAGGCCTACGGTGGCCTGCCCTTCCACAATGGCCATATCATCGAAGGGGTGAATGAACGTGCTGCCCCGCTCGTCGCTGAACTCTTTGGCGGCGCGAAATGAATCGTCGAAACTGGCCCCGACTAGGACGACCTCCACGAATTCCTTCCCAAACAGCCGCACCTTGTCCACCTTCTGGGCCGGCGTTTGGGCAGGCATGAAGATGTAGCCTTTCAGCCCCAGCAGCTGGCAGGCGTAGGCCACGCCCTGGGCGTGGTTGCCGGCGCTGGCGCACACTATTTCCCGCTCGCCGATGATAGGCGGCAGCGTGCTCATCTTGTGGTAAGCCCCACGGATTTTGTAGGAGCGCACCACCTGCAAATCCTCGCGCTTGAGCAGCACCGTGGCGCTGTAGAGGCGCGAAAGGCCGTGGTTTTGCAGCAGCGGCGTTTTGTAGATGACGTGCTTGAGATTGCGCGCCGCCCGCTCCACGTTTTTGAGCAGCACGGCGGGTTGGACGGTGGTGGCGTTGGGCATGGAATTTTGTAGAATCGTTGGTATAAAAAAGAACGTCATGCTGAGCGTAGCCGAAGCATCTCGCGTGGGGTAGTAATCCAATCGTCAGGATTAGTGGTGGCACGCGAGATGCTTCGGCTACGCTCAGCATGACGTTCATTGCTGGTCGTTCTGCCGGGTTGTTCAACGCTGAGACGCGAAGTGTCGCGTCTCTACATCGTTCAGGCTTCCACCTTTTCAGCTGCTTTGGAGCGCAGCTGGCGCACCGTCGCGCCCGTGGCCCACAGCTCCGACTCACGCACCTCCTTCAGCTCCGCCTCAAGCTCTTTGCGGTAGTTGGGCGTGGTACCGCGCTCGATGGTGCGGCGGGCTTCCGCGCCGCTGGCCACGCTGTCGTACAACTCATTGAGCACCGGTAGGGTGGCTTCGCGGAAGCGACCTTTCCAGTCCAGCGCACCGCGCTGGGCGGTTACGGAGCAGTTGGCAAACATCCAGTCCATGCCGTTTTCGCCCACCAGCGGCACGAGGCTTTGGGTGAGCTCTTCCACGGTTTCGTTGAAGGCCTCGGAGGGCGAGTGGCCGCGCTGGCGCAGCACCTGGTACTGGGCTTCGATGATGCCAGCCAGGGCGCCCATTAGCACGCCGCGCTCGCCGGTGAGGTCGGAGTACACTTCCTTCTTGAAGTCGGTTTCGAACAGGTAGCCCGAGCCCACGCCGATGCCCATGGCAATGGCTTTTTCCCACGCTTTGCCCGTGGCATCCTGGAACACGGCGAAGGACGAATTCAGCCCGCCACCAGCCAAGAACAGGCGACGCAGACTGGTGCCGCTGCCCTTGGGCGCCACCAGAATTACATCCACATCGGCAGGCGGGATGATGTTGGTCTGGTCATTAAAAGTGATGCCGAAGCCGTGCGAGAAGTACAGCGTTTTGCCCGGCGTGAGGCGCTCCTTCAGCATGGGCCACAGCGCAATCTGGCCGGCGTCGCTCAGCAGATTGCACACAATGGTGCCTTTTTCAGCCGCTTCTTCCAGCGAAAACAGCGTTTCGCCCTCCACCCAGCCGTCCTTGATGGCGCGGTCCCAAGACGGCGTGCCCTGGCGCTGGCCCACAATCACGTTGAAGCCGTTGTCGCGCATATTCAGAGCCTGGCCCGGCCCCTGCACGCCGTAACCGATTACGGCAATGGTGTCGTCCTTGAGGTATTCCAGCGCCTTTGCGAGGGGGAATTCGTCGCGGGTGATTACGGTTTCGTCTACGCCGCCGAAATTGATTTGTGCCATGAGAATTGGGGGTTTGGATTGTAGCGTGGACTCTGCGAGTCCGCGCATGGGTTGAAAGATTTTCGTTCGATGCGCGGACTCGCAGAGTCCACGCTACATCACATCGTAAACACCGCGTCGCGGTTATTCAGAAACTCGTTTTCGGCCACGTCCTCGCCGGGCTCGCGGCGCTCAAATTCGCGCAGCTTGTGGTTGAAGCCGTCACTGGCTTTGATGATGGCAATGCGGGCGCTGCGCACGAATTCGATGAGCCCATAAGGCTGCAAAACCTTAATCAGCGCGTCGGTTTCCTCGCGGTGGCCGGTGGTTTCAAATACCGTGTAATCCTTGCGAATGACCACGGCGCGGGCCCCGTTTTCGCGCAGCAGGCGCTCTACAGAGGCTTTTTCGGCAATGACATCAGTCGGCACTTTGTAGAGCGCCATTTCCTGCCAAATCACGTCGGCGTTGGTGTTGTAGTACACTTTCAGCACTTCCACCTGCTTCTCAATCTGGCGGGCCAGCTTGCTTACCACTTCCTCCGTTTCGGTGATGACGATGTTGAAACGGTGGATGCCTTCGATTTCGGAAGGCGACACGTTGAGGCTCTCAATGTTGATTTTGCGGCGCGAGAAAATGATGGCAATGCGGTTGAGCAGTCCCACCTGGTTTTCGGTGTAGGCCGTGATGTTGTATTCCTGGCGGTCGGGGGGCTGGGACATGGTTTCTGGGGAAGACTGGCTTAATGGAACGTCATGCTTTCGTTCTTCAGCGCAGCCGGATTTCGGCCACGCTGCACCCTTGCGGCACCATCGGAAAGATGTTGTTTTCCTTCGCCACCAGCACCTCCAGCAGGAAGGAGCCGGGGTGCGCCAGCATCTGCCGTAGCGCGGGGGCCAGTTCCTCCCGCGCCTCCACGCGGCGGCCGGCGATGCGGTAGCCGGCGGCCACGGCCACGTAATCGGGGCTCTGGATATCCACGAACGAGTAGCGGCGGGCATTGAAAAGCTCCTGCCATTGCCGCACCATGCCCAGGAAGCGGTTGTTCAGAATGATAATTTTCACCTCGACGCCGGTTTGCATGATGGTGCCCAGCTCCTGGATGGTCATCTGCACGCCGCCGTCGCCGATGATGGCTACTACCGGCCGCTCCGGTGCCCCGAATTTGGCCCCAATGGCGGCCGGCAGCGCGAAGCCCATCGTGCCCAGCCCGCCGCTGGTGATGTTGCTGCGGGTGTGGTTGAAGCGGGCGTAGCGGCAGGCCACCATCTGGTGCTGGCCCACGTCGGTCACGATGATGGCCTCGCCCTGGGTCAGCTCGTTGAGCTGTTGCAGGACTTCGCCCATCGTCAGCTCTTTGCCGGTGGGGAATAGCTCGTCGTTTATCACGGCGGCCACTTCCTCGGCCTTATAATCCTGGAAGCGCTGGTGCCATTCCCGGTGGCTTTTTGGCTCGATGAGGGCCGTGAGCAGCGGCAACGTTTCCCGGCAGTCGCCCCACACGGGCACGGTGGCGGCCACGTTCTTGTCAATTTCGGTGGGGTCGATGTCGAGGTGAATAACCTTCGCTTGCTTCGCGTATTTGTCCAGTCGGCCCGTTACCCGGTCGTCGAAACGCATGCCGATGGCGATGAGCACGTCGCACTCGTTGGTGAGGACGTTGGGGCCGTAGTTGCCGTGCATCCCCAGCATGCCCACGTTCAGCGGGTGGTCGGTGGGCAGCGCGCCCGCGCCGAGGATGGTCCAGGCCGCCGGGATGCCGCTTTTTTCGATAAAAGCCTTGAACTCCTGCTCGGCTTTCCCCAGAATCACCCCCTGCCCCCAGAGCACGAACGGCCGCTCAGCCCGGTTGATGAGCGCCGCCGCCTCGCGCAGGTACTCGGGACGCACGATGGGCACCGGCCGGTAGCTGCGAATGTGCGTGCACGGCACGTAGGGGGCGAAATGGAACGGTTGCAGCTGGGCGTTTTTGGTGATGTCAATGAGTACCGGGCCGGGCCGGCCGCTGCGCGCGATGTAAAAGGCCTTGGCCAGCGCCTCGGGGATTTCCTCGGCCTTGGTCACCTGGTAATTCCACTTCGTGACGGGCGTGGTGATGTTGATAATGTCGGTTTCCTGAAACGCATCGGTGCCCAGCAAGTGCGCGAACACCTGCCCCGTGATGCACACCAGCGGCGTGCTGTCAATCTGCGCATCGGCCAGGCCGGTGACCAGGTTGGTCGCGCCCGGCCCGCTGGTGGCAAACACCACCCCCACCCGCCCGGAGGCCCGCGCATAGCCCTGCGCTGCGTGAATGCCGCCCTGCTCATGCCGCACCAGCACGTGGTTCAGTCGGTCGTTGAAGTCATAAAGGGCATCGTAAATCGGGATGATGGCCCCGCCGGGATAGCCGAAAATCGTGTCCACGCCCTCAGCCAGCAGGATGTTCAATACCGCCTCGGCCCCCGTGGAATTGGGCGCGGGCGCTTCGGCAGCAGTTTCAGAAGCTTCGCCAACGACGGAAGCAGCAAGGATTTCCGCAGTTGCTACGTCCGTTTCGGCGGCCTCAGGCAGGGTTGGTGGCTGGTTCGTTAACATGGCTTTCTTCCAGTAAATCGGTGATGCAGCCGTGGCTGGCGTCGCTAACGGTGCGGATGTATTTCAGGAGCACACCCTGGGTAGCGTTGGGGCGCGGGCGCTGCCACTGGCTGCGGCGCAGCTCCAGCAGGGCGGGCTCAATCTGGATATCAATGGTGTTGGTGGCGGCGTCGAGGATAATCCAGTCGCCGTTTTCGACCAGCGCGATACCGCCACCATCGTAAGCCTCGGGGCAGACATGGCCGACCACGAAGCCGTGGGTGCCGCCCGAAAAGCGCCCGTCCGTAATCAGGGCCACCTTATCGCCCAGTCCCGCCCCAATGATTGCCGAAGTCGGCTTGAGCATTTCGGGCATGCCCGGACCGCCCTTCGGTCCCACGTAGCGAATGACGACCACCTGCCCGGCCTTAATACTGCCCTGCGTGATGCCCTCGTTCAGCGCCTCCTCCGAATCGAACACATTGGCTGGGCCTTCGAAGCGCAGGCCTTCCTTGCCCGTGATTTTAGCCACTGCGCCCTTCGACGCAAGGTTGCCGTAGAGAATCTGGATGTGGCCGTCGGCCTTGATGGGATTGTCAAAGGGCCGCAGCAAATCCTGCTCCGCGCCCAGCGGCTTCACATCGGCGAGGTTTTCGGCCAGGGTTTTGCCGGTCACGGTCAGCAGGTCGCCGTTTAGCAGGCCGGCATCGAGCAGGGTACGCATCACGGCGGGCACGCCGCCCAGGACCGAGAGGTCTTCCATGAGGTATTTGCCACTGGGCTTGAGGTCGGCCAGCACCGGCACGCGGTTGCTCACGGCCTGGAAATCCTCCATCGTCAGGGGCACGCCGGCCGCGTGGGCAATGGCGATGAGGTGCAGCACCGCATTGGTCGAGCCGCCTAGCACCGTCACCACCACCAGCGCATTCTCAAATGCCTCCCGCACCAGAATGTCGCGGGGCTTAATGTCGCGCTCCAGCAGCCGGCGCAGGTAGGCCCCGGCATCAAGGCATTCCTGTTTTTTTTCCACGCTCACGGCGGGCAAGGACGATGAGAACGGCACGCTCATGCCCAACGCCTCAATGGCGGCGGCCATGGTATTGGCCGTGTACATGCCGCCACAAGCGCCCGGGCCGGGGCAGGCATTGTGGATGACGCCGCTGTAATCCTCGTCCGAAATCTGGCCCTGCAATTTCTTCCCATACGCCTCAAAACACGACACAATGTTGAGCTGCTGCCCCTTGAACGTGCCGCCCTTGATGGTGCCGCCGTACACCATCAGGCTGGGCCGGTTGAGCCGCGCCATGGCGATGAGGGCGCCGGGCATGTTCTTATCGCAGCCCACCACGGTGGCCACGGCGTCGTAGTTGTGCGCCCCCGCCATGGCCTCGATGGAGTCGGCAATAATCTCCCGCGATACCAGCGAAAACCGCATTCCCGGCGTGCCGTTCGTGATGCCGTCGCTCACGCCGATGGTGTTGAAGCGCAGCCCCACCAAGCCCTGGGCCTGCACCCCGATTTTCACGCCGTCGGCCAGCGCATCGAGGTGCATGTTGCAGGTGTTGCCCTCGAAGCCGGTGGAGCAGATGCCCACGAACGGCTTACGCAAATCCGCATCCGACAGCCCCGAGCCGATGAGCATGGCCTGCGAGGCCGGCAAGCTGTCGTCCTGGGTGTAGATGCGGCTGTATTTGTTGAGAATCATGGTGGGAAGGGTAATGGGGAAATCGTATGTCATGCAGAGCGCAGCGAAGCATCTTGCTCGCTGGAACCTCACCCCCGGCCCCTCTCCCAAGGAGAGGGGAGCCTAACGAAGCGGGCGAGATGCTTCGCTGCTCTGCATGACGTTCTTTTTAGTTGTTCTACTAGGCGTTTTGCTCTACCGCTGCGCCCGTCACCAGCGCCCGGTAACGCTCGGCCAGCTGGGCCCCCAGCGTCTCCGAGAAAGGCGTGCTGAATTCCAGCTCATCGATGGCGGCAATGCCTACCACCTCGGCCGCAGTGCCGGTGTAAAAGGCTCCGGTAGCGCCCTGCAACTCATCGGGAATGAAGAATTTCTCCGTGACCTTAATACCCGCCTCACGGGCCAAATCAATAATCGTGTTGCGCGTAATGCCGCGCAGAATGCTACCCTGCGGCGCGGTGAACAGCTCGCCGTTCTTCTCGAAGAAGAAATTGGCCCCCGGACCTTCGGCCACGTAGCCGTTCATGTCCAGCAGCAGGGCTTCATCGAAGCCGCGGCCTTTAGCTTCGGAGCTGGCAATAATGGAGTTAACGTAGTGGCCTGAAACTTTGGCCTCAATCGGCACGGCCTTCGGGTTGGGGCGCTGGTAGGGCGAGATGCTGAGGCGCAGGCTCTGGTCGCCGAGGTACTTGCCCCAGTCCCACACGGCGATGAGCAGGTTGCTGCTGGTGGCGTGCTTCAGGGTCATATTTGGCGTGGCGGCGTACACCAACGGGCGGATGTAAGCATCGGCGAGGCCGTTTTTTTCCAGCAGCTGGTAGGTGATGTCGGTTAATTCTTCCACCGAATAATTGAACGGCAGGCCGATGCTGCGACACGAATAATGCAGCCGCTCGTAGTGCTCCTCAGCCTTGAAAATACGAGTACCGGCCGGCGTGGCGTAGGCCCGGATGCCTTCAAAGACGGCATAGCCGTAGTGCAGCGACTGGGCGTAAGCGCCCACTTGGGCGGCTTCGGCTTTCACAAACTCGCCGTCGACAAAGGCCAGGGTGTCGGGGTTGAAATACATGCTTAGCAAAACGGTTAAGCGATAGAAAATCAATAAAAAAGCCTTCCTGAGCGCGGGGCTTAGAAAGGCTTTTGCTGGGTTGCAACGAGCTGTTCCTACGCGCCCCGAGGGCCAGGAGTGATGACAGTAAAGACTAGCAGGAAATGGTTTTTCATGGGGGTCATCTGGATTTTTTGAACGTCACGCCGAGCGTAGCCGAGGCATGACGTGCTGTTTCATATTCCCTTCCATCAAATAATTGTGCTGATGCCGATTTCCACGTTGTTCTTATTCCACTGCTTCTCGTTGGAATCGGCAATCCAGAAGGCAATGTAATTGCCTACTTCTTCGGTGGTATAGGGCGCGATTGGGTTCAGTTCGGGTGTCAAAACACTGTTGTTCAGCGCCTCGTCCACGGCCTCACGCACCAGGGCGGCTTCGGCAGTCAGCTCCAGGTGCTCCAGCAGCATGGCAGCCGAGAGAATGGCGGCAATCGGGTTGGCAATGCCTTTGCCCTTAGCCTGCGGATAGGAGCCGTGGATGGGCTCGAACAGCGCCACCGCCTCGCCGATGGAGGCCGAGGGCAGCAGGCCCATGGAGCCAGCAATGACGGAGGCCTCGTCCGAAATGATATCGCCGAACATGTTCTCGGTCAGAATCACGTCGAACTGCGTGGGGTTGAGGATAACCTGCATCGCGGCGTTGTCTACGAAGAGGTAATCCACCGTCACTTCGGGGTATTGGGCGGCCATTTCGCGCACTTCCTCGCGCCAGAGGCGGGAGGTTTCCAGCACGTTGGCCTTGTCCACCAGCGTGAGGTGCTGGCGGCGGCCAGCGGCGGCCTGAAACGCCAGGTGCGCAATGCGGCGGATTTCGGAGCGGCTGTAGGTGCAGTGGTCGTAAGCGCCTTCGCCGTCATCGGTACGGCCTTTCTCGCCGAAATAGATGCCGCCGGTCAGCTCGCGAAAAATGACCATGTCGGTGCCCTGGATGCGCTCCTTTTTCAGGGGCGAATGGGCCAGCAGCACGTCGTATGCCGTCACGGGGCGAATATTGGCGAACAAGCCCAGCTCCTTGCGCAGGCGCAGCAGGCCCTGCTCGGGGCGCACTTTGGCGGCGGGGTCGTTGTCGTATTTCGGGTCACCAATGGCCCCGAGCAGCACGGCATCGGCGGTGCGGCAGGCTTCGAGGGTTTCGTCGGGCAGCGGGTTGCCGGTGGCATCGATGGCACAGGCGCCCATCAGGTGCGAGCTGAGGTCGAAATGGTGGTCGAACCGTTCGGCTACCGCTTCCAGCACTTTCACAGCCTGCCGACACACTTCCGGCCCGATGCCATCGCCGGGCAACACAGCTATTTTCTTGCTTACCATCGTCTTGACTAATTAATTACCAGGTCCAGGTTCGGTTTTGTTCGTAGGCTTCGATGGCGGGCTTCTGGCTCACCAGATAATCGATGTCGTCGTAGCCGTTAATCAGGCACTCCTTTTTGTAGGCGTCGATGTCGAAATGGAAGCTGTCGCCGGTGGCAGGCACGTGCAGCGTCTGTTCAGGCAGGTTCACCACGAATTGGGTATCGGCATCCGCTTCAACCAGCGCGAAAAGGTGGGCCAGCTCAGCATCCGTCACTTGCAGGGGCAGTAGGCCGGTATTCAGCGCGTTGCCGCGAAATATATCGGCGAAGTAGCTCGAAATCACCACCCGAAAACCGGCATCGTAGAGCGCCCAGGCAGCGTGTTCGCGACTGGAACCGCAGCCGAAATTCTTGCCCGCCAGCAGAATCTGGCCGCTGTACTTCGGGTCGTTCAGCACGAAATCCGGCTTGGGCGAGCCGTCGGGGTTGCGCCGCCAGTCGCAAAACAGGTTTTCGCCGAAGCCTTCGCGCGTGGTCGCCTTCAGGAAACGGGCCGGGATAATCTGGTCCGTATCAATGTTTTCGAGCGGCAGTGGCACCGCGCTGGAGTGCAGGGTCTGAAACTTTTCCATGGCCCTAGTTCAAATACTGCGTGATGTCCACAATCCGTCCCTGCACCGCCGTAATGGCCGCCACCAGCGGACTCGCCAGCAACGTCCGTGAGCCCGGCCCCTGCCGCCCCTCGAAGTTGCGGTTCGAGGTAGCCACGCAGTAAGCCCCCGCCGGGATTTTGTCCTCATTCATGGCCAGACAAGCGCTGCAACCGGGTTCGCGCAGCTCAAAACCGGCCTCGGCCAGAATCTTGTCCAGCCCTTCGGCAATGGCCTGCTGCTCCACCTGCTTCGAGCCGGGCACAATGATGGCCTCGACGTGCCCGGCCTTCTGCTTGCCCTGCACGTAGGCCGCCACGGCCCGCAAATCCTCGATGCGCGAGTTGGTGCAGCTGCCGATGAAAACGTAGTTGATTTCCTTGCCCAGCAGGGATTCACCCCGCTGAAAACCCATGTACTGCAGCGATTTATCGAAGCTCTCGGCTTCGCTGGCCGGTACTTCGCTGGGGATATGGCCATTCAGCGCGATGCCCATGCCGGGGTTGGTGCCGTAGGTTATCATCGGGGTGATGTCCTGGGCGCTGAACTTGTGCTCGGCATCGAAAACGGTGTCTTCGTCTGAAAATAGCGTTTTCCAGTAAGCTACGGCCTGGTCCCAGGCGGCTTCTTTGGGAGCGTAGGGGCGGCCTTCAACGTAAGCGAATGTCGTTTCATCGGGCGCTATGAGGCCGCCGCGGGCACCCATTTCGATGCTCATGTTGCAGACTGTCATGCGGCCTTCCATGCTCAGGGCGCGCACGGCGCGGCCGGCATATTCAACAAAGTAGCCGGTGGCCCCGCCCGTGCCAAGCTGCGCAATCACGTAGAGAATCAAATCCTTAGCCGTGACGCCGGGCCGCAGCTCGCCATCCACCGAAATGCGCATGCGCTTGGGGCGGTTCAGCAAGAGGCATTGCGTGGCCATCACCTGCGCCACCTGGCTGGTGCCGATGCCGAAGGCCACCGCGCCAAACGCGCCGTGCGTGGAGGTGTGGCTGTCGCCGCACACGATGGTGGTACCGGGTAGCGTAAGGCCCAGTTCCGGCCCGATAACGTGCACGATGCCCTGCCGGGCGTGGCCTAGGCCGTACAATTCCACGCCGTATTTGGCGCAATTGGCGGTCAGCTTGTCTACCTGCGAGCGGCTCAGCGGCTCCTCTATGGGCAGGTGCTGGTTGCGGGTGGGCACGTTATGGTCGGCCGTGGCGAGGATGCGCGCCGGGCGAAACAGCGGCAGGTCGCGGGCTTCGAGCTCGTCGAACGCCTGCGGGCTGGTCACCTCGTGGATGAGGTGCCGGTCGATATACACAATATCCAGGCCGCCGGGCGCGGTTTTCACCACGTGCGCATCCCAGATTTTATCGAATAAGGACTTAGCCATTTTGAGGGAGAGAAGGGAAAACGGGGGCTTAGCGGGTAGTGGATTCGGTGAAATCGGAGGCAGTGGGTGCGGCCTGCTGAATCACGGCGACGGCGTAGCTAATCCAATCGGCGTGGCGCTGGGGGAGCGACGCCGGTTGTTCGGGTTGGTGGTTTTCGGTGGAAGCGGTGAGAGTGGTGTAAATTGCTTCGTTGGCAGCCATAATGTTAATTTTTAATCAATTAGCAGTTATAAGT
>NZ_JBCEVZ010000092.1:0-15956 GCF_038448715.1 Hymenobacter segetis | reverse complement strand
CAGGAGCTGGCCGATGAGCCCGGCATCAAGGCCATGCTGGCCCACCTGGCCGCGCACCTCCACACGCCGGCTACGGTGGAGCTCGTTACCGACCTGCTGCCCACGGCGGCCCAGGCCCTCACCCGGCAGCACAACCCCGCGCTGTTTGTGGTGGGGCGGCCCGCCGATGAAGCCGCTACCCCCGACCAAGTGAGCCTGATGCTGCTGGAGCTGCTGCGCGCCGTGCAGCTGCCGCTGCTGCTGGTGCCCCAGCGCACGGCCGCTGCCACGCCGCCCCGGCGCGTGCTGATTGCGGCCGACAGCGAGCCGTTTGTCCTGCCCGCGGCCATTGATGGGGTGAAGCAGCTGTTGCATCAGTTGGCCCCCCACGTCACCATCGTGCACGTATCGGGCATCGAAGACGACGAGAACTGCGCCCGCGCCAAGCACGCCGTGGAGCTGAGCGGCCTGACCACGGACCTGCCCGACGTAGAGCCGCGCGGCTACCAGTACAGCCGGCCGGCCGATGGCATTCTGGCCGCCATCAATGACGTGGGGGCCGACCTCGTGGTGCTCCTCACCCGCCAGCGCAGCTACCTCGGCGAGCTGTTTCACCACAGCGTGACGGCCGAAGTGCTGCGCCGCAGCCCCGTGCCCGTGCTGGCCGTGCCAGCCGCCGAGCCCACGGCAGGCCAGCGCCGGCAGGCCCACCACGCGGCCGATAATATGCTGGCCTAGGCAATGGGGCAGGGGAGTAATAAATTGTTTTTCTGAATATTATAGGCTATACTGTGGTATAGTTGCTATCAACTGGTTCCCCTCCCATTGCCGCCGTCATGCCCGAGCTCATCGAACTGCCGCCGTCGCCGGCAAGTGCTGCCCGCGTAGTCGGCCTCACCGAAGCAGAGGCCCGGGCCCGGCTCCAGCAATACGGCCCCAACGCCGTGGAGCCCATGGTGCCCGACAGTTGGTGGCAGGTGCTGCTGCGCCAGTTTCGTAGCCTGATTGTGCTGGTGCTGGGCGGGGCGGCGGGGTTTTCGTTTGCCTTCCAGGACCACGCCGAGGGCCTGGCCATTCTGGCCGTTATTGCCCTTAATGCCGGCATTGGCTTTTGGCTGGAGTGGAATGCCCAGGCCTCGATGACGGCCCTGCGCCGCCTGGGCCTCACCACGGCCCGCGTGCTGCGCGATGGCCGGGTGTGCGCCGTGCCCACGCACCACGTCACCATCGGCGATGTGCTGCTGGTGGAGGCTGGTGAAGTGGTGGCGGCCGATGCGGCGCTGTTCGAAGCCCAGCAGCTCCAGGTGAACGAGTCGGCGCTGACCGGCGAGTCGATGCCCGCCGGCAAGGTGGTGGACCCGGCCATGGGCGATGGGTGCGAGCTAAAATTCCCCGACAAAGCCACGGACTCGACCAGCCAGTTGTTTAAGGGCACGGCCGTAGTCAATGGCACGGGGCGGGCTTACGTCACGGGCGTGGGCAGCGGCACGCAGCTGGGCGAAATCACGCAATTGGTGCAGCATGCCGCCCGCTCGGCCACGCCGCTCGAAGCCAAGCTCGACCGCCTGGCCCGGCAGCTGGTGTACATCACGGTGGCGCTGGCGGCCGGCTACGTGGCCATTGGGCTAATGAAGGGCCAGCCGGTGTTCGGCCTGCTGAAAATTGCCATTGTGCTGGCCGTGGCGGCCATTCCGGAGGGTATGTCCATTGTGGCCACGCTGGCCCTTGCCTACGGCATGATGCGCCTGGCCCGCCACAACGTGCTGGTGAAGCGCCTGGCCGCCGTGGAAACCCTGGGCGGCACCGACGTCATTTTTACCGATAAAACCGGCACCCTCACCCAGAACCAGATGGCCGTGCAAACCGTGTGGCTGCCCGAGGGCCAGCTCCGGTTTCCGCTGGCCGAAGAGGCCGGCCAACCAGCCGCGCTCAGAGGCGAGGCCTACCAATTGCTGCTGCGGGTGGCCGTGCTGTGCAACAACGCCACCTACACGCCTGCCACCGCCGATGCCGCCCTCGGCGACCCGCTCGAAGTGGCCCTGCTGGCCCTGGCCCACGGCGGACCGTTTGACGTGCCGGGGGCCCAGGCCCACCTGCGCCTGGCCGAGCAGCCCTTCAACTCCGATACCCGCCTCATGGCCACCCTGCACCGGCAGCCCGATGGCCGGCCCTGGGTGGCCGTGAAGGGCGCTGCCGAATCGGTGCTCCAGCATTGTGCCGGGCAACAGCTGGCTGCGGGTGCCCAGCCCATTGGCCCGGCCGAGCGGGCCGAATGGCTGGGCCGCGCCAACGCGCTGGCCGAAACCGGCCTGCGCGTGCTGGCCCTGGCCTACCGCGAGCTGCCCGATGAGCACCAGCCCGACTGGGCCGACGAGCTGACCTGGCTGGGCCTGGTGGCCTTCCTCGACCCGCCGCGCTCCGAGGTGGTGCCCGCTCTGGAGGCCTGCCAGCGCGCCGGCATCCGGGTGCTGATGGTGACCGGCGACCACCCCGCCACGGCCCTCACCGTGGCCCACCAGGTACACCTCGCCAAGGATTCGGATACGACGGTGGTGACGGGCGACGAGCTGGAAAGCCTGCTTACCCATCCCAACGGTGAAGGCCGCCGCCGCTTGTGGCAGGCCCGGGTGTTTGCCCGCGTGAGCCCGGCCCAGAAGCTGGACCTCATCAGCTTATATCAGGATAAGGGCCATGTGGTGGCCATGACCGGCGATGGCGTGAACGATGCCCCGGCCCTCAAAAAAGCCGATATCGGCGTGGCCATGGGCCGGCGCGGGACGCAGGTGGCCAGCGAGGCGGCCGCCCTGGTGCTGCGCGACGACTCTTTTGCTTCCATTGTGGTGGCCGTGGAGCAGGGGCGCATCATCTTCACCAATATCCGGCGCTTCGTGCTCTACCTGGTGTCGTGCAACCTGAGCGAAATTCTGGTGGTGACGGTTGCCGGCCTGCTGGGCCACGGCGCGGGCCTGCTGCCCCTGCAAATCCTGTTTCTGAATCTGCTCACCGATGTGTTTCCGGCCCTGGCGCTGGGGGTGGGCAAGGGCAGCCCCCGCGTGATGCAGCACCCGCCGCAGGACCCGCAAGGCCCCATCATGCGCCCCGGCGACTGGCGACTGGCCATTGCTTACGCCGCCCTGATGACCGTGGCCCTGCTCACGGCCGACTACCTGGCCCGCAACCAGCTGGGCCTGGCCCCGGCCGCCGCCAATGCCGTGCTGTTTTTCGGGCTGTCGGCTGCTCAGTTGGTACACGTTTTCAACATGGCGGGCGGGCACACGCCGCTGTGGCACAACGATGTGCTGCGCAACGGCTACGTGTGGCTGGCACTGGCCCTGTGCTCCGGGCTGATAGTGCTGGCGTATGTGCAGCCGCTGCTGCACCGCCTGCTGGGGCTGCAAAAACTCACGCCGGTGGCCCTGCTGCTCATTGCCGGGCCGGCCGTGGTGACGCTGGTGTTTGGCCAGCTGCTGGGCCGCTTGATGGCCAGCAAGCGACCGGCCGCGAAAGCCCGGCCCTTCAGCTGAGCAGGAGTGAGGCCTCCTTTAGCTGCGGCTGGCGGAGACTACGGCTTGGCTGTCGGCAATGATATAATTCATATGCCGGGTTGATAATTCTTATGGTGCCCGGCACGTGCGCTGCTGAAATTTAAGGCAACTCCCAAGAGCGGTTCCAGGCAAGTAGGGCGCTTGATGACAGCGGCTTGAAGAAGCCTGATTACTAACCCGCCTCATCCATGGCAATACCAACTCCCCTGCGGGGGCAAGCTTGCCCCCGCCGTATTCGGTTGCGCTCCCCACCTGGCTCAGCGCCGGAACCGGTGGGGCGGCGCTCACCAATTCCTTCCGGCTTCCCGCTATGCAACCAACCTTCGTCGTTCTCTCCGACCTGAACAGCGCCTCCGATGCTGCGCTGCGCTACACCAGCCAGCTGGCCACGCAGCTGCCCGAAGGCCACCTTGTGCTGATGCACGTGTTTCAGGACCCGCTGCTGTTTCCCGAGGCGGCACTGATGACGCCCGTGACCACGCCTAGCCGCCACGCCGTGATGGCCGACCTGGCCCAGCGCGCCGACCACCTGCCCGTGCCCGCCGAGCCGGAGGTGACCATCGACACCCTCGGCCTGGCCCTGGCCGATGCCGTGCAGCGCCACCACCCGCTGCTGCTGGCCGCCGGCCGCGAGCACCCCACCAACCTGATTGAGCGCGTGCTGAGCAACATGGCGCTGCCCGTGTTGCAGGGCGCGCACTACCCGCTGCTGCTGGTGCCCGAAGAAAGCCACGACCCCGAGCTGCCCCACCGCGTGGTGGTGGCCGCCGATGACCAGCCCTTCTGGCTGACCGCCCCGTCGCTGGCCCTGGCCGACTTGTTTGAGGCCCTGAACCCCACCACCACGGTGGTGCACGTAGCCGCCACGGATGGCCCTTCCAAAGCCGGCATCGGCTTCGATGCGGTGCGCCGCACGGGCCTGTTTGGGCCTATCGATAATAACAGCCTGTATGAAGTGCGGGAAGAAGCCCCGGCCGACGGCATCCTGCACGCCGCCGCCGAAGTCAACGCCCAGCTCATTGTGGTAATGGCCCGGCCGCACACCCTGCTCGGGGGCCTGTTCCATCGCAGCGTGACGGCCCAGCTGCTGCGCCGCAGTCCGGTGCCGGTGCTTGTGCTGCCCACCACCGATTGAGCCGCCGCCCGGTTCCGCTCCCTAACCCCCCGCTTGCCCATGACTCCTGCTCTCACGACCGCGGCCGTGCCCCAGGCCACCCGCCTGGCCCAGCTGCACCGCTACTGGCTGGCCACCAACTACCTCGGGGCGGCCCAGCTGTATTTGCGCGACAACTTCCTGCTGGAGCGGCCCCTGCAGGCCGCCGACATCAAGCCGCGCCTGCTGGGGCACTGGGGCACACAGCCGGGCCTGAACATGGTGTATGCTCACCTCAACCGCCTGGTGCAGGACACCGAGGCCAGCCTGTTGCTGGTAACGGGGCCGGGCCACGGCGCGCCCGCCATTCTGGCCAACCTATTTCTGGAAGGCACTTTGGGTGAAGTGGACCCGCAATATTCCCTCAACCGCGCCGGCCTGGAGCAGCTCATTGGGCAGTTTTCGTGGCCCGGCGGCTTGCCCAGCCACCTGGTGCCCGGCACGCCCGGCCAGATTCAGGAGGGCGGCGAGCTGGGCTACTGCCTGGCGCACGCCTACGGCGCGGCCCTCGATAACCCCGACCTCATCGTGGCCTGCGTGGTGGGCGACGGCGAGGCCGAAACCGGCCCGCTGGCCGCCGCCTGGCATTCCAACAAGTACCTGAACCCGGCCACTTCGGGCGCGGTGCTGCCCATCCTGCATGTGAACGGCTACAAGCTGTCCGGCCCCACCATTTTTGGGCGGATGAGCGACGAAGAATTACATCACCTCTTCACCGGCTACGGCTACCAGGTGCGGTTTGTGAGCGGCAGCGAGCCCCATCAGGTCCACGCCGCCATGTGGCAGGCCCTGGACTGGGCGCACGCCGAAATCCGTCGCATTCAGGAGCACGCCCGGCTGGGGCTGCTCGATGGGGTGCCGGCCTGGCCCATCCTCATCCTGCAAACCCCCAAAGGCTGGACCTGCCCGTTCACGGTAGACGGCCAGGCCATCGAAAATACGTTTCATGCCCACCAGCTGCCCGTAGCCGACCCGGCCGGCCAGCCCAGCCAGCTGCCCATCCTCGAAGCCTGGCTGCGCAGCTACCGTCCGCAGGACCTGTGCAGTCCCCTCACCGGTGCCTTGTGCGAGGAGATGCTGAGCGGCTGCCCCGCCGGCGACCACCGCCTCGGCCGTAACCCGCACGCCAACGGCGGCCAGCTGCTGGTGCCCCTCAAGCTGCCCAATTTCAGTGATTATGGCGTGATGGTGCCCGCGCCGGGCGGCGTGACGGCGGCGGCCACCCACAAGCTGGCCACCTTCCTGCGCGACGTGTTTCGGCGCAACGAGGACGCCCGCAACTTCCGCGTGGTCTGCCCCGATGAAACCACCTCCAACCGCATGACGACGCTGTTTGAGGCCACCCAGCGCGCCTGGCTCGGCCCCCTGCACGAAACCGATGAGTACCTGTCTCCGGATGGTCGCGTGATGGAAATCCTGAGCGAGCACACCTGCCAGGGCTGGCTCGAAGGCTACCTGCTCACGGGCCGACATGGCGTTTTTGGGTGCTACGAAGCCTTCATTCCCTTGGTCGATTCCATGCTGAACCAGTACGCCAAGTGGCTCAAAGTAAGCAAGGAAGTGCCCTGGCGGCAGCCGCTGGCCTCGCTCAACTACCTGCTCACCTCGCATGTGTGGCGGCAGGACCACAACGGCTATACCCACCAGGTGCCCAGCTTCCTCAATGCGGTAGCGGCCAAAAAAAGCTCGGTGGCGCGGGTGTACCTGCCACCCGATGCCAACTGCCTGCTCGCCGTGATGGACCACTGCCTCCGCAGCCGCGACTACATCAATCTGATTGTGGCCTCGAAGTCCCCGCAGCCCCAATGGCTGGGCATCGAGGCCGCCCGCGACCATTGCAAACGGGGCATTTCGGCCTGGCACTGGGCCGGCAATGAAAGCAGCAGCGAGCCGCACCCACACCCCGACCTGGTGCTGGCCTGCGCCGGCGATGTGCCCACCACCGAAACCATCGCCGCCGCCGCCCTCATCAAGCAGCACCTGCCCGTCCTCCGCCTGCGCGTGGTAAACGTGGTGGATTTACTGGCCCTGATGGCTCCCGATGCCCACCCGCACGGCCTGCCCGAAGCCACGTTCCTAGGCCTGTTTTCGGCCGATGCGCCGGTGATTTTTGCCTTCCACGGCTACCCTTCACTTATTCACGAACTGCTGCATCACCGGCCTGCCCCGGCCCGCTTCCACGTGCGCGGCTACATGGAGGAAGGCCGCACCACAACGCCGTTCGATATGCTGGTAATCAACAACATGAGCCGCTACCAGCTGGTAATGGCCGCCCTCGACCGCATCACGGCCCAGCCCAACAGCCCGGCCCTCGCCCAGTTCTGCCAGCTCAAGCTGACCGAGCACGCCGCCTACATCCGCGAGCACGGAATTGATATGCCTGAAGTGCGGTGCGAGTAGGGGTTAAGGTGGATGAAAAACTATAGGAACGGTCATGCTGAGCGCAGCCGAAGCATCTCTACCGTACAATGCAATCCAATCATTAAGATTACTACTGCGGTAGAGATGCTTCGGCTGCGCTCAGCATGACCGTTCTTATAGTTTTTTGTATAACCCCACGCCAGAGTTCACTCCGCAGCCGCCCGCGCCTTATCCTTCTTAGCCTGCTTCCGAAAATACCCGCGCAGCAAAAAGTTGTGCTTCAGCGCATCCATGTTCTGGCTGAAGCCGGCCGTGCCCAGCTCCACATTGTGCAGGCTCTGGCGCAGGTTTCGGCCCATAGCCGTGTCGGTCAATAGGGTATTAAGCGGGCCGTTGGGGGTTTGAATCTGCTTCTTGAGGCCGGCCAGGGTATGGGCCAGGGTATCGGAAGTGTTGGCCAGCTGGCGCGTGGCGTGGCGCATGCGGCCGGCAAATGCCGTATCGGTGAGAAGGTAGCCGGCCGGCCCGCGCCCCTGGCGCAGCCCGTGCGTGAGCTGCTGCATATCGGCAGCCGAGCCTTCCAGCAGTGCCGTGGCCGCCGCCGCATTGCGCAGGCTGCGGTGCATTTCGGCGGCCAGCTGCTGGTCATTCAGCAGGCTCCAGAGCGCGTTGCTGTTGTTGATTTTGTGGGTAATCTCGCGCAGGTCTTTGGTGATGCCCACCAGGTTTTTATTCGATATGTTGAGCGTACCCAGCATGGCATCCAGGGCGAGCGGGGTGGTGGTGCGCAGCACGTCGCCGCTTTCGATGGCCGGGGCCGGGGCGGGCATGGCCTTCAAATTAATGATGGTATTGCCCACCAGCCCATCCGTGCCGATGGAAGCCACCGCGTTTTTCTTCACAAAGGGCTGCACCTCCCGGTTCAGGCTCAGGCCCACGCGCACGGTGCTGTCGTTCAGAATGCGGATGTCCTTCACCGTGCCCACGCTAATGCCGCCCAGGCGCACGTTATTGCCCGTGAGCAGGCCCGATACGTTCCGAAAATCGGCCTGTACTTCCAGCGAATCGCCAAACAGATTCTGCTTGCGGCCCAGCATAAACAGCACGGCCACTAGGCAGCCCAGCCCGACGAGCACGAACAAGCCCAGGCGGAAATATGTACTGGCAGGGCGCTGAGGCATGGCGGAGAGGGGGTTAAAGGGTGACTATTCGACGACTCACCTGTTGACTATTCGGAGAAAAACTCGTGGATGGCCGGGTCGGTACTGGCCTTCAGTTCGGCGTAGGTGCCCTGGGCGTAGCAGCGGCCATCCACCAGCAGGGCCACGCGGTTGGCGGTGAGGCGCACGCAGTTCATGTCGTGCGAGATGATGAGCGAGGACGTGCCATATTTCTGCTGCACTTCCCGGATGAGCTGGTCGATTTCGCGGGCCGTCACCGGGTCGAGGCCGGTGGTGGGCTCGTCGTAGAGAATGATATCGGGCTGCAAGATGAGGGTGCGGGCCAGCGCGATGCGCTTGCGCATGCCCCCCGACAGCTCGGCCGGCATCATGTCGATGGTGTGGCCCAGCCCCACATCTTCGAGGGCCTGGCGCACCAGCTTGTCCTCCTCGCCGGGGCTGTGCGTCAGCCAGTGCCGCCGCAGGGGGAACAGCAGGTTTTCGCGCACCGTCATCGAGTCGTAGAGCGCATTGCTCTGAAACAGGAAGCCCACCTTGGCCCGCAATTGGTCGAGGGCGGCGTGGTCCAGCGTGGCCACGTCCTGGCCCAGCACCGTGATTTGGCCCGCGTCCACCGGCAGCAGGCCGATGATGCACTTAATCAGCACTGACTTGCCCGCGCCCGACTTGCCCAGCACCACCACGTTTTCGCCCCGGCGCACCTCCAGCGAAAAGTTGCGCAGCACCTGGTTGGTGCCAAACGCCTTGCTGACGTTGGCCACCGTGAGCACGATTTCGGCAGCGGCGGGGGCCGGCGCAGGCGCGGCCACGGGAGCAGGGGCGGGCAGCATCGGAAGCGGTTAGTTGAGGCCCAGCAGGCCGGTGGTCTGCACGGCCAGCAAATCGAGAATGAAGATGACCAGCGACGAAGCCACCACCGCCGAGTTAGCAGCCTGGCCCACGCCCTCGGTCCCCTTGTCGGCATAATAGCCTTTGTAGCAGCCAATTATGCCCACGGCAAAGCCAAAAAAGAAGGTTTTGATAACTGCCGGCACCACGTCGCCAAAGGTCAGCGACGACACAATGTTGTTGGTGAACAGGGCCAGACTGGTCACGCCCTTCAGGTTGATGCCGAGGAACGACGCAAACAGCCCAATGGCATCGGCTATGATGGTGAGCACCGGCAGCATGAGCGTAGTGGCCAGCACCCGCGTGGCCACCAGATACTTAAACGGGTTGGTGCCCGATACTTCCATGGCGTCAATCTGCTCGGTCACGCGCATCGAGCCCAGCTCGGCCCCGATGCTGGACCCGATTTTGCCCGCGAAAATCAGCGCCGTGATAATCGGCCCCATTTCGCGGATGATGGTGAGGCCCACCATGGTCGGAATCCACGACTCGGCCCCGAACTGGGCCATGGTGGGCCGGCTTTGCAGCGTGAGCACCATGCCCATAATGAACCCCGTGATGCCCACCAGCGGCAGCGACTGGTAGCCCACCACAAAGCACTGGTGCAGCAGCTCCTGCACCTCGTAGCGCGGCCGAAAACCCTCCTGAAAAAACCGCCCGGCAAACCGGGTAATGGCGCCGGTTTCGGCAACGGTGGTACTGGTGGCCATGGCGGCGGCGGTGAGTGGGAGTGGGGCGCAATGCGCCGAATATAGTGGCGGAATCACCCTGCAAGGTGACGGCCAAACGGGGTCGAAATCCATGTGCAAAGTCATGGCATCGTTTGATTTATGTCATGGATTGCCGGGGCGGTATCTGGCAAATTTGGATATCTGATGGCGGTTACCCATCAGCGCTGCTTTGCCATTTTTCCGCCATCGATACCGTCGTGCTTTTCTATTCCATTCACCCCAAACACTTAAAACGCCATGAGCAACATTCAAAAATATCAGGACTCGTTTTTTGACGTGATGCCTGCCCGCTTCAGCACCCTGCTCGACCGGTTTTTTGACGATAACATGCCCATGCGGGGCCAGATGAACCGGTTCTTTCCCAAAGTCGACACCTACGAAACCGATACGAGCTACGACATCGACGCCGCCCTGCCCGGCATGAAGGAAGACGATATCAACGTGAGCCTCGACCAGGGCCGCCTCACCATTTCGGGCGAGCGCAAGTTCGAGAATGAGCGCAACGACCGGCGCTACCACGTCATCGAAAGTTCCTACGGCTCCTTCATGCGCACCTTCCAGCTGCCCGATGCCGCCGAGGCCAATAAGATTGACGCCAGCTTCCACAACGGCGTGCTGCACGTGCACGTGCCCAAAGGCACGCCCAAAACCACCCAGCAGCGCATTCCCGTGCACAACGGCCAGGGCAAAAACGCCGACCAGGGTAAAAACATCGACCAGGGCCAAAACGCCAAAAAGTAAGGCCTAATTATTATTATTCGCCGGCGGCGTTCCATCGTCAGGCACCATGAAAGCCCCGGTTTTCATGGCGCCTGACGATGGGACGCCGCCGGCAATTAGGAGGGTAGCCAGTCCGGCACGCCGCCTGCCCAAAGGGGGGTGAATGATATATATCAATTAATTAGGTGATTGTTACCATGGCAACCGCAGGCCGAAACGCCCAAATTTGCAAGCTTACCACCCCATCATCGAATCATGACAGCGTACCTCCCTTCTGATTTGGCTACTCCTTCGCAACGCCACCGCTTTGTAGAGCTATTTGCAGCCCTCATTGCCGAAGACGACCTGCTGGGGCCGGTTTTTGGGGGCGCAGGGCGCGTTTCACGGGGCGAGTACGCTTGGTGGGAGCAGGCCCTGACCGGCATGCGCTACTACGGCCGTCTCCTGGCCAATACCGCCGCGCAGCTGCCTTGCAATGCCTATTTCGGGCGCTGGTGCGCGCTGCTGGAAACCACCTTCCGGCAGTATTTCCACGGCCCCAACGCGGCCGAGGCCCAGGGCTATGTGCTGAACCTGGCCACCATGCTGGGGCACTGGCGCATGGCTCAGCAGCGGCACCCGGCATTGGCTCAACTTAGTCATACAGGGTCGAAATCTCAATTAGCCGCTTGATATCCAGGATGGTGATGCTGCTGCCCTTGGTGCTGAGCACGCCCTCCGCCTTCAGCTCGGCCATGAACCGGCTTGCGGTTTCGCGCACGGTGCCCACCAGCGCGGCCAGGTCATCGCGCGAAATCGTGAAGCTGGGCGGCCCATCGGCCGGCTGCTGGTAGGTGCGCAGCAGCAGGAGCAGGGCTTCGGCCAGGCGCTCGCGCACGGGCTTGTAGGCCAGGTGCAGCATTCGTTCCTCGGTTTCGGCCAGCTCGTTGGCCATCAGCTTCATCAGTGAAGTGGTAAACCCCTGATTGTGCTCGATGAGCTGAAAAAAAACCGATTTGGGAATGAAGCATACCTCGGCCTCATCCAGGGCCAGGGCATTAGCAATGTGGCCATTACCCGCCAGCAGCCCCCGGTAGCCCATGATATCGCCGGCCTTGGCCAGGCGGATGATTTGCTCCTTGCCATCGCCGCCCACTTTCGTCACCTTAAAATGGCCGGAGCTGATGCTGTAGAGCCCCGCCGCGTGGTCGCCTTCCCGAAACAGTATCTGCCCGCGTTGGTAGTGCTGAAACGTTTTTGCTGCGTCAATAAGCGCCGTATGCTGGCTGCTGGCCAGGATGGCATCGGCCCAGCTGCGGCACTCCGGGGTGTTAGTAGGGATAAATGACTTCACGATAGAAAGGGAATAGTTTCTAACTGCAATATATGATTATAATTATTATTATAAAATATTGTTATCCGGCTGCCTGGATATAAGCCGATTGAGCTCGGGTTTACCGTGCGCTAAATACCAGGCAAGTACCCCGCTATGGCCTAAGGCCGCCAGAAATTACTTATCTGGAAAATCCCCGAGCAGGCATCTGCCCTCTCCTTTTTATTCCCGTTGCCCGGCGAGGGCGGTATCACCGGCTCCCTTCGCCGGCGCACTCCGGCGCTGGGTCAGGCTGGCCTGGGCGCTGCGTTGGGCAGCCGTCTGCATATTCAGCAGCTGCCGCCGCAAGGTGGCGTCCTGCCCATACACATCGGGGTAGAAGCGCAGCCGGCCCGCCTCCACCGCGCAGGTGGCGTAGCGCACGTGCAGCGGTAGCGGGCGCTTCAGAAAGATGGTGCGGGGCTGCGGGTTGGCTTCGCACTGGGCCTCGGTGGGCAGCGCGGCGCTGGTGCTGTCGGGGCCCAGCAGGTAGGCCGCCAGGTGCATGGGGCGCTCCAAGTGCACGCAGCCTTCTTCCAGCGCCCGGTATTGGTTTGAAAACCGTTTCGGCTCGGGCGCATCGCTGAGGTACAGGCCGTAAGGATTGGGAAACCGGAAAATGATGTTGCCCAGCAGGTTGCCGCACCCCGGACTCTGGCGAATGGTATAAGGAAAGTTCTGCGCCGTGATGGCCTGCCAGTTCACGCTAGCCTGATTCACCGGCCGGCCCTGGGCATCAAATAAGCGGTAATTATTATTGGCCAGAAAATCCTGCTCCGGCGAGTACCGGGCATTGGCCTTCAGGTAAGGCAGGATGTGGCGCACTGCCACGCTACGGGGCACGTTCCACTCGGGCGCAATCGTGAAGGACGTAATCCGGCTATTCAAAGTAGGAGTGGGCTGCCCCGGCCGCCCAATGATGATGCGCTGGCTGAGCCGCACCCGGCCCTTGCGCACCACCTCCAGCCGATAAGCCGGCAGGTTCACCAGCAGGTATTCGCTCCCCGGGATGGCCGCCCAGCGCCACCGCTCCAGGGTCAGGGCCATTTGCTGGGCGCGCCGCTTGTGGGCCGCTGGATTGCGCCCACCGGGCTGCCGCCGCCAGCGTGCCAGCGCCTGCTGAAGCTCCCGATACTCGCGCTGCGGCGGCTGGCAGCGCAGCAAGGCCGCTGTAAAGCTGGGCGCAGCCAGGGCCCGGGCCACCCACACCGTTGGCCTGAACGGTACCCCCGCTTTTTCCAGCGGCGAAGGCGTGAAAGCATGCAGCTGCCCCCGCCGCAAATGGAGCGCAAACTGCACCACCCCATCCGTCAGCAGCACCTCGAAACGGGCCATTCGAGCCACCTGACCGGCCGCAGTGGCCGGATGCGCCAATGAGTCGGCCAGCGCCGTAAGTTGCGGTACATGGTACAGCGCGGGCGTCAGGCCATAGTCGCCGGCCCGAGCCAGGAGCGCCAGCGCCGCCCGGCCTTTTGCCCCGGTGCCAGCCCCTTCGCACCAGGCGGCTGAGTAGGTCCGCTTGGCATAAAACGCCTGCACCGCAGCACCATCGGCCAACGTCATCGGCAGCACCTGGCCGGCTGTTGGCCCGGTCAGCAGCGTCTTGATGCGCGTGGTCAGCGAGTCCGTTGGGTAATTAGTTGCTGGGGCACTAAGCGCGGCCGGCCGGTCGGCGCTGCTCAGTCCGAAAAGGATGGTCGTGAGCGAAGCCGCCAGCAGCATGGACTTTAACGGACGCATATTCAGGGCTATTGGTTGAGGGTAACAACCGGTAAAAGTGGCGGCCCCGCCGCTGCAGTCCTGTGATAAACGTCATGGCAACGCATGAGATTTCTCATCGACAGGCTTTTGGCACCTTTGCCAGCTCAGGTTGGGAGCCGCCCGGTTGAAAATTTGGGCCAATTCAATGCGTAGCATCGCCCAAAATCCCCGCTTCCAAACGAACACTACATCAGGCAGCCGCACCAGAATTCGCCCCCAGACATGCCAAATCGCGCAGACTAGTTATTCTGGTCGTAATTTGCAGGCTCAAGCTGGTAAAACGGGTACTAGGGTAACGCGAGGCTGGCCACCGCCCCGCCCAACTACCCAAAATTCCAACCGCCCCGCCAGCAGCCCAGAAGAAGAAATACCTGTGAAGAACATCCGCAACTTTTGCATCATTGCCCACATCGACCACGGTAAAAGCACCCTGGCCGACCGACTGCTGGAGTTCACCAGCACCGTGGCCAAGCGCGACATGCAGGCCCAGCTGCTCGACAACATGGACCTGGAGCGCGAGCGCGGCATCACCATCAAGAGCCACGCCATCCAGATGCAGTACCCCTACAAAGGGGAAATGTATACGCTGAACCTGATTGACACCCCCGGCCACGTCGATTTTAGCTACGAAGTAAGCCGCAGCATCGCCGCCTGCGAAGGTGCGCTGCTGATTGTAGACGCCTCCCAGGGCATCGAAGCCCAGACGATTTCTAACCTTTATCTCGCCATCGGGGCCGACCTGGAAATTATCCCAGTACTGAATAAAATCGACCTCCCGCACGCCATGCCGGAGGAAGTGACCGATGAAATCGTGGACCTCATCGGCTGCGAGCCCGGCGATATCCTGCACGCCTCCGGCAAAACCGGCATCGGCATCGAAGCCATTCTCAACGCCATCTGCGACCGCATTCCGGCCCCGAAAGGCGACCCGGAAGCCCCGTTGCAAGCCCTGATTTTTGACTCCGTCTTCAATTCTTACCGCGGCATCGAAGTTCTGTTCCGCATCAAAAACGGCACCATGCGCAAAGGCGACAAGGTGAAGTTTATGGCCACGGGAAAGGAGTACGGCGCCGATGAAATAGGCATTCTGGGTCTGAACCAGGAGCCGCGCACCGAAATGAGCGCCGGCAATGTAGGCTACCTCATCTCGGGCATCAAGGAAGCCCGCGAGGTGAAGGTGGGCGATACCATCACGCATGTGGCGCGGCCCACTTCCGAAGCTATCCAGGGTTTTGCCGATGTGAAGCCGATGGTGTTTGCCGGCATTTATCCCGTCGAAACCACCGAGTACGAGGAGTTGCGCTCGTGCATGGAGAAACTCCAGCTCAACGACGCCTCGCTGGTCTGGGAGCCTGAAACGTCCGTGGCCCTTGGCTTTGGCTTCCGCTGCGGCTTCCTGGGCATGCTGCACATGGAAATCGTGCAGGAGCGCCTGGAGCGCGAGTTCAACATGACGGTCATCACCACCGTGCCCAGCGTGCAGTTCCACGCCATCGGCACCAAGGACCAACTGCTGACCATCAACGCACCCTCCGAAATGCCGGAGCCCAACCTCATCAAGCTGATTGAAGAGCCGTTCATCAAAGCTCAGATTATCACCGCTTCGGAGTACGTCGGCCCCATTATCACGCTGTGCATGGACAAGCGCGGCATTATCAAAGGCCAGTCTTACCTCACCTCCGAGCGGGTAGAAATGACCTTTGAATTGCCCTTGTCCGAAATCGTATTCGACTTCTTCGACAAGCTCAAAACCATCAGCCGCGGCTACGCTTCGCTTGATTACGAGCTGATTGGCTTCCGCGAAGCCGATATGGTGAAGCTCGACGTGATGCTGAACGGCGAGAAGGTGGATGCCCTCTCCGCCATCGTGCACCGCTCCAAAAGCTACGAGTGGGGCAAGCGCCTCTGCGAGAAGCTGCGCGAGCTGCTGCCCCGCCAGATGTTCGACATCGCCATACAGGCTTCGATTGGCCAGAAAATCATTGCCCGCGAAACGGTGAAAGCCCTGCGCAAAAACGTAATTGCCAAGTGCTACGGCGGCGACATCAGCCGGAAGCGCAAACTGCTTGAAAAGCAGAAAGAAGGCAAGAAACGGATGCGCTCCGTGGGCTCCGTCGAAATCCCGCAAGAAGCCTTTCTGGCGGTGCTTAAAATTGATTGATTTGAAAAAGGCGGCTTTCGGGTCGCCTTTTTTATTGTCATGCTGACGATGGAAGCATCTTATCACGGCTGCATTCGTCAGATTTGGTAACCACATGCGGCGCAAGGCGTGAGAAGGTCCTTCGC
>NZ_JBCEVZ010000091.1:0-16369 GCF_038448715.1 Hymenobacter segetis | reverse complement strand
GGGCTGGTGCTCGCCCTGGCAGGTGAGGAAATATTTGGCCCGCTTGAGCACCACGCCCAGCTGGCGCAGGGTTTCCATGTTGAGCGTGGCGAAGCGGCGGGCGGCGATGATGCGCTTGGCGGAGCGCGCCCCCACGCCGGGAATGCGCAGTATCATCTCATAGTCGGCCACGTTCACATCAATGGGAAAAACGTGGCGGTTGCGCAGGGCCCAGGCCAGCTTGGGGTCGATTTCGAGGTCGAGGTGCGGGTGCGCGGGGTCGAGGATTTCGTCGGCCTGGAAGCCGTAGAAGCGCATCAGCCAGTCGGTCTGGTACAGGCGGTGCTCGCGGATAACGGGCGGCTGCGTCACCTGCGGCAGGCGGGCGTCGTCGGTCACGGGAATGTAGCCGGAGTAGTACACGCGCTTTAGGCCGTAGCCCTGGTAGAGGCTGTCGGTGAGCTTGATGATTTGCAAATCCGTCTCAGCGCTGGCTCCTACGATGAGCTGGGTGCTCTGGCCGGCGGTGGCGAAGCCGGGCACTTTCTTGAACAAGGCCTTTTCCTCCTTATTCTGGATGATGCCGTCCCGAATCTGGGCCATCGGGGTCAGGATTTCCTGGTAATTTTTCTCGGGGGCCAGCGTGGTGAGGGCCAGCTCGGAGGGCAACTCGATGTTCACGCTGAGGCGGTCAGCGTAGAGGCCGGCTTCGGCAATCAGCTCCTCCGAAGCGCCGGGGATGGTTTTGACGTGGATGTAGCCGTTGAACCGGTGCTCGGTGCGCAGCTTTTTCACGATGCGGACCAGGCGCTCCATCGTGTAGTCGGGGCTGGAGAAGATACCGGAGCTCAGGAACAGGCCCTCGATGTAGTTGCGGCGGTAGAAATTGATGGTGAGGTCGACGACTTCATCCACGGTGAAGGCGGCACGCTTCACGTCGTTCGAGCGGCGTGAGACACAGTAGGCGCAGTCGAAAATGCAGTGATTGGTGAGCAGGATTTTCAGCAGGCTCACGCAGCGGCCGTCCTCGGTGTAGCTGTGGCAAATGCCCATGCCTTCGGCGTTGCCGAGGCCTTTGCCTTCGTTTTTGCGCTTGCCGCCGCTGCTGCTGCACGATGCATCGTACTTGGCGGCATCGGCTAATATGCTTAGTTTCTCCTGAATGCGTTCGTTCATGCGGCGAGGCGTTGCTTTCGGCCTTAAAAGTAATAACCAGTGCCCAATCGGGCACTATTGTTTAAGCTAATTTTTTTGGGAATAGTTTCTTTTTTTGGGAAAAATACCTGGACAGCATTTCGCAACGGCTTAGCAAAATTGACGGGACGATGCACGCTGGCAACGCTGGCCCAGCACCTGCTCACGCCTGCCAGCGCCTCAATAACTATAGAACCAACCCATGCCCCGGCTCCTTTTCGTAATTTGCGGCGTTGCGTTCCCAAATGAGCTTTCGCGGTTTTTTCCTGCTTGTATTTTTGCTCCTGGGCTCGCTGGTCCGGCCGGCGCGCGCGCAGACGTTTGACCCGCGCTCGGCGGTGCCGCCCGATTCGCTCAAGGCCAAGCTGGAGATACTGCCCCAGCGCCCCGACTCCCTGCGCCAGCGCTTCGACGAGCAGCGGCTGCTGACCCGGCTGCAGGCCTACTCGCGCCGCAAAACCATTGCCGGCCGGGCGGTTTCCGCCATGTTCAATTTTACACGGCGGCAAGAGGAACAGGCCGGGCTGGATGCCGTGCTGCTGGACCGGCAGTTCGACCGCCACAACTTCAAAATCGTGCGGCGCATCAACATCCGCACGCTCGATGCGTTCGGCTACAACTTGTCCGACTCCACCCGCGTACCGCGCACGGCCATTGAGAAGGCCGGCAATGCGTTGCACATCAAAACCAGCCGCTCGCGCATCCGGCAGGTGCTGCTGTTCCGGCCCGGCCAGCCGCTGGAGCCCCAGGCCCTGGCCGAATCGGAACGCCTGCTGCGCCAGACGCCCGAAATCCTGGATGCTCGCGTGCTGGTGAACGAGCGCACCACCACCCGCGACAGCGTCGATATTGAGGTATTGACTAAGGATGTATTCAGCATCACGGCGGGCGTGGAGGTGGGCACGCCCACGTCGGGCCTCATCACGGCCGGCGACGACAACTTCCTGGGCCAGGGCCACCAGTTGGCCAACTCCTACCGCTACGGCCGCGAATGGCCCCAGAGCTGGGCCTACGAAGGGAGCTACACGGCCCCGTTTCGGCACTTTTTATACGCGCAGGCCCGCTACCGCAACGAATACAACTACCGCTCGGGCGGGGTGTCGCTCACCCGCGACTTCTACTCGCCCAGCACGCGCTACGCCGGGGCCATCAACCTGAATGCCGTCGACCAGGACATTCCCTTGCAGGCCCCGCCCGACGGGCAACCGTACGTGTATTACCCCCTGCACTACCTGGTGCAGGATGCCTGGGTGGGCCGGGCCCTGCGCCTGCGCTCCTACGACCTGGGCTACGAAAACCCGGGCCGCATCATCGTGGCGGCCCGCGTCATCAACACCCACTACACGGCCACGCCGCAGCCCACCGACATTCCGGCACCGGCCTACCACAACGGCGCGCTGCTGCTGGGCACGGTGGGCTATTCGGTGCGCCGCTACTATAAGGCCCGGTACCTGTTCGGTTTTGGCCGCACCGAAGACGTGCCCACGGGCACGCTGCTCAGCTTCACGACGGGCTACGAGGTGAGCAGCGTGTTGCCGCGCCGCTATTTCGACGTGCGCATTGCGGCGGCCAGCTTCAGTGCCAACAGCGGCTACCTCTACGGGGCCGTCGATTTTGGTTCGTTTCAGACCGTCAATCAGCCCCGCGTGTGGCAGCAGGGCCTGCTGGGCACCGAGCTTACGGCCTTCACCAAGCTCTACCACGCGGGCAACTGGCAGTACCGGCATTTCCTCAGCAGCAAGGCCACCATCGGGCTTAACCGCAACCCCGGCGACATCCTCCAGGGCATCACCAACGACCGGGGACTGCGCGGGTTTTCGCCGGGGCAGCCCATTCTGGCCACCAGCCGCTTTGTGGTGAACTACGAAACCACGCTCTTTACCCCGCTTTCACTTTTGGGTTTCCGGCTGGCCGGCGTGGCCTTTGCCGATGCGGCCTGGGTGAGCGACCAGCCCCGGGGCGGCACGCCCTTTGGCGGCGCACCCTACACGGCTTTCGGGCTGGGCCTGCGCTTCCGCAACGAGTTCACGGCCCTGCGCACGTTCCAGCTGCTCATCGGCTACTACCCGCGCGGGCTGGCCACGCCCAACGGCATCAAGATGTTCGAGTCGACCCGCGAAACGGTTACATTCAACGATTTCGGCCTCGGGGCCCCCGGCACAGCACCGTTTCAATAAAGCGGGTGAGGGAGTGAGGGAATAAAAGAACGTCATGCTGAGCGTAGTCGAAGCATCTCTACCGCAGTAGTAATCCCAATCAAAAGGATTAGTATCGCAGTAGAGATGCTTCGACTACGCTCAGCATGACGTTCTTTTACCCAGTTATTTACACCCTACTTCTACCGCTCCGAATTGAAGGAGATGGGCACGGTGCAGGCCACGCGCACGGGCTGGCCGTTGGAACGGGCGGGCTCCCAAGGGGGCATCAGCCACACCAGGCGCAGGGCTTCGTCGTTGAGGCCGTTGCCGGGGCCGCTCACCACGTGGGCATCCTGCACGCGGCCCTGGGCACTGAGAATAAAGTTGACAAACACCCGGCCCGATATCCGCCGCTGCAACGCCTGTTGCGGGTAGCGAATGTTCTTGCTGAGATAGGCCATAAAGGCTTTGTCGCCGCCCGTGAACTGTGGGCGCACCTCCGGGTTGATGAACACCGAATCGGGCTTGATGGCTGCCGGAGCCACGGGGCTGGTGTGGGCGGCCGGGTTGGGGCCGGTTTGGGCCAGGCTTTGGCCGGTGGCCAATAGGCCCAGCAGACCAACACCCAATAAGAAGCGTAGAGGATTTATCACGTTGCGAGGGGATTAGGAGTAGATGATAAACGCCAGGCCGAAAAGTCTAGCAACAGCCTAAGCTACGAAAGTTTTACCAGAATTGGCTTTTCTAAATAAAATAACTGTGCCAACAAGCACAAAAAACGCTTTAGAAAAGGCACTGCCGGTCAAATTTATTTTTAGCAAAACGGCTCAACAAAGTCTTAGAGGCAATTACTACGCCACAAAGCTATTGCTCACTTGCATTTTTAAAATAATAAGCCAATTATTGTTAGCAATTATTTAATATAACTATTCGCATAAATACCAAGACAACGGAGGAGGAAGCAAATAAACCAACTATGTTTGCAATCGTAAATCTACGATAAACGAAACATCTATGGCAACTCACAAGCGGGCCGAATTCACGGAAGCGGAGCAGCGGCTGGCCGCAATTGCCAAAGCGCTAGGGCACCCGGCGCGGGTGGCCATTGTGCGGCTGCTGGCCCAGCGGCGCGCCTGCGTATGCGGCGAGCTGGTGCTGGAGCTGCCCCTGTCGCAGAGCACCGTGTCGCAGCACCTCAAGGAGCTGAAAGCGGCCGGCCTGGTGCAGGGCGAGGTAGATGGCCCCCGCGTGTGCTACTGCCTCGACCCGGCCGGCTGGGCCGTGGCCCGGCAGCTGCTCGGCAATTTGCTGGCGGAAATGCCCACTAGCGTCCCCGATACTGCTGCTGTCCCCAGCTGCTGCTGAGTCGCCTGATGCCTCCTCTCCTTCTCCCGAAACTCACTTTTAACCAACCCAGCATCATGAAAATCTCCGAGATGAAAGAAGCCCTGAACGGGCTATCAGCCGTGAGCTTCCGCCTGCCCGATGGCACGCAGCTGCCCGCCCATTTCCACGTGACGGAAGTGGGGCTGGTGAGCAAGCATTTTATCGATTGCGGCGGCGTGGAGCGGCGCGAAACGGTGGCCAACTTCCAGCTCTGGGAGGCCGGCGACTACGACCACCGGCTGGCTCCGCAGAAATTCCTGCACATCCTGAAGCTGTCGGAGAAAATCCTGGGACGCGAGGATTTGGACATTGAAGTGGAGTACCAGCAGGCCACCATTGGCAAGTTCGGACTGGCGTTTGATGGCACCGATTTTCTGCTCACGGCCAAGCATACGGCTTGTTTGGCGCAGGATGCCTGTGGTATTCCGGCCGACCAGCAGTTCGCCCTGCCCCAGCTGCAAGTGGCAGGCTGCACACCGGGCGGTGGGTGCTGCTAGACAACTTATAACCGACGCTTTTCAACTGCTTTCCCCAAGCTCTATGCCTGACAAAAAGAACATTCTGGTGCTGTGCACCGGCAACTCCTGCCGCAGCCAGCTGCTGCACGGCTACCTCGCGCAGGCCCTGGGCGACCGCGCCAACGTGTACAGCGCCGGCGTCGAAGTGCACGGCCTCAACCCGCGTGCCGTGCGCGTGATGGCCGAGGACGGCGTGGACATTTCGACCCACACCAGCAACCATGTGGACGAGTACGCCGCCGTGCCCTTCGACTACGTCATCACCGTGTGCGACCACGCCAACGAGGTGTGCCCCGTGTTCCCCTCCACGGCGAAAAAGCTGCACCACAATTTCCCCGACCCCGCCAAGGCCACCGGCAGCGAGGAGGAAATCATGGCGCAGTTCCGCAGCGTGCGCGATGAGGTGAAGGCGTATGCGCAGGATTTTGTGCGGGCCGAGTTTTAGGGGTAAGCTCTACCAGCACGTCATGCAGAGCGCAGCGAAGCATCTTTACCTCAATACTAATCCTCTGATTGCGTTGCGCGGTAAAGATGCTTCGCTGCGCTCTGCATGACGTTCTTGATTAATATTTCCCTCCTTACCATTTCCTCCCATGACCATTCTTCCCCTCACGGCCGACCATTGGCCGGCCGTGCGCGCCATCTACGCCGAGGGCATGGCCACCGGCACCGCCACCTTCGCCACCGAGCCGCCGACCTGGGAGGCCTGGGATACCGGCCACCTTGCCTCTTGCCGCCTGGTAGCCACCGATGAAACGGGCCAGGTGCTGGGTTGGGTGGCCCTCTCGCCGGTTTCGGGGCGCTGCGTGTACGCGGGTGTGGCCGAGGTGAGCGTGTATGTGGGGGCCACCGCCCGGGGGCGCGGTGTAGGCTTAGCCCTGATGCAGGCGCTGGTTGCTGAATCGGAACGAAATGGCCTGTGGACCTTGCAGGCCGGCATTTTCCCCGAAAACGCGGCCAGCGTGCGGCTGCACGAAGCCGTGGGATTCCGGCAGGTGGGGCGGCGTGAGCGCATCGGCCAGCTGCGCGGCGTGTGGCACGATACCCTGCTGCTGGAGCGCCGCAGCGCCGTGGTGGGCACCGCCGACAATGCCGTAGCCTGATGCAGCATACTCTTCGAACCTGCCTGCTGGCCGAGGCGCTGGGCACGACCATTCTGTTGATTTTTGGGACCGGCGCGGCGGTGGTCGATGCGCAGACCCACGCACTGGGGCACGGCGGCGTGGCGGCGGCCTTCGGGCTGGTGGTGTTCATCATCATCCAGAGCCTGGGCGAAACCAGCGGCGCGCACGTCAATCCCGCCGTGACGGTGGCCTTCTGGGCGATGGGACGGTTTCCGGGGCGGCGGGTGCTGCCGTATGTGCTGGCGCAGTTGGCGGGCGCGGCGCTGGGCAGCTTTCTGGTGAAGCTGATTGCCGGGCCGGGCTCCAACCTCGGGGCCACGCTGCCGGCACATGGGGCCTGGCAGGCGCTGGGCATCGAAACCTTCCTCACGTTCTGGCTTATGCTGGTGATTCTGCGGGTCACCTCGGGCTCGAAGGAAGTGGGGATGCTGGCGGGACTGGCCATCAGCGTGACGGTGGCGCTGGAGGCGCTGGTGGCCGGGCCGCTCACGGGTGCGAGCATGAACCCGGCCCGCTCGCTGGCTCCGGCGCTGTTTAGCGGGGTTTGGACCGATTGGGGGGTGTATGTGGTGGGGCCGGTGGCCGGGGCGCTGCTGGCCGTGGCGGTGGATAGGCTGCTGGCCGTTGGCGCGGAGCCAGAAGCACTTCCGCCCATTCAATAATCGGCATTTGTAGGGGCGGGGCCTGCCCCCGCCCATCGTTGAACGGAATCGTTGCAACGAGGCGAACGAATGGGCGGGGGCAGGCCCCGCCCCTACATTCAGACAATGAAACCGCTTTAAGAAAGCTATTAAAAAAAGCGCCCCACCAATGCGGTGAGGCGCTTTTTTCATTCTATCAAACCGTCCTTATCAGGGCTGCGGCGTGGTTGCGGGCGCAGGGGTGTACTCGAATTTGAATTCGACCCGCCGGTTTTTCGACATGCCGGCCTTCGTGGTGTTCGGGGCCACGGGCTCGCTTTCGCCCCGGCCTTCGGTTATCACGCGCTCGGATTCGACACCCTTCTTGGTGAAGTAGCTTTTCACGGCTTCGGCGCGGCGCAGGGACAGGGCCTGGTTGTACTCATCGGTGCCGCGGCTGTCGGCGTGGCCGATGATGCGGAGCTGATAGTCCGGGTGGGCTTTCATGGCGGCCGCGATGCTGTTGGCCTTGGGATAGGAGCTGCGCTCGATAATCGTGCTGTTGGTCCGGAACCGGATGGGCGATTGCAGCTTCAGCGTGCCGGGGTCGATGGCCAGCGGGCAGCCTACGGAGTCAACGCGGGTACCTGCCGGGGTGTCGGGGCACTTATCGGCGGGGTCGAGCACGCCGTCCTTGTCCTGGTCGAGCACTACGGGGCAGCCACTGGCGTCTACCTGGGTGCCGGCGGCAGTGCCGGGGCACTTGTCCACGTTGTCGGGAATGCCGTCGCCGTCGGTGTCGGGGCAGCCGCGCAGGGCGGGCGTGCCGGGCTGGTCGGGGCAGGCGTCGTCGCCGTCGGCCACGCCGTCGCCGTCACGGTCGGGGCAGCCCTGCAGGGTGGCGAGGCCTTTCTCGGTGGGGCACTTGTCCTGGTAGTCGGGCACGCCGTCGGCATCGCCGTCGAGGGGGCAGCCGGTGAGGTCCACGGCCACGCCGGCGGGCGTGTTGGGACACTTGTCTTTGCGGTCGGGCACGCCGTCGCCATCGGTGTCTTTGGGCTTGCCGAGGGCAATGGTAACGCCCACGGTGTGCTGGAGGTACCGGTCATCGAACTTGTCGGCGTCGCGGATGGGCTCGCCGTCGAAATTCGCGTTCAGGGGAATGTGCTGGCCGGTCTGGATGAAAATCCCCAGGCCTTCGCTGACCTGGAAGTTGATGCCGGCCGCCCCGAACAGGTCGAAGTAGGTGGCCTTGTCATTGACGGAAACGCCGCGCACCACGCCGGTGCGGTTGGTGAAGGCCAGGCCCGGCGAGGCCAGCAGGTAGGGCTGCACCACGGCATCCTCCTTGATGGCCCAGCCGTTATTGAGCTTCAGTTTCAGGGCCAGGTTCACGCTGGTTACCTTGGTGCTGAAATTGGTGGCCGCGCTTTGGGAGCCTTCGAGCTTCACGAAGCTGCCTTGCAGGCCCAGGTCGAGGCCCGGGGTGAGGTAGCGGTTGATGCCAATGCCCCCGCCGTAGCGGTTGCGGTCCCACTTCCAGAAATCTTCGCCCAGGCTACCCTTGTACTGGGAAGCGCTGCCGAAGAGGCTGATGGCCGTTTTGCGGTCGGCGGTTTGGGTGTAGCCACGCGGGGCCGCCATTAGCAGTATTCCCACGACTAGCAACGGAGTTAGAAAACGTCTCATGCGAATGGGGTTTGGAGTGAAGTATTGACCCGATGGCAAGTCATGGCGAAGCGCCGGGTCACACACATAGCCAATGTGCTATACTTAGCAGGTGATAGAAGGTTATGGATGAGGTAATGCCTTTTAAGCGGATTCGGGGTCGAACAGCGTAGGGGCGGGGGCAAGCCCCGCCCCTACGCTGTTCTGACGTCAGCATTTTCGCCCGACCTTTGTACCCTCACTAATAACTCTCAGACGAATGGCCAGCCTCCTCCTCGGCGATTACAACGACCTCGAAGTAGCCCGCGAAACCAGCATCGGCCTCTACCTCACCTCCGACGACGGCGACCTGCTGCTCCCCGAAAAGTACGTGGAAGCCGGCACCCGCGTGGGCGACATCGTGCGCGTGTTCGTGTACCGCGACTCGGAGGACCGCCTCATTGCCACCAACCTGCGCCCCCTGGCGCTGGTGAACTCCTACGCCGGCCTCACGGTGAAGGACCACGGCCCGGCCGGCGCGTTCCTGGAGTGGGGCCTGGAAAAAGACCTGCTCCTGCCCTTCCGCAACCAGCGGCGCGACCTGCGCCCCGGCGAGCGGGTGTTCGTGTACGTGTACCTCGACGAGGAAAGCGACCGCCTCGTGGCCTCCACCAAGTGGAAGCAGTTCCTGAGCCAGGAGCCTTTCCGGGGCGAGCCCGGCGACGAGGTGCGCCTCATGGTGGCCGACGAAACCGAGCTGGGCTACCCCGTCATCGTGAATGGCACGCACCAGGGGCTGCTGTTTCACAACGAAGTATTCCGCCCCCTGCGCCTGGGCGAGCAGCTGACCGGCTTCCTCCGCCAGGTGCGCGCCGATGGCAAGCTCGACGTGCGCCTGCAAAAGGAAGGCTACGGCGAAGTAGAATCGGCCACGGATACGCTGCTCAAAGCCATCAAAGCCGCACCAGGCGGCCGCCTGCCCCTGGGCGACAAGAGCCTGGCCGAGGACGTGTACCGCCGCGTGGGCATGAGCAAAAAGGTATTCAAAAAGGCGCTGGGGGCCTTGTTCCGCCAGGGCCTGGTGCTGCTGGAGCCGGAGGCGACCATATTGAAGTAGGGTGCGGGGCTTGCCCCCGCCCGTCGTTGAACGGAATCGTTGAACAGCCCCTTATATTTCGGAGACACCGTTCAACGACGGGCGGGGACAAGCCCCGCACCCTACAATGGAACCGACTCCCCAGCGCCGCAGCATCCGCTATAATGGCTATGACTACAGCATGGCGGGCTACTACGCTCTCACCATCTGCGCCCGCGACAAAGCGCATTTGTTCGGTGTCTTAACGCCAGAAGAACCGCTTCAACCTTCGGCTTTGGGCCAATTGGTATTATCAGAATTGGCCGCCATACCAACCCATTTCCCAACCGTGCGGCTGGATACGTGGATGGTGATGCCCAATCATCTGCACTGCATTCTAGTTCTGACCCGCAACCAAGCAGTGCATGTGAGCACAGTGGTTGGTAGTTTTAAATCACGCTGCTATGCAAAATGGCGCAAGCAATTGCTAGCGGATGGGCAACCAGTTCCGGCTTCGTGCTGGCAGCGCGATTATTACGAGCACATCATCCGCAACGCGAGCGAACTGGAAGGCTACCGCAAATACATTCTCGATAACCCCAGCCGCTGGTAGGGTGCGGGGCTTGCCCCCGCCCGGACGTTGAACGGAATCGCTGAGATGGCGTAGACGATTTCGTTCAACGACGGGCGGGGGCAAGCCCCGCACCCTACACCATACAGCATCCCCACCGCACCCTATGCAAAAAACCGCTTTACTCGCCGGGGCCACGGGCCTCATTGGTTCGCAGCTGCTGCCGCTGCTGCTGGCTTCGGAGCGCTACGCCAAGGTGATTGTGGTGGGGCGCAAGGCCGTGCCCACCATCCACCCCAAGCTGGTGCAGGTGGTCACGGAGCTGGACCGGCTGGACGAGGTGCGCCTCAAGCTCATCGCCGACGACGTGTTTTGCTGCCTGGGCACCACCATGAAGCAGGCGGGCTCGAAGGAAGCGTTTTTCAAGGTCGATTTCCTGTACGTGGTGCAGCTGGCGGCGCTGGCGGCCGGCAATTTTGCCTCGCAGTTCATGGTGGTATCCAGCATGGGGGCCGATGCCGACAGCGCCATCTACTACAGCCGGGTGAAGGGCGAGATGGAAGCCGCCGTGCGCCAGACGCCCTTCCGGGCCATCCATATTTTCCGGCCCTCGCTGCTGCTGGGCGAGCGGGCCGCGCCCCGCCTGGGCGAGCGCCTGGGGGCGGTGGTGCTGCGGCTGCTGCGCCCCCTGCTACGCGGCCCGCTGCTGAAGTATCGGCCCGTGACGGGGGCCACGGTGGCCGCCGCCATGCTCCGAGCCGCCGAGGAAGATGGCGGCGGTACCCGCGTGCATTCGTCGGAAGAGCTGGCGCCGCGCTAGCCCACCCCCACCCGCCCCGTGGTGAAACGCCCGGTGCCGGAGTAGCCGCGCCGTAGCTTGAAGCAGCAAAAAGCCTCGCCAGACACTGGCGAGGCTTTTTGCTGCTTCAAGCTACGGCAAAGAGTTATACTTCTTTGTTTTTTATAATTGTTTCAGCAGCTCTTTTGACCCCTTCGTAAGACCTGTTATTTATGCTCCTTAATAGACTTGCCATATATTTATTCGTACCTGGTGCTACATTAAGTTTGAGCGTGTGATAAAGCTCCACAAACCTGCGTGAAGAATTCTCTTCATAAAGTTTGTACAGTATTATATCATCGTCTTTAAGAACCTTGTCGATATAATACTCCCAACGTACGATAGGAATTTTAATAAGCTGTTCATATGCTACCGGAGCAGCATCCCTTGCATAACCATACCTATTACCTATATAAACACAGAGGTATGCCTGTATGCAATCTAAGAAAGCGTCTTTAGGTATAGATGTCCCTAGGTTAGCTAAGTTTTTAACCAAGGGGTATTCATTATAAAAGTTGTTGTGACTAAAGTGCGTATCGACAATTTGTTTTGCAACTTTAGAAAAGGTTGCAGACTTAAGTGTTTCTGGCACATAGTCAAATCCCTGGACCTTGAGCAATGCAAGACGAATCCCGTTGGATATACTAGTATTCCCGTCGGCTATGGTATCTCTGTAAATACTTCCTAGCCTGAATTTATCCTTTTCAGGCAGGTTTTTCCACATTGCTTTAATTAAAGAATTCAGGTTACTCAATGCATGAGTAACCGTTGCACCTTTAGGCTCTTTTATAGAAGAAAGCAGAATGGTAATAGTCGTACTAAGATAAAACGCAGGAGAACCTATCAACTGTTGTACCTGAGAGTCTTCTGTGGTCAATGTTTCGGAAAGAAGTCTATCTCTGAATCTTGAAAACTCAATTGCCACAGTAATATTCTGCTGCCCTAGGACATACTGCACGCAATTTTTTACAATATTTAATGCATCAAGATAGGACAATTCTTCCTCTTCACTTTCACCATCCTCAGCATTACCCAGTCTAACAAAATGGTTTATTATTTCTAAAGACTGCTTAAGCCTGAACGCACCGGTAGAATTGAATATACCTAATTGTTCTGCAAGTTTTAGTGTTGAGAATTCGGTTAGTTCGTTTTCTATAACACTACCTGTGTCAATATCGGAACGATTAAGCATTTCGCCTATAAAGTTCATACCAAGGCTATACAGAATTGACTGAAGACGTGATATTGAACGTTTCCATACAAATTCCGCAGCCATTTCATACGACTCGTTTTTTACTGCCTTAATAACATTTTCCTGTTGTTTAGGAGTAAGCGCATTTGCTAAAACAACGATTTGATTCGCAGTCTTGGCGTTTCTAGGAATTACAATGCCACTCCCACCCGTCCAAGGCGGCGAAACACTAGAATGATTTTTCTCTTCCATCTTGTGATTTAAAAAAGCCTGAAATAAATATCCCTGATGATTTCATCGTATCGAATGCTTTACTTCTTGTTCCCGCACCTTCCCTATTAGCCGAAGTATCTCCAGCACCATGTATGCTTGGAATCAACAAATGGTATCCTACAAGCTGAGCCTTGTTATTAAAGACAGTAATACCGTCATTGTTCAACATTGATTTCACAGCACTAACATACAATCTAAGTTTAAAGTCTGATTGACTTGACTTTTCTTCGTGCAGAACCTTTATCATTTCACATATATCAATTGGCTCCTCTAGATAAATGCCCTCTGGTATTTTTCCACGCAAATTCGTCAAAGACTCAGTCGATTCATCTATAACACCTATTAAATTACCATGTCCACTTCTCACAGCATCAGATATTAGTCTATTGATATGATATAACATGTTCAATTGGTCAATATTTTCTGATTTAACAGCAATATTATTAGCTAGCACATTAACATGATTCACCTCAGTTTCAAGTGGCTGTTTCAATGAGAACTCAACAATTATATTATTCTTTCTTCCTTGAACCTCGACTGAGGTTGCTGTATTTCTGCGTATATAAGCAGTACAATAGACGATTTCAGGAGCCGACAGTGTTTTAAGTTGGTCTAATAGAGTAAGACTATTTGAACTTAATTCAGCAGACACCAAGCCATATATCATTTCATCTTCTTCAAGGTTAATGTACATAACCCATCCATCCTTACATAGAGGCGCACATTGCTTAATTGCCAATTTGAAGTTATTAGAAGCTATGGGCGCTTTGCCAATTTTAATTTCTTCATGAGGAATAAGTTGCATTAACAACTTGAAGTTATTCACAACTAGAACCTCCGGAAAAAGCAATTGACCTTCTTCGTAGTACTCAGATATTTCATCTATGGTAATAAGAAGAGCTTCTTCAATTTGCTCATGTACATGAAACTTCTCATTATACAAGAAGCGTCCTATTTCTCCTTGTACTGCTTTTCTGAGTGATTCAACTAAATTGTTCATTCTGATGGTCTGTGTTAACCCTGTACTATCCACAATTTTAAACAAGGCAAGATATAGCAGCAATATTACATCAACAGCGCTTATAATAAGGCAGTACTATCCCTTCTTTTTGACTCAACAAAAAGCCCCGTCAGCTACTGGCGGGGCTTTCTGTTTCTTGTCGCGGCTTAGGCGTCCTTCTTCGCGGTGGTATCGCCTTTGGCCCCGCCCCCGCCGAGGAGGATGAGCTTGGTGTAGCCCTGGAAGCGCGCTATCGGCTTGAGCAGGCTTCCTTACTCAACCGCCAGCCGCAGGGTGCGGGTGGTGCCTTCCGTAGTGGCCCGGAGCAGATAAAGCCCGGGGGCGAGGCCCGTCAGCACGATATCAGGGGTGGTAGCGTTCCGGACCAAACGGCCCTGCGCATCGAATACCTTTACCGCCACCAGTTTTGTAGTCAGTCCTTGCAGCCGTACGCGGCCTTGCGCGGGATTGGGCACGAGCTGCCAGCTTCCCAGGGCGGTGTTGGCCACCGTAGCCAAGGGCGTGCCACCCGAAGGAATGTATAGGGGGGTGGGGTTATCCACGGGCTGCGCGAGCTGGCCACTGCTGTTCCAGCCCCAGGCCCAGAGCAGGTTATCGGTCCGGATGGCCAGCATGTGGTTTCCACCGGCGTCTACGCGCTGCCAGGTAGCCCCGGTACCCACTTGCACGGGGGTATTCGTAGTGGTGGTAGTGCCGTTGCCGAGTTGCCCAAGGCCATTATTGCCCCAGGTCCAGAGAGAGCCATCGGTCCGAATGGCCGCTGCCCCGTAACCGCCTGCATTCACGCTTTGCCAGGTCGATACGGTACCAACCTGCACGGGGGCGGTTTGGGAAATATACGTGCGGTTGCCCAGCTGGCCGTAGCTGTTGTTGCCCCAGGCCCAGAGGGTGCCGTTGGTGCGCAGGGCCAGGGTGAAGATGTAGCCAGCGGTTACGCTTCGCCAGGTGGTAGCGGTACCTATTTGCACCGGAGCATCTTGGTTGGTGGTGGTGCCGTCGCCCAGCTGGCCGGCGTAATTGCTGCCCCAGGCCCAAAGGGTACCGTCCGCACGAACGGCGGCCGTGTGGTCCCCGCTCGCACTCACGCTTTGCCAGGTGGTGCCGCTGCCAACCTGCACGGGCGCATTTTGCGCGGACACAGCCCCAAGGCCGAGCTGGCCGCTCTGGTTGTTGCCCCAGGCCCACAGCGTCCCATCGGTGCGGATAGCCACGGCGTGGCGGCCGCCCGCGCTAATGCTCTGCCAGGTGCTGGCCGTACCAATTTGGACGGGCGTGCGCTGGTTGACCCTCGTGCCATTGCCGAGCTGGCCTTCGGTGTTATCGCCCCACGCCCACAGGGTGCCGTCGGTGCGAATGGCCAGGGTGAAGTTGGTGCTCGCGCTGATGCTCTGCCAGGTTGCGGCCCCTATTTGCACCGGCGCATCGTGGTTGGTGGTGGTGCCATCGCCGAGCCGGCCGTTCAGGTTATCGCCCCAGGCCCAGAGGGTGCCATCCATCCGGATGCCCACCGAGTAATTGCTGCCGGCCGCAATGGCGCGCCAGGTACTGGGCGGCGCCACCTGAATGGGCGATGTCTGCACGCCGGCGTTGTTGCCGAGCTGGCCACTCGTGTTATCGCCCCAGGCCCAGAACGTATTGTCGGCCCGCAAGGCAACAGTATAATTATTCCCGGCATCAACGGCCGTCCAGCCCGACAAGCTGCCTACCTGCACGGGTGCTAGGCGGCGGTTGGTCGTCCCATCCCCGAGCTGGCCATAGGTATTATCGCCCCAGGCCCACAGGGTGCCATCGGTGCGGGTGGCCACGGTGTGGTTGGTGCCCGCGGCTACGCTTTGCCAGGTCGAGGCCGTGCCTATCTGCACGGGCACTACCTGGCGGGAAGTTGTCCCATTTCCCAGCTGGCCCTGGCTATTATCGCCCCAGGCCCACAGGGTGCCGTCGGTTCGGATGGCCACCGCATGGCCATTGCCTACGGATATACTTTGCCAGGTAGTGGCCGTGCCTATCTGCACGGGACTGGTAGAAGCGCCAGGCAAGAGCAGGGTGCTGCCCCAGGCCCAGAGCGTGCCATCGCTGCGAATAGCGGCGGTATTGTATGTGCCAGCCGAAACACTGCGCCAAGTGGCCGTTCCTATCTGCACGGGGGCATTTTGCCCAAGCGTGGTGCCATCCCCCAGCTGGCCGTATTGGTTGTCTCCCCAGGTCCAGAGGGTGCCATCGGTCCGGATGGCCGTGGCATGGTTACTACCAGCACTAATGCTTTGCCAGGCATCGGTACCCACTTGGGCGGGCTGCGTCTGGTTATAGTTGGCGTAGCCATTGCCTAGTTGGCCGGTGTTGTTGTTGCCCCAGGTCCAGAGGGAGCCGTCGGTCCGGATAGCAGCAGTGAATTGGTCGCCCGCCGCCACCACCTGCCAGTTGGTATCCGTGCCTACCTGGCCGGGGGCCGTCTCGTCAATGGTTGTTCCATCACCGAGCTGGCCGTAGGTATTGGTTCCCCAGGTCCATAGGGTTCCATCGGGATGAATAGAAGCGGTGTGCGCGCTGCCCGCCGCAATGCGCTGGGGCTGGGTTTGCGCCTGAGCGGCCACGGCAAGAAACCATAGGCTGAGAACAGCCCACAGCGGAAACTTAGAAATCGACATAAGTGGATGGGTTGGAAAAGAAGAAGCGGGACAGGCCAAACGGTGGTTAAGTAGACTGATTGCCGGGCATGCCAAATATAACAGGCTCCTGTATCTGGCGGGCCGTTGTGGGTGTTCTTGCTTTCACCGCATGCCCCAAGCCTATTAC
>NZ_JBCEVZ010000090.1:0-16440 GCF_038448715.1 Hymenobacter segetis | reverse complement strand
GCACCAACCCCAGCGGCGGCACGCCCGGCCGCGCCAACTCGGTGCGCGCCAATAATGCCGATGCCTTGGCCCCCGCCCTGCTCCGCGCCATAGCCCTGAACGCCACCACCGTCCGCGCCTATTTCTCCGAAAAGCTGGACAGCACCACGGCCGCCACCGTGGGCCGCTACGCGCTGGCCGCGCCTGGCCCGGCCATCACGCGGGCCGCGCCCGTGGGGCCCGATTTCCGGCAGGTCGACCTCACATTGGCCGCCGCCTTGAGCCCCAGCCGCCCCACCACCCTCACCGTGCAAACGGCCACCGATTGCGCCGGCAACGCCAGCGGCGTGCTGCAGCCAGCCACCTTCGCCCTGCCCGAAACGGCCGCGAGCGGCGACGTGGTGATAAACGAGTTGCTGTTTAATCCCCGCGTGAGCGCCGTGCGGTTCGTGGAAATCATCAACCGCAGCAACAAATTCATCGATTTGCAGGGCTGGCAATTTTCGCGCGGCCGCATAAATGGCCGCGCCACGCCTACCCAGATAACATCTTCGCCGTTGGTAATTGCGCCGGGGCAGCTGTTGGCTTTCACCACGGATGTGGCCAACATTCAGACCCAATACCCCACCAGCAGCGACCCCGCCAACCTGATTCAGGTAGCCAGCCTGCCTTCGTTTACCGACGTGGATACGGTGGTGCTGCTCAATGCCGGCAATGTGACGCTGGACCGGCTGGCGTACTCCAAAGCCCTGCACTTGAGCCTACTAGCCACCCAGGAAGGCGTGTCACTGGAGCGCATTCGGACCAACGGACCTACGCTGGGCAGCAACTTCCACTCGGCGGCCAGCGCCGTGGGCTACGCCACCCCCGGCCGGCCCAACTCGCAGGCCCAGGACGAAGCCGGCGGCGACCAGGAGTTGACCGTGACGCCCGAAGTCTTCACCCCCGACGACGACGGCCAGCAGGATTTCGCCACCCTCAACTACCACCTCGACGCGCCCGGCTACGCCGCCAGCGTGACGGTGTACGACGCCCTGGGCCGCCTTACCCGCCGCCTCACCCGCAACGAAACCCTGCCCACCAACGGCTTCATCCAGTGGGACGGCATCGATGATAAAGGCCACAAGGCGGCCGTGGGCTACTACATTTTGCTAGTTGAGTTATTCCGCCCCAGCAGCGGTGAGAAGCGCGAATTCAAGAAGACAGTGGTGCTGGGGGCGCGGTTTTAACTGACCGAAGCCATCTGTCATTGCGAGCGCAGCGCGGCAACCGAAGGTCAGCGTAGCTAATCCTTCCTCCCAACGCGACCAACCTTGAGATGTGATAAATGCCCTTGCTACCAATGGGAAGCCCCGATTCTGCACAGAGTCGGGGCTTTTCACATCTCAGGGTTTCTGGAAAGGAAAGGATGGATTAGCTACGCAGACCTTCGGTTGCCACGCTGCGCTCGCAATGACAGATTAAACCCCTTCCCCTTAACCACGTCTTAAAGGCATGAACAGCACCCAGCAACTGCAGCATCTCTACTGGCGTGCCGGCTTTGGGCCACGCCCGCAGGACGTGGCCGCCGGCCTCAGCCCCCGCAAAGCCCTGCGCCAGCTGCTACACGATTCGGCGCAATACGTGCCCCTGGCCGGCTCCAGCCTCAACTACGCCGACCCGCAGGGCATGGTGATGACCGACCCGGCCTCGACCAAAAACAACCCCGTGCCCAACGGCATGGTGACTACGCCCGACCAGCCTGCGCCGCCCGGCACACCAGTAGCGCCCGTGGCCGCGATGCGGCCGCGCGCCGCGTTCAAAGGCGGCACCATTGCGGCCGGCGTGCCCCGCCTGCGCCGCGCCGACCTCACGCCCGCCCAGCGCAAGATGCAGAACGAGGGCATCCGCGATGCCTTCAACAACATGAGCACGGCCTGGATGGAGCGCATGGCTACCTCGCCGGCGCAGCTGCGCGAGAAGATGACGCTGTTCTGGCACGGGCACTTTGCCTGCCGCGTGCGCCAGCCCGATGCCGCCCTTAGCCTGCACAACACCACCCGGCAGTACGCCCTGGGCAAATTCCCGGACTTGCTCCTGGCCGTAAGCAAGGAGCCAGCCATGCTCCAGTTCCTCAACAACCAGCAGAACCGCAAGGAGCACCCCAACGAAAACTTCGCCCGCGAGGTGATGGAGCTGTTCACGCTGGGCCGGGGCAACTACACCGAAACCGACGTAAAAGAAGCCGCCCGCGCCTTCACCGGCTGGGGCTACGACTACCAGAGCAACTTCAAGTTCCGGGAGCGCGAGCACGACGCGGGCACTAAAACCTTCCTGGGCAAAACCGGCAACCTGACCGGCGAGGACGTGCTGATGCACATTCTGGCCCAGCCCGCCGCCGCCACGTTCCTGACCACCAAAATCTACCGCTTCTTCGTGAACGATGTGCCCAACCCGGTACACATCGAGCCGCTGGCGGTGGCCTTCCGCAAAAGCGGCTACGACATTGCCGACCTGATGGAGCGCCTCTTTTCGGCCGATTGGTTCTACGAGCCCGCTAACATGGGCACCCACATCAAGAGCCCCGTGGAGCTGCTGGCCGGCATCCGACGCACGCTCAATGTGAAGGTCGACAACGCGCAGCCGCTGCTGGGCTACCAGCGCGCCTTGGGTCAGAACCTGTTCCAGCCGCCCAACGTGGCCGGCTGGCCCGGTGGCCGCAACTGGATTGATTCGTCGTCGCTGCTACTGCGCTTGCAGCTCCCTGCCATCCTGTTCAAAAACGCCGAATTTGCCGTGGCCCTGAAGCAGGACGAAAACGACATTGCTCCCAACCAGACCAAGGCCGAGCGCACCGTGCGGCCCGGCGCGGGCGCCCACCTGCCGCTGGCCCCGCTCCAACAGCTGCTTGGGGCCACACCCGCCGCCCAGCAGCCTGAGAAGCTCAGCGGCTTCCTGCTTCAGGCCAACATTCGGCCCGAAAACCTGCAGCTGGTGCAACAGGCCGCCCAGCAAAAAGAGCCGGCGGAGGCACTGCGGGCCACGTTAGTAAGCCTGTTGAGTTTGCCGGAATACCAACTGGCGTAACACCAACTCCCCTCCTTACCAAGGAGGGGATGTTCGAGCCAAAGGCTCTGACGGGGGTGGTTGTGGCATTGAAGAATGGCTGAACAACTCATTGATAATTGCTCAAGCAGCTTTCAACGCCACAACCACCCCAGCTGACGCTTCGCGTCAGCGTCCCCTCCTTGGTAAGGAGGGGAGTTTGATGTTCTCTCAACCCTTCCCAATAGAGCTATGGCTTCCACCCGCCGCGAATTCCTTCGCACCTCCGCTTTGGCCAGCACTTTGCTGCTGGTGCCCAAGTTTCTGCACGCCCTGGACCGGGGACCGGGCCTCGCCGGCCTGCGCGATGCCACCGGGGCACGCCGCCTCATTGTGGTGCAGCTGGGCGGGGGAAATGATGGCCTGAACACAGTCATCCCCTACCGCAACGACTTGTATTACAAGGCCCGGCCCACGCTCGGCATCAAGGAAAGCGAGGGAATTCTGGCGCTGGATAAGGATTTGGGCCTGCATCCGGCTTTAAAAGGCCTAAAAGGGTTGTACGACCAGGGCCAGCTGGCCGTGCTGAACTCGGTGGGCTACCCCAACCCCGACCGCTCGCACTTCCGCTCGATGGACATCTGGCAGTCCGGCTCGGGCTCCGACCAGGTGGTGAGCACCGGCTGGCTGGGCCGCTACCTCGATTCGAGTTGCGCCGACTGTCAGCGGCCCTACAATGCCCTCGAAATCGACGACACGCTGAGCCTGGCCCTGAAAGGCCGCCAGCGCAAAGGCCTGGCCCTAAAAAACCCGGATAAATTCCACCAAATCAACCAGAACCGTTTGCTGGCCAAGGTGAGCAAGGAAACCGCGCCCGCCCATCAGGAACAGGTCGATTACCTCTACAAGACACTGGCTGAAACCGCGTCTTCGGCCGATTACCTGTACGACAAATCGAAAATCTACAAGTCGGCCGTGACGTATCCGAACTCCGATTTCGGCAAAAACCTGAAAACCACCGCCGAACTGATTAATTCCGGCGTGGAATCCCGCGTGTACTACCTGGCCCTGAGCGGTTTCGACACCCACGTACGCCAGCACGAGCAGCAGCAGCGCCTCTTCACCGACCTGGGCGACGGCCTGGCCGCCCTGGCCGACGACCTGCGCCAGCACGACCAGTGGAACAACACGCTGGTGCTGGTATTCAGCGAGTTTGGCCGGCGCGTGGGCCAGAACGCCAGCAACGGCACCGACCACGGCACGGCCAACAACGTGTTTCTGGCCGGCGGCGCGCTTCAGAAGAAAGGTGTAATCAACGACGCCCCCGACCTCGTGAACCTCGACCAGGGCGACCTGCGCCACCAGGTCGATTTCCGCAGCATCTACGCCAACATCCTCAAAGACTGGCTCGGAGCCAATGACACCGCCATTCTGGGAACGGGCTTTGAACGGATGAGCGGCCTGGTGTAATCGCCTGTCATTGCGAGGAGGCACGACGAAGCAATCCGTCCTGTCAAACCCAGACGCTCTCTTTTACCAGAAAGCCCCGATACTGCACAGTATCGGGGCTTTCTATTGTTGAAAAAGGCTTCATCACATCTCAAAGCTAGTCGCACCGAGAGTACGGATTGCCGCGTTGCGCTCCGCTCCACTCGCAATGACAAACGATTAGAGCGGCACGTTGAACCCAAACGCCCAAATAGCTTGCAACGACCCGAAAACGTGGGTGGCACGGCCCTGCCGGTCATCGCCGAGGTAGGTATTGGTATAGTCGGCGAAGGCACCCTGAATATCGGTTTGCAGGAAGAAATAGCGGAAAATATCCGCTTTCAGGCCCAGGCTGCTGCCCACCACCAGCCCGTGGTAGTGGAACGGCCCCTCCTGATGGTTGCCCAGCACGGTGGAGATGGTGTAGGAAATCATGGGGCCGGCCCCCACCTTGCCCACGGCGCTCACCTTGAAGTGGCGGCGGTCCCAGAGCGTCTTGTGTTTCACCAGGTTCACCATGAGGTAGTTGTTGCCATTGGTGTGCTGGAGGTGCACAAAATCGGGCGTTACCAGCGTGTCCTTGTCGATGTAGTGGCCCCGGATGTTGCCGCGCACGTGAATTACCTGGTTGTCGTCGACCACGTATTTGAGATGGTTCCAGCTTACTTCGATGCCCAGGTCGTGCTTGTCGTGAAACAGGTAGCCCAGCGTCATGTCATACTGCGGGATGGTCCAGGAATTGAACCGCCAGAAGTCCTTGAAATCGGGCTTGTCGCTGGCGTGCGCGTTCAAAAACGTGAAATCGTAGTTGTCCGTTTTGGTGTTTTTGAAGCGGATATCGCTGCGCGTGTACCAGTCGCGGTTGTATCCCCAGCTGAAATACACGCTGCCATGAGGCTTGAGTTCGGGCGGAATGGGCGCGGCCGTGGGCGTTGAGGACGCAGTAATGGGGTCAGTAGCCGGAGCCAGGGGTTGGGCAATAAGTGGCCCGGCCAGGCCCATCAATAGGCCCGACAATAAGAAGAAGAATCTCATTGAAAATGAATAAATAAATTCCGCAATAAAGCTCAACAGTAAAAGCGCGCGAAGGTAAGCAGCAAGGCCGCCAATTGTTTAGCTTAATCGACCAATTTGGTGTGGCAACCCAGGCAAGGCACAGAAAAGCAGAAATTAATATTGGGCCGTGCGGCAGCTCAGCAGCAAATTTTACACCCCGCTATAGAGCCAAAGTGTAGCGATGCTTGCCGGAAGCCATGTAGCTTGCGCACCGATTTCCTTTCCATTTCTCCAAATGCACCAATCACTTTTCGGCGGCGCAATGGCGCTGCTATTGGCAATTGCGCCAGCGGCCCACGCTCAAACTCTGGCACCAACCCTGTATGATGGCCCGCGCTACCCCGGCGGCCCCGATTCGTTGCGCGCCCTCGTGCACCGCAGCACCCGGCTGCTGGCGCCCAACCAAGCCGGGCGGGTGGTGTTGCAGTTTGAGCTCAAGGATGGGCAACAGCCTGGCAATTTCAAACTTGTTGGCCCGGATAGGCGGGCAAAGTCGGACCTCGGCAAAGCGGCTCAGGCAGCTCAGCAATACCTTCAGGCCCAGATGCCGGCCTGGCAGCCCGGGCCTCCCAAGGCTACTGACAAGCCCGGTCGCAACCCGCGCATCATGCTGGCCCTCAATTTTGCTGCAGATGCCAGCGCCCAGCCCTATCCTTACGCCGACCAGGAACCCACCTTTGCCTACTTGCCAAGCGGCGCGCGCAACTCGAACGGCCCCGAAGCCGCCGCGATTCCGGCTCAAATGGCCGCCTCCTACAGCGGCTTAGCCGAATATGTGCAACGCCAGGTCAGGTACCCGGCCGATGCGCTCCGCAACCGCGAACAGGGTCGGGTAAACGTTTATTTTGAAATAGCTGAAAACGGCACGGTGGAGAATCCGGAGATAATTGGTTCGGCGGGCAGCAACCTCGATGATGAGGTGCTGCGCACCGTGCGCGGCCTACGGCCCGCTGCTACTCCGGGCCTGCTCAATGGCCGGCCCGTACGCGTGTTTTACGTGCTGCCCATCACGTTCAAAATGATTTAACGGCTCAACAACTGGCCGGGGTTACCTACCGCCCAAACACCGCCGCCGCCAGCGCCAGCACGGCCCGGCGGGTGGCCTCGGGCTGCTCCAGGTACGAGAGGTGCCCGCTGCCCTCCAGAAACAGCGCCGCGCCCACCGGCGGCAGGGCCGCCTGTCGCACGGCATCGTCGAAATGCACGGCCACGTCGTGCTTGCCGGCCACCATCAGCACCGGGAAGGGGGCTTTGGCCAGCACCTGAGTGCGCTCGGGGCGGGCGGCCATGCCGCGCAGCGCCCCGGTAATGGTAGTGGCCGGCGTGGCCTTGCCGATTTCCTCCAGCAGGCCGCGGGCGTCGGTCAGCTTGTCGCGGTTGGTGGGCGCGAAAAGCGGGCGCACGAATGATTCCATGAACTTGCCCACCCCGTGGCGCTCCACGAAGCTGATATTTTTCTCGCGGTTCTGGCGCTTCTCATCGGTATCGGGCAGGGCCGTGGAGTTGATGAGCGCCAGGCCGGCTACGCGCTGGGGCCAGCGCTCAGCCAGGGCCAGGGCCACGTAGCCGCCCATGCTGTGGCACACCAGCAGCACCGGGTCGGGGCAGCCTTTCTGGTTGAGGTAGTCGATGATGTGACGCGCCTGGGCCTCCATCGAGAAGTCGGGCACGGGGGCCAGGTTGGTGCCGTGGCCGGGCAGGTTGGGGGCCAGCAGCCGGTAGCCGTCCGGAAAGGCGCGGGTGAAATCGGTCCACACCTCGCGGCTTTCGGCAAATCCGTGGAGAAAAACGATGGTGGGCGGGTTGGAGGCGGGCGTCATATGGGCAAAAGTAACGTTCCCTGCTTTCCGCCTCCTTATTTATTTCACCGCTTCCTCCACCCGCCGCAGCGACGACTCCCGCACAAACAGCTGCGGCTGCAACACCACCTGCCGCTGCGAAAACGCCGTGCCATCGGCGGCCGCCAAATCGGTGAAGAGGCGGAAGGCGGCCTGGCCCATTTCCTCGCAGCGCTGGTCCACCGAGGTGAGGTGAGGCTCGGCCACCATCGTCAGGGCCTCGTTGCTGAAGCCGGCCAGGGCCACGTCCTGCGGCACGCGCAGGCCCCGGCTTTTCAGCACTTGTAATGCGCCGAGGATGGCGGAGTCGCCGGCCGCGAACACGGCATCGGGCGGGTTGGGCAGGGTCAATAGCTGCTTCATGCACTCCTGGCCGCCCTCTAGGGTCATGTCGCAGTCGATAATCAGGCTTTCGTCCGGGGCGATGCCGTGGCTTTGCAGGGCATCGAGGTAGCCTTGGCGGCGGTTGCGGTAGATGTTGAGGTGCTGCGGGCCGGCCAGGTGGGCCACGCGGCGGCAGCCCTGCTCCAGCAGGTGGCTAGTGGCCTGGAAAGCTCCGCCTTGGTCGTTCAGCACCACGGCATTCACGCTGTCGCCTTCCAGAATGCGGTCGAAAAACACCAGCGGTACCCCGCGCTTGCGTACTTTATCAAAGTGCTTAAAATCGAGTGTGGTGCGCGAAACCGACACCAGAATGCCCGCCACCTGCGCGCTGAGCAGGGTTTCGAGGTTCTTGCGCTCCTGCGCCACATCCTCATTCGACTGGCAGATGATGACGCTGTAGCCGGCCTTGCTGGCCGCCGTTTCGATGCCGTGCACCACCGAGGCAAAAAAGCGGCCTTCGATGTAGGGCACAATTACGCCCAGCAGCGTGCTGGTGCCCTTTCGCAAGGACGAGGCCATGCGGTTGGGCTGGTAGTTCAGCTTTTTGGCCAGCTTGAGCACCGCCTGCTTGGTGGCCGGCCCGATGCTGTGGTGGTCGCTCAGGGCCCGCGAAATCGTGGTCATCGACACGCCCAGCTCCCGGGCCAAATCGGCCATGGAAACGGGGCTGTGGGCCGAGTCGGAGGGTTTTGCAGAAGGGCGGCGTCCGGCCATTTTAATAATGCGATAGATAGAACTACAATGCGTAAAGCTAGTAGAAGTGCCGCAACGATTACCCGGCGGCGCTGTTCTAACCCGGCAGTTCGCCGTAGAAGAGCATAATTTTTTACGCTGAACCGCACAATTCCCCTGTCTGGAACGCCGCAACAACGGCCATCATTCCTGACCTTTGAACCCTCTGAACTAATTGCACATTCATGAACCCTCTCGTTGACATCCGCCAGTTCGACCAAAGCCTGTGGCTGGACTTTATCAGCCGCCCCATCATCATCGACGGCAAGCTCCAGCGCCGCATTCAGGACGAAGCCCTGCGCGGCGTAACCTCGAACCCGGCCATCTTCGCCAAGTCCATCGGCGACACGGCCGACTATGATTCGGCCATCAAAGCCCTGGCCCTGCAAGGCAAAACCACTGACGAAATCTACACCAATCTGGCCGTGTCCGACGTGCAGGCCGCGACCGACCTTTTCCGGCCCCTCTACGACGGCCCCGACCACGGCTCCGACGGCTACGTGAGCCTCGAAGTATCGCCCGAGCTGGTGAACGACACCGAAGGCACCATCGCCGAGGCCTTGGCCCTCTGGAAAGCCGTGGACCGCCCCAACGTGATGATTAAAGTGCCGGCCACCCTCGAAGGCCTGCCCGCCATTCGCCGTCTCATCTCGGAGGGCGTGAACGTAAACGTGACCCTGATTTTCGGTCTGGAGCGCTACCGCCTGGTGGCCGAAGCCTTCATCGCTGGTCTCGAAGACCGCGCCGCCAAGGGCGAGCCGCTGGCCCGCATCGACTCGGTGGCCAGCTTCTTCCTCAGCCGCATCGACGTGCTGATTGACCCCATGCTGGAGAAAATCGCGGCCGAAGGCGGCGAAAAAGGCAAGCTGGCCGAAAGCCTCGTGGGCGAAGTGGCCATTGCCAGCGCCAAGCAGGCCTACCAGATGTACAAGGAGATTTTCTCGGGTCCGCGCTGGGAAGCTCTCGCTGCCAAAGGGGCCGAAACCCAGCGCCTGCTGTGGGCCAGCACCGGCAACAAAAACCCCAAATACGACAACCTGCGTTACGTCGACGGCCTCATCGGCCCGCACACGGTGAACACCGTGCCGGTGGAAACGCTGGACCTGTTCGGCAAAAGCGGCAAGGTGGCCGCCACCATTGAAACCAACCTGGAGCACTCGAAAGAGGTACTGGCTCGCCTGCCCGAGCTCGGCATCAACCTCGATGAGCTGACCCAGCACCTCGAAGAAGACGGCGCGACCAAGTTCAAGGAGCCCTTCGCCAAGCTGATGCAGTCCATCGAAAAGAAGCGCGCCCTGGCCGTGGAAGCCCAGGTAGACGACTCCAAAATGGAGCTGGGCCAGTACCAGGCCGCCGTGGATGCGCAAATTGCCAAGTTCAAAGCCGATAATTTCGTGCACGGCTTCTGGGATAAGAAGGCGGATTTGTGGACCAGCGACGAGGCCGGGCAGCACAGCATCCGCAGCTACATGGGCTGGCTGCGCGTGGCGGAGACGATGGTATCTGCGGTGCCCGAAATCGAGCAGTTCGTGCACGAGGTGCAGGCCGCTGGCTTCAAGCACGTGGTGGTGATGGGCATGGGCGGCAGCACGATGGCCCCCATCGTGTTCAAATCCTCCTTCCCGAAAGGCGAAAACGGCCTGCCGATGTCGGTGCTCGACACCACCGACCCCGGTGCGGTGCGGGCCATTGAGGCCGAGTTGCCGCTGGCTGAGACGCTGTTTATCGTGGCCAGCAAATCCGGCACCACGGCCGAGCCGCTGGCGTTCGGCGATTATTTCTACGCCAAAGTCAAAGAAATCAAGGGCGACAAGGCCGGCGAAAACTTCGTGGCCATCACCGACCCGGGCTCCAAGTTCGTGACCGATGCCACGGCCGCCAAGTACCGCCGCATCTTCCTCAACTTCCCCGAGGTGGGCGGCCGGTTCTCGGCCCTCACCTACTTCGGCTTGGTGCCGGCGGCTCTCTACGGCCTGCCCATCGGCGAGATTCTGGAGCGCGCCATCCTGATGATGCGCGCCTGCGGTGCCTACGGCCCGACCGATAAAAACCCCGGCCTCGAATTCGGCACCGCCCTGGGCGTGCTGGCCGAGCAGGGCCGCGACAAGCTCACCATCGTGGTGCCCGATGCCCTGCACGACCTCGGCCTGTGGCTGGAGCAGCTCATCGCCGAAAGCACCGGCAAGGAAGGCAAGGGCATTCTGCCCGTGGCCGGCGAGCCGCTGGGCGACCCCGGCATCTACGGCACCGACCGCGTGTTTGTGTACGTGGGCTACAAGGACCAGGCCGACGAGGCCAACGCCAGCAAGCTCGAAGCCCTCAAGCAGGCCGGCCACCCCGTCATCACCCTGTTGATGAAGGACGCCTTCGACCTCGGCCAGGAGTTCTACCGCTGGGAAGTGGCCACGGCCGTGGCCAGCGCCGTGTTCCGCATCAACCCCTTCGACCAGCCCAACGTGCAGGCCGCCAAAACGGCCACCGACAAGCTGATGAAGGCCGTGGAAACCGAAGGCAAGCTGCCCGAGACCGAAGCCCCCGCCGCCAGCGAAAACGGCGTGGACTACTACACCACCGCCCACGGCGAGGGCGCGGCCGGCGTGCTCAAAGCCTTCTTCGCGCAAGCGAAGCCCGGTGATTTCGTGTGCCTGCAAGCCTACCTCACCGAAACGCCTGCCGTGAGCGCCAGCCTGCTGGCCCTGCGCCAGCGCGTGCAGCAGGAGCTGCACCTGGCCACCACCTCGGGCTATGGCCCGCGCTTCCTGCACAGCACCGGCCAGTACCACAAGGGCGGCCCCAACACGGGCCTGTTCATCCAGTTCACCGACGACAACCCGCAGGACCTGGCCCTGCCCGGCCGCTCCTACACCTTCGGCACTTTCAAGAATGCCCAGGCCCTCGGTGACCTGCAAGCCCTGCTCGACAACGGCCGCCGCACCCTGCGCGTGAACCTCGGCAACAACGCCGAGGCCGGCCTGAAAACGATGCTCGCCGCCCTGCCGCCGCTGAAGTAGCGGTTAGAAGCTTCAGTTGCGACGCAACGGCCCCGGCTCTGTGAAGAGCCGGGGCCGTTTGCGTAGGGTGCGGGGCTTGCCCCCGCCCGTCGTTGAACGAAATCTTTGCAACGACGGGCGGGGGCAAGCCCCGCACCCTACTTGTACTTCGCAAATGCCTTTTGTACACGCAAAACTGCCTTGCGAAGCTTCGCAAACCTGTTTTGCAGCCTCGGAATGCCTTGCGAAGCTTCGCAAGCCTGTTTTGTGCGCGCAAAAGGCATTTGCGAAGCTTTGCAAACCTGTTTTTGCAGCGCAAAAGGCATTTGCGAAGTGCTACGGGCCGGCTGGACCATGCCGGTTTGGATTTGCGCGGGCTTTCAGTACTTTAGCCGCTCAACCATTCCCATCCCCAACCACATTATGGAACCCAAAGCTACCCCCAAACCCCGCAAAGCCCCTTTACTAGCCGCCAACGACCTGCTGCTGGCCGACCAGGCCACCTCCGCCGTCAAGTACTGGGACGGTCAGCCTTGGCTCACGCTGCGCTATACCAACGCCGCCGCGTTCAAAAAAATGACCGGCGACTACGTGGCCGCCGTCGATTCGCGCCAGCAGGCCGGCACAGCACGGCCCATCGATGCCGACGAACTGCTCGAGCTCGACGCTAAAATTGAGGCCAACCTTTACCGCGTGAAAGCCCGCCTGGTGGACAAGTACGACAAGAAAAAAGCCCTCGCCTACTACCCCACGCTGGGCATCATCAAAGACGGCGCGGCCTACCTCATCGACCGCGACCGCACCCGCCGGGCAGCAGCCCTCAACACCCTGCTGGCCGGCCTCACGTCGGAGAAAATCGACGACGGCGACCACGGCACCGCCTTCTGGAAGCCCATTGCCAAGCGCTACAACGAGCTGGTGGGCCACCTCACCGACACCAACGGCGAAATCTCCAAAGCCGTGGCCACCAAGGACACCCTACGCGCCCAAATCGAGCAGGTGCTCTCCTCCCTGGCCAAAGTCCTCGACGCCAACTATCCCGACGACAAGGAGTACAAGGCCGAGCTGCGCGCCGCCGGCTTCCAGCGCGAGAAGTACCGCTAGGCGCTGGCCGTAGCCCATGCCCACGCGGCGGTTCCCGGCAACGGGGGCCGCCGCATGTTACTTTTGGGCCAGTCCCTTTGTTGAGATTGCGACATTCGTTTCGCAACATTCATTTATCGGTTCCTAAATAACTGCGGAGGCCAAAAGAGCAGTTGATTTCCAGCTCTCCAAAAATTCATGTTTAAGGCAAAAAAGCCCCCGCAGCAACTGCTACGGGGGCTTTTATTTGCGAATCAATTCAGTACCAACAGCGTCAGAAAGGGGGCGCTACTGCACTGCAATACCGGAGAAAGAGCCCGATACCTCCCCCGGACCCACGAAGGTGGCTTTGAAGCTACCGCTGACGGTGCGCGTCTGCGCGTTGTAGGTGGTGGTGCCGCTGGAGGCAGTGCCCGTCGTACCGTCCAACGAAGCGGTGAGTACGTTGGTGGTGTTGGCGGGTGGGCTGCCAGCTCCGCGCGAAAACTCCAGGTTCAATACTTTGCCGCTACTGAGCTTGCCCGTGATAGTGAGGCTGGAGGCGGCAGTTTGGTAGTTGGAGTTTACGACACGCGCCTCGGCAAGGTCGTAGGGAGGGGCACCGGCTTCGGCAACCGCCACCTTGATGGTAGAAGCGGTGGAGGCTGTAACTGGCGTCGGCTCGTCTTTCGAACAACCTGCCAGCATCGTGGCAGCCAACAATGCCGGGGCCAGAAAAACAGTGACTTTCATAAGCAAATTGGTTTGGTAGAAACATTGCTGCGCACTCCGCGCAACCCGGCAAATGTACCGGCGTAGCAATTGTTAAACCAACGACTGGAGCACTTGATTCCCGACCTTGGTGCCCAGCTCGCGCACGGCCTGGGCAATGCCGGCCGCATCAAAGCCGCACTCTTTGTAGAGCTCATCCTGGGTGCCGTGCTCCACCACGCGGTCGGGGATGCCGAGGCGCACGACGGGCATATGGAAACCGTGGTCAGTGAGGAATTCGAGCACGGCCGAGCCGAAGCCGCCGGGCAGGCAGCCATCTTCCACCGTCACGATGGCGCGGTAGCGGCGGGCCACGTCGCGCAGCATCTCCTCATCCAGCGGCTTGCAGAAGCGCATGTCGTAGTGGCCGGCATCAATGCCTTCGGCGGCCAGGGTTTCGGTGGCTTTCACGGCGTAGTTACCGATGTGACCGATGCTGAGGATGGCCACGCCGCCCTCTTCGCCCTCACGCACTACGCGGCCCGTGCCAATGGCCACGCGCTGCAGCGGCGTGCGCCACTCGGGCATCACGCCCTCGCCGCGCGGGTAGCGGATGCTGAACGGGCCGGCGTTTTCGGGCAGGGTGGCGGTGTACATCAGGTTGCGCAGTTCCTGCTCGTTCATCGGGGCCGATACCACGATGTTGGGGATGCAGCGCATGAAAGCCAGGTCGTAGCAGCCGTGGTGGGTAGGGCCGTCGGCCCCGGCAAAGCCGGCGCGGTCGAGGCAGAACACCACGTGCAGGTTTTGCAGGGCCACGTCGTGCACCACCTGGTCGTAGCCCCGCTGCATGAACGAGGAGTAGATGTTGCAGAACGGAATCAGCCCCTGCGTGGCCAGGCCCGCCGAGAACGTGACGGCGTGCTGCTCGGCAATGCCCACGTCGAAGGCGCGGGTAGGCATGGCGGCCATCATAATGTTCAGCGACGAGCCCGAGGGCATGGCCGGCGTCACGCCCATGATTTTGTCGTTGGCCTCGGCCAACTCCACCAGCGTGTGGCCGAACACGTCCTGGTACTTGGGCGGCTGGGGCTTGTCGGGCGTCTTCTTGTAAATCTCGCCCGTGATTTTGTCGAACAAACCCGGCGCGTGCCACAGCGTTTGGTCTTTCTCGGCCAGCGCGTAGCCCTTGCCCTTCACCGTCACGCAATGCAGCAGCTTGGGGCCGGGAATGGATTTCAGGTCGTTGAGGATGGTGACGAGGTGCTGCACGTCGTGGCCATCCACGGGGCCGAAATAGCGGAATTTCAGGGCCTCGAACAGGTTGCTCTGCTTCATGAGAGTCGCCTTCATGGCGGCCTCTACTTTGCGGGCAATCTGCTGGGGGTTAGGGCCGAACTTGCTCAGCTTGCCGAGCACGTTCCAGAGCTCGTCGCGCACCTTGTTGTAGGTGCGCGAGGTGGTGATGTCGGTGAGGTATTCTTTGAGCGCGCCCACGTTGGGGTCGATGCTCATGCAGTTGTCGTTCAGCACGACAATCATGTTGTTATTGAGCACGCCGGCCTGGTTCATGGCCTCGAAGCTCATGCCGGCCGTCATAGCGCCATCACCAATCACGGCAATGTGCTGGCGGTCGAATTCACCCTTGTAATCCGAAGCCACCGCCATGCCCAGCGCCGCCCCGATGCTGGTGCTGCTGTGACCCACGCCGAAAGCATCATATTCACTCTCGCTGCGCTTCGGAAAGCCCGACATGCCTTTATAGCGGCGGTTGGTCGGGAATTTTTCGCGGCGGCCGGTGAGAATTTTGTGGCCGTAGGCCTGGTGGCCCACGTCCCAGATAAGCTGGTCGTGGGGCGTGTTGAAGACGTAGTGCAGCGCCACCGTCAGCTCGACCACGCCCAGCGAGGCACCGAAGTGCCCGCCGTAGATGCTCACGGAGTCGATGATAAAGTCGCGCAGCTCGGTGCTGAGCTGGACTAACTGCTCGGGGGCGAGCTTTTTGAGGTCGTCGGGCGAGTCAATTGCCGCGAGCAGCGGGCCGGGTTCAACTATCATCAGGGCAGGCGTGGTGGGATGGGTGACGGGGAGTTAACCGCCTGACCCGCTAAAAGATTATCGGGCTGGCACAAAGGTACGACGGCGGGCGAAGTGCGGTTGTACGCCCGAAGGAATTCGGGGCTTGGTCGGGGTTCGGCGTTGGATAATCTAGTTTTCCGCCGGAAAGGTGTTTGTAACGAGGACCTTTGCGTAATGCGCAGGCGCCAGATAGCGATATAGCCCGCAACCGGCTTGCCCCACAAACAACAAAAGTACCGGGAGGATGCAACCCTCGGCCCCGATTACGGCACTTTGGCCGTTATGAATTGTATGAAACGAACCTTACCGGCTTCGGCCGTAGTGATTACCGCCCTTCTGGGCATCAACCATTTAGCCGTTGCGCAGCAGGGCCCGCCCACGGGTGCCCGCCCGGCCACGGCAACTCCGGCCACGCCCCGCGCGGCAGCCGGCCGCGTGAGCGGCACCGTAACCGATGCCACGACCGGCAAGCCGGTATCCTACGCCACGGTGGCCGTGCTGGATGCGGCGGGCTCGCCCGTGAACGGCGGCGTGGCCGGCGACGATGGCAAATTCGTGCTGGCCGGCATTCCGGCCGGGACTTACACCGTCCAAATCAGCTTCCTGGGCTATAAAAACGAGGACCGTCCCGGCGTGGTAGTGCCCGCCGGCGGCGTCGTGAACCTGGGCGCGGTGGCGCTGACGGCCACGGCCCAGAAGCTGGGCGAAGTGGTAGTAGTGGCCCAAAAGCCGCTGATTGAGGAGCGGGTGGACCGCACCATATACAACGCCGAAAACGACCAGACGGCGCGCGGCGGCGATGCCACCGACGTGCTCAAGCGCGTGCCGCTGCTGAGCGTGGACCTCGATGGCAACGTGAGCCTGCGCGGCAGCTCTAACATTCGGGTTCTTATCAATAACAAACCCTCGGCCATTGCGGCCAACAGCATTGCGGATGCCCTGCGCCAGATTCCGGCCGAGCAGATTAAGTCGGTGGAAGTCATCACGTCGCCCTCGGCCAAGTACGATGCCGAAGGGTCGGGTGGCATCATCAACATCATCACCAAAACCAACAACCTGAGCGGCGGCACCCTGGGCATCGATGCCAGCGTGGGCAC
>NZ_JBCEVZ010000089.1:0-16504 GCF_038448715.1 Hymenobacter segetis | reverse complement strand
CGGCAAGGCGGCCGAGGTCAAAATCCCCATCAAAGCCGAGCATGTGCCCAACGTGTACGTGACCGCCACCGCCGTGCGCGCCCACACCGCCCAGGACCGCCTGCCCCTCACCGTGGCCCGCGGCTTCCTGCCCCTGACCGTGGAAAAGGCCGATTCGCGCCTCGCCGTGGCCATTGCCGCGCCCGCCGCCAGCCGCTCCCAGACCTGGCAAACCGTGGAAATCACCACCGCGCCCAGCGCCCAGCTCACCCTGGCCGTGGTGGACGAAGGCATTCTGCAGCTCAAAAACTACCAGACGCCCGACCCGCACGCCTACTTCTACCAGAAGCGCGCCCTCGAAGTATCGGCCTTCGACGTGTACCCCTTCCTGCTGCCCGAGCTCGGCACCAGCAGCAGCGGCGGCGACGCGGCCGACATGCGCAACCGCACCAACCCCGTGCCCAACCGCCGCGTGAAACTGGTTTCGAAATGGAGCGGCGTGCTCACCGCCGACGGCGACGGCAAAGTGCGCTACCGGGTGCGCGTGCCGCAGTTCAGCGGGGCGCTCCGCATCATGGCCGTAGCCTACAAAGACGATGCCTTCGGCTCGGCCGAATTCACGATGAAGGTGGCCGACCCGGTGGTGATTTCCACGGCGCTGCCGCGGTTTATGAGCCCCGGCGACACGATTGATGCAGTTATAACACTGACTAACACTACGAATAAATCAATAACCGTCCCCTTCATTCAACAGATGAAAGGGCTGACGCCGGTGCTCCCATTGATTTTAGATAATAAGGGGACGCCTTTTTATGAATTGAAAAAGCAGTCGGAAAAGAGGATATCTGTAAAGCTGGTAGCAAAGACTATCGGAAATGCAGAACTGAAAACCATTGTAGATATTGGTGGGGCTGGAAAAACGGAAAGCCTCACTGAAACTGTCGAACTCCCAATTCGCCCCGCCGCCTCGCTCGAAAAGCGCACTGGCAGCGGCGTGATTGCCGACGGGGCCACGCTCCCGCTCAACCTGAAAACCGATTTCCTGCCCACCTCGCTCAGCAGTCGGCTTGTCGTGAGCCGCTCGCCGCTCACGGAGTTCAGCAAGGATTTGCGCTACCTGCTGCAATACCCCTACGGCTGCCTGGAGCAAACCGTGTCGGCCGCCTTCCCGCAGCTCTACTACGCCGATTTGGCGGCCACTTTGCAGCAGAAAACCGGGGCCGCCGCCAAGGCCCAGCGCTACAATCCGAACTACCACGTGCAGGAAGCCATCCGCAAGATTGAGGCGATGCAGCTCTACAACGGCAGCCTGAGCTACTGGCCGGGCGGCGACTACGACAACTGGTGGGCCACCGCCTACGCCGCCCATTTTCTGCAGGAAGCCCAGCAAGCCGGCTTCGCGGTGAATAAATCCGTGCTCGACAAGGTGCTGAAATACCTGGCCTTCCGCCTCAAAAAGCGCGAAACCGAGCCCTACCAGTACTTCGACGTCAGCAACATTGCCCGCCAGCGCACGATAGCCAGCAAGGAAATCGCCTACTCGCTCTACGTCCTCGCCCTGGCCGGCCGCCAAGACCCCGTGGCCATGAATTACTACCGCGCCAACCGCCCCCTGCTCACCGAGGACTCCCGGTTCCTCCTCGCCTGCACCCAGAGCCTGCTCGGCAACCAGCGCGCCTTCCGCGAGTTGCTGCCGACCAAATTCGGCAGCGAGCGAGCGACCCGGCGCGCCCTCGATGGCTCGTTCTACTCCCCCATCCGCGACGAAGGCCTCATCCTCAACGCCCTCGTCAGCACCGACCCCAACAATCCGCAAATCCCCGGCATCGCCCGCCAGCTCAGCCGCCAGCTAAAAGCATCGCCCTGGCTCAGCACCCAGGAAGAATCCTTCGCCCTGCTCGCCCTCGGCAAAATAGCCCGCCAGAACGCCCGCAGCACCGCCACCGCCACCCTCACCATCGACGGCAAACCGGCAGGCGGCTTCGATGGCAAAGACCTCACAATCCGCAACGTAGCCAACCGCAACGTGAGCATCCGCACCGCCGGCAAAGGCAGCCTCTACTACTTCTGGGAAACCGAAGGCATCTCGGCCAGCGGCCAGGTGAAGGAAGAAGACACCTACCTGAAAGTCCGCCGCCAGTTCCTGAACCGCGACGGCGTGCCGCTGGGCACCCCCAGCTTCCGCCAGAACGATTTGGTGGTGGTGAGAATTTCCATCGAAGCCGGCGACGCGGCCGGCGAGATAAAGAACGTCGCCATCACGGATTTGCTGCCAGCTGGGTTGGAAATTGAGAACCCGCGCATTGGCGCGTTGCGGGAATTGTCCTGGGCGAAGGATGCCAGTACGCCTGACTATCTGGACGTGCGGGATGACCGGATTAACATGTTCACCACCGCCACGGGCGCGCCGAAGCATTTTTATTACCTATGCCGCGCGGTGTCAAAAGGTACATTCAAGCTGGGGCCGGTGAATGCCGATGCGATGTACAACGCGGACTACCACAGCTACAATGGAGCTGGCGTGGTGCGGGTGCGGTAAAATCAAAAGAACGGTCGTGCAGCGCGCAATGCTGTATGACCATTCCTCTGGTTTTAACAATCATCGGCAGGCTAATCTCAACTCAATTTTGATTGCAGAACATTCATCAGATAGGCATCTGAAATATGCTCCTGTTCCAAGCGGTTTTGCGCTGGCTTGCTAATTAGCAGCTGATAGAGCTTTTCCTCACCCGGAGTCAGCAGCTCAAAGTTGATTTGGGATGGAATGGTGCCGGCATGGGCAAAACGCTCGTGGTCATGGTACGTCTTCGCATCCATGAGCACCGACCGGGCTTGCGGAAAATAGCTGCGCAACTGCGTCAGAATGCGCAGGCCGTGCAGGTCCAGGTCGCCCCAGTACCACAGCGGCAGGTGGTGTAGCCAGTGGCAATGGCGCAGGCGCTCCACGGCGTAGCCACTGCCCCAGATTGCCAGGGTGGCAGGCAATGGGGGCAAAGTCAGAAAAGTGAGTTTGTTCTCGACTACCAGCACTTTCAATCCGGGCTGCATGGGCAAAGTCAGGCGCTCAAAATCCGGTTGTGGAATGGTGAGGTCGGCAAGGCCGCCAAAAGCGGCGGCCAGCATTTCATCCAATAGCCGGAAACGGACGGCGGCCGCATCGGTTCGCAGGCCGAAGCGGGTGGCAAAATCGGTGGTCGGCTCCTGCTGCTCGGGGGGCAACAAGTAGCTCAGTAAGCTGCTGAGAATGCCGCTGTGCTGCTCCACGAATTTGCTGTGCACGCCGGGCACCTGGCGGGCGTACAGGTTGGGCCGTGGATTTGCCAGGAAGAACTGGCAGACGGCCAGCAGTTCCGGCCAGTATCCGGTATGCGGGGTTACCCGTTCAGGATGCAGTTCCAACCAGCCGGTCAGGGCCGGCAGTTGCTGCCGAATGAGGTCGGCTTGCGCCTGAAAGCAGGCAAAATCTGCGGCCAGGCCACAGAGGCGCAGGTAATCCTCCAGCGTTTCCAGCTGGATTCGGACGGGCACGCCCTGCTCGCCGTGCCGGGGCGAGCGCACCGTGGCCCAGTGCACCACGTAGCCAAAGCCCCGGCCCTCGAGGGAGCCGGCGCGCAGGGCTTGCAGCTGCTGCGTGCGTTGGGCGGGCTCGGTGGTCAGGCTGCCTTTGTTGCCGGCTATCACCAACGGGAACTGCGCGGGCAGCGTATCGGCCAGCCATGCCTGCAGCAGGCGTGGATAATAGCGGCGAGCTTTCGCGCCTATCTCTTCCGGCGTAATCATGCGTTAGCGGGCACTTCGCCAGTGGCAACGGCCGCCGGGGCGGCGTGGCGCTGCTGATACTGCTCCAGCGTCAGGTCCCACACTTCCGACTCGAAAGTGGGCCGGCGGCGCACCAGGTGCAGGTGCTCGATGAAAGGGGCGGCCAGGGGAATGTTGTCGAGCGGCGTCACAATCATCAGCTGCAGGCCGAGCTGCGCAAAGAGCTTCAGGGCGTAGGTCGAGTTGGCGGCGTCGCTTTTGCTAAAGGTTTCGTCGATGACCACGAAGCGGAACGAGGGCTGGTGGCGGCCGGGCTTCAGGGCATTGTACTGGTAGGCGATGGCGGCGGCCAGCACGGTGTAGGCCAACTTGGCCTTCTCGCCGCCCGAGCGCCCGCCCGAATTGGAATACACGTTGATGACCTGCCCCGTTTCGCGGGCCACTTCTTCGGCCCCGAATTGCAGCCAGTTGCGCACGTCCAGCACCTTGCGGCGCATGGTGTCGTCGCGGTGCAGCTCATCGAGCAGGGTTCGGAGGTTTTCGAAGGCAATCAGGGCTTGCTGCGGGTCGCGCGAGGCCAGTAGCTCCTGGTTGGGCACGGCCTGGTGCAGGCGGGCGCGAAACGCGGCGATGCCTTGCGCGGCCCCGTCGCGCACGTCGGTGGCCGTGAGGCGAATATAGGCGCGCGGCTGCTGGCTGAAATCGATGCTCACCAACGCTTCGTTCAGCTCGCCAATGCTGCCCCGAACATCCCGCAGCTGCTCCGCCAGCGTCTTGCGGAATTTGAACACGAACTGCAGGACATCTGTCGTCAGGTGTTTCTGGAACTGCTGCTGGTATTGGGGCAGGTTTTCGACGCTCAGGCGCTGGTACAACAGTTCGTAGTCGCCCAGACTATCGGGATTAGCCAGCAGGTTGGCGCATTCGGCGTGCCACTGCGCAGCATAGGCTTCGGGTAGCTGGTTGGGCTTGCGAAACTGATTCATCTGGTTGACCAAGCGGGGCAGCAGCTTTTGAACCTGTCCGGCGTGGCCGGCGTGGCGAGTGCGCAGCTGGCTTTCCGTGGTGGCGCGCTGGTGGTCGGCTTCTTCTACGGTGGCGGGGTCCGGCAGCGGAGCGGCCAGCCACAGGCCGGCGGGCACCGGGCTAGGCGTGTTGGGCCAAGCGTCGGTTTCGCTTTGCAGCTGGCCAGTCAGTCGCTGAACATCGTTTTCCAGTCCCCCCAATAATTTATCGACCTGGGTTTTATCAGCCAGCACCTGGGCTTCTTCGGCGCGGGCGGCTACTAGCTGCGCCTGCGTCCGGCGTAGCGCTTCGTCGTTGTCGCGCTGGTGCTGGAGCTGCTCCTGCTGCTGGGTTAGCTGTTGGTGGTGTGTCTTTTCGGTGGCCCAATCCAGCTCCTCAAATGATTTGACGCGGAGTAGCAGTCCAAGCTGCTCCTGCTTTTTGCGAAGCTGCCCCCGGGCTTCGCGGATGCGCCCGATGGCTTGGGCGGCGGCATTTTCCCGCTGTCGCAGTTCGCGCAGCTCGTTATCCAGCGCGGTTATTTTTGCCTGGTTGTCCCAGCCCAGCACGTAGTGGCGTGGGCCGGTTTTGCCCGGACGGTCGTCCTTTTCGTGGCGGTGGCGGGTGCGCGTCAGGCCCGCGCTGGTGAGCACCAGGGGCTCCGCACCGTCCTCAAAACGCGCCAAATCATCGGTGCAGCAGTAGTTGTAGTGTTGGTATAGGTGCGTCCGCAGCCACACATCAAATGGTCGCCTCTCTGCAATATCCAGCTTGTGGAGCAGCGAGTCGGCCCCCAATTCCCCACTGACCAGCCCCTGGCCGGGCTCTACGCGGTGGTACACCAGCCGGCCGCCCAGGTCGGTTTCGTGCACGTACCGGTTGATGCGGGCAGCCAGCGCGGTGGGCACCAGCAATTGCAGGCCCACGCCGTGCAACAATTTTTCGATGGCGGGCCGCCATTCGGCAGCCTCGGCTTTCACCTGCAGCAGCTCGCCGATGAACGGAATCTGCGCCGGGCTGATGTCCAGCGTTTGGCACAGGCGCTGGCGCAGGGCCGTCATTTCCCGCGGAATCAGGGTGCGCTGCTCGCGGAGGGCCTCCAGGTCTTTCTCGCCTTGCTCGCGCTGCTGCTGGGCAGTTTGTTGCCGGCCCAGCTGGCCGGCCAGGTCAGTTTCGAGTTCCTCTTCGGTGGCTTTCGATGCGGCTACTTGTTGCTCGGCCTGCTGGCGGGCCGTCTCAAACTCCGGGGCGGTGGTGGGCATGTTCAGACCAACCTGCTGCGCCAGTTGGGCATACTGCTCATGGAATTCGCGCTTTTGGCTCAGGCGCTGGGTGGCGCTGCGCAACTGCTCGCGCACAAGTTCCAGCTTGCGGCCCACGTCAGAATTGCGGACTTCAAATTCCAGCTGACTGATGCGCGGCTTCAGCACTTGCAAGGCCTCGTGCAGCGCCTGTTGCTGCGCCGTAGCGGCGGCGGCTTCCTGCTTGCTTTGGGCCAGCACCTGGCGCAGCACGGTTATTTTGCGCTGGCCAAAAATTTCGGGTACCGCCGCCATGGCCGCGTCCAGCGCAGCGCGGCTGGTCTCAGCCGCCTGGTACTCGCGGCCGGTGTCCACAACGGGCTGCAGCAGCCGCACCTGGTGCTCGGCTTTTTGCAGCAGGTGGTAGACTTCCAGCAGGTGCCGGTAGGCGTCATACAGCTCCCGGAAGGCCGCCTCGCCTCCGGCATCGCCGAGCATTTCGCGCCGCACAAACTCATCCAGGCTGCCCAGCATTTTCATGCCAACGGTTTTGCTGAACAGCGTCAGGGCCTTGTCGGAGCGCACGTCCACCGTCCGTTGCCATTCGGCCGCGTATTGCTCAAACGATGGCGTTTCCTTGAAAACGCCCCCAGCCAGCAGATGCGTGCGCCAGCCAGCGGGCTCGCCAGCTAACCGGGCTTGCAATACCTCATCGGCCTTCAAACTGACTGCGCGCGGCAGCACCAGGTAGTGTGTCACGAGCTCGCCCTGCCGGAAGCGGCGGTACTGCACTAGGGTAAGGGTCTGGCCCAGGTCGGCGTGGTGGAAAGTGGCCGACAGCCAGCTGTAGTAGCCCGTGCCGGCCCGCAATACCTGTGCGGTTACGTCGCCCGTTTCAGCATCCTGACCGGTGCCATAGGCTCCTTCCATGTAGGACTTGATACTCCGGTCACGCTTGGCCTCCGTGCCGCTCGACTGGTTGAAATGCCGGTGCTGTGGGGGTGTGAGCAACGTCACCAGGGCATCAACCACCGTGGTTTTGCCCGCCCCGTTGGGACCCGTGAGCAGGGTGGTGCTTCCGCCGGGGCTAAGCTGCCACACCGGCCCGTGAAACGTGCCCCAGTTATAAATTTCCAACGTGTGCAGCCGAAAGCCGGGTAGAGCCGTTGCGAAGCCAAAGTCAAGTGTGCGCATGGGTTACAGGGAAGGAAAGGCAGGTTCGGACGATTCCTCGTCGGGTAGCTCAGCACTGGCGGGGCCGGCCAGGTGCTGGCGCAACTGGTCGCGCACATCCAGCAGCTTTGCGTTGCTGATGAGGGCCGTTACCAGGCGGCAGATTTCGTAGCGCGGCTCCGGGTCCAGGGTTTTATCCGGAGCCGTGGTGCGTAAAAACCCCAGTCGTTCGGCCGTTTTCAGGTCGGCATCCAACTGCTTGCTGGCCTTGGCCTCGTCGGTAGTGGGACGGGCAAACAGCTCCAATTGCTGGCGCAGCTCGGCCCGGGTCACGAAGCAGCGGCGCGTGTCGTCGGTCGCGGCCTGGTCGAAACGGTCGAGGTGGTAGCGCAGCGCCACGCACAGCATGGTTAGCTCATAGGACAACTGATGGCGGCGCATCAGGCGCGGCAGGTCGGGTTGGCTGGCGTCGTACTCGTCTTCGTCGGGCGCGGGCTGCGTTACATAGGCCAGGCCCTGGTCCTTATCCAGGTGTAGCTTCAGCCCTATTTTGGCTAGGTACTGGCCGATGCTCACCTGCAGTTGTTCCAGCTCGCGCCACTGGGTTTTGTCGGTGTCGTACACGGCACCGAGCAACAGGCGCAGCACATGCGGGGCGAAATCAGCAGCCATCGGTAGAAAGTCTGGAATAGAATTATTCAGGAAGCGGTGAAGTAGACTTTGGGCAGCCGCACCCGCCGGGCATCCGGCAAAGCAAGGCATTCGGTCGGGGCATCGGGGTCGAAGTGAGCCGGTTGCCGGGTTTCGCCGGCCAGGTAAGCCACCAGTTCCGGCAAGCCTTGCGGCAGGCCGTACCGGGCCACCACTTCCGCCAGCGCCACCGTGGGCCGTAGCAATAGCATATCGGCCAATTGCTGCTCCAAGCGGCGGACATCAACGGGCGGGGCTTCCTCGCCCAGGGTCGCCAACAGTTCGGCCACGGAAGTGCGGGTGGCGGGCTTGGGCAGGGCGCAGGCCACCACCTGCGGCGGCTCAAACTGCGGCGGGCGTGCCAGGGGCAGGTACACAGCGGCTTCGTCGGTTTCCAGAGTAATGAAATGGCGCACATCCGGCGGCTGGGGGGAGGCCCGGCGGGCCAGGTCACGGATTTCGCGGAGCAGCGTGGCCGTGAGGCGGCGGTCGGCCACGGTTTCCTGGGCCAGAGCACGGTGCAGCTTTTCGGCCAGCACCTGCTTGGCAGTAATCACCACATCGGCCTCGGTATGCAGGTGCTCTTTGAGGCGCGCCAGCAGCGGATGCGGCTGCCCCAGTTGCCGGGCGTGCAACACTTCGTGCGCGGCTTGCACCAGCGTGCTCCATTCGTCCTTGGCCTCGTCTTCGTGCAGAAACAGCCAGAACGCTTGGAAGCTCTGGCCTTGGTCCGACTGCTCCAGATGCTTCCGCTCCTGCAAGGCCCCGCCCAGCAGCTGCCCCCGGTGCTGCGTAGCGGCCTGCTGCTGCATGAGGCGAAACGACATTTCGCGGAAGTTCTGCCGCACGGTTTTGAAATCGCCTAGCAGCAGCTCAGCCGTTTGGCCCAGCTCGGTGTACCGCTCCCGCACCTGCGTATCGGAAAGTGGCGTCACCTGGTTGGTGGCCCGAATCTGCTCAATTTCCTCATCGAGCCGCTGGCGCTGGGCTTCCAGCTCCCGAATGCGCTGCTGGGGGTCGTCGTGGCTGCGCTCCAGCAGCTCCCGCAAGCCCGCAAACAGGCTTCGGAACCGGGACTCGGTGCCCACAAACGTGCGGGTTTCCAGCATGGCCAGCCACCGAAACACCATTTCGCTGTGCGTGGTCAGCTCGTAGTGCACCTGGCCGTCGCCTTCCTGCCGCCGGGCCAGCAGAGGCATGGTTTCATCCGTCCAGCGCCGGAGCCATTCCTGTGCCCGCAGGCGCGGATTGGGCTCATGGTCGGGCTCATACGTCTCCACATGCTGCTCCAGGCGAACCAACAGCCGCTCGTGCGGCACCCGGCTGATATGGTGCTGCCGAAAAACCTCGTACAGAAAACTGACCGTAAACGCCGGATTATCCTTTTGCCCTCGCAACAGCGCAATGGCCGGGGCCGGCTTTTCGCTGAGCAGGTAGCGCGCGGTAGCGTAATCCAGCACTTGCTCCATGAGGGGTAGATAGGTCCGTTGTTAAGCACAATTTATTTTAGACCAGCCCGGCAATTTGCGGGAATATCCTGGGTTTAGCAAAAAAAATCAGACACTCATCTAATCCATCGCTGATAAGCACAAGCGTCAGCAAGACCATCGACCTACTGAACAAGAGACAGACTTAGCAACCAGGTATTATCTGAAAATCAGCCGAAGGCATATCTACCTGCTGTAGGGCCTGAGCGCACAAGTATATTTGATTATGAATCGGCGTAATGGATTGCGGCTTTTAAGCACTTTGCTGATTGGTGGGTTGATACTGTTTGGGCTCGACTGGCTCTGCCCTCTGCCGCTCGCCCCGCGCTACTCCCCCATCGTGCTGGCGGCCGATGGTAGCGTGCTCCACGCCTTCTTGAACCCCACGCAGAAGTGGCGAATGAAGACGGAGCTGGCCGAAATAACACCGGCACTACAGCAAGCCATTATCCAGAAAGAAGACCGGTATTTCCGCTACCATTTCGGGGTAAACCCCGTGGCGATAATGCAGGCCGCTGGCCGGAACATCTTCAAAAAAGGCCGCACCACCGGGGCCAGCACCATCACCATGCAGGTGGCCCGGCTACTGGAGCCCAAGGAGCGCACCTTCGGCAATAAGCTGCTCGAAATGCTGCGAGCCACGCAGCTGGAAGCCCACTACAGTAAGGCCGAAATCCTCCAGCTCTACCTGAACCTGGTGCCCTACGGCGGCAATATCGAAGGCGTGAAATCGGCCGCGCTGCTCTACTTCCAGCAACCGCCCGATTACCTCTCGCTGGCCCAGACCGTGACGCTGGCCATTATTCCCAACCAGCCGCGCGTGCTGGTTTTGGGCAAGAACAATGATAAAATCCTGGCCGAGCGCAACCGCTGGCTGCGGCAGTTTCAGCAGCAGCATTTGTTCCCGAACCAGGATATTGAAGATGCCATTAATGAGCCGCTGGACGTGCAGCGCCACGCGGCCCCCACGCTGGCCCCGCACCTGGCGCGCCGGCTGGTTTCGCAGTTTCCGAATCAGCCCATCATCCACTCCACACTCCGGCGCAACCCCCAGGCCAAAGCCGAGGACCTGACCAAAAACTACGTGCGCCGTCTGCGCGAGCTGGGCATTTCGCAGGCCGCCGTGCTGGTGGTGAATAACCGCACCCGCGCTGTGGAAGCCTACGTAGGCTCCGCCGATTTTACCGATGCCGCCAGTAGCGGGCAGGTGGATGGCGTGCGGGCCATTCGCTCGCCGGGCAGCGCGCTCAAGCCGTTTTTGTATGCGCTGGCGGTAGATAGAGGCATCGTGACGCCCAAGCTGAAGCTGCCCGACGTGCCCACCAATTTCAGCGGCTTCCGTCCCGAAAATTTCGACAAAAGCTGCGCCGGCGAAGTAACCGTTGAGCGGGCCCTGACCTACTCGCTCAACATCCCAGCCGTGCGCGTGCTGGCCGATGTGGGTGTGCCCGTTTTCACCGATAATCTGCGGGCGGCTGGCTTTAAAAGCGTGGCCAAAGCGGCTCCGAGACTGGGATTGAGCACCATTCTGGGCGGCTGCGGGGCCACGCTGGAGGAGCTGACGGGCCTGTACGCTGCCCTAGCCAATGGTGGAAATTATCAGCCGCTCCACAACACCACACCCATTGAGAAAAAAAACCTAACCCTCAAAACTCAACCCTCAACCCTTCTCTTATCCCCCGCCGCCGCCTTCCTCATCACCGACATCCTCGCCCAGCGCACCCGCCCCGACCTGCCGATGGGCTACCAAAACAGCCGCCACCTGCCCAAAATCGCCTGGAAAACCGGCACCAGCTACGGCCGCCGCGATGCCTGGAGCATCGGTTATAATGCCGACTACACCATTGGCGTGTGGGTGGGCAATTTCAGCGGGCAGGGCAGCCCCGCCCTCACCGGGGCCGACGTGGCCTCGCCCCTGCTCTTCGACCTCTTCAATACCCTCGCCTACAACTCGCCCAACCGCTGGGCTGTGCCGCCCACCACCCTCGATTTTCGCCTTGTGTGCGCCGAAACCGGCCTCGTGCCCGGCGAGCATTGCCCCAATCAGCTCATCGACTACTACCTGCCCGGCACCTCTTCGGCCCGCCACTGCGAGCACCAGAAAGAAGCCCTCGTATCGGCCGATGGCACTATTGCTTACTGCCGCGCCTGCGTGCCGGCGGCGGGCTTCAAGCGCCAGCTCTTCCCCAACCCGCTGCCCGAAGTGCTGGCGTTCCGGGAATCTCAGGGTCTGTCCAGTACACGTCTGCCGCCGCACAACCCCGCCTGCCGGCTGGTGCGCACCACCGACAGCGGCGCGGGCGCGGCTCTGGCCATCACCTCTCCGCTCGACCACGCCGAGTACGTACTCGACCGTCTCGACAAGCAGCAGATGCTGCTGAGTTGCGCCGCGGGCAGCGAGGTACGCCAGGTATTCTGGTACGTGAACGACCGGTTTCTGCGTGCGGCTTCGGCTACTGAGCGGGTGTTTTTCCGGCCGCCCAGCGGAGCGGTAAAGATTTCCTGTGCCGACGACCACGGCCGCAACGTGAACATTCAATTGCAGGTGCAGGAGTTGTAGCGCGGACTTTTAGTCCGCGAGTGGCTCACCTGAATTCGCAGACTAAAAGTCCGCCTTACGCTTCGCCAAAAAAGCAGGCCGGCACCCCTGCCACGCCCGGCCGCACGGCAAACACGTCGCCGCTGAGCGGAAATTCGGCTGCCTGCTGCGGTGTGAGGCCGCCCCGCGCCGTGGTGATGAATAGGGTTTCGAGCCCCGGCCCGCCGAACGCGCACGAGGAGGTAAACGGCGCAGGCACGGTGATGACCTGGAGCAACGCACCGGTAGCGGGGTCGTAGCGGTGCACGCGCCCCGCGCCCCACAGCGCCACCCAGAGCTGGCCTTCGGCGTCGATGGTCATGCCATCGGGCCCGCCGCTGCCTTCCGGGATGCGAATGATGACGCGCGGGTTGGCGATGTGGCCCGTGGCATTGTCGTAGTCAAAAGCCTGCACGGCGAGGGTGGGCGTGTCGATGTAGTACATCGTGCGGCGGTCCAATGACCACGCGATGCCGTTGGAATTGGTGATGCGGCGCAGCATGGCGTGGGTGCTGCCGTCGGGGTCGAAGCGGTAGAGGGTGCCGGCGTGGGGGCGCAGCATCAGGTCGAAGGTACCCACCCAGAAGCGGCCCGCCGGGTCGCACTTGCCGTCGTTGAAGCGCAGGTACTGGTCCGTCACGGGGTCGGCGAGGCGGGTGAGCAGACCGGTGGTCAGGTCGATTTCGTGGATGCCGGTTTGCAGCGCCACTAGGGCGCGACCGCCGTGCCGGGGCACCACCGTGCCAATGCGCTTGCCTACCGGGTAGCGGCGGTCGTGCCCCGTGGCGGGGTCGAAAATATGCAGCGCCCGGCCTTCGATATCGACCCAGTACAGCTCGGCCGTTTCCGGGTTCCAGAGGGCGCCCTCGCCCAAAGCTGCCTGCGCGTGAAGGATGGATTCGGCCTGCATGGTGGTCTGGCTACGTGGTGAGCAATGCGGCGAGGTGCTGCTTCAGCACGGCCAGCTGGCCGTGCAGGGTTGTTTCCTGGGCGGTTTTGGTGGTTACCGGGCACTTGTGGGCGATGCCCAGCACGCGCAGGGCCGCGCCGTAAAGGTCCACCAGCACGGCCTCGCCGGCCAGCACGATGCGGGCCGGCAGGTGAGCCAGCAGTTCGTGGCATTCGCTGCCGATGAGCAGGCCGCTCAGATAGAAGTAGTTTTCCGGCTTGCTGTTCTTCTGGAATAAGTCGTTGGTTCGCACCAGAAAGGCATTGTGGAGCAGGTTGGCCTGCTGGCCATCCAGTACCCCTTTGGCAAACCACTGCTGGTGCCGGCCCTCGGCCAGCTTCCCTCCCTCCTCCACCGAGGCCGCCAGAATACTTTTGGTCGAAAGCAGGGAGAAAAACTCGCCCGTCATGTAGGTTTTCAGGGCCGTGGCCTGGCCATTTTGCACCGTGACGTGCTTGGCGTGGGTGCCGGGATGCAGGAAAAGCTGCTCCTCGGGCGTGTTCTCAAACCCGCAGCCCACCAGCTGCACCTCCTCGCCGCGCATCACGTCATCGTCGCTTCGCACTCCCGAAATCAGCAGCACCGGATGCGGAAAATCCGCCGTTGGACCAATGGTTTTGGTGAGCAAATCCGAGCCATCCACCGCGAAGGGCAGCGGCTTATACGGCAGCTCCGCCATGCCGATTGTGGACGAGGCCATGCCCGAAATCACCACTGGCACGCCCGCCAGCGCGGTTTCGGCCGCCGCTTCCAGCCGCTGAATGTGCTGCCGCACGATATTCAGGTAAAACGCCACGCGCTGCTCGGGCGGCTGCCTGGCCTGCTGCCAGCGTTCGGCCGTGGCCGCGTTACCCTCCTTCGAGCTTTCCTCGGCGATGATGGTCAGGGTGTCGCGCTCCACCAGCCGCAGGCGGAAGGCGGTGGTGCCCCAGTCGCAGCTGAGGAAGGTGGGGGGTGGGGTCATTGGTGGGAAGGTGTTTAGCTCATCTAGTTAACAGACCGTCATGCTAAGCGCAGTCAAAGCATCTCTACTGCTTCGTTGCAGCAATTGAATTAGTTGCGCGGTAGAGATGCTTCGACTGCGCTCAGCATGACCATTCTCTTTTCTTCATTCTCATCAAAATACCCCTACCATTCTGCCACGCTCCCATCCACATTTCGCCAAATCGGATTGTGCCAGTCATGCCCAATAGCCGCTCGGCTACGCACGTATTCCTCATTGATTTCAATGCCCAGCCCCGGCCCGCCGGGAATCCGGCAATGCCCCGCCTCATAGTCAAACACCGACTTATCGACCAGGTAATCGAGCAAATCATTCTCTTTGTTGTAATGAATCCCCAGGCTCTGCTCCTGAATGAATGCGTTGTGGCAAGTGGCGTCCACCTGCAGGCAGGCGGCCAGCGCAATGGGCCCCAGCGGGCAATGCGGCGCGGCGGCCACGTCGAACGCCTCGGCCATGCTGATGATTTTCTTGCACTCGGTGATGCCGCCGGCGTGCGATAAATCGGGCTGAATAATATCGACGTAGCCATCAATGAGTAGCTGCTTGAAATCCCAGCGCGAAAACATCCGCTCACCGGTGGCAATGGGAATGCTGGTGTGCCGGGCAATCTCGCGCAGGGCCTCGTTGTTCTGCGGCAGCACGGGCTCCTCGATGAACATCGGGCGGTAGGTTTCCAGCTCGTGGGCCAGCACTTTGGCCATCGTCTTGTGCACCCGCCCGTGGAAATCGATGCCGATGCCCAAGCCCGGCCCGCCGGCCGCCCGAACGGCCGCCACGCGGGCCAGCACGGCATCAATCTTCACATAGGAGTCGACGTAAGCCATTTCGTCGGTGGCGTTCATCTTGATGGCGTCGAAACCTTTGGCCACCATCTCGGCCGCAGCTGCGCCCACATGCTCGGGCCGGTCGCCGCCAATCCAGGAGTAGACGCGCATCTTATCCCGCACCGGACCGCCCAGCAGCTGGTGAATCGGCGCATCGTGGTACTTGCCCTTAATGTCCCACAGTGCCTGGTCGATGCCCGCGATGGCCGACATCAGAATCGGCCCGCCCCGGTAGAAACCGCCCCGGTACATCACCTGCCAATGGTCTTCGATGTGCAGCGGGTCTTTGCCAATGAGGTTCTCCATGAGTTCCGTCACGGCGGCGGCCACGGTGGCGGCCTTGCCCTCAATCACCGGCTCGCCCCAGCCGATGAAGCCGGTGTCGGTTTCGATTTTGAGAAACAGCCAGCGCGGCGGCACCTGAAAGAGTTCGAAGCGGATGATTTTCATGGGGTGTCCTTGGGTGGAAGAATGAATACTGATGGCGCGGGGCTCCGGCCCCGTGTCTGGTATTAGTGGGCCTGTGGCCCACAGAACGTCGCAGGCTGGGCGGTATGAAATATGCTGGTGCCGCGGGCCAGAGGCCCGCCAATAATCAGCACGGGGCTAGAGCCCCGCGCTATCCGCACCCTACGCCACGGCCGCCACAAACGCCCGCGCCTTCTCCGTCAGCTGCGCCAGATTCTCGTCCGTCACCGCCTGCCGGGTATCCACCAACGCGCTGCCAAGTCCAAAAGCCTTCGCCCCGGCATCAGCAAAACCTTTGATATTATCCAGCGAAACCCCGCCCGTGGGCATGAGCGGAATGAAAGGCAGCGGCCCGGCAATGTCCTTGAAATAGCTCGCCCCACCGGCCCCGGCCGGGAATACCTTGATGAGGTCGCCGCCGTATTCGTAGGCTTTCAGAATCTCGGTGGCGGTGTAGGCCCCGGGGATGCTCACGGCCCCGTAGCGCTTGGTCATGCGGATGGTTTTCTTGTTGAGCGTGGGCGAGATGATGAATTTTGCCCCGGCCAGCAGGGCGGCGCGCGCCGATTCGGGGTCAAGCACGGTGCCGGCGCCCACCAGAAAATCATCGTCCATGCCCCCGGCAATTTCCCCAATGGAGGCCAGCGCCCCGGGCGAGTTCAGCGTGACTTCCATGGCGCGCACGCCGCCGGCGTGTAGCGCCTGGGCAATGCGGAGCAGGTCTTTGGGGGCGGCACCACGCACGATGGCGACTACCTTGTGTTCGAGAATGTGGGCGAGCGGGTTCATGGGAGCTTCAGGCGGGCAGCCGCATCATTGCAGCTTGCTGGCAACGTATAACCGCCCAGGCAGGTTAGGCCAGGTGGCCTCAGCGCGTTTTAAATCAACCTTATGGCCAACCTAGTGCTCGTCCGGCACGGCGAATCAACCTCCAACCTGGCCAATATCTTTACCGGCTGGCTCGATGTGCCCCTCAGCCCCAAAGGCGATGCCGAAGCCCAGCAGGTGGCCGAAAAGCTGCGCGGCTACCACTTCGACGCGGCCTATAGCTCCGACCTCATCCGGGCCGAGCGCACGCTCGATATCATCGTATCGCGGCCGGCCTGGGCCACCATTCCGGTGCACCACGTTTGGGCGTTGCGGGAGCGGATGTACGGCGACCTGCAAGGCCTCAACAAGGCCGAAACGGCCCTGAAATACGGCCAGGCGCAGATTGATATCTGGCGGCGCAGCTACGCCGTGCCCCCGCCCGGCGGCGAAAGCCTGCAACAGACGCAGGCGCGGGTGGTGACATTCTTCGAGGCCGAAATCGCCCCAAAGCTGCGGGCCGGACAGGACATTCTCATCG
>NZ_JBCEVZ010000088.1:0-16817 GCF_038448715.1 Hymenobacter segetis | reverse complement strand
TGAATGGCCTGGGCATCCAGCGCCAGGTATTGGCGCTGCCGCTCATGATTTGCAGGCGCTGGTCGCTGCCCACTACCGAGCAGCCTTTGCCGCATAGCTGGCTGTAAAGTTCGCCGGTCAGGTTCGCGCAAATCAGGTTGTGCGCGTAGACGGCCTCGGCCATGGCGCGAATTTCACCCTGGAAATATTCGTGCTAGAATTCCGCCTCGCGCTCCAGGCGCAGGTATTCTTCGGGCGAAACGTAGCTGGCAGGTTCAGTTTGGTCAGCAAGCGAAGCCATAATGCAAGCACAATAAGGGAATTACCCAAAAGTACGAAGCCAACCCCGCCCTTCTCCTTACCTTTGCGGGCTAAACCGCCCGCCTGCCCCGAATGCCCCACACCACCCCCGATTATTACGCCCATCCCACGGCCATCCTCGACGAGGGGTGCCAGATAGGCCGGGGTAGCCGCATCTGGCACTTTAGCCACGTTTGCGCCGGGGCCGATATCGGCGAAGACTGCAACCTGGGCCAGAATGTGTTTGTGGCCGACGGCGTGACGCTGGGCCGCAACGTGAAGGTGCAGAACAACGTGAGCCTTTACGGCGGCGTCATCTGCGAAGACGACGTATTCCTCGGGCCTTCCGTGGTGTTCACCAACGTGAAAAACCCGCGTAGCGCCGTGCCCCGCAAAGGCCCCGGCCAGTACCAGACCACTTATTTAGAACAGGGCGTCACCATCGGGGCCAACGCCACCATCGTATGCGGCACGCGGCTGGGCCGCTACGCCTTCGTGGGCGCGGGCAGCGTGGTCACGCACGACGTTCCGGCCTATGCCCTCGTATACGGCACGCCCGCCCGCCCGCAGGGCTGGATGAGCGCCTATGGCCACCGCCTCGATTTCGACCCGCAAGGCCGCGCCACCTGCCCCGAAAGCGCCGAAAAATATGAACTGAGTCCCGACGGCCGTACGGTTCGGCCACTGGGACGCACTACCAATAAGTTGCCGAAAATCAGCAACTAACCGTGAAAATTAGCAACTGAACATTACGCTCGTGTACGACCAACTATTGCGCAAAGAGGCCACCCTGGCCGTCATCGGCCTCGGCTACGTAGGCCTTCCCATTGCCCTCGAATTTGCCAAGCAGCTCAAGGTGATTGGCTTCGACATCAACGCCGGCCGCGTGGCCCAGATGAAAGAAGGCATCGACCCTAGCGGCGAGCTCGAAAAGAAGGACTTTGAAGGCTGCGACATCACCTTCACCGATTCGCTGGAGGTGCTGCGCCAGGCGCAATTCTACATCGTGGCCGTGCCCACGCCCATTGACGAGCATGCCCAGCCCGACCTCAAGCCGCTGCTTGGAGCCTCGGGTTCAGTAGGAAAAGTACTGAAAAAGGGCGACTACGTGGTGTTTGAAAGCACCGTGTACCCCGGTTGCACCGAGGAAGACTGCATTCCGGTGATGGAGCGCCTTTCGGGCCTGAAATTCCCGACCGATTTCAAGGTGGGCTACTCGCCCGAGCGCATCAACCCCGGCGATAAGGAGCATACCCTCACGAGCATCGTGAAAGTAGTGGCTGGCTGCGACGATGAGAGCCTCGACACCATTGCCAAAGTCTACGAGCTGGTGGTGAAGGCCGGCGTGCACCGCGCCAGCAGCATCCGCGTGGCCGAGGCTGCCAAAATCATCGAAAACACCCAGCGCGATGTCAACATCGCCCTGATGAACGAGCTGTCGATGATTTTCGACCGCATGAACATCAACACCTACGAGGTGCTGGAAGCCGCCGGCACCAAGTGGAACTTCCTCAAGTTTTCGCCCGGTCTGGTGGGTGGTCACTGCATTGGTGTTGACCCTTACTATCTGACCTACAAGGCTAAAGAGCTGGGCTACGACGCCAAAGTTATTCTCTCGGGCCGCACCACCAACGACAACATGGGAGCCTACATCGCCCGCAAAACGGTGCAGATGATGATTAAAAAAGGCAAGGATGTGGCCAAAAGCCGCGTGCTGGTGATGGGCGCTACCTTCAAGGAGAACGTGGAGGACATCCGCAACTCGAAGGTGGCCGATGTGATTCAGGAGCTGAAAAACTTCTCGGTGAACGTCGACATCGTGGACCCACACGCCGACTCCAACGAGCTACACCACGAGTACGGTTTCCGCCTGACGCACAACGATGATGTGCGCACCGACTACGATGCCGTGATTGTGGCCGTGAGCCACACGCCTTACGCCACCAAAGACGAGGCCTACTTCCAGTCCATTACTTCTGACAACGCCGTGCTGGTCGATATCAAAGGCCTGTACCGCGGCAAGATGAAGGAGCTGCAATACTGGAGCCTGTAGCGGTAAATGAGAGAGCGAGCAAACGAGTAATTGACCTGCTTGCTCAGCCTCACCCATTTACTCACTTACTCATTTACTCACTTACATGAATAAGATTCTAGTCACCGGCGGCGCCGGCTACATTGGTTCGCACACGGTTGTTGAGCTGAAAAATGCTGGTTATCAGCCTATCATCGTGGATAATTTCAGCAATTCGCAGGAATCGGCGCTGGAGGGCATCGAGTCAATTCTGGGCGCGAAAGTGCCGGTGTACCGCATCGACTGCGGCGATGAAGCAGCCCTGCGCGGCGTATTTGAAGCCGAGAAGGATATCAAAGGAGTCATTCACTTCGCCGCTTTCAAAGCGGTGGGCGAATCGGTAGCCAAGCCGTTGGCTTACTTCCAGAACAACGTGGGCTCGCTGCTGACTTTGCTGGCTGTGATGCCCGATTTTGGGGTTGAAAACCTGGTGTTTTCGTCGTCGTGCACCGTATATGGCATTCCCGATGCCCTGCCCGTGACGGAAGCCACGCCCACCAAGCCGGCCTCGTCGCCCTATGGCCGCACCAAGCAGATGTGCGAAGAAATCGTGCATGATGTTTCGGCCGCCCCGACCAATAAGCTGCATACCATTCTGCTGCGCTACTTCAACCCGATTGGGGCGCACGAGTCGGCCAAAATCGGCGAATTGCCCCTGGGCGTGCCCAACAACCTGGTGCCATTTATTACGCAAACGGCGGCTGGAATCCGCGAAAAGCTGACCATCTACGGCAACGATTACGACACGCCTGACGGGACCAACGTGCGCGACTACATTCATGTGGTAGACTTGGCCAAGGCGCACATCGTGGCCGTGCAGCGCCTGCTGGACCGCAAAGCCAGCGACGCTGTTGAAACGTTTAACGTGGGTACCGGCCGTGGCAATTCGGTGCTGGAAGTGGTGCATGCCTTCGAGCAGGCCAGTGGCCAGAAGCTGAATTACAGCATCGGCCCGCGCCGCCCCGGCGATGTGCCGGCCATTTATGCCGATGCCACCAAGGCCGCGGAAGTACTGGGCTTCAAAACCGAAACTTCCCTGGCCGACTCGCTGGCCAGCTCCTGGAAGTGGCAGCAAACATTGGCTAATAAAAAGTAACTAAAACGTCAGGCTGCGTGCAGCGTGGCAAACGATTAAAACTATGAAAATCCTCATCACTGGCGGTGCCGGTTTCATTGGCTCTCACGTCGTTCGGCTCTTCGTTACGAAGTACCCCGAGCACCAGATTCTCAACCTTGACGCACTGACCTACGCCGGCAACCTGGAGAACCTGCGCGATATTGAGAATGCTTCGAACTACAAGTTCATCAAGGGCGACATCGCCGACCAGAACTTTATCGACCAGCTATTTGCCAACGAGGAGCCCGATGCCGTGATTCACCTCGCAGCCGAGTCGCACGTGGACCGCAGCATCACCGACCCGATGGCTTTCGTGAAAACCAACGTCATCGGCACGGTAAATCTGCTGAACGCGGCCCGCCACCTGTGGCAGCCCGGCGGCTACGACGGCCACGTGTTCTACCACGTGAGCACCGATGAAGTGTACGGCTCGCTGGACTTCGGCCCCGAGATGTTTACGGAGGAAACGGCTTACGACCCCCGCTCGCCTTACTCGGCCTCGAAAGCCAGCTCCGACCACTTTGTGCGTGCTTGGCACCACACGTATGGTATGCCCATCAAGCTGAGCAACTGCTCGAACAACTACGGCCCCAACCACTTCCCCGAGAAGCTCATTCCGCTGGCCATTCACCGCCTGCGCACCGGCCAGCCGGTGCCCGTGTATGGAAAAGGCGAAAACGTGCGCGACTGGCTGTTTGTTAAAGACCACGCCACAGCCATCGACGCGGTGTTCCACAAGGGCAAAAACGGCGATACCTACAACATCGGCGGCGTGAACGAGTGGCAGAACCTCAAGCTCATCGAGTTGCTCTGCGACGTGGTGGACGAGAAAACCGGCCAAGCGCAGGGCACCTCGCGCAAGCTCATCAAGTTTGTGACCGACCGCGCCGGCCACGACATGCGCTACGCCATCGACTCCAGCAAAATCATGAACGAGCTGGGCTGGAAGCCCTCCGTGACCTTCGAGCAGGGCTTGGCTCAGACCGTGGACTGGTACCTCGCCAACGAAGAGTGGCTCAACAGCGTAACGAGCGGCGCATACCAGGACTACAATCAGAAGCAGTACGCGGGGCGCTAGGTTTTAATTATGAATTATGAATTATGAGTTATGAATTGGCCATCCCAAAGCGGCTGGCGGTTCTGATAACTCATAATTCATAATTCAAAACTCATAATTCAATATCGTGTACGAAAACCCCTTTCACGAGCAGCCGCTCGATAATCTGACCTTTCTCGTTACCGGCGGCGCGGGCTTCATCGGCTCCAACATCGTGGAGTATCTGCTGAAGTACGGCGTGAAAAAAGTGCGGACGCTGGACAACTATTCCAATGGCTTCCGCAAGAACCTGGCGCTGTTTTCGGGCGATTCCCGCCTGGAAATCATTGAGGGCGACATCCGCGACGCGGCTACCTGCGCCGCCGCCTGCGAAGGCGTGGACGTAGTGCTGCACGAAGCCGCCCTCGGCTCGGTGCCGCGCTCCATCAAAGACCCGGTGCTGACGAATGACGTGAACGTGGGCGGCTTCGTGCAGATGCTGACCGCTGCCAAGGACGCGGGCGTGAAGCGTTTTGTGTACGCCGCTTCGTCCTCAACTTATGGCGACCACCCTGGCCTGCCCAAGGTGGAAGACCGCATTGGCAAGCCGCTTTCGCCTTACGCCGTGACGAAGTATGCCAACGAGCTGTATGCCGATGTGTTTGCCAAAACCTACGGTATGGAAATCATTGGCTTGCGCTATTTCAACATCTTCGGCCCCCGCCAGGACCCAGGCGGAGCTTACGCGGCCGTAATTCCGCTGTTCATCGACGCTATTCTGCAAAACACGCCCCCCACGCTGAATGGCGACGGCGGCCAGACCCGCGACTTCACCTTTGTGGAGAACTGCGTGGAAGCCAATATCCGCGCCGCTTTGGTGACGAACCCCGAGGCCCTGGGCCAAGTGTATAACATCGCCGTGGGCGACCGCACTTCGCTGGTGCAGATGTACGACATCCTGCGTGAGGAAGCGGGCTCGGACCTGGCTCCCACGTTTGGGCCGGACCGCGCCGGGGATATCCGCGATTCCTTGGCCGATATCTCGAAGGCCAACCGCCTACTGGGCTACCAGCCGCAGGTACGCATCCGTGAGGGCTTGAAGAAGACACTGGATTGGTTCAAGGCCAACCAAGCGTTTATTGCCGAACGTAATTAAGTTGTAGCCTGGACTCTGCGAGTCCGGGCGTTAGTCCAGATTCTCCAACGCCCGGACTCGCAGAGTCCAGGCTACAATTCTCACCCATGAAAGGAATTATCCTCGCCGGCGGCTCCGGCACCCGCCTGCACCCGCTCACGCTGGCCGTATCGAAGCAGCTCATGCCCGTATACGACAAGCCGATGATTTACTATCCGCTGTCGATTCTGCTGTCGGCGGGCATTCGGGAAGTGCTGATTATCACCACGCCCCACGACCAGGAGCAGTTCAAGAAGCTGCTCGGTGACGGCAAAAGCCTGGGCTGCGATTTCCAGTACGTGGTGCAGGAAGTGCCCAACGGCTTGGCTCAGGCCTTCGTGCTGGGGGCTGATTTTATCGGTACTGATAGTGTGGCACTGGTGCTCGGCGACAATATTTTCTACGGCGCCGGCCTGGAAGAGCTGCTGAAATCGAACAATGACCCGAAGGGTGGCGTGGTGTTCGCCTATCACGTGCACGACCCCGAGCGCTACGGCGTAGTGGAATTCGATGCCGATAAGAAAGCCCTCAGCATCGAGGAAAAGCCAACCAAGCCCAAGAGCAACTACGCTGTGCCCGGCCTGTATTTCTACGACAACGACGTGGTGGAAATTGCCAAAAATCTGGAAATTAGCCCGCGCGGCGAGTACGAGATTACCGACGTGAACAAGGAATACTTACGGCGCGGCACGCTGAAAGTGGGTATCCTCGGCCGGGGCACGGCCTGGCTCGATACCGGCACGTTCGAAAGCCTGATGCAGGCCGGCGAGTTCGTGAAAGTGATTGAGCAGCGCCAGGGCCTGAAAGTAGGCTCAATTGAAGAAGTCGCTTACCGTCAGGGTTTTATTGATGCCGACCAGCTCCGCGCCATTGCTGCGCCGCTGCGCAAAAGCGGCTACGGCGATTACCTGATGAATCTGCCCGACCAGTTGATGCTGGAAGCTTAAGCCACTGGTCATTGCGAGTGAAGCGCAACGGAGCCCTCACAAGCAACCAATTTTATAAGATGCAAAAAGCCCCGAAGCCATATGGTTTCGGGGCTTTTTGCATCTTAAGGTCAGGACGTATTACTCGTCCAGATACTGGTGCACGAACTTGATGGCCATGCTGCCCTCGCCCACGGCCGAGGCCACGCGGGCCATAGCCCCGGCGCGGCTGTCGCCGGCCGCGAAGATGCCTGGCACACAGGTTTCCAGTAGATAAGGCTCCCGGTCTTTTTTCCACACTTCGGCGTAGCGCGGGTCGGTTACAAGGTCGCGGCCGGTGAGGAGGAAGCCTTTGCCGTCGCACAGCACCTGGTCGCATATCCACTCGGTGCTGGGTTTGGCCCCTATGAAGACGAAGAGGGCGCGCGCGGGCCGCTTTTCGACGGTGCCGTTCACGTCCACCATCACGGCTTCGAGGTGGTCTTGGCCGCATACTTCCTTTATTTGGGAATGCGGCAGTAGCTCGATGTTGGGCGTAGTGCGAATCTGCTCAATGAGATAGGCTGACATGCTGGCGGCCAAATCGGCTCCGCGAATAACGATGAATACTTTGCGGGCGTAGGTGGCCAGGTACATGGCCGCCTGCCCGGCCGAGTTGCCGCCGCCCACGATGTACACGTCCTGCTCGTCGCAACTGCGGGCTTCGGTGCGGGCCGCGCCGTAGTACACGCCCGCGCCACTCAGGCGCTCCATGCCCGGCACATCGAGGGTGCGGTAGCTCACGCCGGTGGTGAGGACCACGGCTTTGGTGTTTATTTCGCGGCCGTCGCTCAGGGTCAGGACTTTGTAGCCGTCCTGAATGCAGAGGTCGGCCACCTCCTGCGGGGCCAGGAACTCAGCCCCGAGGCGCACGGCTTGCGTCCAGGCGCGGAAGGCCAGCTCGGCCCCACTCAGGCCGGTGGGGAAGCCCAGGTAATTTTCGATGCGGGAGCTGGTGCCGGCCTGCCCGCCGGGCGTCTGGCGCTCGATGATGAGGGTTTTGAGGCCTTCGCTGGCCCCGTACACGGCGGCGGCCAGCCCGGAAGGCCCGGCGCCAACTACCACCACGTCGTACATGGCCTGCAGGGGCTGGTTGGCAATGTTGAGGTGTTCGGCTAGGGCGGCTTTGGTGGGGTTGGCTACGGCCTTGCCATCGGCGCAGATAATCAGCGGCAAGTCGGCGGTGGTGAAGCCTCGCGCTTTCACCAGCTCTTGGGCTTCGGGGTTGGTTTCGTAGTCGAGCCACTGGTAGCCCACCATGTAGCCGCTCAGGAAATCCTTAAGCTCGTGCGAGAGCGGCGACCATTGAAAACCAATGAGCCGGATGCCGCCAAACTTGGGCTTATGCGTGACCTGCCACGCCGTGAGCAAATCGTGCAGAATCGGATAAAGCAGGTTTTCGGGCGGGTCCCAGGGCTTCATCAGGTAATGGTCAAGTCGGGCCGAATTGATGGCGCGCACAGCGGCCTCGGTGTCGGCGTAGGCCGTGAGCAGCACGCGCTTGGCATCCGGAAAAAACTCGCGCGAGGCCGTAAGCAGCTCCACGCCTTCCAGCTCGGGCATGCGCTGGTCGGCCACGATGAGGGCCAGCGGCTCCTCCTTTTCGTGCAGCTCCTTGATGGTCGTGAGTGCCTCAGGGCCGGAATTCACGCGCAGAATGCGGTAGTCCTCGCTGAACTCCTGGCGCAGGTCGCGGGCAATGGCGGCCAGTACCTGCGGGTCGTCATCAACGGCGAGGATGATGGGTTTTTTGTCGGGCATGATGATTGGGCTGAATTAATTAGCAACCGGCAGCCAGGCACAGAATTCAGTGCGGCCGGGTTCCGAGTGGACTTCCAGCCGCCCATCGTGCTGCCGGATAATCTGCTGCGCGATATCGAGGCCCAGCCCGGAGCCGTCGCCGGCCTGCTTGGTGGTGAAGAAGGGCTCGAAGATGTGCGGCAGCACGTCGGCCGGGATGCCGGTGCCGTTGTCAATCAAAAATACGCGCACGAAGCCGCCTTCCCGCTGGGTGCGCAGGGTAATTTCGCCGCCCTGCGCAGGTAGCGCGTCAATAGCGTTATCAAGCAGGTTGGTCCACACCTGGTTGAGGCTGCTCACCTGCCCGCGAATGGGCGGCAGGCTGAGCGCGAAATCGCGAACCACCCGCACGTTCTTCTGCCGCAGCTGGAAGCCCAGCATGTTGAGCGTGCTTTCCAGTCCAACGGTCACATCCAGCGACTCGAAGCCGCTGGCGCGGTCCATGTGCGAGTAGGTTTTTACATCGGCCACCAACTTGCTGATGCGGCCGCCGGCTTCCTGCACATCGTGCACCAGCTGCATGGTGGTGAGCTGGCCTTCAAGCCAGGCAAAAGCGGCCGGGCGGGCGGCGGGCGGCAGCAAGTCGGCCACGGTGGCTAGGGCGTCGGGCGTCACGCCGGCTTCGAGTAGGGCGGGGGCGAGGTGGTAACCGTTGGGCACAGCGTGGGCGGCGAGCCAGTCGGCCAGCTCGTCTTCGCGGTCGGCGCGGGCCAGGGCGCTTTGCGGGGGCTGGGCCTCGGCGCTGGGCACGGCCAGGGCAGTGAGGGCCCGCATGGCTTCGGGCGAGGGGCAGTGGCTCACCAGCTCCACAAACAGCGCGGGCTTGGCCCCCACGCGGTTGGCCAGGGCCTGGGCGGCGCGGGCAATGGCGGCAGCGGGGTTGTTCAACTCGTGGGCCAGGCCGGCCGAGAGCTTGCCCAAGGCGCGCAGCTTGTCGTCGCGCTCCTGAAACCGCACTTGGTCGCGGCTGCGGTCATTCATGATGCCGACGAGGCGTTGCACCAGCTCTGGGCTGGCCTGTTCCAAGGCCGGAAAATGCTCGCGGTGCAGCAGAAACAGCAAGGTTTCGCCGGTGGCGGTGCCTTGGTTTTTTACTTCGCGCAGCCGGGAATAGGGCAGCACGCCCGATACCTGGCCAGTCTCGACGCGGAATATCGGCGTGTGCGGCCCGCCCTGCCCGGCGTAGAACTGGATGCCGCCGCGCAGCACGGCCATCATAAAATCGGCGGGCGAGCCGGCTTCGATGATGACTTCATTGGGCGCGTAGGCGCGAGCCTCGCCGTGGGCCAGCAGCCAAGCCAGGGTATCGGCGGGCAGGCCGGCGAAGGCAGTGATGGGGGAGAGGTCGGCGGGGTTGAGAGTAGCAGAAATAGCCATGTTTGCATAACCCCGGGCGGGGCAGAAAGTTGATGCGGGTTAGCGCAGGCGCGAGCGTACTTTCGCCCATTCCTTAAGTGGTAGCCGCGCTGTATGTGGGCTTTAGAACAAGCAATTTCAATGACAGAACTTCTGCAAAAACTCTCGCGGCTATTTACTGTCGGGTTACTGGCCGGCAGCTTAGCACCAACTGCCCACGCCCAACAACCGGTGCGTAAAGCCACCCGCGTCGACTCGCTCCGCGCCGCCCGCAATGCACCTATTACGTACTCGCCGGTGGTCTTTACGATGGTCAGTGGCAAGCAGGTGCGCGGCTACGTAACTAGCTACGACCTGTTCATGCACGACAAGGTTGAGTGCTACGAGCAGCCGCCCAACCAACTGCCGCCCCCGCGCGTGAAGGAGATGGCCGTGGAGCGCATTCAAACCATGACCGTGGAAGGCCACACCCTGGACGCCCTCACCAAAAACGGCAAGCCCCTGGGCATGCTGGCCGAAAACATGACGCCGGGCGGCAGCACCAAAACCTACGGCTACTCCATCACTAAAGCCAACATGTACATCCCCATTCCGCTGATTGTTCCGGTATTCATCCCGGTGGGCTCGCACGATAAATACTTCTGGTACGTGCAGCCGGCCGGCGGCATTATTGAGGAAGTGCCGCGCTCCGGCAAAGCCTTCGCCACCCTGATGGCCACCGCCTTTGCCGACTACCCCGAACTGGCCGCCCGCGTCCGGCAGCAGGCCCCCGATGCCGGCTATAAGAACATGCCACAGCTGGTGCAGGAATACAAAGCGCATTTTGCCACGGGCAAATAGCCCCGCGCAAACCCATCAGTAAAGCAACTTTTCCGGGCAAATAGGCCTTATTCCTATTCCCCATTAGCCCCCCGAAATCTACCCCCTATGGCCAAAGCCAGAACCGTCTATTTCTGCCAGTCCTGTGGCGCTCAATCTTCGAAATGGATAGGCCGCTGCCCCGTGTGCGGCGAGTGGAACACCTACGTTGAAGAAGTCATCCAGAAGGAAACCGTGGCCACCACCACCGGCCAGTGGAAGCCCGCTAGCACCGTGCCCGGCGGCAACCTCACCAAAGCCGCCAAGTCCGTCCCGCTCGGTGACATCCTGGCCGAAGACGAGCCCCGCATCATCACCCCCGACGGCGAGCTGAACCGCGTGCTCGGCGGCGGCATCGTGCCGGGCTCCATCATCCTCATCGGCGGTGAGCCGGGCATCGGCAAAAGCACGCTTATGCTCCAGATTGCCCTCAGCCTGCGCAAAATGAAGGTGCTCTACGTGAGCGGCGAAGAGAGCGAAGCCCAGATAAAAATGCGGGCCGAGCGCATGGCCGACGGCCAGCACCCCGGCTGCTACATCCTCACGGAGACCAATACCCAGAACATCTTCCGCCAGATTGATCAGGTGCAGCCCAACATTCTAGTCATCGACTCCATCCAGACCATGCACTCCACGCTGGTGGAAAGCGGCGCGGGTAGCGTGAGCCAGGTGCGCGAGTGCACTGCCGAGTTCCTGAAATTCGCCAAGGAAACCAGCACGCCGGTCATGCTCATCGGCCACATCACGAAGGACGGCAGCATCGCCGGCCCCAAAATCCTGGAGCACATGGTGGACACGGTCCTTCAGTTTGAGGGTGACCGGCACATGAGCTACCGCATCCTGCGCACCACCAAAAACCGTTTCGGCAGTACTTCAGAATTAGGGATTTATGAGATGCAGGGCGATGGCCTGCGCCAGGTGAGCAATCCGTCGGAAATCCTGCTTTCGCAGCGCGGCGAGAGCCTGAGCGGCATGGCTATCGGGGCCACGCTGGAGGGCAACCGCCCGCTGCTGGTGGAAGTGCAGGCCCTGGTATCGCCCACGTCCTACGGCACGCCGCAGCGTAGCAGCACCGGCTTCGATGCCAAGCGCCTGCAAATGCTGCTGGCCGTGCTGGAAAAGCGCGCCGGCCTGCGCTTGGGCCAGCACGACGTGTTCCTGAACATCGCCGGCGGCCTGCGCTTGGATGACCCAGCGCTGGATATGGCCGTGTGCGCCGCCGTGGTTTCCTCGCTCAACGACCTGCCCATTCCCGGCAACGTGTGCCTGGCGGCCGAAGTAGGACTGAGCGGCGAAATCCGCGCCGTGAGCCGCCTCGACCAGCGCCTGGCCGAAGCCGAAAAGCTGGGTTTTCAGGAAATGTACGTTTCTCAGTTTAACGGCAAAGGATTGGACTTAGCCCGATTTGGCTTGAAAGTACACGCCGTGAGCCGGCTCGATGAAGTGCTGAACGGCTTATTCGGGTAAGGAAAAGCAGCTTGATTATCAGCCGATGGTCGCAAGGGTTTGCGGTGGGCCGGGCATACCTCACCAGGCCAGCCGCAAAAGGCCGGAATTTTGATTTGGATTTTATAAACGAAAAAGCCTTATCTTCGGATTGCTGATAGGCTTTTACCGCGAATGGCCTGATAAATGCCGTCAGTTCTATCCATTGTCCAGTTAGCTGCTGTGGCTGTTTCAACGGTCTGGGGCTGGTTTCTATTGTCATGATATTATCTTTTGTCACTTGCACGCGCCGGTTGGTTGGGGCAGCTCTGGTTCTGGCCCCGTTGCTGGGGCACGCTCAGGGCCGGACCACGGTGGTGGGTGCCGCCGCCAAAACGGCTTCGGTCGCGGCGGCTTCTTCGGCGGGTACGGCCACCCTCACCGGCCGGGTGAGTGGGCCTACCACTGATTCCGTTGCGATTTCGCTACGCGAAAACCCACTCGACCCGAAGGAAAAGCTGTTCCGGGTGCCGCTCAACGACAAGGGCGATTTTAAAGTGGTAGTGCCCGTGAGCAGTGCCACCAAGGCCGACCTCGTGTACGGCGACGACGTGGCCCCGCTGTTTCTGGACCCCGGCACCGATATGGACGTGCGCTTCAAGGGCAGCGACATGTCGGGCACGCTCCGCTTCAAGCCCAACGACGTGCCCTCCGGCTTTGCCACCAAGCTGCGCAACCGCTCGAACCTGACCGAGGAGCAGCGCCACCGCCAGCAGGCTGCCAATGCCAACAACTACTTGGTAGAAGCGGATGCACAGTTCGTGGAAAACGATGGTTTTCAGGTGCTGCCCGATAACATTCAGCTCTACGAAGCGCCGTTCCTGTCCTTTCTGGAGTACCGCCGCAAGCACGAATACGAGTTTCTGGAAGACCACGCCGCCAAGCAGTCCTTCACGCAGGAGTTCTACAACTACGCCCACGCCGAAGTGGTGTACGCCTACGCCAACGACAAGCTGACTTTCCAGGACCTGCGCGAGCAGGTGGTGAACACCGAGGGCCGCCTGAAAATGGCCCCCGACTACTACAACTTCCTGCGCGAGCCGGGCCTGCTCAACGAGCCCAACGCCGTGCAGAGCGAGCTGTACCACGAGTTCCTGCTCAACTACGTGCACTTCACCGTGGCGCAGGACCACCACCAGCGTTCCGACCCCGACTTTTACCCAGCCTGCTACGCGCTGGCCAGCAAGAAGCTCACCGGCCCGTCGCGGGCCATTATTCTGGGCCGCGTGTTGCAGGAGTCGTTCCGGTTTGGGCACGTGAAGCAGTCGGCCGCCATGCTGGCCGATTTCCGCAACTACGACCCCAAAAACCAGTATTACCCCACGCTGCAAACCGATTTCAACCTGCACAAGGATTTCGCCATCGGTGCACCAGCTCCCGATTTCAAGCTGCCCAGCGCCACCGGCGATACGGTGCACCTGCACGACTTCGCCGGCAAGCTGGTGTACCTCAACTTTTGGAAAAGCACCAACGGCTTGTGTCTGCGCGACCTAGCGTATGCCCAGGAACTAATGCGCAAGTTTGAGGGCAAGAACATCACCTTCATCAACATTGCCCTCGATGAGAATGAGCAGGCCTGGAAACAGCTGGTGACGGTGAAAAAACTGCCTGGCGTGCAGGTTCGCATTCCCGGCGGCGGCCTGCGTTCGATGGTGGCGAAGGAATACGCTTTGCAGGAAGTACCCACCTATATGCTGGTGGGCGAGGATGGTACCTTCCTCAATACCAAGCCCAAGCGCCTAAGCAGCCGCGCCGCCGTAGACGAAATCAACCAGTCGTTCGGCAAGGCCAGTACCTATACCAGCGCCATCGATTTCCCGGCCACCAAGAAATAAGCGTCCGACCAAACGCAACCGAAGTAGCGCGAACTTTGTAGTTCGCGTCTCCGCGCCACTGAAACTCCTTTCGGTGCGGGGACGCGAACTACAAAGTTCGCGCTACTGCTTTTTAACTCCTTTCTATGTCTGTGCTCACCGATAGCCTCAATGTTTTGTCGAAAGCCACCCCGTTGCGGGTCTGGAATGCGACGCAAATCATCGGCTCCTACATTCTGAGCAAGATTACGGGCAAGGCTCGGTTGCGCGGCCTGCCCATGGCGCTCAGCTTCGAGCCCACTACCAGCTGCAACCTGCGCTGCCCGGAGTGTCCCAGCGGCCTGCGCTCCTTCACGCGGCCCACGGGAATGTTGCAGGGTGATTTATTCAAGAAAACGATTGATGAGGTAGCGAACCGGCTGTGGTACCTGATTTTCTATTTCCAGGGCGAGCCGTACCTACACCCGCAGTTTCTGGAATTGGTGAAGTACGCGGCCGATAAAGGCATCTACACCGCCACCAGCACCAACGCGCACTACCTCAACGACCAGAACGCCCGCAAAACGGTAGAAAGCGGCCTCGACCGTCTCATCATCTCCCTCGATGGCACCACGCAGGACGTGTACCAGCAGTACCGCGTGGGCGGCAAGCTGGAAAAGGTATTGGAGGGCACCCGCAACGTGGTGAAATGGCGCAAAGAGCTGAATTCAAGCACGCCGCGCATCATCTTCCAGTTCCTGGTGGTGCGGCCCAATGAGCATCAGATTGACGATGCCAAACAACTGGCCGAAGCGCTGGGCGTGGATGATGTGTGGTTCAAAACCGCTCAGATTTACGACCACGCGCAGGGCTCGCCGCTCATCCCGACCATCGATTATTACTCGCGCTACCAGAACAACGGCGACAATACCTGGAGCCTGAAAAACAAGCTGGTCGACCACTGCTGGAAAATGTGGCATTCCTGTGTCATCACCTGGGACGGGCTGGTGGTGCCATGCTGCTTCGACAAAGATGCCGAATACCGCCAGGGCGACCTCAAAACCGAGACTTTCCGCCAGCTCTGGCGCGGCCCGAAGTATCAGCAGTTTCGCGGCAGCCTGCTCAAAGGCCGCGACCAGATTGAGATGTGCCGCAACTGCTCGGAAGGCACGAAGGTGTGGGGATAAGCGGAAAGTAGAACAAGCAAAAAACAGAACGTCGTGCTAAGCGCAGCCGAAGCATCTCTACCACGTAAGTAAATAATTACTGTTACGGTAGAGATGCTTCGACTGCGCTCAGCATGACGTTCTGATTGGTGTCGCTGAGCGAGTCTTACTTATCTTTCTTCGTCAGGTTTTTGCCGAGGTCTTCGACCTGCTTGAGGAAGTCGTCGGTGTCGGAATCGGCATAGGTGCCGTAGGCATTGGCGATGGTGCCTTTCGTGCCGTCGTTGGCCTCAATGGCGTAGAGGACGGACATATCATCGGGGTCGCTTTCGCCCTCGAAGCGGTAAAAATCCACGATGGTCACTTCGTCGGGCGCGTAGGTCTTGTTGGAGTCGCTGCCGATGGTATGCAGGCGGCCATCCACGACGTTGAAATCCTGGGTGAAGCCGTCCTTGGTCAGTTTGCTCTCAACGTTGACAAGTGACCGTTCTTCTTCTTTGTCCTGCATGGCGGTGGGGTGTTTGGGTAAGGATGAAGCGGGCCGGGCCGGCACAAATGCCAGCCGCCCCCGCTCGGGCTATACGCAGCCGGGGCGGGGGCGGGTTATACCAAATGCGTATAAAAAAACGCGAAAGTGCTATGTATCGGCTGGCGGCTCTATTTGGCCGCCGCACGCGCCTCAATGGTGCGCTGCAGACTCTCCACATCGAGCTGCCCGCAGGCTCCGCCGCAGCCCTTAGCGCAGCCAGCCGCCGTCTTGCTAAAAAACGCCCGGTAGAAAATGCGGCCCACGTAAAACGCCGCCGCGATGAACAGCGCGCCAATTAGCAGGTACTGGATTTCGACGGAGGTGATAGCAAGCAGGAGCATAGTGGGTAAACTATGGATGAAAAAGAATAGTTTGCGCTACTGCCAGAACTGGCCAATGGTGGCCTGCATCTCGGCATGAATGAGTTGGTTGCTGGCCACTATTTCGCGCCCAAATAGCGGGTCGCCATCCGTCAGAAACTGGGTGACGTGACCGCCTGCTTCGCGTACTAGCAGGATGCCTGCCGCCACATCGTAGGAATTCAGGTTGAATTCGAAGAAGCCCTCGCAGCGCCCGGCGGCCACGTAGGCCAGGTCAGCCGCAGCGGAGCCCAGGCGGCGCACGCCGTGGCTACGGGTGAAAAATGCGCCGAGGATTTGCAGGAAAGCGTCCATCTTGCCGAAGTCCTTGTAGGGAAAGCCGGTGGCGATGAGCGAACTATTCAACTCGGCCACATCGGTGACGCGGATGGGCTGGTCGTTGCAGAACGCGCCGCCGCCACGCACGGCCCGGAAACTTTCGTCGCGACCTACCTCGTGTACCACGCCCACCACCAGCTCCCGGTGCTGCGTCAGCGCCACGCTAATGCAATACACCGGCAGGCCGTGCACGAAATTGGTGGTGCCGTCAAGCGGGTCGATTATCCAGACGAATTCCTCGGTGTGCGCGTCGGGGCCGGCGGTGCCTTCTTCGGTGATAAAACCGGCTTCGGGCAGCAGCTGGCGCAGGCCGGCCACGAGGCGGCGCTCGGTTTCCTGGTCCACGTAGCTCACGAGGTCATGCACGCCCTTGTGCTCGATTTTGGCGCGGTCGAAGGTGGCGGCTTCCTCGCGGATGAACTCGGCTGTGGTGCGGCACAGGGCGGCGAGGTCGTGGGAGAGTTGGGTAAAATCGAGGGGCATAATGATA
>NZ_JBCEVZ010000087.1:0-16878 GCF_038448715.1 Hymenobacter segetis | reverse complement strand
GACGCAGGCGCGGGTGGTGACATTCTTCGAGGCCGAAATCGCCCCAAAGCTGCGGGCCGGACAGGACATTCTCATCGTGGCGCACGGCAACACGCTGCGGGCGCTGCGCATGTACCTGGAGCACCTCACGCCGCAGCAGGTTGAGGGGCTGGAAATCGTGACGGGCGGCGTTTGCGTCTATCATTTTGATGCGCAGCTGAAGATTCTGGAGCTGCGCACGCTGTAGCCGCGCCGGCACCGGTACCCATGAACGTAACGTGAACCCGGCGAAAGGAGTAAGCAGGACTAGCTGACCGAAGCCTTCTCTCGGCGGCTCCGTTTCCACTTTTCCGCACTCATGGGTCCTCAGTTCCTTTTCGCCACCGGCATCGAAAACAGCAACCCCACCATCCAGAACGGCAAGCACCGCGTGGATGAGCTGGAGAAATGTAACCACTACAAGCTCTGGCAGAAGGATTTCGACCTGGTTGATGAGCTGGGCATCAAGTTTCTGCGCTACGGGCCGCCCATTCACACCACGTTTCTGGGGCCGGGCAAGTACGACTGGAGTTTTGCCGATGTGACGTTTCAGGACCTGCTGCGGCGCAACATCGCGCCCATTGTCGACCTGTGCCACTTCGGCGTGCCCGACTGGATTGGCAACTTCCAGAACCCTGATTTTCCCGAGCTGTTTGCGCAGTATGCCAAGGCGTTTGCGCAGCGGTTTCCGTGGGTGCAGCTCTACACGCCGGTGAACGAGATGTACATCTGCGCGCAGTTTTCGGCCCGCTACGGCTGGTGGAACGAGCAGCTGAGCGGCGACAAGCCCTTCGTAACGGCCCTCAAGTACATCGTGAAGGCCAACGTGCTGGCCATGGAAGCCATTCTGGAAGTGCGGCCCGATGCGGTATTCATCCAAAGCGAGTCGTCGGAATACTTCCACGCCGAAAACCCGGCCGCCATCGGCCCCGCCGAAACCATGAATTCCGAGCGGTTCCTGTCCCTCGATTTGAACTACGGCCGCCGCGTGAATTCCAGCATGTACGAATTCCTGATGGACAACGGCATGACCCGCGAGGAGTACCACTTCTTCCTGAAAACCAAGATGAAGCGGCACTGCATCATGGGCAACGACTACTACTACACCAATGAGCACCGCGTATCGGCCGACGGCAGCACGCGCGCTTCGGGCGAGATTTTTGGCTACCACGTCATCACCACGCAGTACCACGACCGCTACCGCCTGCCCGTGATGCACACCGAAACCAACATCTGGCAAGGCCAGAACGGTGACGAAGCCGTGAACTGGCTCTGGAAAGAGTGGGCCAACGTGCTGCGCGTGCGCAACGACGGCGTGCCCATGGTGGGCTTCACTTGGTACTCCCTCACCGACCAGGTGGACTGGGACACCGCCCTGCGCGAAAACAACGGCCGCATGAACCCCGTGGGCTTGTATGACCTCGACCGCAACATCCGCCCCGTGGGCGAGGCCTACAAACAGCTCATCACCGATTGGAGCCAGGTGCTGCCCGCCCAAAGCGTGTGCCTGCAAGTGCCAATCGTGATGCCCCAGGAAAGCAACGAAACCTGGGCCAAAGAGCAAAAAGCCGATGTGAAAGCCGCTAATGCGGATAAATCCACGGCTCAGGCCAACGCCACGAATGTGGACGCAGCGTAGGTCCAAATTGTCATCCTGAGCGCAGCGAAGGACCTTATTACGCCAGCACAGCTTGCAGTAATCCAATCAGCGCAAGCGTGAGAAGGTCCTTCGCTGCGCTCAGGATGACAACCGATTATAACCAACATCCCCCCCTTCCCCTTCCCCTTCCCCTTCCCCTCTTCCTTCCCATGTCCCCTCGCTTCCAGGATAAAGTCGTTCTCATTACCGGCGGTGCCAGCGGCATTGGCTTAGCCGCCGCCAAGCGTTTTGCCTCTGAAGGTGCCCGCGTGGTGCTGGCCGATTACAACCAAACCAACCTCGACGCCGCCGTGCCCGAGGTGAAAGCCGCCGGCGCACCCGACGTGCTGGCCAGCCTCTGCAACGTGGCCATCGAAGCCCAGGTGGAAGCCACCGTGGCCGCCACCCTGGCCCAGTTCGGCCGCCTCGATGCGGTGGTGAATAACGCCGGCCTCATGCAGTTCAAAGCCCTCGAAGAGCTGACCGGCGACGACTGGCTGCGCATCCTGAACGTGGATTTGCTGGGTGCATTCTACTTCACCAAGCAGGCTTTTCTGCACATGAAGCCGGGCGGCAGCATCGTGAACGTGGCCAGCATTCACGCCGTCGAAACCAGTCCGCTGGTAGCGCCTTATGCGGCGGCGAAAGCCGCCATGCTGTCGCTCACCCGCTCCTCTTCGCTCGAAGGCAAGCCTAAGGGCATTCGTACCAACGTCGTTTTGCCCGGCGCCATCGACACGCCCATGCTCTGGGATAATCCGAACGTAAAATCCGGCGTCGAAGTCATCGACAAAGCCGATGTGGGCAAGCCCGAGGACGTGGCCGCCATCATCGCCTATCTGGCTTCGGATGATGCCGCCTTCGTGCAGGGAGCCGAAGTGCGCGTGGATGGCGGCCGGCTCGACCGGCTGTAAGCCAAAAAGAATGCGTAGCATGACCATGTTGCACAAAAAAGGGCCAGCCAATTATGCATTGACTGGCCCTTGAAGCATCGTTGCGTTAGCGCAGTTTATTTGCCTTTCTTCTTCGCCGCGGGCTTGGTGCTGGCCATGGCCGGCGATACAAGCTGACCGTTGCGAACAATCACCTTGCCGTCAATGTCCACCGTGGCGTTGGCAATGGGGAAGCTGTAGCCACCCGGCGTTTGGTTCTGGCCGCCATACAGGGCATTATTGCCAGTGCTCACGTACACCATACCAGCCGCCGTGTTTGGGTAGAACGCCTTTGCGTTATCCGTTTTCATCATTGGATTAAGCCCGATGAAAAACTTGTCTACTTGCAGCCCTGGAGCCCCATAAGCGGCCATTTGTTCTTTAAAAGCATCGGCCCCAACCTCGGCCCGCACGTTTTCAACCTGACCGCTCTTCAAGTCAGCTTTAAAGGCTTTCAGCGGTTTGCCATCGGAAATATTGTCGTTGGCAACCGCAAGCCGGCCCGTGGCGGAAGTTTCCTGGCAGGTACCGTAGAGTAATCCGCCGGGCAAACGCGCCGTCCGGTTGTAGATAAGTTTCTCCTGCTGGTCGGCGGCCGACAATACCCCGTCATCGGCAAACACGGGGCGGCTGGCCAAGTCTACAGTCAGGTCGGTACCTTCCGGCGAGGTAATGTGCATTTTTTTACCGTTGGCCAGAAGCTGCTTCATCTGCTCCGCTTGCACGGCAATAGCCGAGTAGTCGGTTCCTATGCTGCCCCATATCATTTGCTCGTAGCCAGCATAGTCGAGTTGCTGCGACGCGGCGTAACTCTTGCTTGGATAGGTTATATACACCCCCCGCTGCTTGCTGGCATCTAGTTTCTGCGTGTAGCCGGACGCGGCAGCCACTTGACCAAATTTGGCTCGGCGGGCCGTACTCAGGCCCGCCATCACCGCGCGGCCGTCTTCAACTGTAGGCAAGCCGATGAGCACATCTGCCTGCAACGACATGTTATTGAATTTACTTGCCTGGATATCCGCTTCGGGCGTTTCCATGTTAACGGCGCGCGCCACCTTGTCGGTTTGAACCCACATCAAGGGCTGTCCGCCGGCACGGGCCACTTCAACGGCCACAGCTTCCATGAGGGGCAGCGTGTGTTGGCCGCCCGAAATGATAACTGACTCGCCGGGTTTTACTCCGGCCGAGGTATTCACAATCTGTTTGGCCACCTGCTCGTAGTTCTGGCCGAAGGCCGAACCGGACGACAAAATCAGGCCCGAAACGCAAGCCATTGGTATAAGTTTTTTCAACATGACAACAAGGATTGAATGGGTAAGAAATTTGACCAGTGCTCCGGCGCGGCTAGCGGTTAGATTCACCGATTTACAGGTCAATGTTACGTTTAATTATATTAAGTTTATAATTATTTGTATTTAATTAAAAAATATTCAATTCACGAAGCCCTTGCGCCAGCACCAAAAAGTCGGCACGGCCGTTGCAATAGGCTATTTGCCGACATCATTCGTCCGGCGCTCCCCGCTATGAAAAACCGCACCCTGGCCGTTCTATTCTTGCTTTTGGCTGGCTCGTTCAGCGCCTCGGCCCAGTTCCGCCTGCCCGACCTCAAGAACATCAACCTCCCCAACATCCTCAAAAAGCCCACCAGCACCGGCACCTCAAGTAGCGGCAGCATCGGCGGCCTCAGCAACGCCGACGCGGCCAATGGCCTCAAGGAAGCGTTGCTGCAAGGCATTGGCAAAGGGGCCGACCAGGCTTCGCAAACCGACGGTTTTTACCTCAACCGCCTCATCCGCATCCCCTTCCCGCCCGATGCCCAGCGCGTGGCTACCACGCTGCGCAGCATCGGCCTGGGCAGTCAGGTCGATAAATTCGAGCTGAGCCTGAACCGGGGCGCGGAGGACGCCGCCCGCAGCGCCAAGCCCATCTTCATTTCGGCCATCAAAAGCCTCACGTTTTCGGACGTGTGGAATATCCTAACCGGCCAGAAAGACGCCGCCACGCAGTTTCTGAAGCGCACCACTTCCACGCAGCTCGTCTCGGCCTTCTCGCCTATCATGCAGAAAAGCCTCGACCAGGTGGGTGCCACGCGCTACTACACCCAACTGGCCACCACCTACAACCAGCTGCCCCTGGTGCAGAAAGTGCAGCCCGACCTGAACCAGTACGCCACCGGCAAAGCCGTGGACGGCCTGTTCACGCTCATCGCCCAAGAGGAAGCCAACATCCGCGAAAACCCGGTGGCCCGCACTACGGAGCTGCTGCGTCGCGTGTTTGGCAGCCGGAGCTAGGTATTATGAAGTAGGGTGCGGGGCTTGCCCCCGCCCGTCATTGAACGGCTTTTACACAGAATGTTCAACGACGGGCGGGGGCAAGCCCCGCACCCTACACCAATTGGAGTGGCGTATGTTTGCGGCCCTAAATCCGCAACCGTACGCCACTTTTTTATGCCCACCCTCACCATTGGCAGCCTTGCCGAACTCGAAGCGCACACCGGCCAGGAGCTGGGCGTGTCCGAATACCACACCATTACGCAGGCTCAAATTGACCAATTTGCCGCCGCCACGCTCGATTTTCAGTGGATTCATACCGACGCGGAGCGCGCTGCTACCGAGTCGCCATTCAAGGCTACCATTGCCCACGGCTACCTCACGGTGGCGCTGCTGCCCTATCTCTGGCAGCAAATCGTGACCATCGAGAACCTGAAAATGCAGGTGAACTACGAAATCGAAAGCCTGCGCTTCAACCAGGCCGTGACGGTAAACAGCGCCGTGCGCCTGCGCGCCAAAATGCTCTCGGTAACCAACCTGCGCGGCATCGCCAAAACCCGCATCGAAGTCACCCTGGAAATTGAAAACGTGAAAAAGCCGGCCTACACGGGCGTGGTGACGTTCTTGTATCATTTTCAGGAGCAATAGCTTGACTCATTATTTGGCGACTTTCTATTGAATGTCGCCCACTTGCCCCGACTGCTTTCGTGGTCGGGGCTTTTTTGTGTACTTTGGGCGCATCATACACCTTTTTCTGCGTTTTATTATGAAACACTTTTTCCTGGGTCTGGGGCTCGTGCTGAGTCTGGCCACTCCCCAAACCGGCTTTGCGCAAGCGGCCAAACCGGGCGCGCAGCCGCCGCTTATCGACCGCGAGCTGCTCTTCGGTGACCCCGAAATTTCGGGCGCGCAGCTCTCGCCTGACGGCAAGTTCCTATCCTTCATCAAGCCTTACAACGGCACCCGCAACATATGGGTGAAGGGCCTGAACGAGCCCTTCGATAAGGCCCGGCCGATGACCAACGACCAGGCCCGCCCGGTGCGCAGCTACTTCTGGAGCCGCGACGGCAAGTATCTGCTCTACAGCCAGGACAAGGCCGGCGACGAGAACTTCAACATCTACGCCGTGAACCCGGCCGAAGCCCTGCCCACCGGCCAGCCCGTGCCCACCGCCCGCGACCTCACCGGCCTGAAGGGCGTACGGGTGCAGGTTATCAACGTGCCCCTCACCGACCCCAACACGCTCTACATCGGCCTGAATGACCGCGACAAGGCCTGGCACGACCTGTACAAGCTGAACCTGACTACCGGCGAAAAAACCCTGGTGCGCCAGAATAACGACCGCATCGGCGACTGGGTGTTCGACTGGAACGACCAGCTGCGCCTCGCGGCCCGTTCGAACCCCGACGGCAGCACCGAGTGGCTGCGCGTGGAGGGCGAGCAAATGACGCCCTTCTACAAAACCACGATTGACGAGCAAAGCGCCGTGGAAGGCTTCGCCAAAGACAATCAGCACGTATACCTCGCCACCAACAAAGGCTCGCGCAACTTGGCCGAAATCGTGCTTCTGGACCCCGCCACCGGCCAGGAACAGCCCTACCAGGCCGACCCGCTGAAGCGCGTGGACGTGGGCGGCCTCGCGCTGTCGGAGAAAACCCACGAGCCGGTGTTCGTGAGTTTTGAGGACGACCGGATGCGCCGCGTGTGGAAGGACAAGGCCTTTGAGCAGGACTTTACTACAGTTAGCAAGAAGCTGCCGGGCCTGGATGTGTACCCCGTGTCACACACCACCGATGAGCGGCTGTGGCTGCTCTCGGCCAGCTCGGCCACCCAGCCCAATGTGGCGTACTTATTTGACCGCCAGACCAAGCAGCTCACCAAGGAGTACGAAACCCGCCCCAAGCTGAAAGCAGCCGACCTGGCCGACATGAAAGTGGTGCGCTACAAGTCGTCGGATGGCCTGGAAATTCCGGCTTACCTGACGCTACCCAAGGGCGTGGCGGCTAAGAATCTGCCCGTCATCATCCTGCCCCATGGCGGGCCGTGGGGGCGCGATACCTATGGCTTCAACACCATGGCCCAGTTTCTGGCCAACCGGGGCTACGCCGTGCTTTCGCCCAACTTCCGGGCTAGCACCGGCTACGGCAAGCAGTTTCTGAACGCCGGCAACGGCGAATGGGGCCGCAAAATGCAGGACGACCTGACCTGGGGCGTGAAGTACCTCGTGGCCCAAGGCATCGCCGACCCCAAGCGCGTGGGCATCATGGGTGGCTCATATGGCGGCTACGCCACGCTGGCCGGCGTGGCCTTCACGCCCGATTTGTACAGCGCCGCCGTGGCCATCGTGGCGCCTTCCAACCTGACCACGCTGCTCAACGCCATCCCGCCCTACTGGGAGGCCGGCCGCAAGCAGATGTACGCCCGCATGGCCGACCCCGGCACCGCCGAAGGCCGCGCCGCCCTCGACCGCATGTCGCCGCTGGGCTCGGCTAACAAAATCAAAACCCCGCTCATGGTGGTGCAAGGGGCTAATGACCCGCGCGTGAACAAGGCCGAAGCCGACCAGATTGTGGTGGCCCTGCGCGACCGCAACTACCCCGTGCAATACCTGCTGGCCCCCGATGAAGGCCACGGCTTCGCCCGCCCCGTGAACAACATGGCCATGTTCGCGGCCTCCGAGAAGTTCTTGGCCGGCCATCTCCACGGTCGCTACCAGGAAAGCATGAGCCCCGCCGTAGCCAAGCGCCTGCAGGAAATCACCGTGGACCCGAAAACGGTGCAGTTGGTGACGAAAACGAATGTGAAGTAAGTTTTGTATGACATTAAAAAAGCCCCTGCCAATATTAGCAGGGGCTTTTTTAATGTCAGAAACGAGCAGGGTGTGGGGTCGTACCCTACACTGCCATTTCCGGGTATTCGTCGCCGGCGTACACCGGTTCCATATCCTTTTCCTCGTCCTCGGTAAACAGACGGGACCGAATCAAAAACCGCACGCCGAGCGGAATTTCCAGCGAGAAGCTCGCGCCCCGGCCCTTCACCACATCCACCGTGAGCTGGGTGTGTTTCCAGTACTCGAACTGGCTGGCACTCATGAAGAAATCGCAGCCGTGGATGCGACCCAACCACGTATCATTCCCACCCACCCGAAACTCGCCCTTGGCGAAGCACATGGGCGAGGAGCCGTCGCAGCACCCGCCGCTTTGGTGAAACATGAGCGGGCCGTGCTCGTCGCGGAGCAGGTCGATGGTGGCTTCGGCGGCAGTGGTAACGAGGACGCGGGGGGTGGGCATGGGTGGGAATGAGGCAGGTGGAAATTAAAAACAATAGAACGTCATGCTGAGCGTAGTCGAAGCATCTCTACCTCATCACTAACTCTTTCGTTTGAGATTAGTTATGCGGTAGAGATGCTTCGACTACGCTCAGCATGACGTTACTTTTCAGCTGAGAAACTTAGCTACGGCCGGGCCTAGAAGAAACCGAGTTTCTGCTGGCTGTAGCTGATGAGCATGTTCTTGTTCTGGCGGTAATGGCTCAGCATCATCTTGTGGTTCTCGCGGCCGAAACCGGAGGCTTTGTAGCCGCCAAAGGGCGCGCCGGCGGGGTAGTCGTGGTAGCAGTTCACCCACACGCGGCCGGCCTGGATGGCGCGGGGCACTTCGTACAGCTCGTGCGCGTCGCGGGTCCACACGCCGGCCCCGAGGCCGTAGAGCGTGTCGTTGGCAATTTCAATGGCTTCTTCCACGGTTTTGAAGGTGGTGACGGATACCACCGGCCCGAAGATTTCCTCCTGGAAAATGCGCATCTTGTTGTGGCCCCGGAACATGGTGGGCTGGATGTAGTAGCCCTCGGCCAGCTCAGGGTGCTCCTGCGAGTGGGCTTCGCCGCCCACCAGCACTTCGGCTCCTTCGGCCTTGCCGATTTCGAGGTAGCTCAGGATTTTCTCGAACTGGTCGTTCGAGGCCTGCGCGCCCATCATTGTGTTCATATCAAGCGGGTTGCCGAGTTTGATGGCTTTCACGCGCTCAATAACGCGGGCAATGAAGTCGTCGTAGATGTCTTCGTGAATGAGCATCCGCGAGGGGCAGGTGCAGATTTCGCCCTGGTTCAGGGCAAACATCACCGCGCCTTCGATGGCCTTGTCGAGGAAGTCGTCGTCGGCATCCATCACACTCTTGAAGAAGACGTTGGGCGACTTGCCGCCCAGTTCCATCGTCACCGGAATCAGGTTTTCCGAAGCGTACTGCATGATGAGGCGGCCGGTGGTCGTCTCGCCCGTGAAGGAGGCCTTCTGGATGCGCGGCGACGAGGCCAGCGGCTTGCCGGCCTCGAGGCCGAAACCGTTCACGACGTTAATCACGCCAGCGGGCACCAGGTCCTGAATCAGCTCCATGAGCACCATGATGCTGGCGGGGGTTTGCTCGGCGGGCTTCATCACCACGGTGCAACCGGCGGCAATGGCGGGAGCCAGCTTCCAGGTGGCCATCAGCAACGGGAAGTTCCAGGGAATAATCTGGCCGATGACGCCCAGCGGCTCCTGGATATTGAGCGACACGGTGGTGGCATTCAGCTCGGTAGCACTGCCTTCTTCGGCCCGAATTACGCTGGCAAAATAGCGAAAGTGGTCTACCACCAGCGGCATGTCGGCAAAGGTGGTTTCGCGGATGGGCTTGCCGTTCTCGACGCATTCCACGGCGGCGAGATGGGGCAGGTTTTCTTCGATACGGTTAGCAATTTTGTTGAGGATGTTGCTGCGCTCGGTGGCGGAGGTTTTGCCCCAGGTTTTGAAGGCTTCGTGGGCGGCATCGAGGGCTAGCTCAATGTCTTCCTTGGTGCTGCGGGCCACTTTGGTGAAGGCCTTGCCATCAATCGGCGAGGGGTTTTCAAAATACTGGCCCTTCACCGGGGGCACCCATTTACCGCCGATAAAGTTGTCGTAATGGGTTTTGAACTGGGGCCGGGCCACCAGGGTGGTGGTTTGTTCGAGGGTTTCAGCCATGACTTTGTTGGATGGGAATGAGTTGAATGAGAGAGGATGTAAAGGTCTCTTTTTTACCTGCCGCCGGATTGTGGTATTATCGCAAAGAGTGCCGAAATTGTCGCAACTTGCTGGCACACCTCCGTGTTAGGAGTGTGTACTTCCTCACCACAGACTTCCCGCCCATGCCCACCCGCGTCCACCTGCCTACCGCCGTTGCGCCGCTCGCGCTGGAGCGCCTGCATTCTCTGGTCGAAAACCGGACGGTGTATAACCTGGCAGGCTTCGAGCTGAACGTATTCGAAACGCACCGTACCGCCCACCGCGTGCCCCTGCGCCTCGAAGGCTTGGCCCTGACCACCATGCTGCGCGGCAAAAAGGTGATGCACCTACCAGGCCGCGAGGCCTTCGACTACCTACCCGGCGAGTCGGTGGTAGTGGATAAGGATGAGTTGATGGAAATCGACTTCCCCGAGGCCTGCCTGTGCCAGCCCACGCAGTGCCTGGCCGTGGCCATCGCGCCTGATACCATCCGCCACACCGTGGATTTATTGAATGAGCGTTACCCCAAGGCCGAACCGCACCAGCCCTGGGCCATCGAAGGCCCCGAGTACGCCCACCTCACCAACACGCCCGAGCTGACCGACACGCTGGGCCGCCTGGTAGCCGTGTCGCGCACTTCGGATATTAACAAGGATGTGCTGGCCGGCTTCACGCTCCAGGAATTATTGGTGCGCCTGATGCAGACGCAGGCCCGCCAGCTCATTTTTCACGACTACGCCCGGCACCTCACCACACACCGCTTTGCGGCCGTTGTGGGTTACATCAAAGACCATCTGGCCGAGAACCTGACCATTGATAAGCTCAGCGCGCTGGCCTGCATGAGCAAGGCCACGTTCTTCCGCGTGTTCAAGCGCGAGTTCGGGATTACGCCGGTCGAGTATATCATTCGGGAACGGCTGGGCGAGGCCAAGCGGCTGTTACGCCACCCGCTGGCCAGCGTGGCGGAGGTTTGTTTGCGGGCGGGTTTTAATAACCTGTCGTACTTCCAGGCGCTGTTTAAGAAGTACGAGGGCGTGACACCGGGGGCGTATAAGAAGCAGATGGTGGCGTAGAAATCTGCCTTGTCATTGCGAGCGAAGCGCGGCAATCCGTCCTGTCAAAACCAGACACTTTGTTTTACCAGAAAGCCCCGACACTCTGCATTTTCGGGGCTTTTCGTTGTCAAAAAAAGCTTTATCACACTTCAGGGCTGGTCGCTCATGAGAGGACGGATTGCCGCGCTTCGCTCGCAATGACAAGGCGGCGCTAAAACACCACGCTATACGGCGCATCGGCCAGGCCGCGAATGTCCTCGTGCAGGTCTACACCCAGGATTTCGTGCACGTTGGCGCGGATGCGGTTCGACATTTGCGTCAGCGGCAAGTCGTTGCTGTCTTTGCCGAAAGGGTCTTCGATTTCGTCGCCAATCATCTCTACGCCCAGCAGCGCGTAGGCTCCGAACATGGTGATGGGCACCGTGAGCCACTCGTAGGTATCGAGCAGGTTGAAGGGCATGGTGAGGATGAACACCGAGATAAAACCCTTGATGAAATAGCTGTAGGAGAAGGGAATGGGCGTATTTTTGATGCGCTCGCAGCCGCCGGCCACGTCGAGCAACGCCTCGTGGTGGCGCTGGATGGTGATGAGGTGCGTGGGCAGAATGATTCCCTCGCGCAGCAGCTGCTCGTAGAACTCCTGGAGCATGGCCGCCAGGCGGGAAGGCACATGGCGGACAGTCTGCAAATGGTCGATAAAACCGGGTTCGACGGGTTCCAGCTTCTCGAACCGCACGCCGTTGCGCAGGTGGCCATCCAGGGCGATGGGGAAGTTGGAGAGCAGCCGGGCGAGGTAGGTGCGGGTGGCGTAATCATCGGCCGGCAGGCGGGCGTGGAGCAGGCCGGCCAGGTTGCGGCAGTTGTTGGTGAGCTGCCCCCAGAGGCGGCGGCCTTCGTAAAATCGGTCGTAGGCAGTGTTGGTGCGAAAGGCCAGCAACAGGCTGAGCAGGATGCCCAGAAACGAGAAAAACTCCTTATCGACGGCCACGTTCATGCGCTCGAAGCGGATGACCAAGGCCGTCACAGCGGTGGCGTAGAGGCCCACGAACAGCACCCGTTTCAGCAGCAGCCGGATGATGCCCGAGGAGCGTAGGTGGCGTAGGGCCTCCCACCAGTCGGTCGATTTGTAGACAATCATGCATAAAGCGCGGCTTGGTGATGAGCCGACACGGCCGAAATTACGCTTCGGAATATTGGATGGCGGCTGTTTCCACCACTTCCTCCTGTGGGCCGAGCTTCAGCGTCACCTGCTGCTTCAGTTTCGCGCCCTGCACGGCCCGGGCAATGGGCGCCACAAACGCCACTTTGCCCAATGCCACATCGGCCTCATCAACACCCACGATGGTGAACTTTCGCTCGAAACCCACCCTGCCACCGCTCACGGTGCACAGTGTGACGGTGGCCCCGAAACGCACTTCTTTGGCCGGCTGGCCGGCGGGGTCTACCACTTTGGCGCTGCCGAGGCGCTCCAGCAGCAGCGCGATGCGGCCGTTGTAGGATGAAAGCTAGTGGGTGCGGTCAGTGTCGTTATCATGGTTGGCTTCGGCCTGGGCGCGTTCGGCTTCGAGGGTGGCGAGCTCGGCGCGGAGTTGCTCCAAGCCGGCGGGCGTGACGTAGTTGGGCGTGCCCGGCGGCAGGGCTGCCCGAGGCGGAATAATGGGCGGCGTCTGCGCGTCGTCTTCCTTGGTAAATCCTCGGCTCATGTGAGGGCAAACGCAGGTGCGGCGGGCGGGTTGCGGGTGTCCGACGCAACCATCGGGGCCAGAAAGCGGTTACCCTACGCTATTTCGCTGCTACCCTATCCCGATTCGTTCGCGCTATTTAATGTCAGAAATGCTTGTTGAGACTGCTGATTCAGCGGTTGCCTCTCCCCTACCCACCCGCCGGCTCGACGGCGCCCTCGTCTGGCTCATGGCCCTCACCTGCGGGTTGGTGGTGGCCAATATTTACTACAACCAGCCGCTGCTGGCCGCCATTGGCCGCACCTTTCACCTCTCGGACAGCAGCGCCAGTCTGGTGGCCACAGCCACGCAGGTAGGCTATACGCTGGGCATGCTGTTCGTGGTGCCGCTGGGCGATATGCTGGAGCGCAAGCGCCTGATGCTGCTCATGCTGCTGGGCGCGGCGGCCTGCCTAGGGCTGGCGGCATTTGCGCCCAGTTTCGCGCTGCTGGCGGGGGCGAGTATTCTGCTGGGCATCTGCTCGGCAGTGCCGCAGTTGCTGCTGCCCATGGCCGCGCACTTGGCACCGGAGGCCGACCGGGGCCGCATCGTAGGCCGCATCATGAGCGGCTTGCTAATTGGCATTCTGGCCTCGCGCACGGTGAGCGGCTACGTGGGTGCGCACCTGGGCTGGCGGGCCATGTTCGAAATCGCGGCTGGCCTGATGCTGGCGCTGCTGGGCCTGCTGGCCTGGCGCCTGCCGCAGGACCGGCCCAACTTCACGGGCTCCTACGGCGCACTCATGAAATCATTGGGTACGCTGGTAGCCGACCTGCCGGCCCTGCGCCGCTCGGCGCTGGTGGGCGGGCTGCTGTTTGCGGCCTTCAGCGTGTTCTGGACCACATTGGCTTTTTTCCTGGAAGGCCCGGCCTACCATTACGGCAGCGACGTGGCCGGATTCTTTGGGGTAATTGGAGCCGTGGGAGCGTTGGCCGCGCCACTGGCCGGCAAGGCTGCCGATACGCGCGGGCCGGACTTCGCCATCGGCGTGGGCATCCTGCTGGCGCTGGCGGCTTATGTATTCATGGGCCTCACCGGCTACCACTTGGCCGGGCTGGTGCTGGGCGTGATTCTGCTGGATGTGGGCGTGCAATCGGCCCACATCTCCAACCAGACCAAAATTTTCTCACTGGTACCCGAAGCCCGCAGCCGCCTCAACACCGTGTACATGACCGGTTATTTCACGGGCGGTTCGCTGGGCTCGGTGGCTGGCGGGCTGGCGTGGGTGCACGGCGGCTGGCCCGGCGTGTGCGTGCTGGGGGCAGCATTTGCTGGTTCGGCGTACTTGGTGAGCCGGTTCTACGGGCGCGGTTAGAACTTACTTCGAAGTCGAAATCGCGTCCCAGGAATACCGACCCACCTCGCCCGATTAGAATGGCCGGTGAATGCCCACGATGTTGACCGGCATGGCCTCAGTGGTCTGGAAACGCACGGTCACGCTGCCATCGGCATTCACGGGCACCAGGCCGTAGTTGCGGCCGGCCATGGGCAGGGCAGGCGTTGCGGCGGTGGCCTCCGGGATGAACTTGATTTCTTTACCTACTAGTATCAGCAAGCAGGCAGCAATGACGGTCAGGACGGCTTTGGTATATAGGTCGGTTTTCATGAAAGGAGGCAAAAGTGGTTGGTGGATGGCGCAAAATAAGCCCCCGCTGGCGAACCAACGGGGGCTTTCAACTACACTTCGAAACAAGCGTAACTCAGCTACTCGGCGGCGGCTAAGCGCTCCAAACAGACTTTGAGGCTCTCGCGCCAGTGCGGAATGGCCACGCCCAACTGGGTTTTGATTTTAGTCTTGTCCATCACCGAAAACGGCGGGCGCGTGGCCTTCGTGGGGTATTCGCTGGTGCGAATGGGCGTGGTTTTCACCGAAATTTCGCTGAGCTCGAAAATGGCCGTGGCAAAGTCGTACCACGACGTCAGGCCCTCGTTGCTGTAATGGTAGAGGCCGTAAGCCGTGCTGCCGCTCTCAATAATTCCGAGAATGACGCCGGCCAGGTCGATGGCGTAGGTGGGCGTACCCACCTGGTCCCAGATGACGCGAAGCTCGTCGCGCTCGCGGCCCAGCTTGCGCATGGTTTTCACGAAGTTGCCGGCGAATTCTGAGTACAGCCAGCTGGTGCGCAGCGTGAAGTACTTCTCGGTGAGGCCCGGAATCACCTGCTCGCCTTCGAGTTTGGTGAGGCCGTAGACGCCCAGCGGCGCGGTTTCGTCAATTTCGAGCAGCGGCTCATTGCCCGCGCCGGCAAACACAAAATCGGTCGAAATCTGAATGAGCACGGTGCCGTGTTCCGCACAGAGGCGGGCCAGGTTTTCCACACCATCGCGGTTGATTTTGCGGGCTAAATCCACGTCGTCTTCGGCCTTATCCACGGCCGTATAGGCGGCGCAGTTGATGACGTGATTGGGGCGGTGCGCGGCAAAAAGCGCGGCCAGCGCGGCCTGGTCGAGAATATTGCCTTCAGCCTCGGACAGGAATACCAGGCCCGGCGTGTTCCGCTCCCGCGCCACGTGCGCCAGGCATTGCCCCAATTGCCCGAGGGCCCCGAAAACCAGTGTCGTACTCATTAGCATAAGCTCAGATTTAGGCCGCAAGTTAGCCCGGCCCGCCTTGTAGCACATGCTTCAGCGTGTGTTTTTTGGGCAATGCATCTGCTATAATACACAAGCTAAATCATGTGCTACAGGAATTTACCCACGCGGCAGCAGCTTCTGGCCCGCCGATATCTCTTTGCCCACAATGGTCTGCTTGTTTTTAATCGGCTCGAAGCGCACCTCGCGGGGCTGCTTTTCACTCAGGTATTTCCAATAGCGCAGCGGCATGTGGCGGCGGTGCAGCTTTAGGTTTTTGCGCTCAGGGATGTTGACGTGGTCGAAATACGTCTGCCAGAGGTGCTTGAACAGGGGCTCCCGCTCATCGAGCACGGTGGCCGAAATATCGGTGGCTTTCCGGCCCGCCGGGTTCTCAAACTGCACAATGTCGGTGCGCGTGAGGTCATAATACAGCCCGTAGTGGCGGCGGCGGTCATAAATCAGCCAGCGCTGGTCGGCGTAGCGCTTGGTGAAGTGCGCGGCGATGAGCGGCAGCACGTCCATATCCGGCTCAATAGTGGCGTGGAATAGCTCGTCGCTGGTTTTCTCGAAGCGCACGAAGGCTTCCATGCGGTGCTTTTCGCGAAACATCATCTGGGCCAGGCGTTGCACGCGGCGCACGTCGGCGTTGGCGTAGTTCTCCGAAATATCGACGGGCGAGCGCAGGGCCAAATCCACGTAGCGGAAAATCAACAATTCCCGGTCCGCATCCTCGCTGAGAAAAACGTGATAGAGGCGGGCGCGGGCCTCGTTATCCATCGTTTTCAGCAAGCCTTCCCACACACGGGCGGCCAGGGTTTCATCGGTGGCGCGGTGGGCGGGCTGGGTGAAAAGGCCGCTTTGGGCCGTGGCTTCGGGCTGAATGCTGTTGGGGGCTGCCCGCCAGTCGTACACCGTGAACAGCACCGTGAGCAGGCCCTCAAACGTGCCGTCGTAGGTATAGTCCAGCGGCGGGGCCGTGAGCGTGGGGGCCCCCGCCCGGCGTGGGGCGGCAGAGGCTACAGCGGTGGATGGACGGCGGATGGGTTTCAATAGGGAATAACAGAACGTCATGCTGAGCGCAGTCGAAGCATCTCTACCGCTTCGTTGTCTCGATTGGATTACTACTGCGGTAGAGATGCTTCGACTGCGTTCAGCATGACGTTCTTAAAGCGCCATTACGCCGCTTGCTGGCGCTGCTCGTTTTGGCGGCCGGCTTCGTAGCGGGCGCGGGCATCGTGGTGCAACTGGCGCACCAGCGGCATCAGCTCGCTGAGGCGGCAGCAGCACGAGAGACGGTCAACTTTATCGGAGGACGCGGTGGCAGGCCGGACGGTATTTTCAGGCTGGCGGTGGATGATTTTCATGACAGAAAAGAGGATGTCGTGCTGCACACCGCCCAGTTGGCCGGGGTGCAGTTGCGAGGTGGAAGTGAGGTTATTGAAATCAGCTTGCATGGCAGAATCAGGAGGCTTGGGCGAACAAATCGAGCTGCTGGGTGACGAGGGCCGAGCGTACCGAGCCGGCCCCAAACAGAATCTGGCGGCGCACCTGCTGCTCGGTCAGCTCGCCGATGACGGGCTGGTGCTCGCCCTGGCAGGTGAGGAAATATTTGGCCCGCTTGAGCACCACGCCCAGCTGGCGCAGGGTTTCCA
>NZ_JBCEVZ010000086.1:0-17483 GCF_038448715.1 Hymenobacter segetis | reverse complement strand
GTGATATCCACCAATGTGGGCGAAATTGAGCAGATGATTCGCACTGATGATGGCCAGGAAGCGGGGCTACTCACCGATTTCCCCGCGCAGGGGCTGGCCGATGTCCAGCAGCTATACCAGGCCATGAAGCGCTACGCTACGGAGCCGGACCTGCTGCTCCGGCACCAGGCCCTGGCCCCCCAGGCTTTCGCCAAGTTTGACATGAGCCGCTGCGTGGCCTCTTACATGAGCTTGTACCAGGATTGCGCTAAAGCAATAGTTCCGCACGAATAATATCTGCTGAAAAGCATTCGAAAAACCAATATGAGCTGTTGCAGAGCAGCTGTCACTGGGATATTTGGTCGGCAAAGGTCCGCGGGCGTACTCCATTTATCCGCTGCACGTCCTCATCGATATTTCCTGCGAGTTTGTGCTGATAAAAATTATTCCGCCCACCACCACGGCGAATAAGCTCCTCATCACGGGCCTGTCGGTTGCGGTTGCCTTGGCCGGAGCCTACCTGTTCTATCGTTTTGTAGAGCAGCCCTTCATGCGGCTGGCCTCCAAAAAATCGGCATGAGGCAGCGCCTGTAGCCTTAGGTGAATGCGTGATATCCTTGCCCCGTCCCCCGGCGCAGTGGGCTGTCGGGGCGGGTAATGCGTATGCCATGGCTGCGCCGGATAAGCTTCCTCCGGCTGCTAGCCCACCGGCTCCACTATGATACACGGCATTATTCCTACGGCGCTGCGCAGCGTGGCTTACTACGTGGGGCCGAAACAGCGCCGGCAGGCGGCGGTGCAGTTTGGGCTGCTACTGGTTTCGTCGGTGCTGGATGTGTTCGGACTGGCCTCGCTGGTGCCGGTGTTGCTGGTGGCGGCCCAGCCGGGCGGGGTGCGGCAAAGCCCTTTTTTCTTCGCCATCTACCAATACGCAGGGTTCGGCTCGGAGCGCACCTTTCTGGTGGCGCTGATAGCGGGGCTGCTGGCTTTTTTCCTGCTCAAAAACCTCTTTAGCACCTGGGTCAATTACATCCAGGCCCGGTTTACGGCGGCGGTGGGCCTGGAAATTATTCAAAGCCAACTGCGCAAATACCTGCACCTGCCGTTCTGGTATTTAACCGATTTTGGCTCGGCCAACTTGATAAACAGCGCCGTGCAGGTGCCCAGTACCTACGTGAGTGGGGTAGTGCGGCCCTTGTTCACCTTCTTCTCGGAGCTGACCGTGGTGCTGGTGATTGGCGTGGGCATTTTGCTGTATAAGCCAATTCTGCTGGTTATTCTGCTGCTGGTGCTGGCCCCGGCTGCGCTGCTCACCTACCGCGCCCTGCGCACCCGGTCGCGCCGCATCGGCAACGAGCTGAATGAATTACGGCCGGCATCGTTCAGCATCATTCAGGACTTATTTGCGGGCTTTGTCGAGTTGAAGCTGGCCGGCCGCCAGGGCCAGTTTGCTGAGCGCCTGCTACGGAACCAGGCCGCCGTGCAGGCCCTCGATGCCGAAGCATACCTGTACGCGCTACTGCCCGTGCGCGTCATCGAAATGGTGGCCATTATGGGGGTGCTCACCATTTTCCTGTATTCGTTGTATGGCCCGGTGGGGAGCGGGGGGCTGCTGGCGTTGGTGGGCACGTTTGCGGCGGCCGCCTACCGCCTCATGCCTTCGGTCAACCGCATGTTCACCGCCGTGGTGCTCATCAAGCAGAACCAGTATGCGCTCGAAAACCTGGAATTGTTTCGGGGGGCGGCGTTTGACGAAACCCCGCCCGCCGTGCAATTGCCGCTGCCTTTCCGTCGTGAGCTGGTGCTGGACGATGTTTCCTTCACCTTTCCGGACCAGTCCGCCGCTGAAGTGCCGGTGTTGCAACACATCAGCCTGCGCATTGGGAGGGGCGAAAAAATTGGATTTGTCGGCTCGTCTGGCTCGGGCAAAACTACGCTTATGAACGTGTTGCTGCGCTTCTACCGCGAGCAACACGGGCGGGTGCTGGTAGACGGGCAGGCCCTGACGCCGCAGCACTTGCAGGCCTGGTACGAACTGGTGGGCTACGTTCGGCAGGACACCTTTCTGATGGAAGCATCCATTCAGGACAACGTGACGCTGGGCGCGCCCGCCCACGAGGTCGATGCCGAGCGGCTGCGCTATGCCATTGCGCAGGCCTCGCTGGCAGATTTCGTGGCGGCTTTGCCCCGGGGCTTGGCCACCCTCATCGGCGAGCGGGGGGCGAAGCTTTCGGGCGGGCAGCGGCAGCGCATCGGCATTGCGCGGGCTTTGTATAAACAGGCCGAAATCTTACTGCTCGACGAAGCCACCAGTGCCCTCGACAACGAAACCGAACGCGAAGTGAACGAGGCCATTACGCACCTAGCTCACACCGACATGACCATTCTTATCATTGCCCACCGTCTGACCACTCTGCGGGAGTGCGACCGCATATACGACATGCGCCAGGGGCGCATCGTGGGCGTGCATCGGTACGATGAGCTGCCGCATTCGGGGTGAAGCCTGTTGCGGGGTTAACTTTGCTCCGCGCCAAACCGGCCTGCCACGTGCCAAACAGGCGCGGCGTAAAATTGGCTAAGCCGCATTTATTCGGGCCGTTTTCGTCCCGAAGCAGGTGGGCGCATTTACTTAATATGGCAAACACAATCCGCACGAAAATCCTGTTGTTGATACCGAATCTGGGGCTGGGCGGCGCCCAGCGCGTCTTTCACGACCACAGCGTAGAGCTGGCCCGGCACTACGCCGTCACGGAGGCCGTATTCAACCTGGAGGGCGGCGACCTGTACCCCAGCGGCAACCCCGTGGTGAGCCTCGACGTGAGCGGGGGAGGGGGGGCACTGGCCAAAATCCAGAACTTCCGGCGACGCATCAGCGGGCTGCGCCAGCTGCGCGAGCGCCTGCAGCCGGCCGTGGTCATCAGCCACCTGGAAGGGGCCGACTACGTGAACCTGCTGAGCGGCGGCCCCGGCAAAACCATCCTCTGCGTGCACGGCTCCAAGCTGCACGATGCCAACATTCGGGGGCCGGTGGGCTGGCTGCGCAAAAACGTGCTCATCCCCGCCCTCTACAACCGGGCCGACCGCATCGTGACCGTCAGCCGCGACATTATTCCGGAGCTGGTCAACGGCTTTGGTGTGAAGCCCGCCAAGTTGCTGACGATTAATAATTTCTTTGAAGTGGCCGAGATTGAGGCCAAAAGCCGGGAGTCCCTGTCGGCTGCCGAGGCGGCGGTATATGCCGCTGCCCCGGTGCTGGTAACCTCGGGCCGCCTCACGCTGCAAAAGAACCAAGGCCCCCTGCTCGATGCCTTCGCCGAATTGCGCCGCCGCCAGCCCGTTAAGCTCGTCTTTGTGGGCGATGGCGAGCTGCGCGACCAGCTCACTACCCGCGCCCGGGCGCTGGGCCTGCGCGTGTACGCCGCCTGGGAAAGTCCAACCCCGCTCACGCCCGACTACGACGTGTACTTCCTGGGCTTGCAGCAAAATCCCTTCAAGTACCTGCGGCCCGCCACGGCCTTCGTGTTTCCCTCGTCCTGGGAAGGCTTCCCCATGGCCCTGGGCGAAGCCATGATTTGCGGCCTGCCGGTGCTGAGCACCGACTGCCCCACCGGCCCCCGCGAAATGCTGGCCCCGGCCACCGAAGCCCCCGCCACCGCCCTGCGCCAAGCCGAGCGCGGAGCCTTTGGCCTGCTGCTGCCCATGCTCACGCAGCCCGCCACGCTCGCAGCCGACCAGGCCGTGTGGACCGAAACCATGGCCGCCCTGCTCGCCGATGCCCCCGAACAGCAGCGCCTGGGCCAGCTGGCCCGCGAGCGCATGCAGGACTTCACGCGGGAGCGCATTTTTGGACAGTGGGTGCAATTGGTGGAGGAGATGAGCCGTGGATAAGTCATCGCCGCTGGTGCTGGTCATCGACAATTCCCGTGCGGTGACCGGCGCGCTCAATGCCATGCGCCATGCCACCGGGCCCTTGCGGCCGGGGCTGCGCTTTGAGTACGTGCTGCCCACCGGCAGCACCGGCCGGCCCGTGCTGGAAGCCGACGGCTACGTGGTGCACGAGCTGCCATTTGTGGAAATCAGCCGCCGCAAGGCCGATTTATTGAAATACGTGCCGTTGCTGCTGCTCAACGGCTGGCGGCTTCATCGGCTGGCCCAAAAGCGGGGCGCACGCTTGGTGCATCTCAACGATTTCTACAATCTCACGGGCTACGTGGCGCGGTTTTTTAGCTTGGGACAGCTGCAGGTGCTCACCCACGTGCGGTTTTTGCCCCAGACCCTGCCGCAGCCACTAGCCCGCACCTGGCGCTGGCTGGCCGAGCATGCCGCCCAGCAAGTGCTATGCGTGTCGGAAGCCGTGCGGAGCTATTTTGCGCCGGCTCATGCCGGGGTGCGCACCGTGTATGACCCTTTGCCCGCGCGTGGGGAGGAGCTGCCACCGTACGCAGTAGCTGCCGGAAGCGACGGCCCGGTGCGGCTGCTATATCTCAGCAACTACATCCGGGGCAAGGGCCAGAACTTTGCGTTGGAGGCCTTTGGGCAGGCGTATGCCCGCAACCCGAACCTTCGCCTGCACTTTGTGGGCGGCGATATGGGCATGGTGAAAAACCAGGAATTCCGACAGGAACTCGAAGCTGCTGCCCGGGCCGCTGGCCTGGCCGAAGTAGTGCATTTCGACGGGTTCGCGGCCAATACGGAGGCCGCTATGAAGGCGCACGACATCGTACTGAATTTCTCGGAAGCCGAGTCTTTTTCCCTCACCTGTCTTGATGCGCTCTATTATGGGGTGCCACTCATTGCCACCGATTGCGGGGGGCCTGCCGAGCTGTTTGAAAACGGGAAATCAGGGCTGCTGGTGCCAAACCGCGCCGTGCCGGCAATGGCCGAAGCCATCGTAGCCCTGGCCGGCAATGAGGCGTTGCGGCAGCAATTCTCGGCGGCCAGCCGTTTATTCGTCCGGCAGAAATTTGCCCCGGCCCATACGTATGAGCGGCTGGACGCGTGCTACCGTCAGGTGCTGGCGCGCCCCTAACACCCATGAGCTCAACTGTTCCCAATCGCATAGCCGCGGGCTGGTTGTTCGGGATATTGCTGCTGGGGCTAGGGCTGCGGATAGCCTTTTTGCTCAAGGGCACGGCCGTGATGTACCACAGCCCTGAATACTTTGCCCTGAACGGTGATTCGTCGTCTTACACCCTAGCGTTCGAAAACTTGTGGAATAAAGGGCGCTATACGTTTGATTTTCTGGAGCCTGACGCAGCTTTTGGTCGATTGCCGGGCTACCCGTTTTTCTATGGTGCGCACTGGATTTTATTTGGCAGCGAGCGGGCCGCTGCCGCCACTGCCTGGAGCCAGGTGCTGCTGGATACCGGGGCCATTGGGCTGATATTCGCCATCCTGCACCGGCTGGAGCCTCACCGGCCGCGCACGGCTTATCTAGGGGCATTGCTATACGCCACCTATCCGTTTATCATCGTCTGGATACCCGTAATGGGCACCGAAATCCTCAGTGTCGACCTGACTTTGCTGTGGCTGTGGGCATTGCTGCACTGGCGGCCCACGGCAGCGTACGCGTTGGGGTTGGGCATGCTATTGGCCCTCGGGCTGCTGGTGCGGGAGTACATGGGCATCCTGCTGCCCATCACGTTTGCCTGGCTGCTATGGCAATGCTGGGCGGAGCGGGAGCGGGGACTGGTGCGCTACGCCGCTTTGGTGGCGGTCGGTTTTGGGTTACTATATGGAGGCTGGCCCGTGCGCAACTACTTGTTGGCGCACCGCCTCATCCTACTAAAACCCCGGGCCGCGGGCTACGCCAACCAGACTTCCGACGTCGACGAGTTCTACCAATGGGTGCACTGCTGGACGCCTGACGAAAACCCCTGGCTCGACTCGGTTCTGGTAGGCACGGGAGCCGTTCGCTTTCCGGCGGCGGCTACCTTCGGCTCGGCGGCCACCCAGGCGCAAGCCCAACGACTGGTAGTTCAGGCACGGCAGTGCGGGTCTGGCTTCTGGGTGTTGCGCAGTGGCGCTGGCAACGGCACCCGCTACCGCAACGCCGCCGCAATGCGTGCCGATACAGCGTACCAGCGTCATCATTTTCAGCATTGCAATGCGGAAATCGGAGCGGGTTTCCAAGCCTTGCGCCAGCAGTTCATGGCCGAGCATCCCGTTCGGTTTTGTTTTGATGTTCCGCTGCAGAACCTTCGGAAAGCCTTGTTCAAATCGTCCCTGACCACGGACCAGGCCCTGGCTCCACGCCCTGCGCTGCCCTACACGGGGCTATTGCGGTTGCTATTGGGCTACCGAACCGCGCTGCTGCTGCTGGGTTGGGGGGGATTACTGGTGCTAAAGGGGCAGCGCAATGCCCGTTGGCTGGTAGCAGCCGTTGCGGGGGGGCTGTACTTTTACATTTGCTTTCTATACCGGGGGCTGGAAATGCGCTATCTGTTGCAGGCCGATGTGCTGCTGCTCGTGCCGGCAGCCCTCTGGCTGGGGCGCTGGTGGCCCGCCACGCTTCCGAACCCCGAGCACCAAGCCATCACGGCTGGGCCCGCCCGTTCTACATCGTCGACGAAGAAACCCACGAAAGGTTGATGGCAAATCCAAGTCTTACCCTGTTCCTGATGACGGAAAAGGGCTACCGGGTGCTCCAGCACATAGTAGCTCATCTTGATATTTCGGTGATATCCCTGGTGGTGGGCGCGCCGGACCCCAGACTGGAGCAGGATTTTTTTGCCGAAATCCAGTACCTGTGTGCGCAGTCCGGTATTCCGTTTCAGCGCCGGAATACGCAGCCAGTTGCAACCACGACTTACGCGCTGGCCGTATCGTGGCGCTGGTTGATTGCCGATGTTGGCCAGCTTATTATCCTGCACGACAGCCTGCTACCCCGCTACCGCGGCTTCGCGCCGCTGGTAAGCTACCTTATTAATGGCGAACCCATTATTGGCGTGACCGCCCTATTCGCCACGGGCGAATTTGACCAAGGGCCGATACTCGGCCAGGCCTCACGCCCGGTGCAGTATCCGCTGCGCATTGCTGATGCCATTCAATTAGCCGTCGAGTGCTATCTGGAGCTGATAACGCAGCTCTGGCCCGGCCTCCGTGCCGGCCAGCTATTGCCCGGTACTCCACAAAATGAAGCCGATGCCACGTACAGTCTCTGGCGCGACGAGCAGGATTACCGCATCGACTGGCGGGCCGATAGCGCCACCATCCGCCGCTTCGTCGATGCGTTGGGCTGGCCCTACCAGGGAGCCAGTACGATACTCAACGGCCAGCTACACCGCGTGCTGGCTGCCGAGCCCGAGCCCGATGTGAAGATTGAGAACCGCACGCCGGGCAAAGTGCTGTTTGTGCGTGCCGGGCAGCCCGTAGTGGTATGCGGCACCGGCCTGCTCCGCCTCACCACCCTGCGCAACAGCAAGGGCGACGACGCCCTGCCGCTGGCCCGGTTCCGGTCGCACTTCGAGTAAGGCCCGGTCTGGCCGTACCTTTGCCGGCCTACTGCCGCGCATGCATCCCCCCATTCCCTTCAACAAACCGTATTTCCCTGGCAACGAAATCCGCTCCGTCGAGCAAGCGGTGCGTTTCGGCAGGATTTACGGTGATGAACTGTTTATCCAGCGGGCGCATCGGTTTTTGGGGAAGCAATTGGGTTTTCGCAAAGTGTTGCCCACCACTTCCTGCACCGATACGCTGGAAATGGTCGCGCTGCTGCTCAATATCACCGGCGAGGTCCCGGGCTTTTACCAGACCTATTAATTCCAGTATGCGCATTTTATTTCTCGTGCCTTATCCGCCCGGCCGGGCACCTTCCCAGCGTTTTCGCTTCGAGCAGTACCTGGATATCCTTACGGCGGCCGGGCACACCTACCACCTGGCCCCGTTCATCTCGGTGGCTACTTGGAACATCCTCTACCAGCCGGGCCAGGCGGGTGCTAAGGTATTGGGCATTCTGGGCGGTTTTGCCCGGCGGCTGGCGCTCATGTTCCGCGTGCCGAACTATGATTTCGTGTTCGTGCACCGCGAAGCCGCGCCCGTGGGGCCGCCGGTGTTCGAGTGGATTATCAGCAAAGTCCTCGGCAAGAAGATTATCTACGATTTCGACGATGCCATCTGGCTGGCCAATACGTCCGAAGCCAACAAAATAGCGGCCGGCGTGAAGTGGCACCACAAGGTGGCCGACATCTGCAGCTGGGCCTATAAAAACAGCTGCGGCAATGCCTACCTGGCCGATTATGCCCGGCAGTTCAACCCCCGCGCCGTGGTCAACCCCACTACCATCGATACGGTGCACCTGCACAATCAGGTGCGCGACCAGGCCGCGCCCGGCCGTCTCGTCATCGGCTGGACCGGCACGCACTCCACCCTCAAGTACCTCGACCAAGTGGTGCCGGTGCTGGCCAAGCTGGAAGCCGAAGGACTGGACTTCGAATTCCGGGTTATTTCCAACCAGCCCCCCGCTTTCCCACTGAATTCCCTCGTGTACCTGCCCTGGCGCAAAGACACGGAAATAGCCGACTTGCTGGGCTTTCACGTAGGCCTGATGCCGCTGGAGGACGACCCGTGGGCCAAAGGCAAATGTGCCTTTAAGGCCCTGCAGTACATGGCCTTAGGCGTGCCCGCGCTGGTGTCGCCGGTGGGCATGAATACCGAAGTGGTGCAGCACGGCTACAACGGTTTTGTGTGCGCTACGCCTGCTGAATGGGAAGCCAGCCTACGCCAGCTGCTGGCCGATGCCAGCCTCCGACAGCACTTGGGCGCGGCCGCCCGCGCCACCATCGAGCAACGCTACTCGGTACTCGCTAACACCCCCAACTTCCTGAACCTGTTCAGCTAAGCCTAAGCACGCGCTAGGCGGGGCACACCCGCTACGCGCCGCTGCCCGGCGCGGGCAGCGGCCTGCGGCACCGTGATGCTTTGCAGGATATACAAACCACTCAGGTAGAAGGGCATAAGCGGAATTTTATAGCGCACTAGGGTGCCAAAGTTGCCGCTGGAAATTCCTACCGAAATAGCAAAAATCAGGCTGAATACAAAACAGAGCGTAAGCACGGGCACACTTCCTATCGCGCCGAGGGTCTTGAAAAAACCTACGCGCCAGAAGATGCGCAGCGTCAGCAGGATAAAATACGAGGCTTCTAGGGCCGACAGTAGCATAGTCGGGTTGCGGGCTTCCCACAGGAATGGCCGGAACAGCGAAACGATAATGGCTTGGGGTGCCAGCTTGGCCATACCGCTTAGGGTACCATCCTGAACCCCAATGTTGTAGCCCGAACCCTGTTCAGATTTACTTACCTGTTGCAGGTAGTCAGCCGTTAGCTTACTCTGCTCGCCGATTTTGTCTAGGTTGAAGCGCGCATCGGCGGCGGCCAACTGCGACATGGCGAAGAGGGCCACCATCCCGCCAACTCCCAGAAACAAAGGTTTGGCCACCCAGCGTACCGCCGCGCTCTTAATGTTGCGGGTGTTTTCGTTGAATACCCACAACAGCGCCGGCGGCATAAACGCGAGCAGAATGTACGTCTTCATCGACAGGATAACCCCGCCCATCATTACGCCCAGCACCACGCAGCGAATGATATTCTTGCGCTCAATGGCTCCGCGGTAAAAACAATAGAACAGCCACCCCAATGCCCCCATACATAACGAGTCCTTGAGCAGGCCTGAACCCCAGAAAAATACTGACGGCAGGAAAAAAACGGCAATTGCTAACTCTTTGTATACCTGCGGCCGAATTTTGGCAAACGTCATGTACATCACCCACATACCGCTGAAAGTAATGGCCGCAAACAGCACTGCGATAACGGTATAAGTATAAAAGCTAAACACGGCAAACACCGCCGCTACCCGAACCACAAAGTATTCGTTGCTGCCACGCCCGAACCACTGCATCTGGCCGGTGTACTTGGCAATGGCGGGGGTTACATCGCCGGAAGTGGTCACCAGCTCTAGGCCCGCCGTGAAGGAGTCGCCGAAGGCGTGGTAGATAATGCCGGCCTGCTTGAAGTAGTTGTTCGTGTCGCCGCTGTAGAGCGTGTGGTACAGGATGCCCAGGGCAATGGCGCCTACTATCTTGACTGTCAGGGCTGGAATGAAATACTTCTTCGTATACACGTTCGTCACCGACCCGCGCACCCCGAAGGCAATGCCGTATATAAGAGCCAGATAAAGCGGGGTAATATATAAATCCTTTAGCTCCATAATGCGCGGGCTAGGCTTTGGGGTTCTTTTTCAACCACGCCTTGGCCTCTTTGTATTGTTCCGATTTGTGGTCGGCTTTGTCGGCCACTACCGCGTAATAGCGCTTGGCGGCCGCCAAGTCCTTGTCCTTCACCGCGAGGCGGGCCAGGTTGGCATTGGCAAACAAATAAAACCCGCCGGAAGTGTCGCCCGTGCTTTCGGCAAACACGATGCACCGCTGGTAGTAGTCTTTGGCTTTGGCAATGTCGCGGTAGCGGTTCTGCATCAGGTAGCCCAGGAAGTAGCTGGCGTAGCGCCCGCTGATGCCTTCGTAGCCCGGCATGCCCTTGTTAATCTTGTCCAGAATTTCGCGACTTACCCGCTCGCAGTCCGTGAATTCGCCCTGGTCGTAGGCCAGCAGCGCGTAAAACCGTTGGAAATAGCCGTTGTCCGGAAACTTGTTGGCCAGAAATTTGGCCACGGGCATGGCTTCTTCGGCGTTGTTCTCCTCGTTTTTGAGGATGCCCATGAGAAATACCCGGGCCTCGGTGGCCGTATAAAAACCGTTGGTAGCCACGCTCCGCAATTGCTCCAGACCCAGCTTCTTGTCGCCCTTTGGGAAGAACAGCAGCACGGGCTTGAGCAGCGGGTAATTGTCCGGAATCCAGACGGCGTAGTAATTGAACAAGGCCTGGCCGAACTGAAATTCCGGGCTCAGTCCATTGGCTTCCTGGCTCTTTTTAAGATAGTTAAGTGAGCGACGGGCCCCCACGGTGGCCTTGCGCCAGTCGTGCCGCTCGGCGTGCAGGCGGGCATCGAAGCCGTAAGCCGCCGAGAGAAAGAAGCTGGCTTCGTAGTTGTGATTATCCGCGTCGTAGAGTGCCTGGGCCTTGGTGATGGCCGTGTCCATGTAGGCGAAAAAGGGCTTGTCGTACTGCGTGCTCTGGAAGTTGGTGGGGCGAATTTTCCACCAGGTGCTCAGCCCCAGCATAAAATACGCCATGGGGTGGTTCGGGTAGCGGCGGCGCAGCGAGCGGAACTGCTTTTCGGCCTTGTCGAACTTAAAGTTGTAAATATTATAGACGGCCCCATCCAGCTCCATCTGGATGTCCTTGTCCATCAGCAGCCAGCCTTTGGTATCAATGGCCGAGGGCAACACGCCCACCGAGTCGAGCGCCACCGTCTTCATCGGGGGCGGGGTGCGGATTGTATCGGGCGTTTGGGCCCTGCCCAGCAATGGCAGCATGAGCAACCCCAGGCAGATACAAAACAGCGAACGCAGCATAGAATGAGAGTAGATAGCAGCCCCAAACCCTTGTTCTGCCGGCACAGATGAGGAAGTGCAGGGAACGGGCCTGCTAAAGTACGGAGTTTGCCCTAGCTTTGGCCGTACTTCTGCTCGCTTATGCACCTGCTCCACTCGCTTTGCCGCCTGCCGGCCCCCGCCGGCAACGAAGCCGCGCTCACCCAATTTGTACTCGATTACGTTCGGCAGCAGCAGCATGCCTGGCGGCACCAACCCCAAATCATCGCCGACGAACGGTTTCAGGACTGCATCCTGCTGGTGTTCGGAAAGCCGCGCACGGCCGTTTTTGCCCATCTCGATAGCATCGGTTTCACAGTGCGCTATGGCCGGCAGTTGGTCCGAATTGGCGGCCCGCAGGCCGAAGCGGGGTACCGCCTGGTAGGAAAGGATTCGCAAGGAGAAGTAGACTGTACGTTAACCGTTGACGAAGAAACGGGCGAACTGGGCTACGCGTTCCACCGCGATATTGACCGGGGCACCGAGCTCACGTTCTACTGCGACTTCCGCGAAACGGCCACCACCGTGCAAAGCTGCTACCTCGACAACCGCCTCGGCGTGTGGAATGCCCTACGCCTGTGCGAAACCCTGGAGGACGGCATCATTGCCTTTTCGTGCTGGGAAGAGCACGGCGGCGGCTCGGTGGCCTACCTCGCCAAATACATCTACGAAACCTACGGCGTGCGCCAGGCCCTGATTTCGGACATCACCTGGGTCACCGAGGGGGTGCACGCCGGCCAGGGCTGTGCCATCTCGCTACGCGACTCGCTCATTCCGCGCCGGGCCTATGTCAACCGGATTCGGGCCATTGCAGTCGATTCGGGCATTCCTCATCAGCTGGAGGTAGAAGGCAGCGGCGGTTCCGATGCCAAGGAATTGCAGCATGCCGCCGCGCCTTGGGACTGGTGCTTCATCGGCGCGCCCGAGGACCATGTGCACTCGCCCGATGAGCTGGTTGACAAGCGCGACATTGCCAGTATGCTGGCCCTTTATCAGGAGTTGATGCAGAAACTATAGCTGGACGCCGGTTGTGGCCCCGACAGCGAACGAAAAATGAATGAAAAAGGCCTGATTTGAGCAATTCAAATCAGGCCTTTTTGCGTGCGGTCAGAGGGCCGGCTTACCCGCTTTTCGCTGGCTTGAGTAACCCGGCAAGGTGCTTTTGCTAAAGGCGTTAATTGAAAATCTTGTATTCGATAGGATTTCCGCTACTTTGCGAACCGAAAACCGCTCAACTCACTTTTTCCCACCCATTCACTTTTTATGACCCCATACCTTTACGCCGTGCCCGCCTTGGGCATTTTTGCCTTGCTCTATACCTGGCTGCGCGCCGGTTGGGTCACGAAGCAGGATGCCGGTGATGCCCGCATGACCACCATCGCCGGCTATATCGCCGACGGGGCCATTGCCTTTCTCAAGGCCGAATACAAGGTGCTGGCCCTATTTGGCCTCATCGCCGGGGCCTTCCTATTCTACTTGGGCACTACGAGCGGCAACTCGAGCCCCATCATCGTCATCGCGTTTCTGATTGGGGGCGTGTTTTCGGCATTGGCCGGTTTTATTGGGATGAAAATCGCCACCAAAGCCAACGTGCGCACCGCGCAGGCCGCCAAAACGAGCCTCAGCACCGCGCTGAACGTGTCGTTTTCGGGCGGCTCGGTGATGGGCATGGGCGTGGCCGGGCTGGCCGTGCTGGGCCTGGGCTCGTTGTTTATTGTGTTTTATAAGTTGTTCGTGCCCAGCGGACTCGCCAATGGCGCAGAGATGGAAAAAGCCCTCGAAGTCCTCACCGGCTTCTCTTTGGGCGCTGAAAGCATTGCCCTGTTTGCCCGCGTGGGCGGCGGCATCTACACCAAAGCGGCCGACGTAGGGGCTGACCTTGTGGGCAAAGTCGAAGCCGGCATTCCCGAAGACGACCCCCGCAACCCCGCCACCATCGCCGACAACGTGGGCGACAACGTGGGCGACGTGGCCGGCATGGGGGCTGACTTGTTTGGCTCCTACGTCGCTACTATTTTGGCCACCATGGTATTGGGCCGCGAAGTAACTGTGACCAACGACCAGTTCGGAGGCCTCTCGCCCATCTTTTTGCCAATGGCTATTGCGGGTATGGGCATTATCGCCTCGCTCATCGGCATCCTCTGTGTGCGCGTAAAAGAAGGTGGCAACGTGCAAGGCGCACTCAACACCGGCAACTACATTTCGGTAGCAGTATCCGCAGCCGGAGCCTACGGCCTCATCATGTGGATTCTGCCTTCCGGCACCTTCACCATTCGCGGCATCAGCTTCGATGCCATGCATGTTTTTTACGCCGTGCTGGTAGGCCTGGTGGTAGGTACTTTGATGAGCATCATCACCGAGTATTACACGGCCATGGGCAAGCGCCCGGTCAATAGCATCATTCAGCAAAGCAGCACGGGCCACGCCACCACCGTCATCGGCGGGCTGGCCGTGGGCATGGAATCCACGGTGCTGCCCATTCTGGTGCTGGCGGCCGGCATCGTACTCAGCTACGAAGCCGCCGGCCTCTACGGCGTGGCCATTGCCGCCGCTGGCATGATGGCCACCACCGCCATGCAGCTTGCCATCGACGCCTTCGGCCCCATTGCCGATAACGCCGGCGGCATCGCCGAAATGTGCGAGCTGCCCAAAGAAGTGCGCCAGCGCACCGACATTCTGGATGCCGTGGGCAACACCACCGCCGCCACCGGCAAAGGCTTCGCCATCGCCTCGGCTGCGCTCACGTCGCTCGCGCTGTTCGCCGCCTTCATGGGCACGGCCAACATCACGTCCATCGACATCAGCAAAGCTCCCGTGCTGGCCGGCGTGTTCATTGGGGCCATGATTCCGTTCATCTTTTCCTCGCTGGCCATTGCCGCCGTGGGTCGTGCGGCCATGGCCATGGTGCAGGAAGTGCGCCGCCAGTTCCGCGAAATCCCGGGCATTATGGAAGGCACCGGCCGGCCTGAATACGAAAAGTGCGTAGCCATCTCGACCCAAGCCGCTATTCGGGAGATGATTCTGCCCGGCGCTATCGCCTTGCTCACGCCCATCATTGTGGGCTTCGGCTGCCGGGGGCTGTTCTCAAATGCGTCTTCGCCCGAAGTGCTAGGCGGCCTGCTGGCCGGCGTCACGGTGAGTGGCGTGCTCATGGCCATGTTCCAGAGCAATGCCGGTGGGGCTTGGGACAACGCCAAAAAGTCCTTCGAAAAAGGCGTGATGGTGAACGGCGTGATGCAGTACAAAGGCTCCGACGCGCACAAGGCTTCAGTAACGGGCGATACCGTGGGCGACCCGTTCAAGGATACCTCCGGCCCGAGCATGAACATCCTCATCAAGCTGATGAGCATCGTGTCGCTGGTCATCGCGCCCCACATTGCTGAGAAAGGTGGCGAGCGCGGCATGGCTCCCGTGCACCTGGAAAAGGAGCGCATCGAAGCCGTCGTTCAGCCCCACGTTCGCTACGCCGAAGCTTTTGCTCCAGCAGCATTTCGCGTGATTTACACGGTGTTGCACGGCGTGCGGTAGGGGAGTGCCAGCCTTTGCATCCACCCACAAAGCGCTTGCAATAAGGTTGCTGATTACTAAAAGCCGCGACATTTGTCGCGGCTTTTTTCATGCTTTCTACTCCGTTTTCAATCCCTGCGCATCTTCGGCTTCCCCTCGGGTACCCGAGGGAGAGGTGGAGGCCGAGGCCGATTCCGTGAGTAGCTTTGCACCCTCATTATACCCTCCCCGCGCCGCATGGGCCACGCCAACATCACCATCCACAACAAAGAATTTCGGCCGTATCTATCGGCTGCTCAGCTGGATGAAGTCGTGACCGGCCTGGCCGCCCGCCTCAGCGCCGACTATGCCGGGCAGAAGCCTTTATTTGTAGTCGTGCTTACCGGTGGGTTCATGTTCGCTTCCGATTTGCTGAAGCGCTTCGTGGGCGAATGCGAAATCGTCTTCATCCGCGTGGCCTCCTACGAGGGCACTGGCAGCACCGGCGTGGTGCAGGAAATCCTGGGCCTGCGCGAAGAAGTGCAGGACCGCCACCTCATCATCGTGGAAGACATCGTGGACACGGGCACCACCATGCACCACCTCATGCCCACACTGCTGGAAAAAGGCCCGGCTTCGGTCGAGATTGCGGCCTTATTTTTCAAGCCCGCTAGCCTTCGTCATGAACTTACGGTGCGCTACGTGGCCCGGGAAATCCCCAACGACTTCGTGGTCGGCTACGGCCTTGACTACGACGGCCTGGGCCGCAATCTGCCCGATGTGTACGTGGCCGTATAGCAACGTTTCTGGCCACGATTGAGTAACTTGCCCAAACCCACCAAAATCACCTCCCTCGCGCAACGCGTCTTCTACATGTTGAATATCGTGCTGTTCGGCCCCCCCGGCGCCGGCAAAGGAACCCAGAGCCAGAAGCTCATCACCAAGTACAACCTCGTGCATCTGAGCACCGGCGACCTGCTGCGGGCCCAGATTGCCCAAGGCACCGAGCTGGGCCTCACCGCCAAAAAGCTGATGGATGAAGGCCTGCTCGTGCCCGATGCCGTGGTGATTGGCATGATTGGCAGCGCTCTGGAAACAAACCCCCAGGCCGGCGGCTTCATCTTCGATGGTTTCCCGCGCACAGTGGCCCAGGCCGAAAGCCTCGACCAGCTCATGGCCTCGCACAACACCCACATCGGCTGCATGATTGCGCTGGAAGTGCAGGAAGAGGAATTGGTGAAACGCCTACTGGAGCGTGGCAAAACCAGCAACCGCCCCGACGACCAGGACGAAACCAAAATCCGCCGCCGCGTAACGGTGTACAACACCGAAACTGCCCAAGTGGCCGGCTACTACGCCGCCCAAAAGAAATTCCACGCCCTCAACGGCATCGGTCCAATTGACGATATTTTCGGCCAAATCTGTGGCCTGATTGACTTGCACCAAGCCGCCAAGCCCGAAACCCCGGCCGAGGCGACCAAAGAAGTAAAGGCGTAACTTTACGTTTTAATTCGACTGTCATCTTTTAGATACGACTGTCATCCTGAGCGTAGCGAAGGACCTTATCACGCTTGCACGGTTTAGCGTCACTGCAAATCGTTCGGCCGTGATAAGGTCCTTCGCTACGCTCAGGATGACCGTTTTTTTACCTTAATACCCCAATCCCCGTGGCCTCCAATAACTTCATCGACTACGTCAAACTCATCTGCCGCTCGGGCAAAGGCGGTGCCGGCTCGCACCACTTCTTCCGGGCCAAGGGCCTGCCCAATGGCGGCCCCGATGGCGGCGACGGCGGCCGCGGCGGCCACATCATCCTCGAAGGCAACTCGCAGCTCTGGACGCTGCTGCACCTGCAATACCAGCGCCACGTCTTCGCCAAAGACGGCGAGGGCGGGGGCGAAAACCTGCGCAGCGGTGCCCAAGGCGAAGATATCGTGCTGCAAGTGCCCCTCGGCACGGTGGCTCGTGACCCCGACGGCACGCACATTCTCGAAATCACGGAGCACGGCCAGCGGCTCGTTCTCGTGCCCGGCGGGCGCGGCGGCTGGGGCAACGACCATTTTAAGAACTCCATCAACCAGGCCCCGACCTATGCGCAGCCCGGTGAGCCGGCCATCGAAGCCATCATCATCTTGGAGCTCAAGCTGCTGGCCGACGTAGGCCTCGTAGGCTTCCCCAACGCGGGCAAGAGCACGCTGCTCTCCGTGGTATCGGCCGCCAAGCCCAAAATTGCCGACTACGCCTTCACCACCCTCGTGCCCAACCTGGGCGTGGTGGCCTACCGCGACTACAAATCCTTCGTGATGGCCGACATTCCGGGCATCATCGAGGGTGCGGCCGAGGGCAAGGGACTGGGCACCCGCTTCCTGCGCCACATCGAGCGCAACTCCATGCTGCTCTTTATGATAAGCTGCGACTCGCCCGACATCAACGCCGAATACAACGTGCTAATCGGCGAGCTGGAGCAGTTCAACCCCGAACTACTGGACAAGAAGCGCCTGCTGGCCATCACCAAGTCCGACATGATTGACGA
>NZ_JBCEVZ010000085.1:0-17544 GCF_038448715.1 Hymenobacter segetis | reverse complement strand
TCGTGGTACTGATTTCGGCGGTGCTGGCCGTGCTGATTGTAGTGTGGCTGGTGATGAAAATCGTGAAAGAGCTGGACGACAACCGCCGCCTGCAAAGCGAACTGGCCGACGTGAACGCGCAGGTAGCCCGCCGCATTGCCCAGATTCGGGAGCTGGCCGAGCAGGTGGTGCAGGGCGATTACACCGTCAAAATCACGGACGATGCCGAGGACAACCTCGGCGGCCTGGCCGCGTCGCTAAACCGCATGACCCAGACGCTGGAAGGCAGCTTCAGCGCCCTTGAGAAGCGCAACCGCGAGCTGGACCAGTTTGCCTACGTGGCCTCGCACGATTTGAAAGCGCCATTGCGCGGCGTGACCACCATCGTGAAGTGGATTGAGGACGAGCTGGCCGCCGAGCTTTCGCCCCAGCTCCGCACCTATCTCGACCAGATGAAGGGCCGCCTGGCGCGCCTCGAAGACCTGATAAACGGCCTGCTGGCCTATGCCCGCGTGGGCCGCACGGCGCAGTCGCGCGAAACGGTGAGCGTGCAGCAGCTCCTGACCGAAGTGGCCGACCTCGTGGTGCCCCCCGATTTCACGCTGCGCATCGGCCCCGATATGCCCACCTTCGAAACCGACCGGCTCAGCCTGCAACAAGTCTTCACCAACCTGCTCTCGAACGCCGTGAAATACCACCAGCGCGGAGCCGGCCACCTCGAAGTAACGTGCCAGGACATTGGCCGCTGCTACGAGTTTCGGGTGCAGGACGACGGACCAGGTATCGCGCCGGAGTACCATCAGAAGATTTTCCTGCTCTTCCAGACCCTGCGCGACCGGCACACGGCCGAAAGCACGGGCATCGGCCTGAGCATCGTGCAGAAAATTATTAACGAGCAGCAGGGCACTATTCGCGTCGAATCGGCGGTGGGGCAGGGAGCTGGTTTTATCTTTACGTGGCCCAAGTAAACCCCGGCCCTTACTACCGGGTCTGACCAGTTTGGACACCCTTTTAAACTACCGGATTTTTTATCGGGCGCGCGGCGCGGCCGGGCTTTCTATTGCTTACTTATTTCAGCTAACCACCCTATGCGTTCTGTTTTACTAGTCGAAGACGATATTTTTGATACGATGACGGCGGAGAAATCCTTCGCCAAATTCAACGTGCCGCACCAGCTGCACACGGCCTTCAACGGCGAAGAGGCGCTGGACCTGCTGCTGGGCCGCAACGGCGCGGAGGCCCTGCGCCCGCTGCCCGAAGTCATCCTGCTCGACCTGAACATGCCCCGCATGAACGGCGTCGAATTCCTGACCGAGCTGCGCGCCAACCCCGAATTCCAGCACATTCCGGTATTCATCACCACCACGTCGAGCATGGAGGAAGACCGCGCCGATGCCGAAACGCTGGGCGTGAGCGGCTACATTCTCAAGCCGCTGGATTTTGAAACCGGCACCGACCTCTCGGACAGCCTGAGCCTGCTGGAAAAGCTGCTCAAGTAGCGCCGGCCGTAGCCTGAACGGTTACAGGCTCACTTGCGCTTCACAATAAAAGTGCGGAATTTACCGGCGATTACCGACGTTCCTTTTTCACGGTTCACCTGCGCATTTGTAGGGGTTTGCGCGGGGTTCGGTATTATTGGCGGGGCAAGGCTACCTTGTTCGGCCTGTTGGTCCTAATTGCTGTCCTTCCGTATGAAAATTCCCATTTTATATCCGGCCCTGCTGTTGGTTTTACTAGGGGTGCGCCCGGCGCAGGCGCAGGATGATGGCCCGCGCCAGCTGGGTGCGCCGCCGGCCATGCCCACGCCCGCCCGGCCCCGGCCCACCCCCGCCCCACGCCAGCTGGAAACCGTGCCCGTGGCCCCCCGCGACTCTTCGCGCCGTGCGGCCGTGACGGCCCCGCAGCCCGGCCCCATGGCCGCCCCCGCACCCGTGTACGCTCCTACGCCCGCCGGCCAGCTGCCGGGCAACAACGCCCGCCCCGCCCGCTTCCAGGTGGGCCTGAAAAACGGGATGATATACTCGGCCAACGACGTGGAAACGAAGAATCCGCTCTTCGGCCGCTCCTACCTGCTGCTGGACGGCCGGCAGAAGTTTGAAATGGCGGAAATCGGGTTTTATGAGGATGAAACCGGACACTACGTTCGCACCACGCTGCCCAACTCTTCGCGGGAAACCACGTTGCGCCGCGAAAAAACCGGGCGCATCAGCCTCTATTCCATCACCACTTCGCAGTACAGCTCGGGGCCGGGCGGCTTCGGCTACCCGGGCTATGGCTACGGCTACGGGGGAGTTGGCATGGGCTACGGCGGGTTTGGCGGCTACCCCTACGGGGGCTACCGCACCGTGAAAACCGAATATTTTTCCAAAGACAACGGCCCCATTCAGAACCTGACCACCAACAACCTGATGCTGGCCACCCGCGACAATGCCGGCTCCCAGGAGCTGCTGCTGGAATCGCGCCGGTACCAGCGGCTCACCGTGGGCAGCTACGTGGTGGGCGGCGGGCTGCTCGCGGCCGGGCTGTTGCAGTCGCTACGCTCCAACGATGGCCGGGCGGGCATTTCGCCGCTGGTTTACGCGGCCATTCCGGTGCTCATCGTGCCCATCGTGCTGCAAAGCAAGCAGGCGAATAACCAGCGCCAGGCCATTGCCTTGTATAACTCGACGCGGTGAGACGTCTTTGACTTACTGGGAAAAAGAACGTCATGCTGAGCGTAGCGTAACGCCACCCCACCTCGCCGCGTAGGCCGGGGATGAAAACTGCCGCCGCTTCTACCATTACTACCGAAGCTCAGGCCGCCGACCTTGCCGCCCGCCAGGCCAAGGCACTGCTGGTGCACGAGCGGCTTTGCGCCGAGTACGGGGCTCCGTTCCGCTTCTTCAGCACCAAGGACCCGCTGAGTGAGCTGGTGAGCGCCCTGCTTTCGCACCGCACCAAAAATGCCGAATCGCACCGCGCCTACCTGGAGCTGCGGGCCACTTTTCCCACTTGGGAGGCCGTGCGCGACGCGCCCACCGAGGCCGTGCAGCACGCCATCCGGGCCTGCACCTGGCCCGAGCAGAAGGCCCCGCGCATTCAGGCCGTGCTGCGCGAAATCAGCCAGCGCTGCGGTACTGATGCCCCCTGCGCCCTGGATTTCCTGGCCGAAATGCCCATTCCCGAGGCTCGCGCCTGGCTGGAAAGCATCAGCGGGGTGGGGCCGAAAACCAGCGCGGCTACCCTCCTTTTCAGCACCCTGCGCATCCCAGCCATGCCCGTCGACAGCCACCACCACCGCGTGGCCCAGCGCTTGGGCCTCATCGGGCCGAAGGTGGGCGAAGGCCCGGCCCACAAGCTGCTCGAAGCCCTGCTCCCGCCCGGCTGGGACGCCCAGCAGGTGTATGACCACCACGAGGCGCTCATGTTTCACGGGCAGAAGTGCTGCTATTTCAGCGGGCCGGCCTGCGGGCGTTGCGTGGTGCTGGACCAGTGCCCGTTTGGGCAAGCGCGGCTGGGCGGGAAGGCTGCCGAATAAATCAGGTTCCCGAAGCACGTCATGCTGAGCGCAGCCGAAGCATCTCTACCGCAATAGTAAATAAATTACTTGCACAGTAGAGATGCTTCGGCTGCGCTCAGCATGACGTTCTCTATTTAACATCAAACTAGCCCAGACCATGATTCTGCACCTGCGGGCCAAGCCCAACGCCCGCCAAACCCAGCTGCTCCGCGCGCCCGACGGCACCCTGACCGTGCGCCTGCAAGCACCGCCTCAGGAAGGCCAGGCCAATGCCGTGCTGCTGGCGTTTCTGGCCACGGTGTTTGCCGTGCCCAAAAGCCGCGTGCTGCTGCTGAGCGGCCACACGGCCCCGTTCAAAAAGCTCGAAATTGAGGGCGTGAGCGAGGAAGACGGCCAACGGATACTGGCCGCGCGGCTGGCCTGAGCGGCCGGCCGGGCTTAACTTCCGGGCCGGTTTCACCCTCCCTCCGCCCCCGCCGCCATGTCTGCCGACTTCCAGCCGCTGCTCGATGCCCTGCAATTCTCACCCGATAACCTGCCGTTGCGCCAGCACCTGGCCCGCCAGCTCAACGCCGCCGGCCAGCCGCACGAGGCCGAAGCCCTGTGCCGCGAAGGCCTGCGCCAGTACCCCACCGACGACGCCCTGCGCCTGAGCCTGGCCGAAGCCTACCTCGCCACTGGCAAGCACTCGGCCGCTTTTGTGGTGGTGGAGGAGCTGCTGGACCAGCACGCCGACCACGCCCCCGCGCACTGGCTGCACGCCCGCCTGCTGCTGGCCACCGGCCAGCCCGCCGAGGCCCGCGCCGCCTACGACCACGCCATCGAACTGAGACCCGACCTGGCCGACAACGACCTCGACCAGGCCCTGACGGCCGCCCTGCCCGCCCCGCGTGTGCCCGCCGCCACCGGCAGCGGCTATGCCGCACCCGCCAACCACGCCGCCGATGCCCTCAACACCCAGGCCCAACTGCTGGGGCTGGAGAAGCCCAAAATCAACTTCTCCGACGTGGGCGGGATGGAGGCGGTGAAGGATGAAATCCGCCTTAAAATCATTCATCCACTGCAATTCCCGGACCTGTATAAGGCCTACGGCAAGGCCAGCGGCGGCGGTCTGCTACTGTATGGCCCGCCCGGCTGCGGCAAAACCCACCTGGCCCGCGCCACGGCCGGCGAGGTGCAGGCCAGCTTCATCAGCGTGGGCATTTCGGATATTCTGGACATGTGGCTCGGCAATAGTGAAAAAAACCTGCACAAGGTGTTTGCGCTGGCCCGGGCGCAGGCCCCGTGCGTGCTGTTTTTTGACGAAGTGGATGCCCTGGCCGCCAACCGCCACGACCTGCGCCAGAGCGCCGGCCGCACCGTGATAAACCAGTTTCTGGACGAGCTGGACGGGGCCACGCACTCCAACGAGGGCGTGCTCATCATGGCCGCCACCAACGCGCCCTGGCACCTCGACCCCGCCTTCCGCCGCCCCGGCCGGTTCGACCGCATCACGCTGGTGACGCCGCCCGACGAGCCGGCCCGCGCCGCCATTCTCGACATCCTGCTGCGCGGCAAGCCCCTGGCCCCCGGCCTGAACGTAGCCGCCGTGGCCGCCCGCACCGCCGGCCTCAGCGGGGCCGACCTGATGGCCCTCGTGGACGGGGCCGTGGACGTGTGCCTGCGCGCCTCCATGCGCAGCGGCCGGCCCCTGCCCATCGAGCAAAGCCACCTGCTGGATGCCGCCAAGCTGGTAAAGCCCAGTACCAAGGAGTGGTTTGCCACGGCCCGCAACTACGCGCTGTACTCCAACGAAGGCGGGCTGTACGACGATATTCTGGTGTATCTGGGGGTAAAAAAGCCGGGCGGACTGTAATGGCCCAGGCGCAGGGGGAAGCGGTGCGGAGCCAGCCCGGCTGGTTTGCGCAGGTCGAAAACCTGGTCGCGGTACACCGCTACGCCCTGGCCGAGGAGCTGACCCGCCGCGAACTGGCCCAGAACCCCCGCTCGGCCTTTGTGCTGGTGGTGCTGTGCATGGTGCTGAACGGCCACGACCGGCACCCCGAGGCCGAGGCGGCGGCCCGCAGCGCGGTGGCCGAGCAGCCAGAATATGCCGAGGCGTACTACTTCCTGGCCCTCAGCATTGCCAACCAGCGCCGCAACAAGGAGGCCGGGCAGGCCCTTGATACCGCCCTGGCGCTGGACCCCGGCAAGCCGAAATTCTACGCCCTGCGCAGCTACCTGGAGCTGGCGGGCAACCACCCGGCGCAAAGCCGGGCCACGGCCGAAGCCGGCCTGCGCTGGGACCCCAACCACCTGGATTGCCTGTATCGCCGGCTGCTGGCCCTGCGTCAGCTCGATGAAAACGACCTGGCCGAAGCCACGGCCCGCACCATGCTCCGCCTCGACCCCAGCCACTGGCGGGCGCACCTGGCGCTGGGCCAGCTGCTGCTGCCGCGCGAAGCCTATGCCGAAGCCGAAAGTCATTTCCGCACGGCCTTGCAGCACCAACCGAATTCCCGGGAAGCCCGCGAGGGCCTGTCGCTGAGCTGGAAGCAACGCTACTGGCTGCCGCGCCAGATGGAGCGAATAGATGGATACATTGTGGCCTACAACGAGTGGTTCGCGGCCCGGCTGGGCACCGCCGGCCACGCGGTGGCAATGCTGGGCCTGACGGTGGCTATTTCGATGCTGTGCGTGCCCCTGCTGCTGCTCTATGGCTGGGCCTACCTGCGCTGGCGCCTGGCCCCCGTGGTGATGCAGCTGCGCGGCCGCCCCCTGGCCTGGCTGGGGCCGCTGAGCTGGCGGCTGGTGGCGGCCGGCCTGGGCTGCGTAGGCGCGGCCGTGCTGGCCGTGCTCATTCCGGCCCGGCTGCCGGTGGTGGCCGCCACGCTGGCCGGGCTGGCGGTATTAGGGGTGTGGCAAGGGTCTTGGCGCAAGGTGTGGGGCGATTCGGAGCACCGGTACGCCCAATGGTTTTGGGTGGGCGTGGCCACCGCCACATTATTTATGTTCTGGCTCGACAATTCCCCCTTAGCACTCTGGAGCCGGCTGATGCTGTTTGCTTATACCGGCCTGCTTAGCGGCGCGGTATTCCTCCGACCGCCCGCTGCCCAGTAGGCAGCCGAAGTTTTCATTTTGCCTTTCCCCGCTTGCGCATGGCCCATTTCCACCCTGGCACCTCTCCCCTGGCGCGCGTCTGGGTGCTGCTGGAGCACCACCGGCCGCAGCAAGCCGCCCAGCTGGCCCGCCAGTGCCTGGCCGATGACCCTACCCACGCGCCTACCCACGTGGCCCTGGCCGAAGCCCTGCGCCAGCTCGACCGGCTCGACGAAGCCCGCGAGATTGCCCAAACGGCCATCGGCTTAGCCCCGGAAGCCGCCCGAGGCCACCACCTATTGGCCCTTATTCTGGGCCAGCAGGGCCACCTGCGCAAAGCCACCGCCGCCATCGACCAGGCCCTACAGCTGGACCCCACCCGTGGCGAATTTTTCGGCCTACGGGCGCAGCTGTGCTACGTTCAGGGGCAATACCACGCCGCCATTCAGTGCGCCGGGCACGGCTTGCAGGCCGATGCGCGCCAGGCCGACTGCCTACTCTGGCGGGCCCTGGCCCAGGAAAAGCTGGCCCGAACAACCGCCTCCGATGCCACCTTCGACCAGGCATTGCGCCTGGCCCCCAACAGCGCCTTGGTGCACCAATGGCGCGGCAAGCTGCTGCTTCAGCGCTACGAGCCCCAGCAGGCCGCCCTCCATCTCACCGAGGCCCTCCGCCTCACGCCTACCAAACGTGCCCTGCTCCCCCTGCTGCAACAGGCCCGCCGGCAACAGCTATGGCCCGCCTGGCTGACGCAGCTGCACCAAAAGCGGCAGCGCGACTGGAGCACCGACCTGCCGGTTAGCTGGACTGGCCCGGTCATCGGCATCCTGATGCCATTTTTTGAGCTGCGTAGCTGGTGGCAAACGCGCACCGACCCCCTGTTTCAGGAAAATATTCCCGGGCAGCGCCGGGTACTGGCTAAAAGGTGGGGGACAACTGGAGCAGTAGTGGCTTCGATAGGCATCATGGGGTTTGCCTGCCTGTCCGCTGGCATGCCTTTTTCCGTCATGCTTTTAGGCTTGGTGATGCCTTTGCTCATGCTGGCAGTCGGAGCAATGATAAGGTCGAAATCGGACTAGCGACGCGGCAGCGCCCCCCACCTCGCACCAATCCGCTACCACCCACCGTCCCTATTTCCCGCGCTTCCAGCGGTAGTATTTGCGGTACCAAGGCGAGGTTTTCTTGAATAAGCTGCTGGTAGACTCGTTCGGAAACATGTTCACCCGGAATACCTGCATCCGGTCGGCTTCGATGGTCATACCGCCCGTGTCGGTGGCCACGCCGAGGGCGAATCCGGCTTCGCGCACCGCCGCTTTCACGTCCTCGCTCAGGTCGCCATAAGGGTAGGCGAAGCTCACGATTTCGGTTTGCAACCCAGTTTCCAGCGCCGTTTTGCTGCGCTGAATTTCGGCGGCGGCTTCAAGCAGCGGCAGGGTGGTGAGGCGGGGGTGCGACATGGTGTGTGCCCCGATTTCCCAGCCGGCGGCCACGAAAGCCCGCTTCTGAGCGAGGTCCATTATCTCGGAGCGCGGCTCGTCGGGGTCGAAATCCGCATCCCACTGGTTGTAGCGGATATCGGCATCGCCCAGCAGGTAGAGCACGCCCCGGTAGCCATATTGCTGCATCAGCGGCAGCAGGTTGGTGTAGTTATCGGTGTAGCCATCATCAAAAGTGAGGATGATGGGGCGGGCGGGGAATTCGCGTAGCGGCAGCTCGCCGCTGGCATATTTCAGGTAGTCGGCGAAGGTGATGGGCGTTAGCTTCTGCTGCTTGAAATAGGCCAGGTGCTTCTCAAAGTTCTCCTTCGTGACGTAAATCTGGTGTTTGGTGGCCAGCGGCGCGTCAGGGATTTTGTGGTACATGAGCACCGGAATGAAGCCCGGGACGGCCTTCTGCATCCGCGCCGCCTGGTACACTTCCAGCACCCGCGCCGCCACGGTGGCCAGGCTATAATGCGCCCGCACCTGCTCCCGCAACGCAACCGGCACTGCCTGCGGCTGCCGCAAAAATCCCTGCGCATCGGCCAGCAGCGCACCAAAATCAACTTCCGAAGCGCCTAACCGGGCCGAGATATCCCCAAAATTGGAAGCCGCCGCCGAAGCAAAAGTTTCTTCCGTAACGAGGCCCGCGTAGCTGGCCTCACCCAGCGCCAGCACGGGCCGGCGGGCCCCCAGCGCCTCAATGGCCACGCGCCCCGCCCCGATAACCAGCGTGGTGCGGGCCAGCCAGCCGGGCACGTCGTCGGTGAAACCCACCACCTCAATCCGCTCCCCAAAATCGGCTTGCAACTGCGCCAGGGCCGTTTTGCCGGCCGCCGGCAGGTGTTGCAGCTCCCCGCCGATAAGTGCCACCCGCAACCCCGGAAACTCCCGCAGCAAGGCCGGAAACACCTGCGCCAGCAGCGCCGCCGCCCGCTCGCCCTTGCCCCCATTGAAGCGCCCGATAAAGGAGATTCGCAAAGCGGAATCCGCGCTGGCCGCTGCTTCCTTCCCAAACGCCACCCCATTGGGAATAGCCACAATTTTGGCCGCGTCCATCTTCACTTCGGTGATGAGGTGCTCCCGCAGATTGGCACAAATGGCAATGACTTTGTCGCCGTACACATCGAGCAGTGAGGTGGACGTGTGCAGGTGCTGCCGCCCGTGCACGGTGCTCACCAGCGGCACGGCCAAGCCGCGCAGGGCAAAATAGCTAACCCAGCTGGCTGCCCGCGAGTGGCAATGCACCACGTCAATCCGTTCCTTTTTCACCACCTGCCGGATGATACGCGCGTTGCGCAGCCGCTGCCGGTAGCTGCGGTTGCTGATGCCGGCCCACACCAGCGTGGCCCCGGTGGGCAGTTTGTCGGCATCGGCTACCACCCATACCTGGTGGCCCTGGGCGCGGTGGGCCTCGGCCAATTGCACGGCATAGGCCACGGAGCCCGCAAAAAACTCAGCCGAAAGAACGTGGAGAATGCGCATGCCGCAAAGGTATTGCCGGGCGCGGGGCTGGCACTGCTATCCGAACTGTGTCGGACAGTCATGCAGAGCGCAGCGAAGCATCTTTACCGCTATAGTAAATCAGATTACTTGCGCGGTAAAGATGCTTCGCTGCGCTCTGCATGACGGCCCTTTTTCCTGTCAGCCCCGCGCCCGGCCGGCCACGTTGTCCATGTACTTCTGGCCGTTGCCGGTGTTCAGGAGGAGGATTTTCTCGTCGGGCTGGATTTCGCCGCTGGCTAGCAACTGGAGGGCGGCCGTCCACACCGCGCCGCCTTCGGGGGCCACGAACAGGCCTTCCTGGTGGCCGAGGTCGCGCATGCCGGCCAGCATGCCTTCTTCGCTCACGCTCACCACCGTGCCGTTCGACTCGTGGAGGACGCGCAGCATCATATTTTCGCCCAACGGGTGCGGCACGGCCAGGCCGTTGGCCAGCGTGGCGCGGCCCTGGTAGGCGTGGCAGTTGGGCTGGCGGCCCTCGTAGGTTTCGAGGAGCGGGCAGCAGTTTTCAGCCTGCACGGCCACCATGCGGGGCAGTTTCACGTCGGGGGCCAGCCAGCCGAGCTGCTTCATTTCCTGAAACGCTTTCCAGATGCCGATGAGGCCGGTGCCGCCGCCGGCGGGGTAGAGCAGCACGTCGGGCAGCGTCCAGTTCAGCTGTTCGGCAATTTCGTAGCCCATGGTTTTCTTGCCTTCGAGGCGGTAGGGCTCTTTCAGGGTCGAGATATCGAGCAGGGCACCGTCGGCGTTGCGCTGCCGCACACGGGCCCCGCAGTCGCTGATGAGGCCGTCGACCAGCTCCACTTCGGCCCCGTACCAGAGACATTCTTCCTGAAATGCCTGCGGGGTGTGGCGGGGCATCACCACCACGGCACGCAGGCCGGCGCGGGCGCAGTAGGCGGCCAGGGCCACGCCTGCATTACCCGCTGTGGGGATGATGCAGCCATCCACGCCCAGCTCTTTGGCTTTGGACACGGCCATGCTCAGGCCCCGCGCTTTGAAGGAGCCGGTGGGGTTCTGGCCTTCGTCCTTCAGCAGCAGGTGGGCCAGCTCGTGGCGGGCGGCCAGGCGCGGCAGACGCAGCAGCGGCGTGAGGCCTTCGCCCAGGGTCACTTTGTTTTCCTCGTGCAGCAGCGGCAGCAGCGCGCCATAGCGCCACATCGAGGTATCGGCCTGGTCGATAACGGCGCGGCTGAGGGGCTCGCGCAGGTCGTAATCGGCCACCAGCGGCACCTGGCAGCAGGCCGAAACCCGCTGCAGGTCGAAGGCGGAATATTCGGTGCCGCAGGCGGAGCAGTGCAGCGCGGCCAGGCGGGAAAGGGATTCGGACGCAACGAGTTTCATAGGGCAAAGTACGGAATGACTTTACCCGGGGTATGCCGCAATGGGATGGGCATTTGGAATAGCCTATGCCCTATCGGAATAATAACGCCGCGTGAATTGCAGGAAATCCTTGTAGGGTGCGTTGTTTTCGGTGCCCTTGCGCTGGATGAAATTAAACTCGCGCCGGAGAGGGAAATTGTTGATTTTAACCTCCGAAAATTCGCCCGAAGCCAGCTCCTTCACCACCGCCTGCCGGGGCAGGAAGGCCAGGCAGGTATCCACGCGCACGAAGTTTTTGAGGGCTTCGGTGCCACCCAGGCGCACACGCACCGGCAGCGCGGCCAGCTTGATGCGATGCCGGGCCAGGGCTTCTTCGAGCACGGCCAGCGTGCCGGAGCCGTCCTCACGCAGGGCCAGCGGCGTGGTGAGCAGGTCGTGGATTTCGAGGGTGCGCTTTGCGAGCGGATTGCCAGCGGCGCATACGGCCACCACGTCATCGGTGAGCAGGGGCGTGTAGGTCACATTGCTCACTTTGTGGATGCCTTCGATGATGCCAAGCTCGATTTCGTGGTCAAGCAGAGCGCGCAGGATGTTGTCGGAATTGCGGTTTTTGAGGCTGAGCTGGCGGTTGGGGTGCAGGCGCAGATAGGCCGATACCACGGGCGGCAGCACGTAGAGCGAAATGGTGGTGCTGGCCCCGATGAGCAGGTGCTGGCTGGGCGCGAAATCTGGGCTCAATTCGCTCATTTCCTGGTGCAGCTCCTGTTGCAGTTGCTTGGCCTGTAGCAGCTTTTCGTAGAGTTTACGGCCGGCCGGAGTGAGTTGGATGCTGCTGCCCAGGCGTTCGAACAGGCCGGTTTTGTAGTGCTCTTCCAGGGCCTTCACCTGTTTGCTCACGGCCGACTGGCTGGTGAACAAGGCTTGGCTGGCTTTGGTGAAGCTCAGGCGCTGGGCCACTTCGAGAAAGACTTCGTGCGGGTGCGAAAGCATGAGGTGGGAAGTGTAGCACATGCTTTAGCTTGTGCATGGAAAGGGAATACCAGCCAACGCCGGCACAAGCTAAAGCATGTGCTACAAGCTCAGCCGCCGCTGAAACGCGGCCAGAAACAGCCCGGCGTGGTAGCCATCGCCGAGGCCGTGGTGCAGGTTGATGGATACGGGCATTTGCCGGGTAGCGCCTTCGCTGAAAACCTGGCCGAAGGAAATTTTGGGGCAGCTGTCCGGGTGCGAAAAGCTGCGGGCGTGCGAGAGCGCCGTGAAGCGCACCCACGGCAGGGCCGAGCAATGCACCACGTCGGGCCGGGCGGTGGTGTCGCTCAGGCGCAGGCCGGTGCTGGCCTGCACGGCCGCTATTTCGGCTTCGGCGGCGGCGATGAAATCAGTCAGCGTGTTGCTCTGCTCGATGAAGGAGAAGGCGAACGTGTGGTCGGCCCGGCCGAGGGTGGCGGAGGCGTGAATGCGGTCGTAGAGGTACACCTGGCCGTTTTCGATGCGGTAGCGGAAGGCTTCGACTTCGTTGGCTGCCTCCAAGGCGTGGTATAGGTAGTAGAGGAAAAACGACACGCCCAGCCGCTTGGCTTCGGCCTGCGCCGTGGTGCAATCCACGTTGGCCGTGAGGCCGAAGAAGGGTTCTTCAAAAGCCGAGAAGAAGGCAAAATGCTCGCGACGGGGCCAGGTTTCGAGGTCAATCAGGTGCTTCATGGCGGGCAAAGGTCGGTAGCTTTGCGGCGTCAATCCCCACGTTATGCCCACGCAAACCTTCATCGCCTTCGACGCCGACGACACCCTCTGGCCCAACCAGCCGCACTTCGACCACGTCGAAGCGCAACTGCTCCAGATTCTGGCGCCATATGCTGACCATGCGACCATCAACGCCCGGCTCTACGACGTGCAGCGGGCTAATATGCATCTGTTCGGCTACGGGGCCAAGTCATTTATGCTCTCAATGATTGAAACCACGATTCAGCTGTCCGGCGGCGCGGTGGTGGGGGCCGAAATCCAGCGCATTCTGGATTTGGGAAAGGATTTGCTGCGTTTCGCCATTGAGCCGCTGCCCGATGTGGTAGAAGTGCTGACCGAGCTAAAGGAGCGCGGCCACAAGCTGATTCTGCTTACCAAAGGCGACCTGTTCGACCAGGAAAGCAAAATAGCCCGCTCCGGCCTGGGCGATTTTTTCGACTACGTTGAAATTGTAAGCGAAAAGGACGAGCCCACGTATCGCCGCCTCTTCACCCGCCTCGGGGCCACGCCCGAAAACTTCGTAATGATTGGCAATTCGCTAAAATCCGACATTCTACCAGTGGCGAAGCTGGGATTTCCGGCCGTGCACGTGCCATATCACGCCAACTGGATTCACGAACATGTGCCCGCCGAGCTGCTGGCAGGCGTGGAGTTTCGGGCGGTGGAGCGGCTGCGGGAGGTGCTGGAGCTGGTGCGGTAAGCCGCAATTCAGGGCTTAGGCGGCGGGAGGATTACTGGGCGGCCGAAGCTCCGTAGGCACCGGCTGGCCGGCAGCCCAGCCGTCGAGGTTGCTACGGGTGGTGGCGGCAATGTGCTCCAGCGCCTCCCGCGTGAGGAAAGCCTGGTGGCCGGTGACGAGGACGTTGGGCAGGGCGAGCAGCCGAGCAAACAGCGCATCGGTGGGCGGGTTTTGGCGGTGGTCGACGAAAAACAGCTTTTTCTCGCCCTCATACACATCGAGGCCCAGGTAGCCCAGCTGGCCGGTTTCCAGGGCCGCGATGGCGGCGGCAGTGTCCAGCTCGGCCCCGCGACTGGTATTGATGAGCATCACGCCGCGCTTCATGCGGGCCAGGCGGGCGGCATCAATCAGATAAGGCGCGTGCGGAATCATGGGGGCGTGCAGGGTGATGATGTCGGCCTGCGCGCAGAGGTCGTCCAGCGTGGTGTAGGTCACGCCGAATTGCGTGGTCAGGGCCGGGTTGGGCACCGGGTCGTAGCCCAGCAGCCGGCAGCCGAAGCCGTGCAGAATGCCCGCCACCACGCCGCCAATGTGCCCCAGGCCCACAATGCCCACGGTTTTGCCGTGCATGTCGAACCCAATCAGCTCATCGAGCCGGAAGTCGTGCGCCCGCAGCTGCTGGTCGGCCTGGCGCAAGCGGCGGTTGAGGGCCAGCATGAGGGCCACCGCGTGCTCGGCAATGGCGTGGGGCGAATACTCGGGCACATTGGCCACTCGCAGTCCCAGTTCCTGGGCGCGCGCCAGGGCCACCTGCTCGTGACCGGTGGCCCGAATGGTGAGGAACCGGATGCCCAGCGCGTGCAAGGCCTCGAGCACAGGGGTGGAAGCGTCATCGGTACTGAAAATGGCCACGGCATCCGTGCCAGCAGCCAGGGCCGCCGTTTCAACCCCGAGGTTTTCTTCCACAAACTGCAACTCGTGTGCGGTGCCAGCCGCCGTGGTCAGGTAGGAGCGCTCAAATGGCTTTGTGCTAAAGACCGTGGTTTTCATAAGAAAGGAGGACAGTAAGGCGTTCAAGGTACGTCATCGACACCCGGAAACGGGAAACGGCCCAGCACTCAGGCATTGGAATACAGACTAATTGCTACCTTCCCCACGGCTTTCCCCCACACCCCTCCCCATGCTGGCCCGTTACCGCTTTTTGCCCCTGCTGCTGATGCTGCTGGCGGCTTCGTCGTGCTCAAAAAAAACCGCCCAGGAGCAAGCCGCCGAAACGGCCGCGACTACCGACGGCGACGAAATCGACCCGTACTCCAATCTGGTTTTCACCTTTGATGAAAAGGTGGTGGATGAGGCCAAGCAAAACCGCTGGGACACCACGCGCTACGTCACGTTCTCACCCAACATCCGCGGCAAGTTTAAGTGGACGGGTGACCGGGAGCTGACCTTCTCGCCGCTGGAGCCCTTCCGGCCCAGCACCGTTTTCTCGGCCTCGCTGCGGCCCGAAACGCTGCCCAGCGGCAAGCAGAAACTGGCCCTGAACCGGCCCAAATTCCACACGCCGTATCTGGATATGGCCGCGCCGCAGGTGTTCTACGGCAGCTCGAAGCGGGCGGCGGGCACGGCGGAATTGCGCGCTAATCTGGTTTTTAATTACCCCGTGCGGCCTTCTGATGTGAAGTCGCGCCTGAAGGTGACGCAGGGCGGCAAGCCCGTGGCGGTGGAAGTGAACTCGGCCGAGTCGGATGCGCTGGTGGCCGTGACGTTTATGCAGGACGTGCAGGCAGGCACGCCCGTGCAGATTGACATTGCACCCGGCCTGCGCCCGGCGGCCGGTACCAAGGCCACCGAGAAAGTCCTCACCGCCCAGGCCGAAATCCCCGACCAAAGCACGCTGGAAGTGCGCGAGCTGACCGGCTCCCTGCTCAACGGCCAGCCCGTGGTGACGCTGCTGCTCAACCAGCCTGTGAGCGCCGCCGACGTGCAGTCCAATCTGAAGGTGACGCCCGCCGTGGCCTTTTCGGTGGAGGCGCTGGAAAGCGGCTTTGCCTTGCGCGGCGGGTTTGAGGTGGGCAAAACCTACCAGGTTTCGCTGGCCGCCGGCACACGCGGGCTGCTGGGTGGCAGTCTGGGCGAGGCGTTCAGCCAGGCCGTTTCCTTTGGGGATGAGCGGCCGAGTCTGAGCTTCACCAGCAGCGACAAGGCAATGTACCTCGATGCGCTGGGGAACCGGAATCTGGGCCTGCGCATCAACGAAGTGGCCAAGGTGAAGGTGACCATTGCCAAGGTCTACGCCAACAACATCCAGCAGTTGCTACGCGGCGAAAAGCAGTACGGCTACCCCGAGTACGACGAGGACGAACCCCGCGAATCGAACACCGACGAAAACGGCGACTACATCGACCGCAGCTTCCAGTATTACGACACCGAGAACATCGGCAACGTGCTGTCGGAGCGCACCATTTCCGTGGATGGCTTAGCGAAGGAAAATGGCATGCGCCTGCTCAATCTCAACCTGAAAGACCTCGAATTTCAGGGGCCGATGAAGGGCCTGTACGTCATTCGGGTGCAGGATACCGAGCGGCAGTGGCTGCAGGTGAGCAAGCTGGTGGCCGTGACGGACCTGGGCCTCATCGTGAAGCAGGGCGCAACGGGCGGCACAGTCGTTTTTGCCAATTCCATCCGCACGGCCGAGCCGCTGGCGGGCGTTACGGTGAACCTCGTGAGTTCGAATAATCAGGTGATTGGCACGACCACGACCGACAAATCCGGCGTGGCGCAGTTCGATTCGGCGGCCAGCATGAAGCGCTTCACGCTGGGCATGATTACGGCCGTGAAGGAGGCTGATTTCTCCTTTCTGGATTTGACCAAAAGCCGGGTCGAAACCTCGCGGTTTGAGGTGGGCGGGCTGACCTCGAACGCGGCGCATTACCAGGCGTTTCTGTACGGCGACCGCAACCTGTACCGGCCCGGCGACACGGTGCGGACCAACACCGTCATCCGCACCGAGGACTGGAAAAATCCGCCCTCGGGCCTGCCGATGAAAATCCGCTTGCTGCTGCCCAGCGGCAAGGAATACAGCAGCCTGCAGCAGAAACTAAGCGCGGCGGGCAGCTTCGAAAGCCGCTTCATTCTGCCGCCCACCATCATGACGGGCCTCTACACGATGGAGGTGCTGACCGGCAACGAAGTGCTGCTGACCTCGCGCCAAATCAGCGTCGAAGAATTCATCCCCGACCGCCTGAAGGTGACCGTGACGGCCGCCCCCAAAACCGTAAAACCGGGCCAGGACGTGACGGCCAGCATCACGGCCGTGAACCTCTTCGGCCCGCCCGCCGCCGACCGCAAGTTTGAGGTCGAATTCTCGCTCAAGCAAAAGGCCTTCGCCCCCAAGGGCTACGACGGCTATAACTTCACCATCAACAGCGGTGAGCGGCGGCGCAGCACCAACGAGGACGGCGAAACCAGCAGCGAAAGCGCCCTCACCGCCCGCTTCGAGAAAACCGTGCGCGAAGGCACCACCGATGCCGCCGGCCACGGCACCGCCGCCTACACCGTGCCCGGCTACCACGACCTCGGCACGCTGGAAGGCGTGGCCTTCGCCACGGTGTTCGACGAAACCGGCCGGCCCGTGAACCGCCTCGCCACCTTCGACGTGCAAACCCAGTCCACGATGTTCGGCATCGGCACTTTGCCCGACCTCATCAGCACCAAACAGCCCCTCACCGTGAAGCTGCTGGCCCTCTCCCCCAACGGCCAGCCGGCCCTCGCGCCGGCCGAAATCAAAGTGGTGCGCCTGCTCTGGGAAACCGTATTGGAGCGCCAGGGCGGCCGCTACGTCTACAATTCGCAGCAGCGCGAGCAAACCATTCTCCGCCAGACGCGCTCCATCCGGGCGGCCACCAGCTTCAGCTTCACCCCCATCTACTCGGGCGAATACGAGGTGCGCGTGAGCCGGCCGGGCGCCAGCAGCTACGTTACGCAGCGGTTTTACGCCTACGGCTACGGCGATACCCAGGCCAATTCCTTCGAGGTGAACAACGAGGGCGAGGTGACCATTGAGGCCGACAAGCCCAAGTACGCGCCCGGCGAAACGGCCAACCTGCTGCTGAAATCGCCCTTCGCCGGCCGCATTCTGGTGACGGTGGAGCGGGCCAACGTGCTCGACCATTTCTACGTGACCACCGACGGCAAGGCGGCCGAGGTCAAAATCCCCATCAAAGCCGAGCATGTGCCCAACGTGTACGTGACCGCCACCGCCGTGC
>NZ_JBCEVZ010000084.1:0-18661 GCF_038448715.1 Hymenobacter segetis | reverse complement strand
CCAAAATTGCTGCTGAATTACGTCGACCCGTTCAAAGGCGGGAAGATAAACCCGCCCCTTTCGGTAGGGGTGGCCGGACCAGTGAATAGCCCCATACGAGCCGCCACCCCCGCTCCAGGGCGGGCGCTTAATTTTCCGGTGGCAGCGCCCGCCGTACCGGTTCCTCCCGTCGTGTGGCCCTCCCTCAAGTACATGGGCTCTATCAACAATACCCGGCAAAATACCCGGATTGCGCTACTGGCAATTGATGAGAAAGAGGCCATGCTCAAAGCTGGCGACGAGCGACAAGGTATCGTGCTGACGAAGATATTCCGTGATTCGGTGCTGGTGGTCTTTCAGGGGAAAAAGAAAACCATTATCCGCAATCTGTCGCCGCAATAGCCATCCGCAGCTGTTGAAGCGGAACTGGGTAGTAGCTTCGACACAGCCTGCGATTGGTTGAGCACATTCTAGAGGCCCGCAGCATAGTATTTGGCCTGTAGATGGTGCCACACATTGGTCAATACGTGCTGAAGCCGGCAGTATTCCAGTTTATGGTTGACGAATAAGCCCGGGTACTTGCGTCAGCAGTCGGGCTAACAGCTGCTCAAAATGGCTACGACCGCACACCAATCCGTTGGGCCGGCGGTGCGGCAATCACGCCCTCAGGTAAGGGCTGCTATGCTTATTGGCTGCCGTAGTGGTAGAGTGTCCTGCTTGCGCGGCCGATGGCTGATGTAGGTGAGGTTTAATTGCTGGATTTGGTTAAAAGTTTGGTGCAAGGTTGAACGGAAGCCCATCAGGCGAACTTGTCAACGTGCATTGGCTCTGCAGCAGTGGGCCCAGAAAGGCACGCCATACTGGGCCTAGTACTGTGCTAAGTTCTGCCCTCTAGTAAGCAATTGAATAACAGTGACAATCGAGGGCCGGTAGGCTAGTCTATTAGTAGTTGAGCCGTGGTTTCTGACCCAGTCTAATGAGCCAAATGTATAGAAACCGAAAGTACTTGCGGGGAAGGGTTTAGGAATTGCAAACGCGAATTTTGGACAAACCTTTTAACAAAGGCTAATAATACCTTCCCAACAGGCAGGCTGCCCCCACTCTAAGCTATAATAGGCCCGTGGTAGTACCCACAATGTGGCTGCGTTCTTCGGGTGAACCCTGCTGAGTTTCGTACTGCACATAGTATTCCAGGTGGGTGCCGGGTGCAAAAACATCCGTGTCGAGGTAGGGCGAACGGGCATTGATGGCCACGCGCTGCCATGGGCTGCCTTCCCCACCAGCGCGGCGGAATACGTGAGCTACTTCAAGCATTTCTTTGGAGAAAGCCAGGTGACGACCTTCGGGGGTAAGCGTTAGTTCTACTTTGGCCGTGGACATACGAAGGATAAAGTTGGTGAGTAAGAAACAGCCATTGCTGGCTGTAGCCATCAGGAATGAGCAGGGGGCGGAGCTGCCGAAAGCTGATACGCCAGCGACTTACCGTGCTGACCTAGCATGAAATCAATGAATACCGCTAAATCCTCCGCCACTCGGCTTTGCTCCAGCGCCTCGAAATACGCTTGGCGGTCTTCCCGAAACACGATGGTCAACGGCTGGCCATAGTAGCGCTGCACGTAGTTCATGAGCAGTCGGGAAGTGCGCCCGTTGCCGTCGTTGAAGGGGTGAATACTCACCAGCCGCTGGTGGGCCTCGAAGGCTAGCTCCAACTGCTCGCGCAGGGTGGCGGCCGCCGGCATCCGCTCGCGCAGTTCCCCCACCAGAGCCGCGACCAGGGCCGGCACCTTTTGCGCATTGGGAAACGAGCTGGCCCCGACGATAAACACGTTGTTGCGGCGCAGGTCGCCCTGCGTGGGGTCCACGGTGCCCAAAGCCGTGTTAATGAGCCGGCCGGTGCTGCGCATGACAGACCCTGCCAGTTCCCGCAGGAAGGCCGGGCCGGGCAGCTGCTGCGCGTCGGCCCGCTCCAAGGCCAGGTCGAGGGCGCGGGCGTGGTCGCCCAGCATGTCGTAGCCCTCCAGGGGCTTGCCCGGTCCCAGGATGGGGGACTCGCCCAGTAGAAAATCCATTGCTTCGAGCACCGTCACCCGGGAGCCCTCAATCATGGTGGAGTGCGCCGAAACCATCACCTGACTAAGCTGCTGGCTCGTTTGCTGGCGCACCGGAGGCAACTGCTGTACCAGTCCGGTCAGGCGTTCAATCTCGGCCCACGTCATGCAGCCTGCCGCAGGGTGGCCGCCCGCAGCGCCGCCACGTCCACCGTAGCCAGGGGCAGGGGCGTGATTAGGCCCGCACCGTGAATCAGGTCGCCGGCCCAGGCGGCCAGGTCGTGGGCGTAAATCATGCGCCGTCCCGCCTCATCCTGGTACTCGGTTTTGCCGCGCATAAAAGCTTCCAGGCTTGGGCGCAGCGCCGACGGCACCTCCACCAGCGCCTGGTCGGGGTGGGTGGGGCTGAGCAGCGAGTTCAGGTAATCCCGTAGGGCCTGATAAGCAGCTTGGCTGGCAGATGTCATGGATTGAAGGAAAGTGAGCAGGCGGCTGAAAGCGTTACCAAAAGTAGCAAATCCACGGCTAATGCCCATGCTGAGCGATGGAGTAGCCGCTTTAGCAGGGGTAGGCAGTTGGGCGAATCCCTCCGGGCCGGGCTGTGCGGCGCTCCGGCGGTGCCTGCGGTCCTGCGGACTGAACCCCTGCCATCCCTTTCGCGAACCAAAGGAAAAAGCCGGGCGACCAATTCACAGCCGCGTCAATGAGTACCGGACGAATAATACCTGAGATGAGCAATAAAGAACAAAAGGGAAAAATCAGAATCCGTGCCAAATACAAGGGTATAATAATCAATAATTGACACTTTAATTTACATATTATTGAAACATTAATGCAGGTTTTTGCGTTTAAATAGTATAAGCAGCAAGCATAAAACCAACCTGTTAATTCATGAAAAAGCCCGCTCCTTTTGCTCCCCGCCCCGACGTTTACGAAATCATCACCAACCGCATTATTCTGGCGTTGGAGAACGGCGTGACCCCGTGGAAGCAGCCGTGGAACGCCGCCCACGGCGCGCCCCGCAACTACCGTAGCAAGCATGTGTATCAGGGCGTAAATGCCCTGCTGTTGGGGATGCTGGAGTATGAGCACCCGTATTTCCTGACCTACAACCAAGCCAAGGAGCTGGGCGGGCAGGTGCGCCGGGGCGAGAAGGGCATGCCGGTGGTCTTCTTCACCGTGACCAAGAAGGAGGACGGCAAGGGCGAGGAGAAGAAAAAGGCTTTCCTGAAATACTCCACGGTGTTCAACGTGGCCCAGATTGATGGGGTGGCGTGGACGTTTCCCGCGCTGCCCAGCCGTGAGCACACGCCCGAGCAGGCCGCCGAGCAGGTGCTGGCCGGCTACGTGGGTGGTCCCCGGGTGCTGCATAAAGGCAGTGAAGCCATGTACCGCACCAGCACCGACACCGTGACCATGCCCGAGGCCAGCGACTTCCACACGGCCGAAGACTACTACCACACCCTGTTTCACGAGTTGACTCATTCCACCGGCCACGCCAAGCGGCTGGACCGGGCCACGCTCACCGAATTAGCAGCCTTTGGCAGCGAAACCTACGCCAAGGAAGAGCTGGTGGCCGAGTTGGGGGCCTCGTTCCTTAGCCACGCGGCCGGGCTGGACTTAACCCGCACCGAGCCCAGCAGCGCCAGCTACTTAGCCAACTGGCTGCAAGCCCTGCGCAACGACAAGCAGTTGATTATTTCGGCAGCCAGTCAGGGCCAGAAAGCCGCCAACCACATTCTGGGCATCGTGCCCAGCTACGAAGCGGAGGAAGCCCCCAGAGCCGAAGCCACTCCGCAGTAAGGCCAACAACCGCCCGGTGGAGCTATTCCGTCGGGCGGCCACGGGGGCAGGCAACAAAAGGAAATTGCAATTGCAAAAAAGCAATTGTTAAAGCTATACAAGAGGGAAAAATTCGACCGTAATACTATCGCCGTACTCAACTTAAACAATCAATAATTATCACTATAATTTAAATAAAATTGAAATATTATTGCTGGATTTGCGTTTTATAGGTATAAGCAACGAACTATAAAACAGCTATTTATCAATGGTTGACGAATCTTTTGATTTAGCCCCCGGCGAGGTTTGGGCCGACCGATTTGACCCCGCCGACGAAGCGCCTAGCGCACCTCCGGTAGTATCCGCCGCTGAGCTCGCAGCATGGGAAGCCGCCCCGTGGTTCTAGCCGCACTTTTCACCTCAAACCCGTTTTCCAGTATGAACGCCCCCGCCACTTTCCGCCCCGCCCGTCGCATTCCCGCTGCTCGCCTCGCCCGGCTCCGCGCTGCCAACGCCGCCAAACGTCAGGCCCGCGAGGATGCCTGGCAAGCCCGTCAGGATGCCGCTGCGCAGCTGACCAACCCGGTGCCCGAGTTCGAGGCCGCGCCCCGCTTAACTATGCTGCCCGGTGGGCTGCATTGGTCGGCCCAGCAGCCCGTGCCAGCGGTAGGGGCCACGGTAACGGTGAACCGCGACGGCCACCAGGAGCGGGCCGAGGTGAAGGGCTACACCCATGCCGCCGGCTTTTTGGGACTGGTAACTGAAACTACTCACTACGCCAAGTCCGCCAGCCGCCGGATGCGCAGCAGCCCCCGCGCCGGCGTGGTATTCGGCAGCCAGTTAGCCCTTGCCGCCTAGTCCCCGGCTCTTCTTTTCACTACTCCCTTTTCCCATTCGATATGATAACCCCAGCCCCCGCCGCCAAGCAGCCCCGACTTAGCTCCTTTGATTGGGCCGGTGACCCGCAGCAGTGCCCGCAGTGGGTAGGATTCCTCTCCCGAACCGGTTTACCGGCTGGCCTCCAATGGTCCGGCAGCGGCGAGGTGCCCACCATCAGTGCCCGGGTTCACATCTACCTGAACGGCATCGGACCGGCCGAAGTGAAAGCGTACTTTCACGGCGAGGGCTGGCTAGGCGTCCTTTGCCAGCCAGACACGATGCCGGAGCACCTACGGGGTTCAGGCGTAACGCTGGGGCATTTTTTCGGCCGGGAGTTGGAGCCCTACATGCCCGGTCCAGCGGCCCCCGCCCAAGTGCCCGAAGTGGTAGAAATCATCTCGCAGGACTACCGGGTGATTTCGGCCCCGCTTTACTACCGCAACCTTCACACCGGCCGCATTACCGTGGTGTACGGAGGACTGGCCGACTACTACGGCTTTTATGAGGTAGAAGCTTTCACCGGCACAGACCGGCAGGACGCGGCCCAGCTGGCCGACCCGGCCAATTGGCAGGAGATTCCCGAGCACCGTTACCTAGAGGTTCACGAGAACAGCCACGAGCGCAAGGAGCCGCAGCTTTTCGCCCTTCGCGCCGGTACGGCCGACCAGGTGGACTATCTGACCGCGCAGTTTTCCGGACCATTCCGAATCCCCGGCCGCGAACCGTACACGTTCGAGCAGTACGACACGCTCAGCGCCTTAGCCGAGGAAATGAAGCAGCAGGGGGCGCAGTACCGGGGCCGCATCGTGGAGAAAAACGAGTGGCGAACCTGGGTTGCGTTCGAGGAAGAAATGGGGGGCAGCGGGGAGTGCCCTTGGGAGCGCCTAGAGCTTGACTTGGGCCAACTGCCGCTGGACAGCTATGCCTACATTTCCGGCCGGCGGGTCACGCCCGGGGAAGGGGAGGGCAACGGCCGGGTAACGCTTTGGCAGCAGCCCAGCGGGCAGTACTACGTGGAAATCGAGCCCCGCTTTCACTACGGCCCGAACTATCCAACACTGACCCCGCTAACGCTGGCCGAGGTGCAGGAGCGGTATTCATTCGACTTCACGCCCAACGGCCAGGAGCCTGCGCCGGCTGAGCACGGCGACTGGATTCCGGAGTACCCGCCCCAGGAATGCGACGAGCTGGCCGACAACTAGGATAGCACCGACTACCCGGAGTACCCGGCCGACGAGCAGCGCGACTAGCTGATGCTCACGGTTTTCAGCGCCCACGCCCACCGTGCGGCAGCCAGTGGGCGTGGAGAATGCGCCAGGGCCGGTATCCCCGCCCGCCTGAGTACTTAACGAAAGCGCCCCGGTCAGCTGGCCGGGGCGCTTTCATTTGGGGACCGGTGGCCGCCGACAAAAGGAAAAACCAGCGTGATGTTTAACAACACCCCTACTACTGAAGCGGGCCATCAGGTAGACCGCCGCGGCTAGGCCAGGTACGGCTTGAGGGCCTTCGAGCGCGTGGTGTGCTTGAGGCGTCGAATGGCCTTTTCCTTAATCTGCCGCACCCGCTCGCGGGTTAGGCTAAATTGCTCACCAATCTCCTCCAGCGTTCGCGCCGTGTGCCCATTCAGCCCGAAGTGGAGCGTCACGACATCCGCCTCGCGCAGGGTCAGGGTCGAGAGGGCCCGCTGAACCTCCCGGCGCAGGGAGTCGTCTAGCAAGCCGGCATCGGGGCTTTCGGCGTCCGCATTCACCATCACGTCGAGCAGGCGGTTTTCCTCGCCCTGCACAAAGGGCGCATCCATCGAGACGTGGCGCCCCCCGATTTTGAGCGTGTCCGCCACCTCAGAGGTGCTCAGCTCCAGCAGCTCGGCAATCTCGTCGGCCGAGGGCTCGCGCTCGAACTTCTGCTCCAGCTCCGAGAACGAGCGGCTGATTTTGTTGAGCGAGCCCACCCGGTTCAGGGGCAGGCGCACGATGCGACTCTGCTCGGCCAGGGCCTGCAGGATGCTCTGGCGAATCCACCACACGGCGTAGGAGATGAACTTGAACCCTTTCGTCTCATCGAAGCGCTTGGCGGCTTTAATCAGCCCCAGGTTGCCCTCGTTGATGAGGTCGCCCAGGGTCAGGCCCTGGTTCTGGTACTGCTTGGACACCGAGACGACGAAACGCAGGTTGGCTTTGGTCAGCTTTTCGAGGGCCATCTGGTCGCCCTCGCGGATGCGCTGAGCCAGCTCGACTTCCTCGTCTATCGACACCATGCTCACCTTGCTAATCTCCTGAAGATACTTGTCGAGTGACTGGCTTTCGCGGTTGGTAATCTGCTTGCTGATTTTAAGCTGTCTCATGCGGTAACGCTGCTACTTGTTTTGGTTTCAAAGGGGTGTAAGGCCCAGCCCCCGGCGCTTGGCGATAAGGCTGGGCCCAACGGGTATCAAGATGCTGAGCGGCAGAAAGGTTCACGACGAGGGTAAACCGGGGCACTTTCACGTTTCGAGCTGGAGGCGGCGCTAAGAGGAAAAATCGTCGTTGAGAAGTAGCCGGGTTGACACCAGCAGGCACTCCTTGGCCTTCGGCGTCAATGGCAATGTGCCCCCGGTTACCTTGGAGCCAAGGCACTAAACCATGAGCCTTCAGGCAAAAAAGGCCGGCCAGAAATTGCTTTCTGGCCGGCCTTGCCGGGTATTACCGCATTCTTCCTGACTCAATGAGTGCCTCAGGTTGCGCCCGAAGCCACTGGTAAGTACGGTCTAGTACCGGCATAAGGGAGTGTGAAGAAACCGCGCTGGAATTCAGCCTTAACTAACTGATTAATAGTCAAAAAAGGCATAAAAATCATTAACATTTTGTACTGTTTTTTACTCTTAATCACCCCGAATATGAGCTTTTGCCAGAGCAGGCTCCACATGTACTAGTCTTTATACTGTCGCGGTTACTTTTTGACGGGTGCCGCTTGAGATTTGCGAAGCCCCACCACAGTTAAAAACAGTCCCCCAGGATTAGTAGATGCTTTCACCTTACCCGTTTTGAGCTTGTAGCAGAAGGCAAAAAGCTCATCCACCATGCGCGCTTCGCCGAGAATCTGCTCAATCAGCCGGGTGTCCCGGATATCGAGCTCCGCCAGCCGCTGCCGTGCCATCTGCAGCCGGGAGTCATCCAGGGGCTGCTCGAATGGCAGGGGCAGCTGATGAGGCTCCTGCTGCTTGATTTGAAAGCGGATACTCTCGAAGGAGCGGCCCTTTTTGATGAGCTCGTAGCCGATGTGCAGGTCCGTATTCTGGTTGATTTGTGTCACCGCCACGTCGAGCACGTACTTCTGGAACATGGACACCTTGGTGTACTGCTCCGGCTCAACCCCCTTGGGGTCTTTCAGCGCCAGCATCACCTTAAGGTCGTGCAGCGTGAAGGTGCGGGTTTCGGATTTGTCTTTCCACTGCGAGGCAATCTGGTAGATGCGCTTGGCGTACTTGCTGCTCAGGCTAAAAGCCGCCTGCAAACGAAAGGACGTGAAGTTGCGCTTTAAGTCGATGAGATACGGGCGAATCTTCTCCGAGATTTCCAACTCGATGACGCCCTCACCCTTCATGTACTCCGCCGAGGCCAGCAGGCCCACCTGCAGAATGCGCTTGTTGTCTTCAATCACGTATTCCCGGGTACGCAAGGCCGACGTAGCTTCCAGAAACTGCTGGTAGTTCCACTGCCGGCCGGTGAGATGCTGAAGGTCCAGTACTTTCACCCGGTAGAAGGTGCCAATGCGGTCTTCTTTCTTTAGGAGCGAGAGGAGGTAGAACACGATGTCCATCTCGCAGGCGGTCATCTCGTAGCGCGCCGTCGTGATGGCGTTGTGCTGTCGAATTTCGAGCCCGGTGGAATTGGCTATAGCAGCCGCAGTATCAAGACCTTGCATGGGGGTGGGAAAGTGGTAGTATAGGCGAAGATAACAACGAGATGTCAAAAGGAAAGACTAAAAGAAAGTTTTCCCTTAAGGTTCTTTCTTTTCACTTATAAAACCTTTCCTCTGGACTTATAAAACCTTTCCCTTCGCTTATAATCCCTTCCCTTTAGACTTATAAAACCTTTCCTTTGACTTATAAAACCTTTCCTAAGTGCCTCCATAGGCCATGAAAATCAACACGTTACAAGCCCTACAAATAAGACAAATAACTAACAAATCTCACAAGCTTGTGACGAGGACAAAAAAAGGCTTTTAAAAGGTCTGACGGCGGGTGGGCCGGGGACCAAAACAGAAAACAACAAAATCGGATGCCCACCCATTAAAAAACAGTGATTGTACTTTATTTATATTAAATATGATACAAATAAAGTAGAGGGCATCCTTTGGCATTTGAACAGCCCTTCTGAAGCAGCTTTAAACCCTTCTATAAAGATACCAACTGCCTGAGAGCAGGAGATAACAATGACGAAAGGAAAGGTTTTATAAGTCTCCCACTGGCCCATTGATGACTTGCTCACGGCCGTCAATTCCTCCGCAGCTGAGGCACTAGGCACGATTCATCTTCGAAAAGAAAGGTTTTATAAGCCTGCCAATAGGTTTTCACTAACCTTTGAGTAAGCTAAAAGAAAGGTTTTATAAGCCGATTGCGAACATTTACCCAACTTTTCGCGCAGCTTATACTGTACTAAGGGAAAGGTTTTATAAGCCAAAAGTGTGGTTTAAGCGCCAGAAACGAAGATATTCAGGACTTCACTCACTACCTACTTTCCTTGAGCGACGGGAACACCTCTTCCTAGGCCCATATCGAACCGCCCGGACGAGCATGAGCTGCGTGGACATACTTGCGAGGCGGCAACCGGGCTGTTACCAAGGCGAAGACAAATAGCTAGCCACCAAAGCCCTGTACAGGGTAGCATAGACCAGCAGTTTAAAACGGCAAGACCGGACCGACTGAACGCATAAGCACCCGGCCAGTGGCCAGTACCGGGCTGGATTTCCAAAAAAACGAGAGGGGAAAAGTTATTCAGAGAGCCTGCTTACACCACTAATTAGTCAATAATTGATAATATAATTTAAATAAAATTGAAACATTAATAATTGATTTCACGTTTAATAAGTATCAGCAACGCACTAAAAAAGCCGTTTATGAGCGCCAAACCCGAAATCGTCGAAGAAGCTTATACCATCTTATCACAATTGGGAGGACGTCGCTTCCTGGTGATAACCGGGGCCGATAAGCTCATGGCCGCCGGACGGACGGCCAGCAACCCCAATCCCTGGCTGCGCATGGACCTGCGCGACAACCAGGCCCGGGTGAACCGCCTGAAAATTACCCTCATGCCCACCGACACCTACAAGGTGGAATTTTACCACCAGAAGCTGGTCGACTGGGAGCCGGTTATCACCAACCAGCAGACGTTTGAAATGGTGTACGGGGAGGACTTGCCGGCCCTGTTCACTTCGGTCACGGGCTACGATACCCACCTTTAGCCCCTGCCTGATGCGTGCCAGCGAAGCCCCTACCATCACCCACCCGGGCTGGAACCAGTACCGCAGCCGGGTTATTGCCGCCATCACCGACGTGGAAATGCTGATGCAGCAGTTGGGCAGAGGCCTGGACAGCGACGGCCTGACTGCCGAAGTAGCCCAGCGGCTCGGGCTCCACATCAATACCCAGCCTGATTTCGACGTGCTCAGTGCCTTGGTGCGGGCGGTGCGCCCCATCGGCCGTGAGGCGCTACGGGCTACCCGCGAGGACCAGGGCGGTCAGTTTTCTCTCCTGCTACTTTAACCCTGCTACCATGCCCCAGCTCCATGATTTAGTTGTTGGCGATGCCGTGTATTACGCCCGGGAGCGGGCCGTGGGCCTGATTTACACCACTTACGAGCGGGGCCGCCACGAGCGCCCCGGCGTGCAGCTGCTGCTCAGCGACGGCCGTGACCTGAGCGGCTTCAGCGCCGAGGAGGCCGACCAGTTTTTGCAGCCTTTGGGCGATACGGGCCTGCGCTACGAGTTTGCCAACGTGGGCCAGCTGGCCCGCGACTACCAGCGCGGCGTGTTCGGCCAGGCCTTCCACAACGCCCGGGTACTACTGCTCGCGCGGGAGCTGGCCAGTTCTGAACCACCCGTTAGGTAGCCATTTTCTCCCTTTTGTTCTTTTTGCCATGCCTCCGACCACTCAGCCCTCTCAGAATAGCCCCGTTTTCGCCCCGCAGCTGGCTTACCTAGCCGTTGAACAGCAACCGGCCGACTCCCCCGAAGCGCAGCGCCTGGAGCAGTTGCGGCAGCTTATTGAGGCCGCGCCGGACACGACCGACCTGCGCGAGTTTGCCGATGCTGCCCGCCAGCTGCTGGGTCCCGGCTACCGCGTGCACTGCGGCAGCTCGCACGTCTGGATAAAACGCGACGACCAGTCCGAGCGCCTGGCCATCGTGGCCGACCGCTATACCACCGCCTACCGCGAGTGGGATATCCCTTTACCCACCTTGAGGCTAGAATAGGCGCTTATAAAAAGTGGTTTTTCAGTTCCGGCTTTGCCTTAACTTGCCTCTCCAACGCTTGACCACTACACCCCGGCATGTACAACTTTCAGAGCCTCACGAAAAAAGACTGGGCCACCGATTATGGCTTTCGCAAAGCCCTTGAGGCGGACCCCGGCACGATGAAGTTTGCCGGGCAGGCCGTGGGGACTGGGCGTCGGGACATCGTGGAATACTGGCAGCGAGAAAAAAATCACTACCGGCTCTGGGAGCTGCTGCTCTACATGGGCAGCCACACCGTACCGCAGACGGTGGCTTACTTCGACCTGCCGGCCGACACGGCAGAGTTTCTGCGCTGGGTGTACAATGACGTTTCCCACGAGCAGCGCGAACAGGTCGAGGAAATGGTGCAGGGCTTCGCCAGCGGTTTCGACCAGATGAATTTCTTCCCCTACTCCGAGCTCTACTCCATCTGGCAGCGGGCCGACGAGCGCGAGGCCCGCGACGGCAATGTGCTGGTGTTCCTCGACCGCATCACTGAGCCGGACGGAGCGGAGATTGTCCGCTATCAGGCGCCCAGCTTTTTTGAGTAGCCGAACTACGGGGCGGCGGGGGCCGTAATGTTGCAAAAATTGACTAATCTTTGCTCGTGTTAGACCTCTTTGCGGCCCCGGCTATGCTTAAACCAAGTTCCTATAATTCGCTGGCCGAACTGATTCACGCCCTGGGCATGCGCAGCGATACGGCCCGGCACATCGGCATCTCGCACAACACGCTCAACGTGCGCATGTCCAAGCCCGGCAGCTTCACGCTGGATGAGCTGGTGAAGGTGGCCGAACTGGCTAAATCCGACCTGCTCACCATGACCAAGCTGGCCCAGAAGCAGATGGACAATCCCGTGGAGCCGCCCGCGCCGGCGCTGGGCCGCCCGCGCTTCAAGAAGAATCAGCCCGACGCCGGGTAAGCCTGACTGAGGACGCGACGCAGGTTATTTTTTGCAATTGGGTACCTGGTGCGGATAAGTGGGGGCCGGGCAACTACTGCGCGCACAGGACCTTGTTGGCCTGCCGCCTAGGGTTCCAGAGTTCACTAGAGGCGCTCCCCGGCAACCAGGAGCAATGCGTTAAACAGTTGGTGGGAAGATGACTGTCGAGCTAACCCTTGAGCTATACGGGCCAAACAAATCCTGGAAAACGGGCTTTTGAAAAGGTGCTCCGGCCCGCTGTAAGCGGCCGGGAGGTACTGACGGGCCAAGCCGGCCCGCCTCGCCGTTCACCATTTACCGTTTTTTATGAGCCAGTTTCAAGAGAAAAGCATCATCATCACCGGGGCCGCCATGGGCCTGGGCCTGGCCGCGGCCAAAGAACTCGCCGCCCGCGGGGCCAACCTCGTGCTGGTCGACTACAACCAGGCCAGCTTAACCAAGGCCCAACAGGAGATTGCCGCCCAAACGCCGGCGGCCCGCCTGGTCACCGTCGTGGCCGATGTATCGCAGGAAGCGGCCGTCAAGCACTACGTCGACGAAGCGGTCAAGGCCTTCGGGCGCATCGACGGCCTTTATAACAACGCCGGCATCGAGGGCAAGCAGGCCAGCATCGTGGACTACGACATCGACGTGTTCAAGAAAGTCATCGACATCAACCTGATGGGCGTGTACTACGGGCTGCGCTACGTGCTGCCCGTCATGCAGGCCCAGCAATACGGGCGCATTGTGAACGTGGCCTCGGTGGGCGGCATCCGCGGGGTGCTCAACCAGATGCCCTACGTGGCCAGCAAGCACGCCGTGTCGGGCATGACGAAAAACGCCGCCCTGGAGTACGGGCGCTACGGCATTATCACCAACGCCATTGCCCCGGGCGCCATCCTCACGCCGATGGTGGCCGGCGCCTTCAAACAGGTGAACCCGGCCGACCCCAAGCAGGCCGAAACCGAATACGCCCAGCGCAACCCCACCAAGCGCCTGGGCCTGCCCGAGGAAGTAGCCAGAGTGGTGGCCTTCCTGCTCAGCGACGAGGCCTCCTACCTCAACGGCCAGACCATTGCCATCGACGGGGGCGAGTCGAATATGTACGGCAACAGCTAACCCGGCGAGCGCCCGTTCGGCCCGGCCGGACGGGCGCTCGCGTTCGGTGGTCCCGCGCTGCGCGAATAAGGTTCGGCTAGCTTTTAGTCAGGAAACGCCTAGCTCAGGCAGCAGCTTCGCGACCATTCGTAGCCAGTTTCCGCACTTCACCCCCGACTTTTTACCACTCGTCCTTTTTTCTCCGAAGGGCTAACCGGGCTTGGTAGTTTCGCTGCGTACTAGCCACGCAGCATGAAGCTTATAATTGTCGAAAGCCCCAACAAGATTAAGAAAATCAAGGGCTACGCGGGGCCCGAATATGAGGTGGCCGCGTCAGTCGGCCACATCCGGGATTTGCCCGTGGGCGGGGGCGACATTGGCATTGACCGCGAGCACGGCCACGCCCTGAAGTACGTCATCAGCGACGACAAAAAGGCCGTGGTCGCCAACCTGCGCCGCCTGGCCAAAGCTGCCGGCCCCCAGGGCGTGTATCTGGCCACCGACCCCGACCGCGAAGGCGAGGCCATTGCGTTCCACCTCTGCGAGGTGCTGGGCCTGGACCCGCGCACGACCAAGCGCATTGCCTTCCAGGAAATCACCGAGAAGGCCATCAGGGCCGCGCTGGCCGCGCCCACGACGGTGGACCTACACCTGGTGCACGCCCAGGAGGGCCGCCGGGCTGTGGATAGATTAGTTGGCTTTACCATCAGCCCCGTGCTGAACCGCAAGCTGGCGGTGGGCCTCTCGGCCGGCCGGGTGCAGTCGGTGGCCGTGCGCCTGGTGGTGGAGCGGGAGCGGCAGATTCAGCAGTTTACGGACACGTTCACCGTACCGGTGGTGGCCACCCTGCAGACCAGCCACGGCGAGCAGCTGCGGGCCCGTCGCACGGCCCCACCCTTCACCGCGCTCGACCAAGCGCAGGTGTATTTGCCGCCGGTCGGCCACGGCGCGGGCTTTGGCGTACTGAACGTGGAGAAAAAACCGGTAGAGCGCCAGCCCGCGCCGGCGTTCTCCACCTCGACGCTGCAGCAGGAGGGCGTGAAAAAGCTCCGGTTTACCGTGCAGAAGGTGTCGGACCTGGCCCAGAAGCTGTTTGAGGGCGGCCACATCACCTACATCCGCACCGACAGCGTGAACCTGGGCGAGGAGGCCACCCAGCAGGCCCAGGCGCAGATTACGGCGCAGTTTGGGGCCGGCCAGTTCCAGGCCCGCCAGACCAAGAACAAGGACGGCGCGCAGGAGGCCCACGAAGCCATCCGCCCCACCCACTGGGAGCAGGCCAGCGCCGGTGACACGCCCGACGAGCAGGCGCTCTACCGGCTAATTTACACCCGCGCCCTAGCCTCGCAGATGCTGGCTGCCCAGTACGACCACACCACGATAACCATCGCCCCGGCGGCCGATGCCGTCGACACCTACACCAGTGCCACCCGCGTGCTCACCCGTGCCGGCTACCTGGTCGTGTATCAGGACGCCGAGGAAGAAGGGGAGGAGCCCGACGACGAAGCGGAAATGACGCTTAAACACCCGGTGCAGGAGGGAGAGGCGCTGACGCTAATAAAGCTGGAGGCGCGCCAGAGCTTTGCCCGGCCCGCCAAGCGCTATAACGAGGCGACCCTAGTCGCGGACCTGGAAAAGCAGGGCATTGGCCGCCCGAGTACCTACGCGTCCATCCTGCGCACGATTTTCGCCCGCAAGTACATCAGCACCGGCAGCGTGGCGGGCAAGAAGCTTACGGCGCAGGTGCTAACCTGGCAGGGCGGGCAGTTGACCACCAGCCAGCGCAGTGAGACGCTGGGCGCCGATAAGGATAAGCTGTTGCCCACGGCCACCGGCACCCAGGTCACAGAGTTTCTGGAGCGCAACTTCCCCAAGGTGATGGACTACAAGTTCACTGCCGGCTGCGAAGCCGTGTTCGACAAGATTGCCCGGGGCCAGCAAACCTACCAGCAGTTCGTGCCGATGTTCGACCAGAACCTGCTGGGCTGGGTGGTCGCTGCCGACCAACTCACCCCGGACCGGTCCGAGTTGCAAAAGCGCCTCATCGGCCACTTCGAAGGCGCGGAGATGCTGCTGGGAACCGGCAAAAATGGCCCCTACATTCTGCATGATGAGAAATACTACAACCTTCCCGAAAGCATCAGCTCTGCGCAGCTGAGCGAGGCGCAGGCCCAGAACCTGATTGCTCAGCGCCGGGCGTCGGCTCCTCGCGAGGTGGTCCAGCACGAGGGCAAACCGGTGGTGGTAGGCCAGGGGCCGAAAGGCGTTTACCTGAAGTGGCGCGAGCAGTATTTCAACGTGCCGGCCGGTATCACGGTCGCGGCCGTTACCCCGGCCCTGGCCGTCAATTACCTCATCAAAGCCCAGGCGGAGGCCGCCAAAAACGTGCTGGCCACCGTGGGCAAGTATACCATTGGCCGCAACGAGTGGGGCCTCTACGTCACCGATGGGGAGGTAAAAGCTAAGTTTAAGCCCGACTGTACAGAGGAGCAGGCCCGGGCCACCACGGCCGAGCAGGCCGCCGAAATGATTAAAAGCTACAAAGCATGGAAGAAGAAAAACGCGGGCCGGAAGTAGCGCCCCTGAGCTTTCCCGACCTGAGCCTAGCCTTGCCCTATCAGGACGCGCTGCTCTACGCCCAGAACCGATTGAAGATGATTGCCCGGGGCGGGCTACTGCCGTTTTGCGAAGCGCACAGGTTTCCCTACACCACCATCATCAACCTGAAAAACGGCAACCTGAAGAAGGAAGAGCCCCGGTTGCTGCACCGGCTGCTGCGTAGCCTCGACGTGCAGAACGAGTTGCTGCAGTTTCCGCCGGATAGCCCTAGCCAGCGGTTTTTGCTGCCGGATGGCGAGGCGCTGGCTACCTTCCAGGCGCAACTTGCCTGTCTTACATCTACGGACTGAGAGTGCGTATCTAATAAAGGAGCAAGCGTAGTCTTGCAATCAAGCTGCCGCTGGCCGTGCATAGCGCGGCCAGCGGCAGCTCGCCGCGCATTAGCTTCGAGCGGCCCACACCCGGCATGCGAGGTGTTTTCGGGCTTTCGGTGCTGGTAATGCCCTTTTTTGTGACTCTCCTGATGCTGCTTTTTTGTCAAAGCATTCCTATGTAATCATCTAGAGTTGAAACAGTCAACGAATTCGTGCCTCCGCAGGCCTGCTTTTTAATGCCGCAGCAGGATAGTAAATGGCAAAATCCGTCGAATCGATTATAAAAAATGCAGCCAACATTGTGCCAACCCTTTAACTGAGGGTACTACTCAGTGCGGCTTAGGTGGCTTATCTGAAAGTTCTCAAACCGAAGGTTGAAATCGGCCAGTACCGGAGAACCTTCGCGCTCCATTCTCAATCGTGGCGCATCGTGCTTCAGGTGACTATGCATGTGATGAATCGGGTCGGACTCTGTCGCCTGCTTGGTGATGCGAGCGGCTCCTGCCAGTAATTGTGGCCAAGAGCCCCAGGCGGCTCGCTCGTCCTGCTCAACCCCTGTGAAATGAATACTGTGACGACCGATGATAAAGAAATACACGTTGCCTATCGCATTTTCTGCCGGGGAATGCCGCGTAATCTGCAGCGCGTTGAGGGTCGTTTTCACATCGTTCCGCTCTACCCACGTCACCACCTTGTCAAGCCAGCTCAAGGCATTTTTCTGGAGGTTGCTGATGACACTGCGCCGCTTTTGCATGGAGTTGGCAAACGGGTCCTGCCATTTTAGCTGGAATAACCCCAGTGACTTGGTTGCTTTATCAAAGACAACCGCGTCGATATCCGTTTCGCGCCCGTCAATAGACATGCGTATCTCAACTGGAATACGCACGAACCGGTCCTCTGTGAAGAAGCCAAATATCATTCTCCTGAACCGGTCCTCCCGGTTGTTCACTGCTTTGGAGTAATCCAGCTCGCAGGTTCTTTTCAATTCATGGTTCAGAAACTGAAAAGGGTTATTGAGGCATCCGGCGGTCGAGCGCAGTAGCTGCGAATCTGAAACCTGAACAAAAGGAGGCGGAGCTATGCGGGGAATTGACAGGTAAGCTTGGTAATTGTCTTTATTCAGCGTGATATGGTTCAGCATGCCGCTAACCTCCTGCCCGGCACGACCCAGGTACCGGGCGAGGTCGGCGACAACACCTTCTCTGGAACAGAATAAGGATATAATGTTTCGCAGTTCGAGGCGGTCATATTTTTTGTGTGCCGCTTCACAGAACGCCTTATGGAGCAACGCTAGACCAGCCAGGTACTCGACCATGGTGACGTAGGCCCCATAAGGTACCTGCCCGAACAGGTCTGCTTCGTCAAAATCGTCGTGGACCTGTTTGCGAAAAATGTGCTGCCGGCCCTGTTGAATGAAGTATTCCGTAACGTAAGGGGTTGCCTGATAGGCAATGGTTCGTCTGTCGGGGCTCTTAACCGAGAGCATAACCCGCTTGTAGACCCGGTCAGCGTCGAATCTGTCCTTGTCAGCTTTTTTGCTTGTCAGCTGCCCGACTATATGCTTCTGCACAAACTGCCAGTCATGCAGGTCAAAAAATTCAGCATTGGAATAGGATTCCGTAGTAGCGAATACAAACTCGCTTTCAATTGGCTGACTGATTGAGGCAAAGCCCATTTTGCAGAACATTACCAGCTGCCGAGCAAAAGCAAGCTTACCAGTTGCGTGAATGACAGAGTCGGCCCAGGCAGTAATATCGTTGTTTGAGTACAGGACTTGCTGGAACTCGGACTGCTCGATTTTTGAATACCATGCTTGGAGTAGCAGTGGCCATCCATACTGATGAATGGTTTCAAAATAGTCTGTATAGGCAGCGTCAAACTGTCCGCTGCCACGCAGATACAGGTAAACAATGTCCATTTCCCTGACTATGTTGACAACAGCGCTTCCCGGTAAGCCACTTATCTCCGAGAACTTTTCCAGTTCAGAATCAAGCATTGACTCCAGAATCTCTGCGGGCATGGGCATAGTACGGGCTGGGAAAGTATTTAGAAGTAAGCGTCAGAACCACAGTCACTACACCAAGCACCCGTATTCGGTGGCCAGTGGTGGAAGCAGCACGAGCAAATTATGGGGTCTGTGTGTGTCCGGCCAAGACGACCAGAACCGGTCCGCGTAGTATCTCGTCTTCGTTTTCAATATCAAACGACTGGCCGGTCAGCTTTCCCACCACTTCCATTGCGGCCGGATTGATTTCGTCTTCGCAATCGAATACAGAGTAGACGATGTAGCCAGGGCCATTCGCTAGGACGTCCACCAGTTTGGGGCTGCAGCGTAACAAACCCGGCACCAAGTCTGCAGCGCCTTGGAATTCCGGCGTCAGGCCGGGCGTCCACAATCCCTGGTCTGATACTGACTGGGGCGTAGCGGCCGGTTGATATAATATTGCAGGCATCTGAAGGCGGGATACTGTCCTGTAAAGGAAGAAAGAAACCGCGAATATCCGACCTGCAATGAGGCTGGTTCCGGTACGGGGGGTGTTCAGCAA
>NZ_JBCEVZ010000083.1:0-18802 GCF_038448715.1 Hymenobacter segetis | reverse complement strand
GGGTACCGCTACCCGCCGGCTGGTGCGCGAGTAGCTTTGGCGGAACATTGCACCGTTTTGACCGTTTTTCCGTTGAAGTACCCGTTGGCGAACGCCGCCAACGGGTTTTTTTACGGGTAATTTTGTTGGGCTGAGTCCATGACCGGCCACCGGGCCGGCTCGCGGCCCAATCCCTTACACAGCGCTTTTTCGATTTTATGGCAACTTCTTCCAACGGCAAACCTGCCGCGTCTGTGGCTTCCAACGGCAAGGCCGCGCCCGGCGGCGCGCACGCCAAAAAAGTGGGCAAGCCCGCCCCGGCCGCGGCCATCGAGCGCCTCACGCCCACCGCCGTGCCCGCCCATAAGTTGGTGCTGCGCACACTGCGCCGCTCCGATTTCAAGGCCATCAAGGACATCATGGACCAGGTGTATTCCAACATGGAAGGCGCGTGGTCGGCCGACGAGTTCAGCGCCCTCATCCGCAAGTTTCCGGAGGGCCAGATTGGCATCGAGGACAACGGCCGGCTGGTGGCTGCCGCGCTGGCCATCATCGTGGACTACGACAAGTACGGCGACAAGCACACCTACGCCAAAATCACGGGCAACGGCAAGTTCGATACCCACGACTCCGACGGCGATACGCTCTACGGCGTCGACGTATTCGTGGACCCCGAATACCGCAGCCTGCGCCTGGGTCGCCGCCTCTACGACGCCCGCAAAGAGCTGTGCGAGAATCTGAACCTGCGCGCCATGGTAGCAGGCGGCCGCATTCCCGGCTACGCCACCTACGCCAACGAGATGACGCCGGCCAAGTACGTGGAAAAGGTGCGCAATAAGGAGCTCACCGACCCCATTCTCACCTTCCAGCTCTCGAACGATTTTTACGTGCGTAAAATCATTCGCGGCTACCTGCCTTACGACTCCGAATCAAAGGCTTACGCCACGCTGCTGGAGTGGATTAACGTGTACTACGAGGAGACGGAAAAGCTCATCGGCAACACTAAATCCAACGTTCGCATCGGCATTGTGCAGTGGCAGATGCGCGCCACCCGCTCGCTGGAGGATTTGCTTCAGCAAATTGAGTTTTTCGTGGACACCGTGAGCGGCTACAAAGCTGACTGCGTGATGTTTCCGGAATTCTTCAACGCCCCGCTCATGGCCCTCACCAACGAGGACTCGCCGGCCGTGGCCATCCGGGCCATGGCAGCTTTCACCGAGCCCATCAAGGCCAAGATGATGGAGCTGGCCGTGAGCTACAACATCAACATCGTGGCCGGTTCGATGCCCGTTTATCTGGACGAGAAGCTACACAACGTGGCTTTCCTCTGCCGCCGTGATGGCACTGTAGATGAGCAGTATAAGCTGCACGTGACGCCCGACGAAGCCAGCTACTGGGGCATGCGCGGCGGCGACAAGCTGAAGTGCTTCGACACGGATTTTGGCAAAATCGGTATTCTGGTGTGCTACGACGTGGAATTCCCCGAGCTGTCGCGGATGCTGAGCGACGAGGGCATGAAAATCCTGTTCGTGCCCTTCTGGACCGACACCAAAAACGCCTACCAGCGCGTGCGCCTCTGCGCCCAGGCCCGCGCCATCGAGAACGAGTGCTACGTGGCCATCACCGGCTCGGTGGGCAACCTGCCCCGCGTCGAGAACATGGATATTCAATATTCGCAGTCGGCCGTATTTAGTCCTTCCGACTTCGCCTTCCCGCACGATGCCATCGTGGCCGAAGCCACGCCGAACACGGAGATGACGCTAATTGCCGACCTCGACCTTGACCTGCTCAAAGACCTGAACACCAGCGGCGCGGTGCGCAACCTGCGCGACCGCCGCAAGGACCTTTACTCGGTGAGCTGGGTGAAGAAAACAGAACGCGACGACGAGCTGCTGGCCCAGGGCGAGGAGCGGCTGCCCAAAACCAGCTCGCGCCGCAAGGCCATCGCGGCGGGGTAGTTTTCAGCATTTCGTTAGCTCAAAAGGCGGCAGTCATTCCGATGACTGCCGCCTTCTTTATTTAGCGGCTAATAATTTATAATACACCGCCGTAGCGTGCGGCTGCCCATCGAAGTTGATGAAATAAGCCGGGATAGCGCCCACAAACTGATAACCCATTGATTGATACAACTGCTCAGCAATGTCGCCCTGCCGGGTATCAAGCACCAGCGTGGTGCGGCCCAGGGTGCGGGCGTGGTCTTCCAGAGCCACGAGCAGTTGCCGGGCCAGGCCCTGGCGGCGCGCCCGGCGGTGCACCAGCAGCTTCGATACTTCGGCGCGGAGCAGGGAGTTGGGGCGGGTGGCCAGGTCGAGCTGTACAGTGGCGAGTAGGTCGCCAGTGCCGGGCTGGCGGGCCACCAGCAGCACCCGGTGCCCGGCTTCCACGGCTTCGATGACGCTTTGCCAATAGTCCTCCGACTCGGCGGCGGGTAATGGCGGCAGGAAACCGACGGAAGCACCCGAATCGACGGCATCGTGGAGCAACTCGTGGAGCTGGGGCAGTAGGGCACGAGCTTCAGAAGCCGAGAGACTGGAGATTATAGCGGCCATACAGGACAGTGATTTCGGGATTTCCGGTGGTTGAAAGAAATGCCAAATTAGGGCTGTTTTTAAAAAGCCTTTTGCGCAAACGTTGCCACAGGTTGGGCTTTTGTGCGTAAACTTCGGCCCCAAATCTTCAAGCTAAATCTTCAACTCACCACATGCGCGCTTTCATCACCGGAGCCAACCGGGGCCTGGGCCTCGAACTTACCCGCCAATACCTGGAGCGCGGCGACCAGGTATTCGCCGCCAGCCGGCAGCCCGCCCAGGCCGCCGAGCTGCAATCCCTGAAGCAGCAATATGCCGACCGCCTCGTGCTGCTGCCCCTCGACGTGACCGATGCGGCCTCCGTTTCGGCAGCCGTGCAAGCCGTGCAGGCCAATACCGATGGCCTCGACGTGCTCATTAACAACGCCGGGGTGTACCCGCACGCGGGCTCCGGCGATGCCCACCAACGCCTGGGCCAGCTCACCCACGACGATGCGATGGAAACCATGCAGGTGAATGCCATTGGGCCGCTGCTGGTGTCGCAGGCGCTGCTGCCGCTGCTGCGCGCCGGGCGCAAGGGGCGCATTCTTAGCATCTCATCGGGCCAGGGCTCGCTGACGTGGAAAGCCACCGGCGACCCCTATCACTACAGCGCCAGTAAGGCCGCTCTGAACATGTACATGCGCAGTCTGGCGGCCGAAATCGGTAAATACGGCCTAATTTCGGTGATAGTGGACCCCGGCTGGATGCGTACCGACATGGGCGGCGACCACGCTACCCAGGAGCCGGCCGACTCGGCCCGCGGCATCATCCGCCTGGCCGAGCAGCTGCACGCCGAGGAAAACGGCAGCTTCGTGACCTGGCAGGGCAAGCCCGTGCCGTGGTAGCCGCCGGGAACGCAGGGCTGGATATGCCCAGGTCATTTGCGAAGAATTAGAATACCAGGCAGCTTAATTGCTGAAGCCCGCCCAGTTGAGAAATCAACGGACGGGCTTTTTTTTATAGTCACTATCCTACTGCCGCCTCCTGACTGAGCCATCAGCACAACCTGACTTTATGAATAAATATTTTAGCAAATATTTTCACTGTCAATTTTTCCAAATTATGAGCACAATATTTATGCAAAAAATACCCAATTGGCATCATCACTGACAATAAAGCACCTTAATTAGAAAATCGTAATTACATTCGGCAATTCAGTTACTCCATTTATCACCAACCAATCACTCACATGACAAAACGCTTACTCTTATTTCTGTTCATGGTCCTGGGCCTCGCGGCGCACGACCTAAGGGCCCAGGACCGGACCATCACCGGCACGGTGGGCGGCTCGGATGGGGCTTCTATTCCGGGCGTGACGGTGCTCGTGAAAGGCACCAAACTGGGTACCTCCACCGATGCGGACGGCAAGTTTTCCCTGACCGCCCCCGCCACGGCCACCGCGCTGGTGTTTTCCTACGTGGGCTACGCCACCCAGGAAGTCGCCATCGGCAACCGGACATCTTTCAACGTCAGTCTGGTAACCGACACCAAGAGCCTCGAAGAGGTGGTGGTGGTGGGCTACGGCACCCAGAGCCGACGCGACCTTACGGGCAACGTGGCCACCATTACCGGCAAAGAAATTGCGACCGCGCCGGTACAGAGCTTCGACCAGGCCTTGCAGGGCCGCGCGCCGGGCGTGAACATCACCACGCCCAACGGCGTGCTGAACAACCCGCCCGTTATCCGCATCCGGGGGGTAAACTCCATCAACCTGAGCTCGACGCCGCTGATTGTGATTGATGGCATTCCGACTTTCACGGGCAATACCTCGGCCTTGGGCAGCGTGCCGAACAACCCGCTCAGCAACCTCAACCCGGCCGACATTGAGAGCATGGAAGTGCTGAAGGATGCCTCGGCCACGGCCATTTACGGGTCGCGGGCCGCCGGCGGGGTTATCCTCGTTACCACCAAGAAGGGCAAGAAAGGCCAGAGCCACGTGTCTTACGACACCTGGGCCGGCTGGTCGAAACCCGTGAAGCTGTACGACGTGATGAACGCCCAGCAATACGTGGACCTGAAAAATGAAGCCGTGCGCAACCTGAACGCCAACCGGCGTGCCATCGGCGCGGCGGCCACCAACGTGGAAGGCTTCAAGCTGGCCGATGCCAACGGCAACGCGGCCGACACCCGCTGGTATGACTACATCTACCGCACGGGCTTTTCGCAGTCGCACAACCTGAACTTCTCGGGCGGCACGGACAAAACCAGCTTCTATTCGTCGGTGGGCTACACCACCCAGAAGGGCATGATTGTGAACAACGAGTTCAAGCGCGTTTCGGCCCGCCTGAACGTGGACCACAAGGTGTTTAAAAACTTTACGGTGGGCATGCGCGTGGCCTACTCCAGCACCATGAACTCCTCGCCGAACACGGGCTCGGTGGGCGACAACTCCTTTGGCTCGGCGGGCCTGGGCCGGGTGCCCATTCTGCTACCGCCCAACCTGGCCGCCTACAACCCCGACGGCAGCCCCAACGTGAGCGGCACCAGCATCGGGCCCGGCCCCAACCTGAACCCGGCCAACGGCCTGCCCTTCGTGATTGGCTTCATCAACCCGGTGGTCGACATCAAAAACAACAAGTTCACCTCCGATGGTGCCCAGATTGAAGGCAGCGTGTACGCCGACTGGGAGCTCCTCAAAGGCCTGAACCTGCGCACCACCTACGGTGTCAACAACCTGAGCTTCGAGGACAAAGCCTTTTATACCTCGCTGGCCGGCTCGCTCACCCCCACCGGCGAAGCCGACAACTACTACCGCACCAATAAGCGCTGGAACTGGCAGAACACTCTGCAGTACGACCATACGTTTGGTGAAAACCACAACGTGTCGCTGCTGGTGGGCAACGAGCAGCAGAACACCGACGTGCAGCGCTGGGGTGCCTCGCGCACCGGGGTGGCCGACGACTTTTTCACCACTTTCCAGGGCAACTACACCAACATTGCGTCGTCGGGCCAGTTCCAGGGCACCAATTACCTGGTGTCGTTTTTCGGGCGCGTGAACTACAACTACGCCCACAAGTACCTGGCCACCGTGAACGTGCGCCGCGACGGCTATTCGGCCTTTGCCAAGAAGTACGGCAACTTCTACGGGGCTTCGCTGGGCTACGTAGTGTCGGAAGAAGAATTCTGGAAGAAATCGTCGTTTGGCTCGGTCTTCTCCACTCTCAAGCTCACGGGCAGCTACGGTGTGGTGGGCAACAACCAGGGTATTAACGACTTTGTAGCTCTTTCCACCTATACCTCGGGGCTTTACGCCGCCAATCCGACGCTGTATTACAGCAACGCCGGCAACACGAACCTGACCTGGGAAACGAGCAAGAAAACCGATGTCGGCTTCGCATTCGGCTTCTTGCAGGACCGCCTGCGCGGCAACTTTGCCTACTATGAAAACCTGGTCGACGGCCTGATTCTGGACGTGCCCCAGGCCCCCTCCAAGGGCATTCCCAACAACTCCATCTCCGCCAACGTGGGCTCGATGCGCAACACCGGCGTCGAAATGGATGTGTCGTACAACGTATTCCAGGACAAAGCCTTTAGCTGGACGGTGAGCGGCAACCTGACCACGCTCAAAAACCGGGTGCTAACCCTGGCCACCGAAGGCCAGCGCATCTCCACGGGCACGGGTGGTCTCGAATTCCCGAACTATACCCAGGTGGGCAACTCCGTGGGTGAAATTCTGGCCGTGCAATCCCTGGGCGTGAACCCCGACAACGGCCAGCGCATGATTCGGAAAGCGGACGGCACCGTGGTGCAGTACAACCACCTGGGCACCAATCCCGGCTCGTTGGGTACGCCGGGCTGGACCACGCTGGACGGCAAGCCCGCCTTCGCCCCCACGCCGCTCGCCGACGGTGTGTACTACGGCCCCGTGCTGCCCACCTGGTACGGCGGCTTCGACAACACTTTCCGCTACAAAAACATCGATTTGGGCTTGTTCGTGCAGTTTTCGGGCGGCAACTACATCTACAACGGCACCAAATCGGGCCTGCACGACCAGCGGTTCTGGAACAATGAAGTGGACATCCTCGACCACTGGACCGACAACAGCCGCACGGCCAAATGGCCCCGGGTGGTGTACGGCGACAACGTTTCCAACGGCTCGGCCCTGGTAATGTCGTCGAACGTGGAAAAGGGCGATTTCGCCCGTCTACGGCAGGTGTCGCTGGGCTATTCGTTTGGCCAGACGCTGCTGAGCCGCGTCAACGTGGCCAGCGCCCGCCTCTACGTGCAGGTGCAAAACGCCTTGCTGTTCACCAAATACTCGGGCATCGACCCGGAGATTTCGACCAACGGCACGAGCGGCGTCAACGCCGGGGCCAACATCGGGGCCGGCGTCGACCGCAACTCGGTGGGCCAGGCCCGGACCTACACCGTGGGCTTCAACATTGGCTTCTAATTCGTATTTATTCCGATGAAACTATTTCTTCAAACGAAAGCAACCGCCGCCCTGTGCGCGGCCTTGCTCGCGGCGGGTGCCTTCTCGTCCTGCCAAACCGATAAGCTCTCCCCGGTTCCCGTCACCCTGTTCTCCGACAAGGTGGTATTTGACACTCCCGCGCGAGTCGAGCTGCAGGCCAACGGCATGTACAGCTACGTGAAAGTGGGGACTTTCCTGGGGGGGCGCTTCCAGATTTTCAACGACATCCGGGCCGAAGAATTCCTCAACCGCGCCTCCAACCTAGTGACCGGCACGGCCGTGTGGAACCACACGCTCTACGAAGGCTCGCAGAACGATGTCATCAATACTTGGGGCGCGGGCTATGCCGCCATCAACCAAATCAACGTGTTTCTGACTGGCCTCGACGCCAATGCCGCGAAGTTCGTGCCCCCCATCTTTCCGGCTGATTACGCCAACAAGGTTAAAAACTACCGCGGCGAGGCCCAGTTTCTGCGTGCGCTGTGCTACTACTCGCTGCTACAGCTGTATGCCCGGCCCTACGCCGACGGCAACGGCGGCAAGCTGGGGCTGCCCCTGCGCCTGCGGGGTGAGGTCGACGATACCGGCAACGACCTGGCCCGCAGCTCGGTGGCCGAGGTTTATACCCAGATTCTGACCGACCTGGACGCTGCCGAAGGCAACCTGCCGCTGACCAACGGGGCCTCGCTTTTCACCAACACCACGCGGGCACACCGCAACACGGCTATTGCGCTGAAAACGCGGGTGTACCTGAGCATGGGCCGCTACGCCGATGTGATTCGGGAAGCCAACAAGCTGGTGCCCGCCACTGCTCCTTTTGTAGCTTCCAGCGGGGTGGCCAACGGGCTCAACTCGTCGGTAGTCACCGTATTCACCCAGGAAAACACGGAAAGTATTCTTTCCTCGCCTTTCACCACGGCGGATGGGCCCGGTACCCAGAACCAGCTGGCTTACTACTACCTCCCCCCGGGCTCCACCAACGGGGTTCCGAACGGTGGCAACGGCGAATACGGCCTGAACACCGCCGCCGGCGGCATCCTGGCCAGCCCCGCCTTTGCCGCCACCGATGCGCGCCGCACCAATTTTGTGCAGGTGGTGGGCGGAGAGTCTTTCCTGAAGAAATACCCCAACGGCTCCAACACCAGCACGCCATACGTCGACAAGGCCCCGATTATTCGCTACGCCGAGGTGATGCTCAACCTAGCCGAAGCCCGGGTGCGCTCCACCAACAGCGTCGACCCACAGGCGCTGCTGCTGCTCAACGCCGTGCGCACCCGCTCGAACCCCACCGGGGCCTACACCACCTTCGCCTCAGCCGCCGATATGCTGACGGCCATGCTGCTGGAGCGCCGCATCGAGTTTTTGGGCGAAGGCCTGCGTAACATCGACATCATGCGCCTCCTGGTCCCCATCCCGGGCAAAGGCTCAGTGTCGGCCGTGAACCCCACTGATTTGCTCTACGTGTGGCCCATTCCTGCCTCGGAATTGTCCACTAACAAGCTCATGGTCCGCAACTAAGCCGAGCTTATTAGCCGTCGTGCCGTAGCTGGTTCGGTTTCCATGCTACCCGGCTGCTTGCTTTCTGCCCTCCACTGCCCGGTTGCCGAGCGGTGGAGGGCTTTTTGTTTTGGGTAAAGTGGGAAACCAGGAACCGCCGTGTGATGAGGCAACTCACTGAATTAAAACGCTATTAAAATGAATCCGCTTTGGCGATGGGCGCGTACCTCATTTCCAAACACTTCACTGATTCTTCACAAACGTTTTACTTTTTACTCATGCAACACTTTTCCACTTCCTCCCGGCTGGCGGCCGCTGCAGCGCTGCTGCTGGCAACGTCCGCAGGTGCCCAGGCCCAGACGGCCTACGGCCTGCAAACTTCGGCTACCGCTACCAGCCTCGTCACGTTTCAGGTGACGGCCCCGGGCACGTACACGGCCACCGCGGCCATCACCGGCCTGGGTGCCGGCCAGACGCTGGTGGGCCTGGACAGCCGCCCCAATACCGGCCAGCTGTTTGCGCTGGGCTACGCCGCAGCCACCACGCAAGTGCAGCTCTACACCGTGAACGTGACCACCGGCGCACTCACGGCCGTGGGCGCGCTCCTCACCCTGAACCTGGGCACTAACACCGCCCGCATCGGCTTCGATTTTAACCCGACCGTGGACCGCATCCGGGTGACGGGCAGCAACAACACCAACTTCCGTCTCAACCCCAACAACGGCGCGCTGGCCGCCACCGACACCAACCTGGCCTACGCCACCACCGACCCCAACGCCGCCCAGACACCTGGCGTAGGCGCAGTAGCCTACACCAACAGCTACATTGGGGCCTCGGCCACTACGCTCTATAACGTGGACGAGGCCAACGCCCGCCTGACCACCCAAATTCCGCCCAACAACGGCACCCTGAACACGGTGGGCGCACTGGGCTTCGCAAATTTTGGCAGCTCCGACCTCGACATCTACTTTAATGCCAGCACAGGTGCCAATGTGGGCTACCTCACGGCCCTGCCCAACGTGACGCCGGGCACCACCACCAGCAACCTCTACACCGTGAACCTGACCACGGGCGCGACCACGCTGGTGGGTGCCGTGGGCGGCAACCTCACGCCGCCGGTCACGGACATTGCCCTGCAAATCACGCGCACGGTACCGGCTACCGTAACCGGCAACCTAGCCTACGCCCTGTCGGGCACCAATTTGCTTACGTTTGATACCGTCTTGCCGGGCACCATTCGCACCTCGCTGGGCATCACGGGCGTAGCCACTACCCAAACCCTGGTGGGCCTGGACGTGCGGCCCTTCACCAATACGCTCTACGCGCTGGGCTACGACGCGGCGCTGGCCACGCCTGGGCTGAATGCGCAGGTGTATTCGATAAGCGCCGTGACGGGCGTGGCCACGGCCGTGGGCTCGGCCATTCGCCTGGAGTTGGGCACGGGCAAAGTCGGCTTCGACTTCAACCCGACAGTGGACCGCATTCGCGTAACCTCCTCTAACCGCGCCAACTACCGCCTGAACCCCATCGATGGTACCATTGCCGCCACCGATACCCAGCTGGCCTACGCCACCACCGATGCCAACGCCGCCGCCACGCCCAACATCGGGGCCGTGGCCTACACCAACAGCGTGGCCGGCCCCCTCGCCACCGCCACCACTCTCTACAACTACGACCTGAGTCTGAACATTCTCACCACCCAGAACCCGCCGAACAATGGTACGCTGAATACGGTGGGAGCCTCAGGCATCACGGCTAACGCCACAGCTTCCAGCCTGGATTTGGATATTTATTCGCCCGTAGCTGGCACCAACACGGCCTACCTGGTAGCCAACCCCGGCACCACGGCCAACACCAACCTCTACACTGTGAACCTGACCACGGGTGCCACCACGCTGGTGGGGGCCATTGGTAATGGCCTGGCGGCCCGCGACATTGCCGTGGCCGGCCCGGCCGGCGTGAACACCGCCGTGCGCGACCGCGCCGACCTGGCTGCCGGTGTGAGCCTCTACCCCAACCCCACCAACGGCCGCACCGCTCTGGCCTTTAATCTGAGCCGCGGTGCCCGCGCCGAGCTGAATGTATTTGATGCTGTGGGCCGCCGCGTAGCTACCGTAACGTCGGCCATATTACCGGCCGGGCCGCAGGAGTTGCGCTGGGAAGCCGGCACGGCCAAGCCCGGCCTGTACCTGGTGCGCCTCGTGGTGGATGGCCAGCCCGCCGCCACCCGCCAACTGGTGGTAGAGTAGATTTGCTCAATAGCTTAAGTACTGCTATGGTCGTGCATAAGCAAGCCCCGTCGGAACCACCCGGCGGGGCTTTTCTTTATTCCCAAATAGGAAAAGCACGAGTTTCAGGCATTTTAACGCAATGGTTTGCCTGCCTTCATCGGGGAAGCCCTTGGGATGTTGTACTTTTAGTCTTCTAGTTTCAAATCGTTTCATCACCACATATTCTTTGCCCGTGAGCAAACCTTTTACGATTCAAAAGCTAAGCCTGGCCCTGCTTGGTCTGCTACCGCTGTCTGCATTACACGCGCAGTCCATCCCGCCCCAGCAGGCCATGGAAAAAGCCCTGGCCGTGCGCAGCCAGTGGGTCGGTCCCGGCTTCGCGCCCGCCGACCTGCGCATAAGCAGCGCCTACGCCGATGCCAACGGTCTGGAGCACATGTATGTGCAGCAGCTGTACCAGGGCATTCCGGTGTTCAATAAGATTCAGTCGCTGGCCTTTGTGGGCACGCGACTGGCCTCGCACACCGGGGCTTTTGTGCCGGCCAAGCAGCTGGCAGCCGTGTCTGCCACGCCGGCCATCACGGCTGCCGTGGCCGTGAGCCGCACCTTGCAACACCTGGAGCGGCCCTTTGGCGCTACTCCGCTCCGCGTTAAGGAGGAGAATGGCCCCGAAGCCCGCCAGACCTTCGCTGCCGACGGCGTGGCCCGACGCGACATTGTGGTTAGCCTGACCTGGGCTTTTGACGAGGCCGGCAAGCCCCACCTGACCTGGAACGTGAACATTGACCTGCTCGGCTCGCCCGACTGGTGGAACGTGCGCGTGGATGCCGCCACAGGTGCCATTGTGAGCCAGGACAACTGGACCGTGAGCGAAGCTGCCGTGCACCACGCCCGGCCCGCTGCCACGGCCACTCAAAGCGCAATAGCCAAGACGGCCAAGGCGGCGCAGTTTCTGCCCCCGCCCCCGCCGCCCACCACTACCTCGTCCTCGTACCTAGTAATTCCTTTCCCGCTGGAGCGGCCTTCGGCCAGTGGTTTTCAGACTGATACCGACCCGTGGCTGAAAGCCGGGGCTACCAACAACGCCACTACCTACGGCTGGAACTTCGACGGCACCACCAACTACGCCTTCACGCGGGGCAACAACGTGTCGGCCTACGACGATGCCGCCAACACCAACGCGCCCGGCAGCTACGCCAACTCGCAGACGGCGGCGCCGGCCCTCAGCTTCAACTACACGCCTAACTTCACCCTCGCCCCCAGCGCTGCCAATAACCGCAACGCGGCCGTGGTGAACCTGTTCTACTGGAACAACATCATCCACGACGTTACCTATCAGTACGGTTTCACGGAGGCTGCCGGCAACTTCCAGGCCGATAACCTAGGCCGGGGCGGCAGCGGCAACGACTACGTGAAGGCCGAAGCCCAGGACGGGGCCGGCACCAACAACGCCAACTTCAGCACGCCGGCCGATGGCAGCAGCGGCCGCATGCAGATGTACCTCTGGAGCGCCGCTACCCCAGCTTACTCGCTGACAGTGACGGCCCCTAGCACCGTAGCCGGTAGCTATCCGGCCGTAGAAGGCGGCTTCAGCACCAACAACAGCCTCGCCACGCTGGGCCCCATTTCGGGGCAGCTGGCGCTGTACAACGACGCAGGTAACCAGGGCTGCACGGCAACCACCACAGCGCTCACCGGCAAAATCGCGCTGATTTACCGGGGCAACTGCAACTTCTCGGTAAAGGTAAAATATGCCCAGCTGGCTGGGGCTATTGCCGCCATTGTGGTGAACAACGTGGCCGGTGCTCCTTCGGTAATGGGCGGCAGCGATAACACGGTGACCATTCCCTCGGTGATGATTTCGCAGGCCGATGGCGCCACCCTGGTGGCCCAGATTGCTAACAACGTCCAGGTAACGCTGCCCCGTGCGGCCGCATCCGGCCCGATGATTGACGGCGACCTCGATAACGGCGTGGTGGTGCACGAATACGGCCACGGCGTGAGCACCCGCCTCACGGGCGGCCCCGCCAACAGCAGCTGCCTCAACAACGCCGAGCAGGGCGGCGAAGGCTGGAGCGACTACCTGGCCCTGATGCTGACCACCGACTGGACCACGGCTGCCCTCGCCGACGGCCCTAACGCCCGCCCCGTGGGCACCTACGCCAACGGCCAGGCGGCAGGCGCCAGCGGCATCCGCCGCTACCCCTACTCCACCAACCTCACGGTGAACCCGCTGACCTACGCCAATGTGGCCACCAACCCCGAAGTCCACGCCATTGGCGAAATATGGTGCGCGGCCCTTTGGGACATGACCTGGAACATCATTCAGCAGCGCGGCCGCATCGAGCCCAACCTGTATAACGGGGCCGCCAACGGCGGCAACAACATTGCCCTGCAGCTCGTGTTGCAAGGCATGAAGCTCCAGCCCTGCCAGCCCGGCTTCCTCGATGCCCGGGACGCTATTCTGGCCGCCGATTCGCTACTCTACCAGGGCCAGTACCACTGCACCATCTGGAGCGCGTTTGCCCGCCGCGGCATGGGCTACAGCGCAGTGGAAGGCTCTTCGGGCAGCGCCACCGACCAAACGGCCGCCTTCGACATGCCGCCGCCCGTGACGCTGCAGAAGGTAACGCCGCTGGTTTCCGGCAACACCTTCACCAACGAGTACAAGCTGACATGTAATTGCAGCGTGCCCACCGCGCCCTACACTCTCACCACCGAGCTGCCCATGGGCATGCAATTCGTGAGCAGCACCACCGGCGGCACGCTGGTGGGCAACAAGGTGACATTCAGCAACCTCACGTTCACGGCTCCGGGCCAGACGCGCACGCTGCGCTTCCTGGGCCAGGCCGCCGCCGCCAGCGCCTGCGCGCCGGTTACGCCCGTCAACGACAACCGGGAGGCTAATACGGTCGGCGGCTTCGTGGCCGCGCCCATCACCAGCACTTCTACCTGGGCCACCAGCACGGCGCACGCCAACAGCGGCAGCACCTCGTGGTGGGCCACGGCGCCGGCCATCCCCACCGATTTCGTACTAACCTCGGCTCCGTTCACGCCCACGGGCCTGTCAGTGCTCTCGTTCTACCACTACTTCGACTTTGAGGGCAGCTACGACGGCGGCACCGTGGAAATCTCCACCAACAACGGCACCACCTGGCAGAACCCGGCCACCCTCTGGCTGCAAAACGGCTACAACAGCACCTTCGATGCCAGCACCACGGCCCCCGGCCAGAAATGCTTCTCGGGCCGGAGCGTGACGGGTACCGCCGGCTTCATCCGCTCGGCGCTCGACCTGCGTTCTTTTGCCGGCACGCCCATGCTCGTGCGCTTCCGCACCCGCACCGACAATGGCAGCCCCGGCACGTTTGAGGGCTGGTTTGTTGATGACATTCAGGTTATCAATGGCTGCGGCGGCAACCAGATTGTGGAGCTGCGCAACGGTGCCAACGTGCTGCAAGGCACCCAGACGGTGACCACCTACCTGACCAGCAATGCCGTAACAGCCTCGAAAGCCGGCTTGGCCCAGGCCAGCGAGTTCACGGCCCAACCCAACCCCTTCGGCGCGCAGGGCCTGCAGCTTCGCCTGAGCCTGCCTTCAGCCCAGCCGCAGATGGAGCTCAACCTCTACGACGTGGCCGGCCGCCTGCTGCTGCACCGCACCGTAGAGCGCGTGGCCGACGGCACCAGCACCCTCACCTGGAACGAAGCCGCCGCCCTGCGCGCCGGCCTCTACCTGGTGCGCCTGCAACTGCCCGACGGCAGCAGCACCATGCTGCGCGTTGAGCGGGAATAACCGCCGGTTAATCAGTTACAAAAAAGGCCCGCTGAAATTCAGCGGGCCTTTTTTGTGGGGTTTATTTCCGGAGCTTAAACGGAACCGTGCACTGCCAGATGGGCGTGGTCGCGCAGAATAGTTTTCAGAAACGGCTCATCCTGCAAGCTGGTTTGGATGCCGGTGATGGCCTTCACCTTATTCGCCACCTCATTCAGCAGCATATAATTCTCCTGCTTGCTGCCGTGGTAAAGCAGCTTGCGGATAAGCGCCACGTCGTGGTCGGACAGCGCGGCGGCCTGGGCAAATACCGGCTGGTAGCCCGCAATGGCGGCCACCTCCCCGGCCAGCGGCGTGGCATAGCCGGGCCGCTTTTTGAGGCTGATTACGGTGGTGCCGGCCGCGAGGTCGCCCAGGCGCTGGCCCCGGCCGTTGAGCAGGATAGTAACCAGGGCCACCACGCCCGACGTAGCCACGATTTCGATGGGCCGCAGCAGCCAGCGCAGCAGGTAGTCGCCGAGGCCGGCGCGGGTGCCGTCCAGCCGCACCACGCGCAGGCTGAGGGCTTTTTTGCCCAAGGTTTGGCCGTTGAAAAACACCTCGCAGGCCAGCATGTAGAACGTGGTGGGCAGCATGGGTATCACCTGGCCGGCCCGCCCGCCGGGGCTGAGGTGGTATTCGCCATTGAGCAAAGTCCAGGCGATAAACCACACGAAATACAGACCATAGTCGATAAGCGAGGCCAGGATGCGGTCGCCGGCACTGGCGATTTCATATTCCAGCGAAACGTTTTGGGTGGTCTGAATGCGGATGGTACTCATGAGCGGGCAGCAGCAACGGGATAATGTGGTGGTAAGGATTCGGCCGGGAAAAGTACGGCGGAGCCGGGCATATAACCAGCCGGGCGGCAAGCTGAGTTCGCCGCCTTTTTTTCTGATATTCTGCTACTATCGCCGCTTTTGCTACCTTTAAGGTCCTATTCCACGCCCCATGCGCGAAGCTCTTTTCCTGCGGCAAAACCAGGCCCGCTGGCAACAGTACGAAACCCGGCCCGCTGCCAATCCCGACGAGCTGGCCGCCCGTTTCGTGGCCCTGACCGATGACCTGGCCTACGCCCAAACCTTCTACCCGGAGTCGCCCACCACGGCCTACCTCAACGGCCTCACCGGCAAGCTGCACCAGGCTATTTATAAGAACAAATCCGAGGCCCGGGGCCGCTTCGGCAACTTCTGGGTGCGCGAGCTGCCGCTGGTGGTGAGCCGCCACCAGAATGTGCTGGCCTGGACGCTGCTGTTTTTCGTGCTATGCACGGCTCTGGGAGCCCTTTCGGCGGCGTATGACGACACCTTCGTGCGCAGCATTCTGGGCGACAGCTACGTCAACCAGACGCTGGAAAATATCCACCGGGGCGACCCAATGGCCATTTACAAGAGCGACGAGGAAACGTCGATGTTCCTATTCATCACCTTCAACAACATCAAGGTGGCGCTCACGGCCTTTGCCATGGGCATCACGGCGGGCTTGGGCACGGGCGTAGCACTGTTCTACAATGGCCTGATGCTGGGCTCGTTCCAGTATTTTTTCTACAAGCAGCACGTGTTGGCCGCCTCGGTGCTCACCATCTGGATTCACGGCACGCTGGAGATTTCAGCCATTGTGCTGGCCGGCGGCGCGGGCTTTGTCATGGCCAAAGGCATCCTGTTTCCGGGCACGCATAGCCGGACCGAGTCGTTCCGCCACGCGGCCCGCGAGGGCAGCAAGTTGGCGCTGGGCTTGGTGCCCATTTTCATGCTGGCCGGCTTTCTGGAGAGCTTCGTGACGCGCCACACCGAGATGCCGGTGGCGGCCAGCGTGGCCATCATTGGCGGCTCGGCGGCGTTTATTCTGTGGTATTTCGGCTGGTATCCGTGGCGGCTGCGGCAGCAGCAAAAAGCTGCACTCACAGCTCCCCAAACCTGATTCCCCCCCTTCCTTTTTCCGTTTTTATGCTCCCACGTACTACTGCGCGCTTCTCCCAGGAATCTGATTTCCGCCGGCAGCGCGATTTCGGCCAGAAGTTTTCGGCCGCGTTTGAATTCATCGGCGCTCATTGGCGGGGACTGGGCCGGGCGCTGCTCTACATTGTGCTGCCGGCCGCCATTTTGCAGGGCATCGTGATGGCGCTGATGCAAAAGGAGTTTATTTCTAAATCCCTCCACGTATCCGATACCGGCATTAGCAAGTTGCGGCAGCTGGCCATGTTCAATGAGATGTACCAGTCGCCGTTTTATTGGGTAAACATTGCCGTGAGTGGCATTTTTATTATGCTGTTGGTACTCACCGTGTACGGCTACGTGAAATGCTGCCTGCGCCCGGTGACTTCATCCGAGCCCATCACCGTGGGCCAGGTCTGGGAAGAAGTGAAGCAGGAATTTCTCGGCTCCTACCTGTCGTATTTCGGGCTGATGGTGCTGGTGCTCATCGGGTTTGTGTTTCTGGCCATCCCCGGCCTTTACCTGATGGTGGCCTTCAGCTTGTTTTATATTACGAAGGTGGTGGAAGGCACGGGCTTTAGCGATACCTGCCGCCGCTGCCTGCAACTGGTGCGGGGCAAGTGGTGGTCCACCTGCGGGCTGATTGTGGTGATGACCATGGTGCCGGGCATTGCCCTGGGCATCATCGGCAGCATGGTATCCTGGCTGGTGTATTATCTGGCCGATAATTTCGGCTTGTTCCATGCCACCGAAGCGGGCTCTTCGATGGGATTGTTTGCGGTTATTACGTCGGCGCTGAGCGGGTTATTAAATCTATTGATTTACCCGCCGCTGCTGCTGGCCCTTGCCTTCCAATATTTTAACCTGGTAGAGCGCCGAGATGGCGTGGGCCTGCGCCACATGGTCGACCAGCTTGGGCGGACTCCCGTTCCCGTTCACAGCACCAACTACCGGCCCGATGACGAAGGGGAATACTAGCTTTCACTCCGGCTGATAAATCGGCTTCTTTCCTACAACCTCCTTTCTTCGTGGCTGCTTTTTCTTCCTGGTTTCGGGCCTTGTTGCTGCTGCTGGTGTTGGCCGCCCCCGTCCGGGCCGCCCAGCCCGACGCACCCAAACACACCGTCGCCACCCGCCCCCTGCCGCCCGATGCCGGCCCGGCCCCGCAACAGCGCCGGCCCGATGCCGCCCGCCTGCGGGAGCTGCGCGGGCAGCGCGAGTTTCAGTACGTGGAGCCCGCCACCCGTGCCGAGCAAAGCGCCTGGAGCCTGTTCTGGGCGCGGGTGTGGCAGACGGTTTTGGATTGGCTGAACAGCCGCAGCTACAGCCACTTCTGGCGCTGGGTATTCTACGCGCTGTTTCTGGGTGCGGGCGTGTTTGTGGTGCTCAAGCTGCTGCAAATCGACTTTACGGCCCTGCTGGGCCGCTCGCCCCGGCGTGCGCCGCTGGCGTACGACACCGCCGCCGAGAACATTCACGAAGTGGATTTTGCCACCCGCCTGGCCGAGGCCGAGGAAGCCGGTAATTGGCGGCTGGCCGTGCGCCTGGGCTATTTGCAGCTGCTGAAAACGATGTCGGACCGCGGCCTCATCAACTGGCAACCCGACAAAACCAACCACGCCTATTTGACCGAATTGCCGCCCACTGGTTCAATTAAGGGCGATTTCCGCGAAATCACCCGGCAGTTTGAGTTTGTGTGGTACGGCGAGCTGGCCTTGTCGGGGCCGCTGTATGAGCGGGTGCGGGCCGGGCAGCGGGCTTTCCAAACGCTGGTGAGCAGCCCCGCCCGCCGCGCCGCCTGAGTTAATTTTCCTGTCTCATGACCTCGACCTTCCGCTGGTATCTGCTGGGTTTGCTGGCCCTGTTTGGGGCCTACGTGGCGCTGGAATACTACCGGCCCAAGCCGGTGGACTGGCGCCCTACGCTCATCAATAAGGACAAGATTCCCTACGGCACCTACGTGCTGTACGACCAGCTGCCGCGCCTGCTCGGCACCGATTCCGTCCAGACCACGCGCCTGCCCATTTACAACCAACTCACCGGCCTCTCGCTGGAAGAAACCGATATGCTGGCCGAGTCGCAGGCTCGCACTATCACCACCGAAGCCACCCAAGAGCCGGCTGCTGACTCGACGGCCACCAGTTCCGATTCAACTTCCTCAGAAACCACTTCCTCAACACCAGATTCGGATTCTGAAACTGATTCCGACGCTACGACCACGGCTTCGACCAACACGCCGGCTGCTTCGGAGGGAAACGCTGATGCCGACGAAACTACGGCGATGGACAGCACCGCCCAAAATGAAAATTCAGACGACGAAGAGGAGCCGGAACACGACTGGGTAGAAGAACACCTGCGCCAAGCCC
>NZ_JBCEVZ010000082.1:0-18851 GCF_038448715.1 Hymenobacter segetis | reverse complement strand
AAAGAGGGCCGGCAGGCAAAGAAGAAAGCCACCGCGCAAGCCGAAACAAAATAGGAGCGGACCTGCCTCCCTTCCACTTTCGGAATGCCAAAAGCCCATCGGACCTCGCTCCGGTGGGCTTTTGGCATTCCGAAAGTGGAGGGGAGCAAGGTCCGATGCCCTTCCGCCGTGCCGGAAGGGGAGGGGAGCGAAGTCCGGTCGGCTTCCGGTAGTCTGGAAGCGGAGGGGAGCGAGGTCCGGTGGGCTTCGGGAGATGTGGAAGGCGAGGGGAGCGAGGTCTGGCCTAGCGTGTGTCGTTGGCTAGCAATGAAAATAAACCCACCGTTAATGTGAACGCAAGCTACACGGCTGTATAGGTTAAAATGACCTTGCAAGAGTACGCAGGGGCCCAGCCTTCGAGCACCAGGGTTGTGGGGGCCAGCGTGAGGATTTTATAGCGATACTCGATTTCCTGTCGGACGCCTGGAGGGGCGTACCACTGGGCAAGTTCGCGCCCTTCCGACAGGAAGCGCCACTTGAAGCGCCGGGCTTGCGGCACGTCCGGGCGGCACTTGAGGGGTCCCTCATCCTCCACGTAGGTGCCATCCACTCCAAATACCGTGATGTCGTCGCGGAAGCACGGCTCTTGGCCCGCCATGCCAGGGTTATACGCACCGGGCACCGCGCGCGCCTCTGTACAGAAGACGTAGTCGCTCAAGCGCCACTTGGGCGCGGTCAGCAAGGCCAGTTGGGTGGAGGCGGCCGATGGGCGTTCGCACCCAACGGTTCCGAATGCCCCAGTGGCCAAGAACAGGGCAATGCGCACGGGGCGGAATAAAGGCATGGGCAAGTGGAAGGCAGAAGCAAGCGTTATGATAAAGTAACGCTCCTTTCGGCAAATCATTAGCAGCGGCCCGCTACCAGGGGCACGCAAGCCACTGCCGCACGTGGCGAGTTTAAGAAACCCGGCTACGAATCAACGTTTACGAAATGCCCCGAAGGGATGCGTTTCGTGAACTCGGCAATGACCGGCGAGTACCCGTCGGCGGCTTTTGCCACTCCGGAAGCGGATAGCGAGTACTCGTTTGCTGCCTGAACGGCCTCTTGGTTCTTCGTATAACTTGCCCTTCTGCTGGCGCGCCAACAGGGGAAATGAAACCCACCGTTTTCTTGCACAGGTTATCGTGCCCCGACTGGTATGCTGCTCATAAAGTACCCGCTGGCAAGGGGCATCCACAGAACAAGCCGCCTTTGCTGGGTTGGCCATGCCATGAGCGCAAAGTAACTGCTGCAAGGCTTGGTGAACGCACCCGCCCGGCAGGCGGCGAAGCCACGGCGCAGTGCGCTGGGGTTTGTGGAGTACTTTGCTTCCGATTAACACTTTACGGCTTCTGCCCCATGAAAACAATCCTGACTCAGTTTCTGCTGCCCCTCCTGTTCCTGCTCGGCCTGTGCGGCCAGGCATCGGCGGCGGCGCCACCGGCCACGGCCGAGGGCCAGCCCCTGGCCGAAGCCCTCAACCCCGATGGCACGCTCCGGGCCGGCACCAGCGGTTCGTTCGACGCGCGCGCCTTCCGCCTGCGCACGGCCCCGGACGGGCGGCCCGTGTTTCGCCCGGCGGGGACGGCCGGGGCGGGCGATGAGCGGTGGCAGGACGGGTTCGGAATGAATGGCACCGATGGGTCGGTGCTGGTGGTGGTAAGCGTGGGCAACGACGTATACATTGGGGGGGGCTTCACAACGGTCACTCAGGTAGCGGCCAACAACGTGGCGAAGTGGAACGGCTCGGCCTGGACGGCCCTGGGCACGGGGGTGAACAGCACCGTCCGGGCCCTGGCCGTTGCCGCTAACGGGGACGTGTACGCCGGCGGCAGTTTCTTCCGGGCCGGGGGGGCGCCGGCCAATTATGTGGCCAAGTGGAACGGCACGGCCTGGAGCCCGCTGGGAAGCGGCGTGAATGGACAAAATATCCTTGGTGTTCCCGTGAGCGCACTAGCGCTGGCCCCTAACGGGGACTTATACCTCGGCGGCGGCTTCACGGAAGTGGACGGAGTGCCCGCCAACGGCGTGGCCAGGTGGAACGGCTCAGCCTGGAGCAGCCTGAGCACGGGTGCGGCCAATGGGACAAACGGTCCGGTTAGAGCGCTGGCGGTAGCGGCCAATGGCGACGTATACGCGGGCGGCAGCTTCACGCAGGCCGGCGGGGCCTCGGCCAACAACGTGGCCAGGTGGAACGGCACGGCCTGGAGCAGCCTGGGTACGGGTTCCGGCAACGGCATCACGCTTTCGCCGGGTCCAAGCAATGCTGTTTTTGCACTGGCTATCGGCACGAATGGCGACGTGTACGCGGGCGGCAGCTTCACGCAGGCCGGCGGGGCTGCGGCCAACAACGTGGCCAAGTGGAACGGCGCGGCCTGGAACCCGCTGGGAAGCGGCATGACCGCCGCCACTGACGTCACCGTTTATGCGCTGGCTATCGGCACGAATGGCGACGTGTACGCGGGCGGCGTCTTCACGCAGGCCGGCGGGGCTGCGGCCAACAACGTGGCCAAGTGGAACGGCGCGGCCTGGAGCCCGCTGGGAAGCGGCATGACCGCCGCCTTTAATAGCGTTAGGGCCTTCGCGGTGGCCCCCAATGGCGATTTAAATGTGGGCGGCTACTTCACGCAGGTCGATGGGGTGCTAGCCAACAACGTGGCCAGGTGGCGTGGTGCAACCTGGAGCACGCTGGGCACGGGCAATGGCATAGACGGGCTCGTTTACGCGCTGGCGGTGGCTCCTAACGGGGATGTCTACGTTGGGGGCTCCTTCACCCATGCCGGTGGAGTGCCGGCCAACAACGTGGCCAAATGGAACGGCTCGGCCTGGAGCCTGCTGGGGAGCGGGGCGACCAACGGCGTAAACCTCAGCCGCAATGGCGTAAATATAGGGTATGTTGGTGCGCTGGCGGTGGCTCCCAACGGCGATGTCTACGTTGGGGGCGGCTTCACCACCGCCGGCGGGGTGCCCGTCAGTAACGTGGCCAAGTGGAACGGCACCGCTTGGAGTGGTTTGGGCACCGGCATCACCGGGCCCGCCTTCACGGGGACAACCGTCGCGGCGTTGGCAGTGGCCGCTAATGGCGACGTGTACGCGGGTGGTGCCTTCACGCAGGCCGGCGGGGTTGCGGCCAACAACGTAGCCAGGTGGAACGGCAGCAGCTGGAGCGCGATGGGCACGGGCATGGATATACCCAATATCCCCGTGAATGCATCCGTCAGTACGCTGGCCATGGCCGCCAATGGAGAGGTATACGCTGGCGGCAGCTTTACCCATGCCGGGGGAGTGCCGAGCAACTGCATTGCCAAATGGAACGGCACGGCCTGGAGCCCGCTGGGCACGGGTGTAACCGCACTGGGCTCCACTCCTGGCACCATCAGTTCCCTCGTGGTCGTTGCTGGCGGGGACGTGTATGTAGGGGGGCAGTTTAACGCGGCCGGCGGGATGCCGGCCAGCAACGTGGCCAAGTGGAACGGCACGGCCTGGAGCAACATGGGCGGTGGGGTAAGCGCGAGTTCCGCCGCGTCCGTGGCGGTGGCGGCCAATGGGGATGTCTACGTCGGGGGACGCTTCACCACAGCCGGCGGGATTTCGGCCAACAACATCGCCAAGTGGGACGGCACGGCCTGGAGCCCACTGGGCACCGGGGTGAGGATTGACCCGGCTCTTTATTTTCCTGTTAGTGCGTTGGCAATAGGGCCTGCCGGGAAGCTATATGTCGGGGGAGGATTTATAACGACCGGCGACGGCGCAAAGCCGATGATACATTTTGGTGTTTATGACCCCAATGCGCTGCTGGCTACCGCTACTGCAAGCCGGGTTTCCCCGGTGGCCCTCTTCCCCAACCCGGCCCACGGCACGGCCACGCTGCGCCTGCCTCCCGGCGCCCCCCACCTGCCCCTGACGCTGACCGACGCGCAAGGCCGGTCCGTGCAACGTGCCCCAACCTTTACCGGCCCCGACGCTGTGCTGGACCTGCGCGGGCTGCCTGCCGGGGTATACGTGGTGCGCTGCGGCAATTATTCTCAGCGTCTGGTAGTGGAATAGCTTAGATTCGGCTTCATGTTTCAGGTACAGGGGCAGTCCTCTTAGGTTGACGAGTTCAGGCAGGTAGCAGAACGTTTCGTGAACCCGGAAAACCGGTCGGTCCGCGTTGCCGCCGCGCGCCAGCGGGTTGTGACTATCGGCAATCCGGTCCCCCCTCGGTGGGAGGGACTTTAGCATGACCGGACACCCCGGTGGGGCAGGTTTCGGGTGTTGGGAAAAGGACTGGCCCGCCCGGCCTGCTGCATCCGCTAGCCGCTAGCGCTTCTTTTTCCGGTGCGTGGCTTCGTATTCCTGCTGCGCTTGCCGGCTCACTTCCTCCATTGCTTCCTGCATCTGCTTCATGGCGGCATCGCATCCGATGGATACCGTGTAGCGGTGCAGGTCTTTGCCCTCGGCATCCACTTCGCCGTCTATATCAACGCTGTATTGGGCGTTGTAGAAGTAGCCGTCGTAGGCAGAGAACAGGGGGGCGGGGACGTTCGGGTCGTCGGAGGCGGGCGGCGGGCTTGCGGCGAGCCGGGTAAAACCGGCCGCCACCAGCTGCTTTTGCAGGGAAGCCACGCACGCGGGGCTGCGGAAGCGGTACACCAGATTTTCCAGCAACCGGCCGTGGGCATCGGCCTGGAAGATGAGGAAAGCATCCGTGATTCTCGAATAGACCTTATAGGACGCGGGGTTGTATTCAAGGTCGGGGTCGTCTTCCCGCCACCGCACATGCGCGAAACCTCCTTCCCGCAGTATTTTTTCCACCTCGGAGGGTTGCGGGCTTTCCCCCATAAAATTGCCCTGAGCTGCTTCGGCCACCCGCAGCAACTTTCGCAGCGAAAGATATTGTGCCGATGCCCGGCCACTGGCCAGCAAAAGCACGGAAACGAGCAGCATTTTTATCACGGGAGCCGGGCGGCGCAAGGGCGCTGCCAAAGATAGGCTTGGCCCCCAGTCGGCCCGCGTCGCAGACGCGCGCCAACCGGAGGGGCGCAATATTGCATAGCGTGGCGGAAAAGGCGGCTCGGCTTATTCAGGGTAGTGGTAGCGAAACCTCGCCAGCAATGCGGCGAGCAAGCCCAGCGGGGCTGCCAACACCGCCGCCAAGCCGGAATCGCCCCGGTGGGGCAACCATGTTAACCAGTTCGGCAGCGAGGAATGCTCAAACTGCATCCCCAACCAAGCGGCGGCACCGGCCAGCAGCCAGACCGTGAGGCCAGCCCGCCACACCGGCGCATCAGTCGTAAACCGTCGAATCGTATACAGCGCTACTGCTAGGAGCCCTAACCAAACCAGTAGAAAGAGAAGGCCCCAGACGAGCATATTTTGGGCTTAAATAGAACGCGATTCACCGTCTGTAAAGTAACGCTCCTTTTAGTGAGCCAGTAGCAGCGGCCCGCTATCTGCTGGCGCGCAAGCAGTGGAAGGCGAGGCCCAGTCCTTCGTCCCCTTTGGTGCCACACGGGTCATCGATGGCCAATTTGCCGACCCAGCGCATAATACAACGCCGCCACAATGCCCGCCACGAGAAAATAGAGGAGTGCCAGTGAATACGCCCGACGCCAGAGGGCCTTGAAGCCTAAAAAGCCATTGGCGTAAACGAACAGCTGAGCCGTCAGGACCAACCCGGCAAGGCCCCCTAGGCACACCATCAGCAGGCCGGTGAGTGCCACGAGCCAGCCGTTGAGCACCACCAGCGTGCGGACGGTCATAGCCGGCCGTACAGCCGCTGAATCAGTTGAATCCATCATATGAGGAAGTTTTTGATGGCTGCGGGAAATTGATTGGCTGCCAGGATATGCTTCTCTCCCGCTGGCGCGCGTCGCCGACGCGCGCCAGCGGGGGCGGATGTTGGTGATGGAAATAAAACCCACCGTTTCGCTGAACGTGGGTTGCGTCTTGGCGCTACCTTCGACGACATCCGTTTTCACCCCATGAAGGAATTACAATGCTTAGTCGGCGAGCAGTTGAGTGCCGTGTGCTTTGTGCAGGACTACCTGCAATTGGAATTTGATGGCTACAAGCTCACCACGTATACCACGCCCCTGGTCGAAACCCTGCCCAATGAGTGGATGGCCTACGAGCACGAGCAGTACAAGAATGGGCTGTGCCGCTTCATTGCTCGCCTGGTGGAACAAGTGGTCAGTGAGCCAGGCCGCATCCTGCTTGCTTTTCGAGACTGTAGCGAACGCATCAGCCTGCCGATACATGAAGGCAAAGACAACGTCTATTACACTGACCTCGAAGGGGGATGGTTCGTGGTATAGAGCATGAAGTCATTCTTAGGCTCGTATTCGTTGTTCGTGGTATCGAAAGCCACTGTTCCCGTCACTCCATTTCTGTCCCCTCTTAGAGTGAGCGTCCTATCAGGATAAAGACCACGAAGGGGAACGTCAACCCCATTAAGCTCAATAGCAGCATCAAGATACCATTCGCCCGTTGGCCCTCCCGGCATAGGCGGCGTGCCCACCGCAACAGACAGACCCCTACCACGAAGGCCAGCAGCATGACAAGCAGCAGGGGAGTCCCAAATAAGTCACCAGTTAAAATAGGCGAGAGCAGTAAGGTCAACAACATAGCTTGAAAGTAACCCTGTATTGGGCGTTGTAAAAGTGATTTTCGTAGGGATAAAACAGGGGGCCGGGGAATCACTGGCAGCGGCCCGCTACCAAGTGCCCGTAAGCCACTGCAACATGCCCCTCATCCGCCCGGCTTCAGGCTCCCCATGTGCGCGAAGCCATAGAAGACCCAAAGACTTATCGCCGAAAAAGCCAGCGCGGCCATTACGTAAATGACGTTGGCGTTGGTGCTGCGCGTGGGAGGGGCCGTGACTAGGGCGAGGATGTTGACGCCCGCACTCACGATGACGGAGAGCGCCGCGTAGAGGACATAGCCCAAGCCGCCTAGGTAGCCGTCCTGTTGGTGGGCACTTGCCAGGGCCAGGGCCAAAACAATGTTGGCGATAAACAGGCCATTGAGGACCAGCGGCGACACGTAGTCGGCCGAAGACTGCTTTTGTTCCATGTGATAAACGGTTTTTTTGGTGAATAGAATTTGCTTTCGCTGGCAGAGGCACGGAGCCAGCCCTCCGCGCTAAGCCCGGCCGCCGGCCGGCCTGGCTACCTGCCGCAGCTGCTGCCGCAGGCGGTACACCTGCCGAAACTCCCGGGGGAGCTGCCCGATGCGGGCTTTGCTGCGCTCATCGTTTTCCCAGCGCACGGGCACTTCCCGGATGCGGAAGCCGTGGGCGCGGGCGCGGGCCAGCACTTCCAGGTCGAACGACCAGCCATCGACGGTGCAGGCGGCGAAGGTGTGCGCCGCCGCTGCGGCCGTGAAGGCCTTGAAGCCGCAGTGCGTGTCCATCACGCCGGGCAGCAGCACGCGCTGCACCACCCGGTTCACGAGCCGGCTCCAGACCCGGCGAAACCAGGGCTGGGGCCGCGTGACGCGGGAGCCGGCCAGGTACCGGGAGCCGATGGCAATGTCGGCCCCCGCCGCCAGCGCCCGCAGCAGCGGGTCCAGCTCGGTGATGGGCGTAGAGCCGTCGGCATCGGAAAACAGGCGGACCTGGCCCGTGGCCGCCAGCATGCCCAGGCGCACCGCGTGGCCTTTGCCCCGGTTGGCCGGCGAGCACAGCACGCGCAGGCCCGGCAGCTCGCCGGCCAGGGCCGAAACCAGCGCCACCGTACCGTCCGTCGAGCCATCGTCGACCACGATAATCTCAAAGCGGGCCGGGCGCGCGGCCAGAAACCGATGGAAGCGCCGCAGGGTGGGCTCGATGCGCTGCGCTTCGTTGAAGGCCGGGATAATCAGGCTGAGTTCCATCGGGCTTAGGCGTTTTGCTGGCTGCGGAAGCCGTCGAGCCGGCTGCCCAGGTGGGCATAGGCAATGGGGCAGCGGGCCGAGCACGACTTGCCGCAGTCGAACTGCTGCCGAATGTCTTCCACCGAATACTCGGCCAGGGGCTTGGCCGGCGTGCCGGTTTTGGGCTGGCACAGGTGCACCAAGCCCGCCCCGTCCACCTCGAAGTGGCGGGCCCCCGCCCGGCATTTCCAGGGCTTGCTTTCGCCCCGGGCCAGGGGCAGCTGGAAGTTGTCGTTGAGCACCTGCGGCAAGCGGCCCTTCATGGCCCGAATGCGCAGGTAGGCTTGCAGGGCTTCATCGCTCAGCGGCAGGGCCTGCCCGCTGCTGTCGCGCATCAGCGAGCACTGAAACCCGAAGCCGAAGCCGACCACCGCTTTGGCCACTTCCTCCATCTCGGCCGGGTTGCCGGACCCCAGCACCCCATTCACGCGCACCATGAACTGGGCGTGCTGGCGCAGCAGCTCCAGCTTGGGCCGCAGCCGGCGCATGCTCTTTTCGGTCACCTCGTTGTCTTCCAGACTATCGCAGCTGAGCTGCATCCCAAACAGGCCGGCCTCGTTCAGGCTCTTGATGAGCGGAGCCTTGAGCACGTGGCCGTTGGTGTTTATCATCGGCACCATGCCGGCTTCGGCGATGTAGCGGACCAGCTCGGCGATGTGCGGATGCAGCAGCGGCTCGCCGCCGTTGAGGGTCACAAACACGGCCTTCAGCTTGCGCAGCTTGTCCACCCGCGCCTTCAGTTCTTGCAGCGGCACGGGCTTGGATACTTTGTCGTACTCGTAGCAATAGCCGCAGGCCAGGTTGCAGCGGCGCGTCACCACGATTTGGACCAGCACCGGCCGGTCCTTATCGAGGGCGGCCTTCGCCATTTTCCACATCACCCGGGCCCGGGAAATGCGCATCGGTTTGTCGAAAGAGGGGAGTTTCATGCGGAACGGGGGAATAAGGATGAGGAGACTGCGGCACCCGGCTGCTCACCGGACAGCACAAACCTGCGGTACTATTCGCCCGCTCGGAAGCGTTTTCCGGCGAAGGCGGATTTCGATGCCCTGAATCGGGAGATGAGATGGGTGAATTGGCGGGCCACATGCCGCTTTTCGGCCGGCGGGCTGGTAATTTTGGTTTGGCGCAAGGCGTCGCTTCACCCCAGTCCCATGATTCGTAAAATTGCGTTGGCGGCCCTGGCTGCCACGGCGGTGTTCCACGTGGCGGTGTTCATCGAGTATGGCACCCTGTGGGTGGGCGCGCTGGCCAGCTACCAGGAGCTGCTGCTGGTGTTTGCCTTTCTGCTGGCCACGTTCCTGGTGCATGCGCCCATTGCCCGCCTCTTCGGGGCCGACCGCCTGACCAAACCGCCCGCCCCGGTCAAAGCCCTGCTGGAAGGGCTGAGCGTGGTGCTGGTCAGCCTGGTGTTCTGGGTGATGTTCTTCACCATTCCGCAGCACTACCTGGTGCCCACCGCCGAAGTGACGCCCAAAGCCCTGCGGCTGTCGCTGGCCGTGAGCGCGGTGCTGTCCCTGTTCTTCTACTACTTCGTGGAGCGCGAGCACATGCGCAAAAACCTGGAGCAGGAAGTCATTCGGGCGGCGCAGCTGCAAAAGGAAACTTTTCAGGCGCAGCTCGAAGCCCTGCAAAAGCAGGTTGACCCGCACTTCCTGTTCAATAGCCTCAACGTGCTCGGCTCGCTCATTCACCTCGATGCCGACCGGGCCGTGCAGTTCCTCGGCCAGCTGGCGGAAGTATACCGCGCCCTGCTCGATACCGGGGCGCAACCGCTGGTGCCGCTGCACCGCGAAATGGCGCTGGTGCGCGCCTACGCCAGCCTGATGGAAACCCGCTTCGGCGCGGCGCTGCGCGTGGAATGGGACGTGGCCCCGGCCTGGGAGCAGGCCTTGGTGCCCCCCACCGCCGTGCAGATGCTGCTCGAAAATGCCATCAAGCACAACGGCTCCACCACCCGCAAGCCGCTGCTCATAAAGGTATCGGCCGCCGACGGCCTGCTGGTGGTCGAAAACAACCGGCAGCCCCGCACCGACGCGGTGGCCTCGACCCACACGGGCCTGCCCAACATCCAGCGCCGCTACCAGCACCTCACCGACCGCCCCGTGGAAATCGTGCCCACGGCCGCGTCCTTCGTCGTCCGCCTCCCGCTCCTCACCGCCCCCGCCGCATGAACGTCCTGATTATCGAAGACGAGCCCCTGGCCGCCCAGGCGCTGGCCGCCGTGCTCACCCGCCACCGGCCCGCCGCCCGCATTCTGGCGGCGCTGGGCTCGGTGGAAGAAGCGGTGGAATGGCTGCGCGAGCACCCGGCCCCCGACCTGCTCTTCTGCGACATCCACCTATCAGATGGCAACAGCTTCGACATCTTCCGGCAGGTGGCGGTGGGCGCGCCCGTCATCTTCACCACCGCCTACGACGCCTACGCCATCCAGGCATTCCAGGTGAACAGCGTGGACTACCTGCTCAAGCCCCTGCAAGCCCCGGAAGTGGAACGCGCCCTGCTGAAGTATGAAACCCTGCACCCCGCCACACTGCCCGCCGCCGCCGAGAACGTGCAGCGCCTGGTGCATGGCACGCCCCGCTCGCGCTTCCTGGTGAAGTCCGGCACGGCTCTGAAAGCCGTGCCGATAGATGATGTGGCGTATTTTCTGGCCGAAGAGGGCGTGGTGTTCCTCGTCACCCACGCCGGCAAGCGGTTCATCATCCCCGACACGCTCGACCAATTAGAAGGCCAGTTAGATGCCCAGAATTTCTTTCGCATCAACCGCCAGTTCATCCTGAGCATCGGCGCGGTACAGGAAATCCGGCCGTATTTCAAGGGCCGCCTGGTGCTGCAGGTAGCGCCCCCGGTAGTGGGGGAGGACCTGGTCGTCAGCGCCGGCCGCGCGCCAGCCTTCAAGCACTGGCTGGACCACTAAGCTCCTGGTAGCTTCTTGCGATTCGGACCCTTTCGCCGAACGCCTCCCGGTGCCAGGCGCATTGCGCTGCGCGGGGTCTTATTTCATTTTGCGGTAGTTCAGCGTGTTGCCCCGGGCGGTATAGCTGAGTTCGAGCCCCTGGGCATCGACGCCGACCACTTCCCAGCACATATCCTCACTGGGCTCTACCAGGTAGCGCCCGCTGTTGCTGGGTTGCCCGGCTCCCGGTTCGGCGGGGCACGCCTGGTCCAGAATAAAGGCCGCCGTGTCGAGCGGCACGCCCTCATAATAGCTGATGTAGCGGTGGCCGCGCAGCTCGATGACGCTTTTCGGGTCTTCCGTGCTCTGCCACGTGCCCTGCAACCGCGCGTAAGTGCTTGTGTCGGCCGTTGGGGTTGGTGGCCGCAACGTGTCGCGGCTGGCCTGCGCGGAAGGAGGGGGCTCCGAGGAGCAAGCCCCGAGAAGGGCAACTACGGGAAGCAGCAGGCGAAACGTCATGAACAGGCTTTGCGTGGGAGGTAAGTATGGAATAAACGGCCCGGGGCCGCAGGGAGTAATCAAACCCTCCTTTCCGGGAACCGACACCAGACGGCTACGTGCCTGCTGCGGGAGGGTTCGGGTTTGCGAAATGCCTCGAAGGGATGCGTTTCGTAAACTCGAAAAGCCAGTTGGCCCGTATCGCCGCCGCCCCGCCAACCGGGAAATCTCTGCTGCTATCTTGCCATTCTATTGGCAATCTGCACCCTTTCCGCTACTTCCATGGGCACGCTCCGCATGAAATTACCGCTCCTTCTTCTTGGCAGCCTCACCGTGGGCAGCTGTAGCCGGCCCGTAGACGATACCGCCGCCATCAAGCACCTGCTAGAGCAGGAATCGGCCACCTGGCGGGCAGGCGACGTGGCGGGCCATGCCGCCTGCTGGCACGTCACGCCCTACAGCCGCATCCTGGTTTCCACGGCCGACGGCCAGTTTTTGGACGTGCCGCCCGCCCGCATGCTGGCCCCCTCGCCCTCGATGGGCCAGGGCGGCACCGCCGTCAATACCAACTACCACATCAGCATCACCGGCCCCACCGCCTGGGTGAGCCACGACGAAGAATCGACGGCCCGCAACGGGCAAAAGAGCTACTCGACGGAACTCCGGCTGCTGGAGAAAATCGATGGCCAGTGGAAGCTGGTGGGGCAGTCCATTCATTTGCATAAGCAGTGAGCGAGGGGGCGCTAGGTGGGGAAGATGAGAATAAAACCCGCCGTTTAGCTGAACTGGCCATTCTCTATCCCTTAATATTAGTAATGCCTAGTTTCGTACCCCTACAACTGCCCTCTAACCAATGAAACAGCTTCGACCAGCCCTATTGCTTTGTACCAGTCTACTGATGGTCGCTTGTGGCAAGGATACGCCAAAGCCAGAGCCCGACTTGTTAGGTCGCTGGAACGCCGAAAGCACGGAGGGCTTTAACTATTCTGCCTCGGGAAAGCTTGAAAGTCAGGTGATGCAGGTAACGAAAGACTACTACATGGTCATTACCCAGGATTCGCTTTCGTACCGTGAGCTCCTGAATGGCAGCGATTGGGGCAAAGCCAAATACACCCGCCAGGGCAACGAAATTCGATATGGCACTGCACATGGAACCATCACCGAATTAACGGAACATGCGCTCACGCTCCGCTTTGTTGACCCTTACAAAAAGCCAAACACCCCTTATCAGGAGGTGGAAGACCACTATACCCGGTAAGCCGTTTGCACTAATCATCTGAAATTTATAAGCTGCTGTGCGGCATCTACACCCGGCCGAATCAATTAAACGACTTACCCTCTTTTATCTAAACAGCTCCTTTCCTCCGCTGCGCTTCCTGCTGAGGCAGGGGCCGGATATTTTTCTCCACGGGTTACTTTTGAGCAGAGCAATAAACCACCGCCCCATTGCCCGCTGCCCCAAAAGCAAGGCCCGGCGCACCTCCTGATTTCTCCCGCCTGCTTCCCCGTATGCCTTCCCCGCCGCTCCCGCTTCCGCTCCGGGCCCTTGCCGCCGAATCGGTGCTGAGCGACCTGCTGGCCGTGTCCATCACCGGGGTCATCTACTACACGCCCATCTACGACGCGGCCGGCACGGGCACCATCGTGGATTTCACCTTCGAATACCTCAACCCGGCCGCCCAGCGCATGATGCACATGCCGGAAGTGCCCGCCGTGACCCACAACCAGCAGTGGCCCCATAGCAAGGCCCACGGCACGTTCGCCTTTCACGTCGAGGCCTTCGAAACCGGGGAGCCCCGCGAGTACAACATCAACTACCAGGCCGACGGCTACGACAATTACTACCGCCTGGCCGCCCGCCGCACCGGCGATGGCCTGCTCGTGAGCTTCACCGACACCTCCGACCAGCCCCGCACGCCCGTGGAAGTGGCCCTGCGCGAGGCCCAGGCCCGCACCGAGCAGCAACGGGCGCAGCTCGAAGGCCTGTTCATGCAAGCCCCGGCGGCCCTGTGCCGCCTCGATGGCCCCGACCTGGTGTATGCCCTGGTCAACCCCGTCTACCAGCAGCTGTTTCCCGGCCGGCCGCTGCTCGGCTTGCCCCTGCTCACGGCCCTGCCCGAGCTGCGGGGGCATGCCGTGTGGGCCACGCTGCAGCGCGTGTACCACAGCGGCGAAACCCACGTCGACCAGGGCGTGCATATCCCGCTGGCCCGCACCCCTGGCGGCCCGCTGGAGGACTATTACTTTAACTACATCTTTCAGGCCGACTTCGATGCCGAGAGCCGGCCCCGCGGGGTGCTGGTCTACGCTTTCGACGTCACCCATGACGTGCGCGTCAGCCAGGAGTTGCAGCAGCTCAACCAGGAGTTGGAAACCCGCGTGCAGGAGCGCACCGCCGCGCTGCAGGAAACCGAAGCCCGCTTCCGCATCATGGCCGATGCCGCGCCCAACCAAGTGTGGGCCGTGAACCCGGACGGCACCATTCGCTACGCCAACCAGGCCTTCCTCAACTTTGTCGGGGTGAGCCTGGAGCAGTACGTGGCCACGGGCTGGGCCGCCTACCTGCACCCCGAGGAGCTGGACCTGGCCCGAAACACGCTGGCCGAGGCCATTGAAACCCGCAACCTGTACACGCTGGAGCACCGCATGCGCCGCCACGACGGGCAGTACCGCTGGCTGCTGGCCCAGGGCGCGCCCAGCTTCTACCCCAACGGCGACCTATACGGCTACGTGGGCTCGGCCATCGACATCACCGAGCTCAAGCAAACCAACGAGCGCCTCACCCGCACCAATCAGGACCTGGACAACTTCGTGTACGCCGCCAGTCACGACCTCAAGCAGCCCGTCAACAACCTGGGGGGCTTGTTTGAGGAGCTGCGCCGCAGCATTTCCTTCGCCGACCTGACCGAAGAGCAGCTGCTCATGCCCCTCATTCAGGACGCGCTACAGCAGCTGGGCCACACCATCGACGACCTGGCCGCGCTCGGCCAGGCGCAGCAAACCAGCGAAGCCGCGCTATCGGAAGAAGTCCCGCTGGCCGACCTGCTGGAAGAAGTGGTGAACACGCTCGAACCCCAGGCCCGGGCCGCCCGCGCCCGCATCACGGTGGACTTCGCGGCCCGCCCCGCCGTGGCCTTCGCCCGGGCCAACCTACGCACCGTTCTGCTCAATCTGCTCAGTAATTCCCTCAAATACGCCGACCCGGCGCGGCCCGCCCGCATCCACGTGTCGGTGTGGGTCGAGGAAGGGCAGCCCGTGCTGGTGGTCGAAGACAACGGCCTCGGCTTCGACGCGGAAAAGCACGGCACGGAGCTATTTCAGCTCTTCCGACGGCTGCACACCCACACGCCCGGCTCAGGCGTGGGCCTCTACCTCGTCAACCGCATTGTGCAGGCCCACGGCGGCAGCATTGCGGTAGACAGCCAGCCGGGAGCCGGGGCCACCTTCCGCATCCGGCTGGGCCGGGCCTGAGCTGCGGTAAGGCCACGCCCGGCCCGGCCCTATGTATGACCCTGACGCCGGCTTACGGCCACCATTCGGCCCGGCCCCCACTGGCCGCGCCGAAAAACATAACATTCAGCCGCGCCAATGCGCGATGGGCAACCGTAACCCAATCATCACCCGGCCATAATGTGCCGGGCGGCTTAGCCCAGCGCCTCGCGCACGGCCTCTTTCACGCGGCGCAGCTCCGTATCGCCCATGGCCGAGCCGCTGGGCAGGCACAGGCCCCGGGCAAACAGGTCTTCGCACACCGCGCCGCCGTACATAGGCGCGGCGGCAAACAGCGGCTGCAGGTGCAGCGGCTTCCACAGCGGCCGGCTCTCGATGTTGCGGGTTTCGAGGTGCAGGCGCAGAGCTTCGGGCGTGGGGGCGGGCGCGCCATTCTCAGGGTCGGGCGAGGACAGGAGGACGGTGGTGAGCCAGCGGTTGGAGCGGCTGCCGGCCGGCTCCGGGGCTAGGGCTACCGTGAGGCCGGGCACGGCGGCGAGGTGCTCGCGGTACCAGTCAAAAATCTGGCGGCGGCGCTTCACGCGCTCGGGCAGCAGCTCCATCTGGCCACGCCCGATGCCGGCCAGGATATTGCTCAGGCGGTAGTTGTAGCCGGTTTCGGAGTGCTGGTAGTAGGGGGCATCGTCCTTAGCTTGGGTGGCCAGGAAGCGGGCTTTCTCGGCTAATGCTTTGTCATAAGTCACGAGTGCACCGCCGCCGCTGGTGGTCAGAATCTTGTTGCCATTGAAGGAAAACACGCCCACCCGCCCGAAGCCGCCCAGCGGCTGCTGCTGCCACTCCGAGCCCAGCGCCTCGGCCGCATCTTCCAGAATCGGAATGTCGAACTCCTTCGCCAAAGCCAGGATTTCGGGTAGCTTGGCTGGCATCCCGTAGAGGTGCACCAAGATGAGGGCTTTGGGCTTGCGGCCCTTCGCAATGCGGTCCACGATGGCCTCCCGCAGGCGCTCGGGGCAGATGTTCCAGGTTTCGGGCTCGCTATCCACAAACACCGGCGTAGCCCCGAGGTACACAATCGGGTTAGCCGTAGCCACGAACGTGAACGAGGGGCACAGCACCTCATCGCCCGGCCCCACGCCCAGCAAAATCAACCCCAGATGAATAGCAGCCGTGCCCGACGTGAGCGCCACCGCATACGGCACCCCCACCGCCGCACAGATGTCGGCCTCGAAGCCCGTGATGTTGGGGCCGGCCGGAGCCACCCAGTTGTCCTCAATGGCCTTGTGCACATAGTTCAGCTCGTGCCGGCCGAGGTGGGGAGGGGAGAGGTAGAGACGGTCGTAATCCTGGCTGCGCATGGGTTGTGTTATAGTAGAAGAACGTCATGCTTCGCGGCGCTCTGCATGACGTTCAAAGAAATTCTCATTATTAAATAGCTCTAGCCGGTACGCCTACCGCCGTCACATTCGCGGGCAAATCGCGCACGGCCACCGCGCCGGCCCCGAGAATGGTGTTCTCCCCGATGTGCACGCCCTGGATAACGGTAGCATTCGTCCCAAGGTACACGCCGCTATCCAGCCGGGCCGCGCCGCTCACGTTGGCGTGCGGCATCAGGGAGCAGAAATCGCCCAGCACGGCATCGTGGCCCACGGTGCAGCCCAGATTGAGCAGCACAAAGCGGCCCAGCGAAATATCACAGGTAAGAATGCAGCCCCGCTGAATGATGCAGCCCATGCCCAGCGCCACGCGCTGCCCCGGCCCCAGCGCCACCGCCGGATGCACGATGCTGGGAAAGCTAAGCTGCGCCGAGGTGAGCCGTGCCACCACGGCCGCCCGGCTTGCCGAGCTGCCCACGGCCACGGCCACGGCCAGCGGTTCGGTGGTGGCATTAAGGTCGGCAGCAGTGCCGAGGTAGGGGAGGCCGCCCACGGTGGGCGTGGCCGGCGCGTGGTCGTCGTAGAAGCCGCGCAGCAGCCACGTCGGCTGGGCCTCGTTGAGCTGCTGGAGCAACACCAGCACCTCGCGCCCCAGGCCGCCCGCCCCGAAGATGACGAGTGCCGGCAGGGCTTCGGTCACGTCGTAATCAGAAAAGAAGAGTTGCGTCATAGAAATACATTACGAAGAAGGCGGCAGCGGTGGACTGCCTCTAAATGCTGCCGTGGTGGCCTCACCGGGCATATTGATGCCGCGCGCGCCCAGCACCCGCCCGGCGGTGCGCCACAATATCAGCAGGTCGAGCCCCAGCGAAAGGTGGTCGACGTACCACACGTCAAATGCGAATTTTTCCTCCCAACTGATGGCGTTGCGGCCATTCACCTGCGCCCAGCCCGTGAGGCCGGGGCGCACGTCGTGGCGGCGGGCCTGCGCGGGCGAATACAGCGGCAGATAGGCGGGCAGCAACGGGCGCGGCCCCACCAGGCTCAAATCGCCGCGCACGATGTTCCAGAGCTGGGGCAATTCATCGAGCGAGGTGGCGCGCAGCCAGCGGCCCAGCGGCGGCAGGCGCTGGGCATCGGGCAGGGGCTGGCCGGTGGCGTCGCGGGCATCGGTCATGGTTTGCAGCTTGTACAGCGTGAACAGCCGCCCGTGCCACCCCGGCCGCGCCTGCCGAAACAGCCAGCGCCCCCGGTTCTGGACGGCTGCCAATGCCGCCGCGCCCGCCAGCAGCGGCAGCGTGAGCAGCAGCAGCGGCCCGGCCAGCGCGAGGTCGAGCAGGCGCTTACCGTGGCGGGTGTAAAAGGAAGCGGGAGCGGACACGACGCAAAAGTACCTTTGCGGCTGCCGCTTCGCTGCGGCCCTGTCTGTGCCCGCCCCATGCTCACCTTCCCCAACGCCAAGCTCAACCTCGGCCTCTACGTCACCCAGCGCCGCCCCGATGGCTTCCACACCCTCGAATCAGTGTTTGTGCCCCTGCCCTGGACCGATGCGTTGGAGATGCTGCCCGCGCCCGCCGGGGCCGCCACCAGCCTCACGCTCACCGGCCGTCCCATCCCCGGCGACCCCGCCACCAACCTCTGCCTGAAAGCCTACGAGCTGCTGCAAGCCGACTTCCCCGAGCTGCCGCCCGTACAGATTTACCTGCACAAAATAGTACCTATCGGGGCCGGCTTGGGCGGCGGCTCCGCCGATGCCGCCTTCGCCCTCAAAGCCGCCAACGACCTGTTCAGCTTAAATCTCCCCATTGAAAAGCTGGAAAGATACGCCCGCCGCCTCGGCTCCGACTGCGCCTTCTTCATCCAGAACAAGCCCGTGCTAGCTGTGGAAAAAGGTGACGTATTCGAGGAAATCAACCTGAATCTGAAAAGCGTGTCCTGCATGGTCGTGTACCCCAACCTGCACATCAGCACCGCCGAGGCCTACGCCCGCATCACCCCGCAGCCGCCGAAACACCCGCTGCGCGAAGCCCTGGCCCAGCCCATGAGCACCTGGCGCGACACCTTGAGCAACGATTTCGAAACGGCCCTCACGCCCAGCCACCCGGTGCTGGCCGAAATCAAGCAGAAGCTTTATGATGCTGGCGCTACTTATGCAAGCTTGTCGGGTTCTGGCTCGGCCGTGTACGGCCTGTGGGAAAACGGGGAGCCGGTGGCAATGACGTGGCCGACGGAATACACGGTGTGGCAGGGAATGCTTTGAGTAGGCATGGTCGGCTTGTCATTCCGACGAAGGAGGAATCTGAGATAAAACGATGAACGAGTTCACCCAGATTCCTCCTTCGTCGGAATGACAAGGCCCGGGTGCTAAACCGGCATCGCCGGCTCCAAATCCGGCTCCTTATCCTTCATCAGCCGCGCCACCAGCGGGTGAATGAGCACGCTGAGCACGATGAGCAGCGTCCCAATGTAGAAGCCCGTGCTCATGCGCTCGCCGTTGAATTGGGGCGCGTGCAGCAGCCCTTTGGTGTGCAGCCAGTAGATGGCCGCCGCCATCGAAATGCCATACACCGGCTCCAGATTAATGGTCAGGTTCACGGCAAAGGGCGAAATCCGCTTCATCAACTCCACCGACGTGGAGAAGGCGTACACCGTGCACACGCCCGCCAGCAGCAGCAGCCAGAGCCAGTCGTAGCCGTGCCACGCCAGCTGCAAACCCT
>NZ_JBCEVZ010000081.1:0-19250 GCF_038448715.1 Hymenobacter segetis | reverse complement strand
AGGCCAGGTCCCAGGCGGCGTACCAAGGGTACTCCCACTTGTCGGGCATCGAAACGATGTCGGCATTGTGCAGGTGCCGCCAGGTGGAGTTGCGGCCTTCGAGGCGCTCGGCGGGCGGCGTGGCGCGGGCGGGGTCGCCGTCGAGCCACTGGCTGACGTCGTAGTAATAATACTGCTTGCTCCAAAGCATGCCGGCGAAGGCCTGGCGCTGCACGTTGCGGGCGTCGGCGTTGGTGAGGCCTTCCTGGATGCAGTCGTAGAACTCGTCGGCCTCGAAGCGGCGGGTATTGAAGAGGTGGTCGAAATCGGCAAACGGTTCGGCGTGCTCGGGCTGGCTGAGGCGCAGGCGCACGGTTTGGGGCTGGCCGGGGGCTACCATGAATTGGTAGCGGGCGGCGGCCTTGGTGCCGTGCTGGGCGGGGTTTACGGCAGTTTTCTGGCCTTCAACTATGTATTCGTTGATGCCGTCTTTGAAGTAGCGGCCGGCCTTGTTCTTCTTCTTGCGCTTCTTGCCGAAGAGCGTGGGGCTGGTTTCGTTTTCGCAGAAAAGCAGTTCGGCGGGCTGGTCGCAATAGAGCTGGAAGCGGCCCAGGTCCTGATGCTCGGCTGCCATGGCATCGGGCTGGGTGCGGCGGATTTCGGGGCGGTGGTCGTCGTAGCCCAGCGTCCAGGTGTTGCGAAACCAGAGCTGGGGCAGCACCGTGAGCGGGGCGGCTTCGGGGCCGCGGTTGTGGATGGTGAGCTGGACGAGGATGTCCTGGGGGCCGGCTTTGGCGTATTCGATGAAGACGTCGAAGTAGCGGCTTTCGGCGAAGATGCCGGTGTCGAAGAGTTCGAATTCGGGGTCCTGGCGGGTGCGGGCGGCATTTTCGGCCCGCAATTCTTCGTAGGGAAAAGCGGCTTGCGGGTACTTGTACAGCATCCGCATGTAGGAGTGCGTGGGGGTGCTGTCGAGGTAGTAGTACTGCTCTTTTACGTCCTCGCCGTGGTTGCCCTGGCCGTTGGTGAGGCCGAAAAGGCGCTCCTTGAGCTGGTTGTCGTGGCCGTTCCAGAGGCCGATGGCGAAGCAGAGGCGCTGCTGGTCGTCACTCAGGCCGCCGAGGCCTTCCTCGCCCCAGCGGTAGGCGTAGGCGCGGGCGTGGTCGTGGGTGATGTAGTTCCAGGCGTCGCCGTTGGCGCTGTAGTCTTCGCGCACGGTGCCCCACTGGCGCTCGGTGAGGTAGGGGCCAAATTGCTTCCAGTCGGTGGTTTTGGCGCGGGCTTCGGCCAATCGTATTTGTTCTTGCATAGCGGGTCGGGGCGAGCAGGGCCAAGCGCGAAAAACGCGGCGCGGGCGCTGCTGGCGTGGTTAGCGGGAAATTGGGCTTACGGGATTAGGCGGGCGAGGGGCCATGTAGCGCGGACTTTTAGTCCGCATCTGGCAGCTACCACTCGCGGACTAACAGTCCGCGCTACAGCGCCCGCGTCAGCCGGATGCCGCCGTACGCGTAGCCGTTCAGATTCAGCCCCTGCACGGGCACCATGGATATACCCGTGCCATGCAGCTTCTTATAAAAATGCAGCGCCACGAGGCCCACCGCCGCCCCTACCCCCACACCCACGGCCGAATCGGTGAAGCGCTGCGGGGGCACATTGGCGGGGTCGAAAACCGTGTCGTTGCGGTGCAGGCGGGGCACTACTACACCCACGGTGGCCCCCACGGCGTAGCCCACGAGGTTATCGGTGAGGAAGTGCTTGCCAGCCCGGATGCGGAAGTAGGCTACCACGGCGGGCGCGGCGGCGGCCACGCCCCACACGTAGGGCTCGGCTTTGGAGCCGGGGTTGAAATCGTGAAAAACCTGGGCGGCGAAGAAGGTGGCGGTGGCCGTGTGGGCGGTGTGCCCGCCAAAAAACGAATCGGTGGCGACGGGGCCGTGGCGCAGCTCGCCGCCCTCGGGGCCGTAGAGGTAGGGACGGTAGCGGTACACCGTCCCCACGGTGAGGGTGAAGAGGGCGGCGGTGCTGCTCATGGTTTCGAGGTAGAGGCCGGCCACCTGCCCGTAGCGGCCGTGCACGTTGGGCTGGAAGGCCAGCAGGGCGGGCACCAGCGCCAGGGTGCCGTAGCAAAAACCGTCGCTGATGAGCTGGGCGCGGGGGCTGAACCGGCCGGCCGAAAACCGGTCGATGGCCGGGATATTGGCGGGGTCGAGGGCGGCCAGGTCGGCATCGGTGGCGGTGCGCTTGTGCTGCACCAGCAGCAGCCCGGTGCCGCTGAGGCCCAGCAGCCCGGCCGTGAGGGGGGCTTCCACGGCGAAGCGGGTGGTGTAGGGCGAGGGGGCCTGCTGGGCGCGGGCGGCGGGGCCGGCGCTCAGCCACAAGGCCCCGGCGAGCAGCAGCGGCGGGCAATGCTTCATGGGGCGAAGGTGGGGCGGAAATGGTGGGTTTCGGAGTTGGGGTGCCGTAGCGCGAACTTTTAGTTCGCGTACCAGAACGAGCGAGCGGCGCGGGGAAGCGAACTAAAAGTTCGCGCTACGGCGCGCGGCGCGCCCGTTGCGGCGGCTTCAAAACATGCCGAATTTCTAAAACATGGCAAATACGCGCAACATGGCAAACACGAAAAACAGGGCCTATGGAGCGGTTTGCGGGTCGTATGCGGCGGTTTGCGGGGCCTATAAAGCGGTTTGCGGGCCGTATGCGACGATTTGCGGGGCCTATGCGGCGGTTCGCGGGGTCTATGCAGCGGTTTGCGGGGTGTATAAATGGGTTCGCGGGGCGTATGCGGGCATTTACATGGTGTGACAAGGGATTTGCGGGGCAAAAACGGGGGGTGGCAAGGGCGCAGGGCTTGGTTTTTATTCCACTACATTTAAGGCGGTTACGCTACACAGGCGTAGCTGTTAACTACCAGTGGAAGAATGTCAAAAACTACCTCAGAGACAGCGCGGCTGTTTCGGTGCCGGCTCGAAGAGCTGGGACCTCTCAACGACATGGTGAGCGCCATGTTCAAAACCAATCAGGACGAATTCGGCAAGGCTTCGCCCGACTATGCCGATAAGGACTACCTCAAGGGCTGGGATGCCCGGAAGGCGGACTTCGCGGAGCTGGTGCCTACGGGCGTGCATCGGGCCACCGATAAGGACGTGACCAAAACCATGGCGCAGGTGGCGAAAAGCCTGCGCGACCCGCTCAACTACCTGGACCTGCGCCTGAAGCGGGCGACCAAAAAGGGCGGGCTCACGGCCAGCGCCGCCGATTTCGGGCTGGGCAAGGTGCGCTCCGAAATCTCGACCCGCGACATGGAAGGCCTCGATGGGGCGCTGGGCCACTTGCTGCAACTGGTGCAACAGCCGGCCAACCTGGCGGCCCTCACCACCCAGGGCCACACCACTGACGACACGCAGGCCCTCGTGGATGCGCGCAAGCAGCTCGGCGCCTTCAACACGGACCAGAACACCAACCAGAACGCGGCCCTCGAACTCACGGATGAGAACATCAAGGCCGGCAACGCCCTCTGGGAGTACGTGGTGGACGTGCTGGGCACGGGCGCGCTGATGTATAAGGAAAAGCAGCCGAAGAAGGCGAAGACGTTTTCGATGGCGACGCTGCTCAAGCGGATTCGGAAAGAGAACGGCGGCGCGGGGGATGTGAAGGCGGGGTAGGTTTGGTTGGGATGGAAAAGGGACGGCCCCGCTGCGTGTGCAGCGGGGCCGTTTTTGGTTATGTTGGGTTGTAAAGCAGATTGCCCATAGGCTCCTGCACTGAGATGAAACTTACTAATTATTCGTTAGTGTATCAATTCTAACTGACTTCAAAATAGTGTAGGCACGTTTTTCAAAATTGCGACTGTCATTGTTTTTGCGTTCAAATACAAATGCAATACGCCACCATATGTGAGCTTGCCGGAATTCCGTCGTAGCCGTGAGTTGTTCGTATGGTTCACAAAACAAATGCCCCGGCCCTATACGGCTGCTGATGGCAAAGTCGCATCTATTGATTATCTCTCTTCGGTTTATTCTCCACACCGATTTTGCAGGGCAAATCATGCTGTCGCGTGTGTCAATATCACGGGCTATTTTAGCTAATTCCGACGTGGTCCACAAGCGGCTGTCGTAGGCTATATGAGGTTGAATTGTTAATCTATCCAGCGTATCCTGACAATAACTGCCGGCTTTTTTAATCCAACCGCTTTCTTTTAACAGACACCCTCTTGAATTTGTAAACCTATATTTTAGTTGGTCTGATTCTGAATTATCTGACCTGTCAATCCAAGTTAATTAAAGTATCATACTCTACCGGCACATACAATTTAAGTGTACAAGATGGCCAAGGGCGGTGGTCATCCTGTTTAAAAACGACATGGCGCAGAGTGAAACCAACTGGGATTTCGGGTTCGCGCTTCGAGCAAGCTGATAGCCCGAACGAGAGAACCAAAACCAGAATCCGTAGTTGAATCGAAGGAAGCATAGCGTAAAGTTGGGCTGGCCTTTGCACGCCCTACGCTGGGCTAACTCACAGCCGGCTTCAGTACAGCAAAATTTAACAACAGTCAATGATACTGGTGCGGCGCAAGCTACACCAGTATCTCAAGAAGCAGCTACTGGGAACGGGCGAAAGGCGGGCCGGGGTAGCAAAATGCTGCTGGTAGCTGCCGGGGCTATTGCATTGGGCACAAAAAAACGCCATGCCGGGCGTTGCCGGGGCATGGCGTTTTGGGTTGGCCGGTTATTTGGCAGGGGGCTATTTCAGCTGGATGCCTTGGGCGGCCATAGCTGCTTCCGTCTTGGCGTGGTTGGCCAAGTACTCGGCGTGCTGGGCCTCGGTGCGCTTCGTGCCCAGGCTGGCGAAATGCTCGCGCAGCTTGTCGGCGGGCAGGTCGGCCCCGTAGGACGGGGTGCCGGGCTGCTGCCGCCACGACTCGTGCAGGGTGCCGTCGTCCACAGCGTCGAAGCCCAGCTCTTCTACCAGGGCCATTACTTTCTGCTTGGCGGCGGGCTCGTCGCCGGCCACGGGCAGGGCAATGCGGCCGGGCGTGCCAGCGGGTACACCCTTGTTTTGGAGGTGGTCGGCGTAGATGTTGTTGAACACCTTCACCACCGGACGGCCCAGGTGCTGCTGCACCCACTCGCTTTCGGTGAGGTCGCCGGTTTCGAGCTCGGCAATTTTGCCGTCGCGCAGCATGGGGTAGTAGTTACTCGTGTCGATTACGGGCACGTCGGCGGGCACGCCGGCGAACAGGTCTTTGGGCAGGTCGGGGATGTTTTTCAGCGGGATGGTGACCACGATGAGGTCAGCGCCCTTGGCGGCTTCTTCGGCCGTGACGGGGGTAGCGCCGGTTTTCTGGGCTACGTCGCCCAGGGTTTCGGGGCCGCGCGAGTTGGCGATTTTAACCGAGTGGCCGAGGCTGGTGAGCCGCACGGCGAGGGCGCTGCCGATGTGGCCGGCTCCGATGATTCCAATGTTCATACTGCGAAAGTTTAAGCGTGTGGGGCGGTAGCGATTTGCGGCCGCAGGTAGCTTAACAGTTTCGGGGGCGAGTTTGCTTTTTTTCGGTGGGCGTTTGCTGGAGCGGACGCGACAGTTGAAGCCGACTAGAAAGGCGAAGAGCCTGTCATCCTGAGCGCAGCGAAGGACCTTATCACGTCTGAACTACTTGCTCTTGCGTGATAAGGTCCTTCGCTGCGCTCAGGATGACAGGCTTTTCCTCCCGTCGATAATTCCCCGCTCCTACTTCAGCCCCGGAATCTTCGCGCCGCGCTCGCGGGCTACGTCCTGGGCCAGCTCGTAGCCGGCATCGGCGTGGCGGAAGATGCCCATGCCGGGGTCGGTGGTGAGGACGCGGCGCAGGCGTTCGGCTTTTTCGGGGGTTCCTGTCGCTACTATCACCATGCCGGAGTGGGTGGAGTTGCCGATGCCCACGCCGCCGCCGTTGTGCAGGCTCACCCAGTCGGCGCCGCTGGCGCAGTTGGCCAGGGCGTTGAGCAGGGGCCAGTCGGCCACGGCATCGGAGCCGTCCTTCATGCCTTCGGTTTCGCGGTTGGGCGAGGCCACGGAGCCGCAGTCGAGGTGGTCGCGGCCGATGACGATGGGAGCCGAGACTTCGCCCCGCGCCACGAGGTCGTTGATGACGAGGCCGAACTTCTCGCGCTCGCCGTAGCCGAGCCAGCACACGCGGGCCGGCAGGCCGATGAAGGGCACTTTGGCCTGGGCCTTTTCAATCCAGCGGGCCAGGAGCTTGTTGTCGGGGAAGGTTTCGAGCAGGGCGCGGTCGATGCGCAGAATGTCCTGCGGGTCGCCCGATAGGGCGGCCCAGCGGAAGGGTCCTTTGCCCTCGCAGAAGAGCGGGCGGATATAGCCAGGCACGAAGCCGGGATACAGGAAATGACCGTTTTCGTCGCGCACGTTCAGGCCGCCTTTTTCGGCCTGGCCGCGCAGGTTGTTGCCGTAGTCTACGGCGATGGTGCCGCGCTTCTGCATCTCCAGAATGGCCTCGACATGCTTCACGATGGACGCCAGGGCTTGGCGTTTGAACTCGTCGGGGTTGGCTTCGCGCAGGGCCAGCACCTCCCCTATTTCGCCTTCGGGGATGTAGTCCATCAGGTCGTGGGCCGAGGTTTGGTCGGTCACGATTTCGGCGTTGAAGCCTAATTCCAGCAGGCGGGGCAGGATGGTGGCGGCGTTGCCGGTGAGGCCCACGGACCAGCCTTTGCCGTCGGCTTTGGCGCGTTCGCACAGCTCCAGGGCGTGGGTGAGGTCGCGGGCCTGCTCGTCTACGTAGCCTTCGCGCACTTTCTGCTTCACCCGCTCGTCGATGGGCTCGATGACAAGGCAGACGCCGTCGTTCATGGTCACGGCCAGGGGCTGCGCGCCGCTCATGCCGCCCAGGCCGGCCGTGAGGGTGATAGTGCCGCGCAGGCTGCCGCCAAAATGCTGGTCGGCCATGGCGGCAAATGTCTCATACGTGCCCTGCAAAATGCCCTGGGTGGCGATGTAAATCCAAGAGCCGGCCGTCATCTGGCCGTACATCATCAGGCCCATTTTGTCGAGCTCGTCGAAGTATTCCTGGGTGCTCCAGGCGGGCACGAGGTTGGAGTTAGCAATAAGCACGCGCGGGGCGTGGGGCCAAGTTTTGAGCACGCCCACGGCCTTGCCCGACTGCACGAGCATGGTTTCGTCGGCTTCCAGCTCCTTGAGGGTTTTGACGATGGTTTGGTATTCCTTCCAGTTGCGGGCGGCGCGGCCGGCACCGCCGTACACGATTAGCTCGTCATAAACCAGCGAAACTGCGGGGTCGAGGTTGTTTTCCAGCATGCGCAGGGCGGCTTCGGCTTCCCAAGTTTTGCAGCGGAGCGTGGTGCCGTGGGCCGCTTTCACGGTTTCTTCGGGCTTGAACTCGTAGAACATCGGGCGCTTGCCGTCGTGCTTTGGTGCAGGTGCGCCGGTGGCAGTGGAAAGGGAGTTGGCTTCGAGGTTTAGCTCGGGCGTGGCGATTTCGGCGGGGGTGAAAGAAGACATGGGAATTGGGGGATTTGGGTGGTGCGGCGAAGATAGGAAAGTGCCGAGTAGCAGCGCTGCTCCCCAACCGCAGTTTTTCCACCCGGCATTTTCTCACCGACCAATTATTACCGCTTCCCGGCTAGCTAATGCCGTTACTATGGCCGCTTTTTACAGCAGCCGGGCGGCTAGTAGTACGTGTATTTCACCTCATACACGTTGAGTTGATTATAGGAGCGGTTATCGGTTTTGCGAAGGAGCAGGCCGTTGGCTCCGTACTCATACTCGGTGTAAATGGGGCGAAGCAGGCGCTCATCCACTGTCTTTCCCGGTTGCACCTGCAATAGCTGCTCCTGCCGCTTCACGCGGCCATCCGGCAGGCGGGTGTAGCGGGTGGTGAAGCTGCTAAATGGACTGTCGGAAACGGTCATCAGGGAGCCGGCGCCGGGTTGCGCCTGGCGCTCGGCACGGCGGGGCTCAAACAGGGAAATGCTTTGGATGAGCTGGCCGCGCTGGTCGTATTCGTTGCGGGTATCGGGAATGCAGCGCCCGCGCTGCTGCCGGCTCAGCCGTAGCACGGCGGCGGGCACCACCGGCTTGGCCAATGCGCCCGCTTGCGGCTGGGAATAGTTGATATGCCCATTTTCAATGGTTTTTCCGTGCCGGCTAATGATGTAGATAGCCGAGAAATCAACAGGCTCATCGGACTGGTTATAGCCAATGGATTCCAGGCGGAGGGTATCGCCGCCCGTGGGATACATCAGCGAAAGCAGCCGGTGCGTCTCGTTCGCTTTCAGCCCGGGGATGGGGTTAAAAATAGCCTCGGTCACGGTGGTATCACCGCGCCGGTACTCCTGCGCCTGCTGCCATAAAACCGGCGCTGAATTCTGAACCGTGAGGTAGGAGGTGTTCACCTTCGTTTGGGCATCGTACACAATGCGGGTGCTGACGGGGAACGACGGCACGGCGGTGAGCACCAATTCGACCTGCCGGCTGTGCTTGTCGAAGCGTTGCAGGCGGCTTTGCCCGCCGTGGGCCTGGTCGATGCGAATTTTATTGCCACGCCGGTCCAGCTCAAAATGCTCGCTGGTGTCGGGGCCAAATCCATCGATTTGCCGTACCACAGTCACTGTCCGCACCCGATTACGAGCAAAAATCCGGCGGTCAAGCGAGTCTTCTGCTGACACCAGCTGCGGCACTTTATTTATCGACGCGAACAGCGGAATACTGACGGGATTACTGATTGTCAGCCGGGCACTGCCGCCGCGTGCGGCCGGGGCCTGCGCTACCGCAGCCCTCACACTGAGCAACAATGGGGAAAACAGGAAAGCAGTCAGCAAATTTTTCATTACGGGTAGCGTAAAGTTGCCCGCAAATAACATCACAATCACCCAACCCGTAGCCTAACCATGAGCCCCGACTACACCCCCATCGACTGCCATTTCTACGACCTGCTGGAAGCCGCCGCTACCCAGAGCCGCCGCGTCGATTTGCAATACTTTAACGACCTGCGCCAGCTCTGCCTCGGCTCCGGCATTATCGAAACGTTTTTCATCCGCGACAAAGTCGAGTTCATGCAGCTGAAATCGGGCGAGGAAATCCGGCTCGACCACATCATTCGGCTCGACGACACGCCCGCGCCGCTCTACCGCGATTACCCCGATTTCAGCTGTGGCTGCTGATGTAGCTGGCGAAACAAGAGAGTTGGGTCGGACACAAAAAGCCCGTCTTGCTTCGGCTACATTCAGCATGACGGGCTTTTTGTGTCCTTCGGAATCCGCGCCTAGTCCCGCTCCTGGTCCACGCTGATGCCGCCGTTAGTGGTCACGGCACGCACCGGGGCACCGCCCTGGCCCAGGCTGGCCTCCACTTCCTTGTGGAACATGCCTGATTTGGTCACCGGCAGCTCGGTGCGGATGCCGCCCATGTTGGTGCTGGTGAAGAGGCGAGCCGAATACGCGCGGGGCAGTTTCCAGTGGATGCCGCCGTTGGTGGTGCTCACGTCCAGGCCTTTGCCGTCCCACTTGCTGCCCGTGAGGGTGATGTTGACGCCGCCGTTGGTGGTTTCGCCCTTCACCTGACCGCCCAGGTTGGCGAGGTTCACGCCGCCGTTGGTGGTTTCGAAGGTGATGGCCGAGTTGAGATTATCGAGGCTGATGCCGCCGTTCACGGTGTTGAGGGTCAGGGCGGTGGTGCGGGGCACGAAAATTTCGTAGCTCACGCTCCAGTTCTTGTCTTTGTCGGGGTCGGCGGCGCGCAGGGTGTTGTTGGCGGTGCCTATGGTGATGCGCTTGACGCGGGCCGTGGCCTCTTGTTCATTGCTGGCCCAGGCCTGCACCCGGGCGCGGATGCGGACGTTGGGCCCATCCCAGCCGTGGACGGTGATGCCGCCGTTGGGGTCGGCGTTCACGCTCAGGGGCTGGCCGGCGGGGGCGCTCATGGTCAGGTCGCGGGTTTCGCAGAAGCCTTTCATCAGTTTGTCGCCCCGATTCCAGGAGTTGTTTTCGCAGGTGGTTTTGAACTGGGGCTCGGGGGCCGTTTGGGCGGTAGCGGCGAAGGTGCCGCACACTAGGGCAAGTGCAGAAATCAGGTTTTTCATCGGTTTGGAAATGAAGATTGGGGGACGAGATGAAGATGCTTGGCCAGGAAGCACGGTTGCTTGCAGGGGGCGGCGAGTGAAAGGGGTACCCGGGTTTCGCTTATTCGTTACGCGGGCTGGCCAAACTTTTTTGAGCATGATTTGAGCTAACAGACAGCGGCCCTACGCTTCCTGACTTGACGCCGACCCCATTTCGGCAGCCTTGCGGTAGCTTAATATTCAACAATTACTCTTTACCACTTCCTTTCTCACTTATTTTACAGCCAATTATCCCACCTGCCCTTCTCATGAAAACACCTTTTTTCTGTTCGTTTCTCGCCGCTTCACTGCTGCTCCAGGTGCCCGCCACTCAGGCCCAAAAAATCTCCAAAGAGCTTGATGTGCTGGCCACGCAATACGCCAAGGCCGGCCAGTTCAACGGCACGGTGCTGGTGGCCGAGCATGGCAAAGTGGTGTTTACCAAAGGCTACGGCCTGGCCAACCGCGAATGGAACCAGCCCAACGCGGCCGATACCAAGTTCCGGCTGGGCTCGCTCACCAAGCAGTTCACCTCCATGCTGGTGATGCAGTTGGTGGAAAAAGGCCAGCTCCGGCTCGATGCCCCCATCACCACCTACCTGCCCGACTACCCCAAGGCCACCGGCGATAAAATCACGCTGCACCAGCTGCTCACGCACACCTCGGGCATCCCGAGCTACACCTCCCAGCCCAGCTACGAAACCGCCAGCCTGCTGCCCACCACGCCCGCCGAGTTTGTGCGCACGTTTTCGGGCCAGCCGCTCGATTTTGAGCCGGGCACGGCTTGGCGCTACAGCAATTCGGGCTATTTCCTGCTCGGTGCCATCATCGAAAAAGTAACCGGCAAGCCCTACGCGCAGGTGCTGCGCGACAACATTTCACAGCCTCTACACCTCCAGGATACGGGCTACGACCTGGCCGAAACCATTCTGCCGCGCCGCGCGGCCGGCTACGACCGCACCCCCGAAGGCCTGTACAACACCACCTACGTCGACATGGCCGTCCCCTACTCCGCCGGGGCGCTCTACTCCACCGTGCTCGACCTCTATAAGTGGGACCAGGCCCTGTACACCAACCAACTGATTTCCGAGGCCAGCAAAGCCCTTCTATTTAAGCCTGATAGAAACCACTACGCCTATGCCTGGATGACCTCGAAGGTGGCGGTGGGGTCGGATTCGGTGGCCTTGCTGGCGCACAGCGGCCACGTCAACGGGTTCGGCACCTACCTGCTGCGCGCGCCCCAGGACCACCAGCTGGTGGTGGTGCTCGATAACGAAGGCGGCCCTCATGTGAAGGACCTGAGCCTGGACCTGTTGCGCGTGCTCTACCATCAGCCCGCCACCGGCCCCAAGCCAGCCCCCGTGGCCCCCAAAACCATTCCCGTAGATGCGGCCACGCTGGGCGCGTACGTGGGCAAATACCAGCTGTCGCCCACGTTTTTTATTACCGTGAAGGCGGAAGGCAGCCATCTCTCGGCCCAAGCTACCGGGCAGCCGGTGTTTGGGCTGGCGGCCACGGCCCCGGGTCGCTTTATGGTGCAGGGCGTGCCGGCCGAGGTCGAGTTCGTAAAAAACGCCAGCGGGGCGGTCGAGAAGCTGATTCTGCACCAGGGCGGGCACGATTCGCCGGGGGCCAAAGTGGAGTAAAATATATCCCGCCGGCAAAATCTGCGTAAAGATTTGCTCCACCAACCCATCCCCTGCCCTATGGATACCCTAGCCGCCGGCGTCACCCAGCTTCGCATTCAGCGCTTTGTCAACGTTTATTTCGTCGAAACCGGCACCCCCGGCGAGTGGGTGCTGATTGATACCGGCCTGCCCGGCAGCAAGAAAACCATCCTCGCCGCCGCCGATAAACTGTTTTATCCCGGCTCCCACCCCGAGGCCATCATCCTCACCCACGGCCACCTCGACCACCTAGGCTCGGCCAAAGAGCTGGCCGACCACTGGAACGTGCCCGTCATCGTGCACCCGCTGGAGCTGCCCTACGTGACCGGCCAGGCCCTCTACCCGCCCCGCGACCCCACCGTGGGCGGCTCGCTGGCCTTCATGAGCCGCTTCTTCCCCACCCAGCTGCCCAACCTGACCGACCGCGTGCAGGCCCTCGACGCCGATGACCCCAGCACGCCCTTCCTCATGAACTGGAAGTGGCTGCACGTACCCGGCCATGCCCCCGGCCAGCTGGCCTTTTTCCGCGAAGCCGACCGCGTGCTGATTGGGGCCGATGCCTTCGCCACCTGCCACCACGACTCGGTACCAGCCATTCTGCTGGGCAAGCCCGAAATCAGCCGGGCCGGCACGCCCTTCAACTACGACTGGGAAGCTGCGCGCAAATCGGTGCAAACCCTGGCTGCGCTGGAGCCCAAAGCCATTGGCTGCGGCCACGGCCCAGTTATCATCGGCCCAGAAGCAGCTGCCGGCCTGCACCAGTTGGCTGATAACTACCCCATTCCCGCCCACGGCCGCTATGTAAACGAGCCCGCCCGTACCGATGCCAGCGGCGTGGAGCACCTCCCGCCCGCCCCCAAAGACACCCTGCCGCTGAAAGCCGCCATCATCGGCGGGAGCCTGCTGGCAGCGGGCGCGGCATGGCTGCTCACCGGCGGCCGGCGCAAAATCAGGAAGTCCAAAGCTTATAAAAAGGCCTACAAAAAGGCCCAGAAGTACAGCAGCTACAAGTCCCCCACTCCTCCGCCGCTCTATCGGGGCGGCGTGGGTAGTTAGGAATGAAAATATCTGTCAACCTGAGCGTAGCGAAGGACCTTCTCACACCAGAACGTTTTGCAGTAACCCATTCGACACAAACGTGAGAAGGTCCTTCGCTACGCTCAGGATGACAGACACTCCAACTCTTAACTCTTAACTCTTAACTGAATACGCCACGCCGGTCAAATAAGCGGTGATGATGGTGGCAGCTAAGCGGGCGGTCTGGTTGTCGCGGTCGTAGAGCGGATTTAGCTCGACGATTTCGAACAGCCGGACCGCTTCTTTTTGGCCCGCCAGAAACGCGGCTTCCACTGCCTGGCGGGGCGTGAAACCGTCGGCGCTGGGGGCTGAGACGGCTGGGGCGAAGGCTTCGGCGCAGCCATCAATATCGAAGCTCACAAAGGCGGGGCCGGCGGCGGTGGCGCGTTGCAGGGCGCGGCTGACGTACAGCTCCATACCGCCCTCCTGCACGTGGGCCAGCGGCACGATGTGGGCCCGCTGCTGGTGCAGAAACTCAATGTCCTCCCGGGTATTCAGGTTGGAATGCAGGCCGATTTCGGTGAACCGGTCGCCTGGCAAAAACCCTTCGCGCAGCAGCCGTCCAAACGGCGTGCCGCTGCTGATTTCGGGCTTGTCCTTCACATCGGCGTGGGCATCGAAGTTGATGCCGCCCACGGGCTGCCCGTCATTCGCATCCCAGAGGCCGCGCACGGTGGAGTAGGTACCGTCATGCGAGCCGCCCAGCACCACCACGCGCGGATATTGGCGCAACAGCTGGCCAAGCCGCTCCCGGATGTGGGCGTGGTTCTGGGCGTGGTCGGGGTGGCGCAGGGCGAGGTTGCCGGCATCAGCAATGCGCAGGTTATTAAGGCTGATATCGTGCTCCAGGTTGTAGGTTTTGTGGTAGCGGCGCAGCTCGCGGCGGATGGCGGCGGGCGCACCGGCCGCGCCGGCCCGGCCACCTTCCAGCACAGTGCCGAAATCGAGGGGCAGGCCCACGAGGCATACGTCGGCTTCGGGCAGCTCGGCGGCGGGGCGGATGAGGTCGCGGAGGAAAGTAGGCATGGGGCCAAAAATAGCAGGCCCGTGCGGGTTTTGCGGGCCCGCGCCCCGACCTACTGCCGCGAGTAGGCCGTGCCGTTGAAATTGAACAGCGACACCTTGCCCGTGCCGATGGGATAGGCCACGTCGCGGATGGTGTGGCCCTGGGCATCGGTGAGGGTGAGGTACCAGCCGTCGAGGTGCCAGCGGCCGGTTTGGTTGGATGCGCCGCCGGTTTCGGCCACGCTACGCTCGGTCACGGATGTGACCGTGACCACGCCGCCGCCGGTGAAGGTGCCATCGGGCCGGAAAGTGAGCGAGCGCGACGACAGCACACCGCCCATCGGCGAGTACGTTGAAGAGCCGCCCTCGAACGAACCTACCAACTGGCTCGGGCTCTTGAACGGCCCCACGGCCGAGAAAATGCTGCCCCCGCTCCAGCTGAAGCCGCCGCCCAGCATGTTCATTTCGGCCGCTTCGGGCTTGGGGTAGCTGGTCCAGGCGATGGACAGGGTTTTGCCCGCCACCGAGTAGCGGCCCTTCGAGTTGGCGGGCGTGGCGGCCAGCTCGGCTGCGCTCAGGCCCACGGGGTTCTGGTAGGCCATGCCGTCGGGAGCGAAGTAATAGCTCATGGTCATGAAGTTGCCGAGCACCGACTTTGTCACAAAAAACAGGCCCACGGGCTTATTGCCAACCATGTGGCCTGCCACCGGCGCACTGCCGGGTGCAGCTGCCGAATGCGCCTGAGCGCGGCCGGTAATTAATAACCCCAGCAGAGCAACACTAAAAATGAGGTAGCGAAATCGGAGCATGGGCGTAAGTTTTATGATGAGTAGTGACTGCGCGGGGCCTTTGGGTTGCTACCGGGCCGTGGTCTTATAAGTGGTGCCGTTGAAGCGGAAATAAAAGGCCTTGCCCGTTTTTTCGTCCAGGCTGGTGGGGAATGCCAGGTTGCGGATGGTGCCCTGCCCGTCGGTCAGGGTCAGAAACCAGCCGTTCAGGCTCCAGCGGCCCGCTTGTTTGGAAGCTGAGGAAACGTTGGTGACTGAGCCGGTATTGGCTTCCAGGTGCCCGTCGGTGAGGTTGTCGCGGGTGAAGGTGCCATCGGCCTTGAAACTGAGCGTGCGGTACACGGCCAGCGAGCTGGCGGTGACACTCACGGCGGCGTTGCGGCCCTCAAACGTGCTCAGGAGCTGCCGGGCGCTGCTGAATGGCCCCACGCATATGAACCCGCCGTTCCAGCTAAAGCCGGTCGGGTCGGAGCGATAATCGAAGGTTGAAGGCGGCCCGGCGGCCCAGCGCACGGTCATCTGCGAGCCATTCACCGCGTAGGTGCCGCGCCAGCGCGGGTCGACGGCAGCCAGGCCGGCGGGCGAAAAATTGGCCGGGTCCATATACACCTGGCCAGCCGGGGTGAAATAGTAAATCCGTTCGTTATTAAATACATCCATAAAGAAAAACAAGCCAACCGGCTTGCCACCCGTGGTCCGGCCGGGCAGGGGTGCCACGACAGGCGCGGGCGCAGCGGCGGGAGCCGGCCGGGCCGCAACAGGTGCCGGACCGGGCGCAGCCGGGCGGGGGGCGGCGGCCGCTGGGCGCACGGCTAGGCCAGGGGCCGCGCCGCCCAAGGCATTCTTGCGGGCCAGCGCCTTGGTCATGCCGTCCGAATCGTCCACGCTCATGTAGGCTTCGTAGGCTTGCTGATAGGCCACGGCGGCAGCGGCTTTGTTGCCGGCGGCTTCCAGCTGCTGGGCTTTGGCAAAAACCGTCGCGCCGGGCGGGCCTTGGTAGGCCGGTTGGGCGGCGGCATTCATCAGAACAAGGCTAAATAGGCCGAAGCTTAGCACGGCGGGCCGCCAAACGCTTCGAAGGGAAAGCCGGGCCGGGTTGGGTTGATATTGCATCGGAGTTCCGGTTTCGTCTTGCTTACAGCCGTTTATAGGCCACGTTGTTGAAGTAAAACCGCGTCACCTGTCCGGTTTTTTCGTTGGTTTCGATGGGGTAAGCCACGCCGCGCGTGGTGCGACCGGCGGCATCGGTGAGGGTGAGCGTCCAGCCGGCCAGGGCCCAGCGGCCCGCCGCCTCGCCCGAGCTACCGACGTGGGAATTGCTGCCGCTGGTGTTCGTGGTGAACGAGGACACGCTGCTGCCGCCGTAGCTGCCATCTGCCCGAAACGTGAGGCCGCTCACGGCCGCCGCCGAGCCGCTGCTGCTGCTCACCGAGTTGCCGCCCTCGAAATTCCCCACCAGCTGCCGGGCATTGGCAAATGGCCCCATTCCCACAAAAATGCCCATATCCCACGAAAAGGTATTGGCCGAAGGATTCTCAAAATTGGCCTTTGAGGTGTTGCCGTCGGCCCATTTCATCACGAGCTGGCCACCGGCTACGCTGTATGTTCCCCGGGCATTGGCGGGCAGGCTGGCCAGGCTCGTCGGCGTGAAGTCGACCGGGTTATTATACACCTGCCCGGCCGGTGTGAAGTAGTAGGTGGCCTTTTCGAGTGAGTGAAAGGCCATGATGTAGCGCGTCATGAAAAACAGGCCCACCGGCTTCCCGCCCACCACTTTGCCCGCCAGCGGCACAGCCGAAGCGGCGGGCGGGGTGGCGCAGACCACGGCCGGCCACGCCACCGCAGCCTCGGCCCCTGGCCCGGCCGCAATCAAAAGCACCGCGCCGAACAGCGCACCGCAGCGCACGGCGCTACGCCAAAAGACGAGGGTTTTCATAAGCATGCCGGGGAGTAAAGCTTGTTAAATACAGTTAGTCAATTTTTGAAAGCCAGGTATTTATCAGAGAAGCTAGCTACCCAGCTTCACCGTGCCATCGTCGTTAAATGTGCGCTTCACAGACTCCGAACCTTTCACCACCAGGCCAAATACTTCGCGGCCGCCGTTGGCATCCTGGTTCAGTATCATGCTCAGCGACAGGGCGGGCGCGCTGTAGCTGAAGGTGCCGCCGTAGGTTACCGGCTTGCCTTTCGAATTGGTGTAGGTGAACTCGATATTCCTGCCCTTGATGGTGTACCGCCCCGTTTCGTCGAAGTGATAATTACCGTAGGGACCCGGAATTTGCAGTTTCTTCTCGTAGCTGCCCGCCGCACCCAGCGCGAGGGTGCCACTCACGCCGCGCGTGTTGGTGGGCTTCTGGCCGTGGGCAGGGTCGTAGACGAGGTACACCATATAGGTGTAAGTGCCGAAGAACTTGGCCGGCAGCCCAGTAGCCGCCACCGGCCGGGAAGCGGCCGGAGCCGCAGCCCCGCCGGGCATTTTCTGGGGCGCGACGGCTTGGCCGGAGGCCATGCCAGTCAATATTGATATAATCAAGAGCAAGGGACAGAGCAACTTGTGCATAAAAACGAAAGTAGAAAAAGAGTAGAATGGTAGAAAGAACCAGGGCAATGCCCGTTATTGGCAAGAAAAGTAACCGTACGCTACCTTGCGCCGATTACAAAGTCGAGTAAGGCCAGCGGAAAGTCGACGTACTTGCCGCGTAGTCGATAAACCGTGCGCCGCGGTGCTCCCCTCTCTGCTCATGTCCGCCTCCCACCCCGCCCCTTTCAGCTGCCTGGTTCTCGACGACGACCTACTGGTGCGCGACCTGGCCGCCGGCTTCGTGGAGCAAATTCCCTCCCTGGTGCTGGCGGGCAGCTACGACGACCCGCTGCCCGCCTTCGAACACCTGGCCCGCTCGCCCGTCGACCTGCTCATCACCGACATCGAACTACCCCGCCTCAACGGCCTGGACCTGGTGCGCGCCCTGCGCCAGCCGCCGCTGGTCATCTTCATGACCTCGCACCCGCAGTACGCCCTGCCCACCTACGACCTCGATGCCGTCGATTTCTTGGTGAAACCCCTGCGGTTCGACCGTTTTCTGCGGGCCATCGACAAGGCCCTGCTCCTGCTGCGTGCCAGCTCCGCTCCTACCGAAAACACCCCGCCGCCACTTGCCGATACCGACGCTTTTTTCATCCGCACCGAATTCCAGTATTTGAAGCTGCGCTACGCCGACGTGGCCTATGTGGAAGCCATGCGCGACTTCGTGAAAGTGCACCTGCTCGACGGCACAGTTCATATTACCCTGGTCAGCCTCAAGCACATGGAGGAGCAGCTGCCGGCCGCGCTGTTCGTACGCACGCACCGCTCCTTTCTGGTCAATGCCCGGCACATTGCCGCCGTCACGGCCCAGGATGTGCGCGTAGGTAAGGTAGACGTGCCCCTGGGCCACACCTTCCGCGACGGCGTGCTGGCGCAGGTGGTGCAGCAGCGCTTGCTCACTCGCCACCCCGGCAAGGCCACTTAGCCACCTGTCAGTCAATTATTTTACTAATTCCGGCTGGCGGTTTCAGCTACCACCGGGGCTTCGGCCGGCGGCAGGCTGAGGGTGAACGTGCTACCCTCGCCCGGGCCAGCACTGGCCATCCACAGCTGCCCGCCGTTGCGCAGAGCCACGTCGCGGCTCAGCTTGAGGCCAAGGCCAGAGCTGCGGGGCTGGCCGGTTCCGGCGCGGCGCTCCAACGTTTCGGCTGGCACTTCCTGGCGGGGCGTGGGCACGGGCAGGCCCAGGCCGGTATCGGCCACGGCCAGCTGCCAGGTGCCGGCCACGCGCCGGGCCGCTACTCGCACGGTGCCGCCCGCCGACGTGAATTTGATGGCGTTGGACAGCAGATTGCGCAGCACTAGGCGCACGGCCGACGGGTCGGCCCAGACGTGTTCTTCGCCGGTCAGGTCATGGTGCAAGGTCACTTGGCCGGCCTCGGCGGCGGGGCTTAGCAGTTCGAAATTCTCTTCGACCACAGCGGCTAATGCCAGATTTTCGGGCTGCGGCGGGGCAGTGGCCCGCATTTGCAGCGCGGCCCAGTGCAGTAGGTTTTCAAGCAGAGCCAGCGTGTGGTCGAGGGTGCTGGTGAGGCGCTGGGTGTACTGGGCCAGCTTTTCGGGCGGCAGTGGCGGGCCGCTCAGCAGCCCCACGAAGGCGTGCAGCGAGTGCAGCGGTCCCCGCAGGTCGTGGCCGATGATGGAAAACAGCTGGTCTTTGGTCGCGTTTAGGGCCGTAAGCTCGGCACGCTGCTGCTCAATCTGCTGGTTTTTACGGCCCAGCAGGCGGTTCAGCCGCCACAGGGCTAGCCCGACCAGCGCCGCCGCCGCTAGTCCCAAGCCCAGGCCCCACAGCTCACGCTGCTGCTGGCGCAGGCGTAGCTGCTGGGCCTCGGCGGTGCGGGCCAGCACCTGGGCGTGGTCGCGCTCCTGCCCAAGCTGGAAATCGCCCTGTAAGCGCCCAATTTCTTCGGCTTTGGCTTGGCTGAACAGGGTATCGTGCGCGGCCTGAGATTCCTCGGCATAGGCCAGCGCCTGGCGGTAGTCGCCGCGCTGCTTAAGGAGGTGAGCCAGGGTTTTGGTGGCTTCGTATTTCGCATTGG
>NZ_JBCEVZ010000080.1:0-19442 GCF_038448715.1 Hymenobacter segetis | reverse complement strand
CTTTAGCCGCATCTCAGGTACTTTTTGGTGGCGGCGACTTTCTTGCCCTCGATGAGGCAACTCTGTTGGATGTATTTGCTGGAGAAATTCATGTGCGAGTGCCCCTTGCAGATGCGGCCGATATGAATGTAGCTGTACTTCTCAGCGAGGCCACCGACAAACAGATTCTGCCATCCCGTGGCGAAGTACGAAAGCTCATTCAATCCAACGGCATCAGCATCAACCGCGAAAAAGTGGCTTCGCCAGAAGTAGCGGTATCTGACTTAGCGCTGCTTCACAACAAGTATCTTGTGGTGAAGAAAGGCAAGAAACATTACCTGATTGAGTTCGTCTAGTCGCGTTTGCTTAGCCAAGCTGCACAATAAAAAAGGCCCTACCAATCGGTAGGGCCTTTTTTGTCGTCCACAGAATCCGCGAAATCCGAAGAATCCGAGCGAATCCGTGGTATGGATTACTTCTTCTTAGCAGGAGCAGCTTTTTTAGCAGCCGGAGCAGCAGCCTTCTTAGCAGCGGGAGCGGCTTTCTTAGCAGCGGGAGCAGCCGTGGCAGCACCAGCGTTTTTGGTGTTCTGCACTTCGGTGCGGAACGCCTGGGCCATCGTTTTCAGCTCCTGCATGCCTTTGCGCACGCGGGTGCCAGCAGCAGCGTTCTGCTTGTCGTAGAATTTCGAGAAATCGTCTTCGAGCGACATCACGAGGTCCTTCAGTTTGCCAAAATTGTTCATTGGAAGTTGGGGTTGGGGGTGAAAAATGAGTTTGTGGTGGTGTTAATCCGGCCCTAATATACAGGGATTTCAAATGCAAGCAAGTTTTTCACTTTTTTTTAAAAACCCCTCTCCGGCTTTCAGAGGCAGATTTCGCCAAAAAAAAGGCCATTTGCGCAAAATGCGCAAATGGCCAACCCATTAGAATAGTCCAAAAACAAAAACGCGGGCCGCCTTCTCAGGCAGCCCGCGTCAGCACTTGGCGAGGCAGTTTTAAACCGCCTCCGGAATCGCAGTCGTGCGGCTGTAGAGGCCCTTTTTGAGCTTCTCGGCCACGGCGGTAAACGCCACAATCGTTTCCTCTACATCGGCAAGCGTGTGGGAGGCCGTGGGGATGATGCGCAGCATAATCACGCCTTTCGGCACCACCGGATACACCACAATAGAGCAGAAAATACCGTGATTCTCACGCAAATCCAGCGTTACCTGCGTTGCATCGGCCACTGTGCCCTCCAGCAGCACGGGCGTTACGCACGAGGTAGTGGTACCCAGATTGAAGCCTTTTTCGCGCAGGCCGCTCTGCATGGCGCGCACAATCGTCCAGAGATTTTCCTTAAGCTGCGGTTGGGTGCGCAGCAACTCCAACCGCTTTAGCGCGCCCACTACGAGGGGCATGGGCAGCGATTTGGCGAAAATCTGGCTGCGCATGTTGTAACGCAAATAGTCAATTACGCTTTCGGGCCCGGCCACGAATGCGCCGATGCTCGCCATGCTCTTAGCAAAGGTCGAAAAATAAAGGTCGATACCGTCCTGCACGCCCTGTTCTTCGCCCGTTCCGGCTCCTTTGGCGCCCATCGTGCCAAAGCCATGAGCATCGTCAACGAACAGACGGAAGTCGTACTTTTCCTTCAGTGCCACCACACCGCGCAGGTCACCCTGGTTGCCCGACATACCGAAAACGCCCTCGGTAATGACGAGGATGCCGCCGCCGGTTTCGTCGGTCAGGCGCTTGGCGCGCTCCAGCTGCTTTTCGAGGCTGGCCATGTTGTTGTGGTTATACACAAACCGCTTGCCGGCGTGCAGGCGCACCCCGTCGATGATGCAGGCGTGCGACTCGGCGTCGTACACAATCACGTCGTGGCGGTTCACCAGCGCGTCGATGATGGACACCACGCCCTGGTAGCCGAAATTGAGCAACGTGGCGGTGGGTTTCATCACCATTTCGGCCAGCTCGTCTTCCAGCTGCTCGTGCAGGGTGGAGTTGCCGCTCATCATGCGTGCGCCCATGGGCAGGGCCATGCCGTAATCGGCGGCAGCGTCGGCGTCGGCTTTGCGCACCTCGGGGTGGTTGGCCAGGCCGAGGTAGTTATTCAGGCTCCAGGTGAGCACTTCTTTGCCCCGGAAAATCATGCGGGGCTTGATTTCACCTTCCAGCTTGGGGAAAGCAAAGTAGCCGTGCGCGTAGCTTGAATGCGAACCCAGAGGCCCGCGGTTGGCCGAAACCCGGTCAAAAATATCCACTGAAAAAACGGTATAGGGTGAGAAAAGAGCGGAAGAACAGCCGCTTTGGGAATTGCTATTGACTTTACAACCCAAAACAGGGCTATCCACAAAGGTAGCCACCGCGTCGCGGATGTACATAATTTGGGCTAATCAACCGGGGAATGGCCCAAGGGTTTGCCGATGGGCTGTGGTTTCGCAGTTTCTTTGTGGGCGCTTTGTGCAGAATAGCACAAACCCGGCCGTCATACAGCGCGCTGCATGACGGTCCTTCTCCCAGAAATCCCTCCTGCGCCTCACTCCCACCCACATGAAAAAAATCTCCAAGCTGCTCGTCGCCAACCGGGGCGAAATTGCTTTGCGCGTGCTGCGCTCCGCGAAGGAAATGGGCATTGCCACCGTGGCCATCTACTCCGAAGCCGACCGTAACGCCTTGCACGTGCGCTACGCTGATGAAGCCGTGTGCGTAGGCCCGCCCGCCTCAAAAGACAGCTACCTGCGCGGCGACAAGATTCTCGAAGTCTGCAAAGAGTTGGGCGTTGATGCCATTCACCCCGGTTACGGTTTCCTTTCCGAGAATGCTGGTTTTGCCCGCGCCGTGCGTGAGGCGGGGCTGATTTTCGTGGGTCCGAGCCCCGAGGCAATGGAAATCATGGGCGACAAGCTCTCGGCCAAGCAGGCCGTGAAGGCTTACAACATTCCGCTGGTGCCCGGTACCGATGAAGCTATTTCCGACGTAGCCGCCGCAAAGGTGATTGCGCATGAAGTGGGCTTTCCGATTCTGATTAAGGCCTCGGCCGGCGGCGGCGGCAAGGGCATGCGCATTGTTAATAATGCCGACGAGTTTGAGGAGCAAATGCAGCTGGCCATTAATGAGGCGGTATCGGCCTTTGGCGATGGCGCGGTTTTCATTGAGAAGTTCGTGACTGGCCCGCGCCACATCGAGATTCAGGTGCTGGGCGACGAGCATGGCAACATCGTGCATCTGTTCGAGCGCGAGTGCAGCATCCAGCGCCGCCATCAGAAGGTGATTGAGGAAGCGCCCTCCTCGGTGCTCACGCCCGAGCTGCGCGCCCAAATGGGCCAGTGCGCCGTGGACGTGGCCCGTGCCTGCGACTACACCGGCGCCGGCACAGTGGAATTTCTCCTCGACGACAAGCACAATTTCTACTTCCTGGAGATGAATACCCGCCTCCAGGTGGAGCACCCTGTGACGGAACAAATCACCGGCCTCGACCTGGTGAAGGAGCAGATAAAAGTGGCCCAGGGCGAGCCCCTCGCCTTCTCACAAGCCGACCTCACCATCACCGGTCACGCCCTGGAGCTGCGCGTGTACGCCGAAGACCCGCAAAACAATTTCCTCCCGGATATCGGAACGCTGACCACCTACGTGCGCCCCCAAGGCCCCGGCGTGCGCGTGGACGACGGCTTCGAGCAGGGAATGGACATTCCGATTTACTACGACCCGATGATTGCCAAGCTGGTCACCTTCGGGGCCGACCGCGCCGAGGCCATTGCCCGCATGCTACGCGCCATCGAGGAGTATCAAATCACGGGCATCGAAACTACGCTGGGCTTCGGCCGCTACGTGCTCACGCACCCCGCCTTCGTGAGTGGCAACTTCGATACGAACTTCATCCGCGACCATTTCACGCCCACCACCCTCGCCCCCGCCGCGCCGGACGAGGCCACGGCCAAAATAGCCGCCGCGCTGGGTGCCATGCTCCTTAGCGACAAGAAACCCAAAGCCGCTGCCGCAACTGGCGAAACTGGTGGCACAGACGCATCGGGCTGGCGGCGGAACCGATTGGGCGTGCGGTAATGCCCTCAACTTTAACAGAAAAGAGAAGCCTGGCTGATGCCAGGCTTCCCTTTTTTAGTGCGCCTACATCTTCGTTAATCTGTCACCATTAATAGTATCCCAAAAGCATTTGCACGCTTCAGATTCGCTGGCAAAGATTTTCAAATTAGATTTCTGCCCCCTCTCGCTGTAATAAATTTCCCATCCACGAGCTGTTTTGCCAATGGTGTAAGTCTCATTCAGTAAGCCACCGCTTAGGTGCCAGCCGCGAAACTTTCCTGTTACTAGTGCTTCTTCTAACGTTTTTAAATCCATTTATCGTCTGATTAAGGGAGTTTAAGTAACTGCGTTTTTTATTGCTCCTTAATTCGCGGGTCAAACTCAAAATCCTCCCAGCCCACGATGCGAATTTGCGCGAAATCCGGGTGGCGGGTGTTGAGCACGTAGTTGTGCTCGTGGGCGATGATGGAGGATGGCACCCGCAGGATGGCGGCGGTTTGGCGCTGGTACCAGGCGGTGCCCAGGGGCTGGCAACGGGCGTAGTGGCGCGGTAGCTGCCACTCGGGCGGCATCTGGGCCAGGGTTAGCTCTTCGATGGGCAGGGCGTCGGGCACGTCGATGCGGATGACTTTGAAGAGGCTGTTGAGGCCTTCGCCGCTGCGGTGCACCACGTTTTCGAGGCAGGCCAGGGCGCGGCTGCCGGCGGCGTAGATGACCAGCTGGCCGCGCAGATTCCAGCGGCCGGGGTTGCCGGAGGCGACTAATTCACCGGCGTATTTGGCCAGGCAGATGCGGTAGATTTCCACTTATTGAACGTCAGCAGAGCGCAGCGAAGCATCTCGCGTGCAGCATTAATCAGTCGTAGTAGTTAGTGGCGGCACGCGAGATGCTTCGCTGCGCTCTGCATGACGTTCTTATCTTAAAAGAAATTAAGCCAAGTCACCGTGGGCAATGCGGTCGACTTCATCGGCCACGAGGTCGATGCCACCGCTGGTTTCGAGCAGGGCCAGCGGGGGCTGGTTATCGAGGCCGTAGGCGGGCTTATCGAGCCAGCGGCGGAAGGCCGGGAGCGAGCCGAATACTTCCTCGCCCTGACTAGCCAAGGCCAGTAGTTTCAGGATTTGCTCGCTGGCGGCGGGGCCGAGGCGCTTTTTGCCTTCGCGGTAGGCGCGCAGGGTTTTGGTGGTGGTGTGCAGGAGGTCGGCCAACTCGTCGGCGGTGAGCTTGAGGAGGGCGGCCACGTCGAAGGCGGTTTTGGCGGGGATGCCGGTGCGGGCTTCCATCACGAGGGCGAAGGAATCGGCGACGGTGGCTTGCAGGCCCAGCAGAGCGGGCGAGTAAACTGCGGCGGGAGGTGTGGCGGTGGCAGTCATGGGTATGGGAGTTAATTCTTACCCAAATATGGGAAATATTTCCCTAATAACGGAGAAATATTTCCCTTTGTTCCATTGGCACGTTGGCAGAGTACAGGAGCGAATATCGGCTACCTCTGTTACCAGTAGGCCAGGGCCACGTATGCCTACCGTATTTCCTACGTCACTACCGATGATTTTTCAGAAACAGCTGCGACTGCCGGCCATGTACCGGGGCTTCCACCTCATCACTGATTACGTACTTCAGGAGCTGCCCCAGCTGGCGCGGGTGCGGGCCGGCCTGCTGCATGTTTTTATCCAGCACACCTCGGCCAGCCTGTGCATCAACGAAAATGCCGACCCCACGGTGCGCCACGATTTCGAGCAGTTTTTTAACCGCACGGCACCCGAAAATGCCCCCTACTTCCACCACAAATCCGAAGGCCCCGACGACATGCCGGCCCACCTGAAAGCCGCCATGCTGGGCAGCAGCGTCAGCATCCCGGTCACGAACGGCCGGCTGGCCCTAGGTACCTGGCAGGGCATCTACCTGGGCGAGCACCGCGACCACGGCGGCCGGCGCTCGCTGGTGCTCACGCTGATGGGCGAGTGATTAAGAAAACGTATTGTAGCATCAGGGAAATAAGCGCGGGTGCTGAAATGAGAAACCGCCCCGGTCGCAAGCGCGGCCGGGGTAGTTTCTCATTTGTCATGTTATGAGGACAATAGTTTACCTGCCTCGGCTCCGCGCAGGCAAACTATTTTTCCTACTGAACTACCAACTTACTTTCTTCGAAGGTTCTACGTTGGCTATTTTTATGAAATTAAAAACGTTAATACCGTTTTTGTCGCCAGCATGCTTCACCCCCTCCGCGCCTATCTCCAACGCTTCGTGCCCACCCTTAGCGATGCCGAGTGGGCCCCGCTGGCGGCGGCATTGAGGCCGTGCCACCTGGTCCGGGGGGCGCACTTTGTGGAGGCCGGGCAGCGGCGGCCCGAGCTAGCCCTGCTGCTACACGGAGCCTGCCGCCTCTACTATCCACGGCCCGATGGCGAGGAGCGCACCACCTACTTCTTCTTCGAAAACCACCTGCTGGGCGACTACCCCGGCTGCCTCACTGGCCAGCCCAGCCAGCTCAGCATCCAGGCGCTGACGGACTGCGAGTTGGTGGTGTTCGACTACGCGGTGCTGCGGCGACTCTACAACGAGTGGCCGGTGTACGAGCGGTTCGGCCGGCTCGTGGCCGAGTACCACCTCCTGGGCACCGATGCCCGGCTGGTCGAGCAGCTGCTCCTCTCGCCCGAAGAGCGGTACCTGGCCCTGCTGCGCAGCGGCAAAACGAAGATTCTGGAGCGTATTCCGCAGCACTTGGTGGCCAACTATCTGGGCATAACGCCGGTATCGCTAAGCCGCATCCGGGCGCGGGTGACACGGGGAAGCAGCAGGAAGTAACGGGCAAGTGGTGAAATGTGCGTGGTGGGCATGACGGCTTTTTTGTCCGGATGGCCCAAGACCAGCCTGCATTTCTTAGCTTTTGTTAACGAGAATGGGCATGGGGCCGTCGGAATTTTGGGTCATCATTCACCCAACCCTTTTGCCCCATGAAAAACCTGCTGAAAACCGAAGAACTGGCCGAAATGCTGCTGGCCGTGGTGGTATTCACCCAGTTGCCGTATGCCTGGTGGGTGCTGCCCGCCACGTTTCTGCTGCCCGACCTGAGTATGCTGGGCTACCTGGCCGGCCCCCGGGTGGGCACTGCCAGCTACAACCTGTTTCACCACAAGGCGCTGGCCGTAGCCGTGGGCTTGGCCGGTTGGGCACTGGGGCAGCCACTGCTGCTCCTGGCGGGCACCGTGCTGTTCTTCCACAGCGCCTTCGACCGGATGCTGGGCTACGGCCTGAAGTACGTCACCGGCTTTAAGGATACGCACCTGGGGCAGATTGGGCGGGCGTAGGTTCGCGCCAATACGACGGCAAATGCTCACAAAACTGCTGGCACGGCCCTGTTTTTAGCTGGTGCCCTCTACCCCGCGTACGCCCGCTCCCCATCCACCTGCCGCACCAGAAACATGGCGGCCAGGGTATCGAGCAGGGACTGAATTTTTCTCCTGCTCACAAAGTAAAGGAGGCCGCCACGCTCGTATGTGGCGGCCTCCAAGAGTATTCTCAGGCCGGGGGCAGTTATCGTTTCAGAAGCTGTCAGCGGAAGCTTTGGCGGCCTGACTCCGGCCCATAGAGGCCGTTGCAATGGCCGGATATTACAGCAAGTCGCTCACCTCGCGTACTCCTACCGGCCGGGCCACAGTGAAGCCTTCGCCAAACTCGACCCCGATGATGTGGCCAAACTCCCGCGCCCGCGCCTCCATAAACCGGCTAAAGGCCTGGCTCGACAGGTAGGTTTGCGGGGCGTCCAAATCGGGGTTGAAGAACTGGGTTTTGAAGGCCTGAATAGCCTCCCACTTCTTCTCCCAGTACGGCGTAATATCCACCACAAAAGCGGGCGGCAGCTGCCGGTCCTGGATGTAGTGGTACACGTTTTTAGGCCGCCAGGCTTCCTGCGGCAGGCCGTCGTCGCCGATGGTTTCAATCATGCGCAGCCCGGCCAGAAAACAGGCATCAATGGCCAACTGGGCGGCGCGGCCGTGGTCGGGGTGCCGGTCATCAATGGCGTTGGCCAGCACCACTTCGGGCCGGTAGCGGCGAATGGCGGCAATAAGCGGCAACTGGTGCTCCCGGTCGTTGCGAAAGAAACCATCAGCCATGCCCAGGTTTTCGCGGATATCGATACCCAGGATTTTATTCGCCGCCGCCGCTTCTTCCGCCCGAATGGCGGGTGTGCCGCGCGTGCCCAGCTCGCCCCGCGTGAAGTCGACGATACCAACTTTTTTACCGGCCGCCATACTGGCCAGCAGCGTGCCGGTGCAGGACATTTCTACATCATCGGGATGGGCACCGAGGGCCAAGATATCAAGCTTCATGGGGAAATTTTGGTACTTAATGAAATAAAGAACGTCATGCAGAGCGCAGCGAAGCATCTTGCCCGCTGCCACTAACTCGTATTTATTGAATTAGTGGTGGCGGTAAAGATGCTTCGCTGCGCTCTGCATGACGGTTGGGTTGGTAGTAGAGCGGCTTATTTAATCCGCAGCTTTTTGCCCGGCTGCAAAGTGCGCACCCCCGGGTTCAGCTTTTTCAGGGTGCTTACCCGCACGCCATACCGCTCGGCCACTTCCGACATGGTATCGCCGGAGCGCACCTTGTGCGTGACAACTTGCCTAGCCCGCGAAGGCGAACCACTGCTGCGACTCCCGCTACTCCGGTGCCCGAGGGCGCGGCTGTAGTAGTTGAACAGCGCTGAAGTAATAGTAAAATTGTCCTTGCGCAGCTTGTAGCCGGGGAAATCATACATCAGCACCGGGTTGATGGGGTTGCCTTGGTAGCGCACTTCAAAGTGCAGGTGCGAGCCCGTGCTGCGCCCCGTGCTGCCACCGTAACCGATGAGCTGGCCCGCTTTCACGAAGGTGCCCACGGTTACCAACGCCTTGCTTAGGTGGCCGTACACTGTTTCGAGGCCATTGTAGTGGCGCACCAGAATGTAGTTGCCGTAGCCGCCGCCGTCCCAGGCCTGAATGCGTACCACGCCGTCGAACACGGTTTTCACTGAGTCGCCGGTTTCCAAATCCAGGTCCATGCCGTAGTGCCAGCGGTAGCCCCGGAAAGCGAAGCCCGAGGTGATGGGCGTGGTCAGGAGCGGCATTTTGGCGTAGCGCTGCCGGGGCGGGTCTGTGAGGTGTAGCTTCAGCGAGTCGCGGTAGCTGCGGCCGTCGACGCGGTAGGGGTTCACGCGGTGCGTGTCCCAGATGGAATAATAGCCCGCCACCTTCACCCACGACGAATCAATCAATACTTCCTCCGACATCTCCACGATTTCCTGACCGCCCTCGTTCAGCGTCGTGGTGTCTTCGCTCACGATACTGAGCTTTTTGGCCGGATTGAAATAGATGGATTTCGCGGCGTCCGAGTTGTCGTCGGGTATTTCCTCGGTTTCAATAACCGTGGTAGTGTCCGGCCGCACGTAGCGCATCCGGGGCGTTTTGATGCGGAAGAAATCCGACTTGCCGGTCGTGCTGCCGGCTTTAGCCTTGGTGCGCGGGGCCTTGCGGCGTTGCGCCTGGGCCGGACTCAGCCCAACCAGCAGCCAGAGCAGCGCCAGCAACAGTAGCACCGGGCGCCAGAATGTTGTTTTCAGGATAGTCAAAAGCAAATAAATTAACAGATTGTCTCCGCACATCATGCTGAGCATTCTGCTTGGCGCGCAGAATACTCGGCATGACGCTTAAAAGACAAATTTAGTGTATGCCCATGGCAGCCAAATACCGTTCCGCATCCAGCGCGGCCATGCAGCCGGTGCCGGCGGCCGTCACGGCCTGGCGGTAGGTGTAGTCCTGCACATCGCCGCAGGCAAACACGCCGTCGATATTCGTCTTACTGGTGCCGGGAATCGTTTTCAGATACCCCTGCTCGTCGTGGTGCAGGTAGGGCTGGAAAATCTTGGAATTCGGCTCGTGCCCAATGGCCACGAAAAAGCCCGTCAGCGCGATTTCGCGGGTTTCGTGGGTCAGCACGTTTTTCACGCGCACGCCTTCCACCGCATGCTCACCCAGAATCTCATCCGTTACCGTATCGAACAGTACCTCAATCTTGGGGTTGTCCAGCACGCGCTGCTGCATGATTTTCGAGGCTTTCATCTCGCTCTTGCGCACAATCATAGTCACCTTGCTACACAGGTTGGCAAGGTAGGTCGCCTCCTCAGCCGCAGTGTCGCCCGCGCCCACAATGGCCACTTCCTGCCCACGATAGAAGAATCCATCGCACACGGCGCAAGCCGAAACACCCGAACCGTTCAGCTTGGCTTCCGACGGAATACCCAGCCACTTGGCCGAAGCCCCGGTGGCAATAATCACGGAATCGGCCGTCAACTCGATGGTTTCGTCAATCGTGATTTTGCGCGGATGCACGGAGAAATCAACCGCCGTGGCAATACCATAGCGAATATCGGTGCCGAAACGGGTAGCCTGCTTTTTCAGGTCTTCCATCATCTCCGGGCCCATAATTCCGTCCGGGTAGCCGGGGAAATTCTCAACGTCGTTGGTAATCGTCAACTGGCCACCGGGCTGCAGACCCATGTACATCACGGGCGCCATGTTGGCGCGAGCAGCGTAAATAGCAGCAGTATAACCAGCTGGGCCAGAGCCGATAATCAGGCATTTAATGTGTTCCATTGCGTAGCGCACGCTTGAGCTTGCGCGTTTTAAGGTCAGTGTAAAATTGCGCAGGCAAAAGCATGCGCTACAAAAAACCCCAACCTTACAGCCGGGGTTTTTGCAACAACAAAACTAAGCAGAAGTTAGCCCAGATAAGGCTTCAGCGCCTTCGAGCGCGACGTGTGCCGCAGACGACGAATAGCCTTCTCCTTAATCTGACGCACCCGCTCGCGGGTCAAGTTAAACTTCTCGCCGATTTCCTCCAAGGTCAAAGCGGCTTCGCCGTTCAGCCCGAAGTAAAGCGTAATCACGTCAGCTTCGCGCTTAGTGAGCGTACTCAAGGCGCGCTGCACCTCCTTGCGGAGCGAGTCATTCATCAGTGCCATGTCCGGCGACTCCTCGTCCTCGTTTTCGAGCACGTCGAGCAGACGGTTTTCCTCGCCCTGCACAAACGGAGCATCCACCGATACGTGGCGACCCGAAATCTTGAGCGTGTCCACTACTTCCGAAGTAGTCAACTCCAGAACCTCAGCAATTTCCTCAGGCGAAGGCTCACGTTCGAACTTCTGCTCCAGTTCCGAGAAGGATTTGCTGATTTTGTTCAGCGAACCCACGCGGTTCAGGGGCAGACGTACGATACGGCTCTGCTCGGCCAAGGCCTGCAGAATCGACTGGCGAATCCACCAAACGGCGTACGAGATGAATTTAAAGCCCCGAGTTTCGTCAAAACGCTTAGCCGCTTTGATGAGGCCGAGGTTACCCTCGTTAATGAGGTCACCGAGGCTAAGACCTTGGTTCTGATACTGTTTTGCAACCGACACTACGAAACGCAGGTTGGCCTTAGTCAATTTTTCCAGCGCCTGCTGGTCCCCGTCGCGGATGCGCTGCGCGAGCGTCACCTCCTCGTCGGGCGTGAGCAAATCAACCTTGCCAATCTCCTGGAGGTATTTATCCAGCGACTGGCTTTCGCGGTTGGTAATCTGCTTACTAATTTTTAGCTGTCTCATTGGGGACTAGGTAAGAACGATATCTGATGGGGTTATACGAAAGAAAAAGCTGTCCGGACAGTCCCCTAAGTCAGAGGTAGCCAACAGGCTTCCTCTGACATTAGTTCGGACTGCCTGGATAACTACGCCTGGGCTTCGCCGTTGCTGGCGGCCGCCGTCTCCGGCTTGGGCAGCAACACCTTGCGCGACAAGCGGTACTTGCCGGTTTTCTTATCGATTTCCACCAGTTTCACGTCGATGTCCTGGCCCACTTCCAACAAGCCTTCCAGCGTCTGAATCCGCTCGTGGGTCACTTCTGAGATGTGCAGCAGGCCATCCTTGCCCGGCATAATCTCCACGAAAGCGCCGTAGGGCTGAATGCTGCGCACTTTGCCTTTGTATACCTCGCCCACTTCGGGCTGCGCGGCGATAGCGCGAATCCGGTCGATAGCGCCCTGCATGTCCTCTTGGTTGGAGGCATAAATGCTTACGTGGCCCTTCTCGTCCTTCTCCTCGATAATTACCGTGGCGTTGGTGTCCTTCTGGATTTGCTGGATGACTTTGCCGCCCGGCCCGATTACCGCGCCGATAAATTCTTTGTCAATCAACATCTTGTGCGAGCGCGGCGTGTGAGGCTTCAGCTCGGCCGCCGGAGCGGCAATGGTCTTCGCCATTTCGGCGAGGATATGCAGGCGGCCGGCGCGGGCCTGATGCAGCGCGGCGGTCAGAATCTCATTGCTCAGGCCCTGGATTTTGATGTCCATCTGGCAAGCACAAATACCTTTCTCGGTACCGGTTACTTTAAAGTCCATGTCGCCGAGGTGGTCCTCGTCGCCGAGAATGTCGCTCAGTACAGCGTATTCGCCGGTTTCTTTATCCTGAACCAGACCCATAGCGATGCCCGACACGGCACCCGTGATTTTCACACCGGCGTCCATCAGCGCCAGCGAGCCGGCACAAACGGTGGCCATCGAGCTGGAACCGTTCGACTCCAGAATGTCTGACACGATGCGGATAGTGTAGGGGTTTTCGTCTTCGGGGGGCAGCACTTGCTTCAGCGAGCGCAGGGCCAAGTTGCCGTGGCCGATTTCGCGGCGGCCAGCGCCACGGTTCGGCTTCACCTCACCGGTCGAGAAACCGGGGAAGTTGTAGTGCAGCATAAATTTCGAGTAGCCCTTGGCCAGCGGCTGGTCGATGATTTGCTCATCGAGCTTGGTGCCAAGCGTGGCCGTGGTCAGGCTTTGAGTCTCGCCACGAGTAAAAATAGCCGAGCCATGAGCACCGGGCAGATAGTTGATTTCCGACCAGATAGGACGGATTTCGGTGAGCTGGCGGCCGTCGAGACGCACCCGCTCTTTCACCATCATGTCGCGGATAGCCTTCTTTTCAGCCGAGCCATAGTAGCGGCTGAACATTTTCATGTTCAACTCCGCATCCACGGACAGCAGGTGCTCCAGCACCTCTTTTTTCACTTTACCAAAGCCTTCCTTACGGCCACCTTTGCTAGTGTTGCCGCTGCGGGCTACAGCGTAAGCACCCTGATACACGGCGTCCAGAATGGTCTTTTTCAGCTCCTCGTTCTCCTCGTACTTGGGGTACTCGCGAGTCGGCGAGTCGGCGGTGCGGCCCACGGCCTCGGCCAAATCTTTCTGCAGCTGGCACTGGGCCTTGATGGCTTCGTGGCCGAAAGCAATGGCCGCCACCATTTCCTCTTCGCTCACTTCCTTCATGGCACCTTCTACCATGGCCACGGAGTCGGCGGTAGCGCCCACCATCAGGTCCATGTCGGCGCGGGCCAGGTCGGATGTCTTGGGGTTAATCTGGAATTGGCCGTCAATGCGCGCCACGCGCACTTCGGAAATCGGACCAGCAAACGGAATGTCGGAAATCGACAGCGCAGCCGAGGCGGCCAGGGCGGCCAAAGCATCGGGCTGAACTTCTTTATCGGCCGAGATGAGGGTAATCATTACCTGCACCTCGTAGTGGTAGTCTTTGGGGAACATCGGCCGCAGAATACGGTCGACGAGGCGGCACACCAGGATTTCGTAGTCGCTCAGGCGGCCTTCGCGGCGCTGAAACGAACCGGGAATCTTGCCGGCCGAGCCGAATTTCTCCTGATAATCCACCGACAGGGGCAGAAAATCAACGCCTTCGCGCTGGCTCGGGGCCGAAACCACCGTGGCGAGCAGCATGGTATCGCCGAGGCGAACCACGACGGCACCGTCGGCGAATTTGGCCAGCTTGCCGGTTTCGATGGAGATAACGCGGCCGTCGGGCAGCGCCAGGGTTTTGGTAATGGCGTGGGGTTGGGACATCAGCGGGATTTGCTTGGATAAGCGACAGCGGGCGAGCAGCCAAAAACGAGCACCGCGCACGGCCCTCGTTACTCAGGTAAACACAACAAGGCACCGATGGTAAAACAGCTTTCCGGGCCGGCCTCGGGGCCAAACCAACCCGAACAAAAAAAGAGTAGGGAACCTTCGTTGGAAGGCTCCCTACTCTCAGATTCTGGACTTACTTACGGATGCCCAGCTCCTTGATGATGGCACGGTAGCGGTTGATTTCGCGGTGCTGCAGGTAGTTCAACATGCTGCGACGCTTACCTACCAGCTTCAGAAGGCCCAGGCGGGTGCTGTGGTCCTTCTTGTTCACCTTGAGGTGCTCGGTGAGGTGGGTGATGCGGTGGGTGAAAAGGGCGATTTGCGCCTCGGCCGAACCAGTGTCGGTTTTCACTTTTTGCAGGCTGTTCTTTTCGAAGATGGCCTGTTTTGCTTCTGTAGTTAAAATCATCGGTTGATAGGTGTTACCCCGTCTTAGATTTTAGGATGAAAAAAGAAATTTGTGTACCCCACACATTGGGGTGCCGCAAAGGTACGAAATTTAAAAACAGGATGAAAGCGCGGAGTTGAGATTTGTGCCAGACCTACGCAACAACCTCTTCCTCCGGCTCCGTGATTTTGCGCAGCGCCGGAATGCCCAGGCGCTGCGGCAGCCGCCGCCAGAAATCCATTTCCAGCAAACCGGAGTCGTTATAAGCCTGGTAGAGGAAGAACAAGCCCGCCGGTAGCAACACCAGGTTCGACATCCACATGCCCACTCCTACCGGCATCACAAACTCACGGCCGTACTTCTCGCCCATGATGCTGAGCACATAGTACACGATGAAAAAGAGGATGGAAATGAGAATAGGCACGCCCAGGCCGCCTTTCTTGATAATCGAACCCAGCGGCGCCCCAATCAGAAACATCAGCAGCACCGCGACGGACTGCGAGTATTTCCGGTAAACCTCAATCCGGAACAGGGCCGAATTGCGGGCGTAGTCATTCAGCCGCTCGGAGGTAGAGTTGGCGAAAGCCTGGAGGTTGCGGGCCCGGTTGGCAGCCTGCTGGATGATGGAAGCGGTAACGGGAGCCAGTTTTGTAGCAGGCACTTGGAGACTTTCCACCTTTTGGTTGGCCTTGCGCCCGGTAGTATCGAATCGCGCGAAGGTGTAATACGCATTCATTTGACGGGGAAGCTGCCGCTGCTCCACATGCAGCTTTTTCTGTACCGAATCGGTAGCGGAATGCAGCTGCGGGATGTTGAGCATCATCCGATTTTCCTTAAACAGGTCCTCCTTGGTGCGACCCAGGCTGAACGAGGCCAGCGAGAAGGTTATGACGTTGTGGTCGAAGCCCTGGCGCACAAAGCTGGCCCCGGCACGGTCACGGGAATCAGGCTGCTCGATGTAGTTGTGTCCGTGAAACAGTTCCAGATTCAGATAACCGCCCCCTAGCGTAGTAAACATGCGGCCGGAATCGGCCAGCATCACCGTGGCGTTGCCCGATTTCTGGGTGTGGTCATAAATCATGACGCCGTGCAGGCGGTCGCCGTTTTCGCCGGTTTTCTTATCAACCTTAATGGTGTAGCCGGGAATACCGCTGTAAAACACGCCCTCGCGGATGTCCAAGGCCAATTTTTGCTGGCGCACGTCCCACAGAAGACTATAGGCTTTGAGGTTGGCCCGGGGCACAATGGTTTCGTTGAACCAGAACGCGCCGATGGCCAGGCCCGCCGTGAGCAGCAACACCGGCCGCAGAATGCGGGTGAGCGCAATGCCCGAGGCCTTGATGGCCGTGAGTTCGTGGTGTTCGCCCAGGTTGCCATAGGTCATCAGCGAGGATAGCAGCACGGCCAGCGGTAGCGAAACGGGCACAATGAGCACGCTGAAATAGAACAGGAGCTGCAACAGCACCCCCGTGCCCAAATCCTTGCCGATGATATCGTCCAGATACTTGAGTAAGGTGTGCGTGAGCAGAATAAACTGCACCACTGCGAAGGTGAGCAGAAACGGGCCGGCAAAGGCCTTTAGAATAAGCTTGTCGAGCTTTTTGAGCATGGTAGGCAGCGCTTGGGGGCGCAAAAGAACGCGCCAGCGCAGAAACGAAAGTTCAGATAAAAAAGTACCGCAGCACCATTATGAAAGAATTGGGCTGGTTAGCCGCCCACCTGGTCGCGCAGCTTGGCCACCAGGCTTTCCCACATTTCGTGCTGCTCGGCAGCATCGTGGCCCGCCGAGTAATCAACCACGCGCAGGTACACTTCATCCGTCACCTGTGATGAATCGAGGGTAAATTCCAAGAAATTGGCATCGAGCACCGATTGGCGGTGGTCATCAAGGAACACGAAGCGAACAGCCTTATTGAGGCGCTGGCCCGAAATCTCGGCGTAATGGTTGTCGTTATCCCAGATAAAATTGAGGCGTTGGCCCTCCACGTAGCGCACATCGTCGCAAAACCACTGGGAAAGGCCCGAGGCGGTAGCCAGGTAAGGAAAAAGAATCTTGGGTGACGCGTTAATGGGGAATTCCACCACGAAACGCGTTTTAGTTTGAGTATCAGGCAATGCCATAGTACGGAGATGAAGGAAGCCGAGCGCCGCGACCGTAAAACAGGCGGAACACAGAAGAAATACAGGTTTATTTGGCCCAGCAACTTGTTTCGGGGCCTTTTGTAACGTTACCTTTGCACCCACAAAAAACCCGGCGGGGTAGCTCAGCTGGTTAGAGCACAGGATTCATAACCCTGAGGTCGGCGGTTCGAGCCCGCCTCCCGCTACGTCGAAAACCGTTTCAGTCTGGTACTGGAGCGGTTTTTTCGTTTCCAGTCCTTTGGGTCAGCAGATGGCGAGACTTATAATGAAACGGGAACGACCGTGCGGGCCAGTTAGCTTGGGCCCAAAACAAGAAAACGCTGAACCCAAGGGCCAGCGTTTTCTTGGTGGATTGCGCGCAGGGGCAGTTACTTCGCCTTCTCCACGATGCCTTTGAAGGCTTCGGGGTGGTTGAGGGCCAAATCAGCCAGCACTTTGCGGTTGAGCTCGATGCCAGCCTTTTTCAGGCCGCCCATCAGCTGCGAGTACGACAGGCCGTGCTCACGAGCACCGGCGTTGATACGCTGAATCCAGAGAGCACGGAATTCGCGCTTCTTTACTTTACGGTCGCGGTAAGCGTAGAGAAGGCCTTTTTCAACGGCGTTCTTGGCTACGGTCCACACGTTTTTGCGACGGCCATAATAGCCTTTCGCCAAACGCATGATTTTCTTACGGCGGTGGCGCGAGGCCACGTGGTTGACACTTCTTGGCATAACCTTGAGAGTTTTTGGCAGCCGGCGACGGGTGAAGGTCTTTAAGGCCGGAAGCCTGGTGAAATTTTAATTATTGGGTGACTTACAGCCTTAAGCGAGGTGTGACACGGGCCACGCACTCACTAGCAACCAGTAAAATCAGATGTTCAACATCTGGCGCACGCGGTTCATGTCGGCGCTGCTCACGAGGCCGGTGTGGGTCAGGCCGCGCTTCTGCTTGGTCGTCTTCTTCGTGAGGATGTGTGATTTGAAGGCGTGCTTCCGCTTCACCTTGCCCGTTCCGGTGAGCGCAAAGCGCTTCTTAGCACCGGATTTCGTCTTTACTTTCGGCATTGTAGTAAGTGTTGGAGGGTTGGTTGTTGATTGTTGATTGCTGACTGACCAGTGGTCGGGAAGCCATCTTCAACCGGGTAAAATCTATTCGGCGGCGTCGGCGGGAGCCGGAGCCGGTTCGGAGGTCTTGTCAGTAGCGTCTGCCTTGGGCTCAGCCGGCTTGGGGGCCTTCGGCTTGGCATCGGCAGGAGCAGCGGGCTTAGCGGCGGGCTTCACTACGGCAGCCGCTTTCGGGGCCAGATAGAGGAACATGCGCTTGCCTTCGAGCTTGGGCAGCTGCTCTACTTTGGCGAGGTCCTCGAGGGCCTGGGCAAACTTGAGCAGCAGGATTTCGCCCCGCTCCTTAAACACGATGCTACGACCAACGAAGTGCACGTAGCTCTTGATTTTCGCGCCTTCGCGCAGAAACTCCTGGGCGTGCTTCACTTTGAAGGCGAAGTCGTGTTCGTCGGTGTTGGGACCGAAGCGGATTTCCTTGAGCACGACCTTGGTCTGCTTGGCTTTCAGCTCACGGGTTTTCTTCTTCTGCTCGTACTTAAATTTCGAGTAGTCGATGACGCGGCAGACCGGCGGAGTGGCAGTGGGCGAAATCTCGACGAGGTCGAGGTTTTGCTCCTGTGCCATTTTCCGAGCCTGGTCGGTCGGATAAATACCCTGTTCGACGTTGTCGCCAACGAGTCGTACCTCGCGGGCCAGGATTTTCTGATTGATTTTGAACGGCTCTTCCACCTGCTGGCGGGGCACGTACCGACGATTCGGAGCTGCTATGGTTTGGTCCTCCTGCTAAAAAAGTGGCGGGGAATGAGATTCTGGGCGGTTTAGGCCGGGTAAGGCCTGGTTATCAGGGGGCAAATATCGGCATTTTTAATTGGAAAGACAAGCAGGGCGCAAATTGTATTTCCTGGAAGGCAAGAAAAGGCCGTTGCGCTGAGTGCAACGGCCTTTTCTTGCCTTAATTATGAACTGATTAATAAGCCTCTACAATCTGGCTTTGCACACTTTTTACAAAAGCATCCAAAGGCATCGAGCCCAGGTCACCTTCGCCGTGCTTGCGCACACTGATGATTTTATCCTGGGCTTCCTTCTCTCCTACTACCAGCAGGTACGGCAGCTTGGCCATTTCGGCGTCGCGGATTTTGCGGCCGATGCGCTCGTCGCGGGCATCCACGGTGCCGCGCAGGTCGCGCTGCTCCAACTGGGCTTTCACTTCGTTGGCGTAGTCGATGTACTTGTCCGAGATGGGCAGCACGATAAACTGCTCGGGGGTGAGCCAGAGCGGGAAGTTGCCGGCGCAGTGTTCGATGAGCACGGCCACGAAGCGCTCCAACGAGCCGAAGGGCGCGCGGTGCAGCATCACGGGGCGCTGCTTGGTATTGTCGGGAGCCACGTATTCGAGGTCGAAACGCTCGGGCAGGTTGTAGTCAACCTGGATAGTGCCGAGCTGCCAGCGGCGGCCGAGGGCATCACGCACCATGAAATCAAGCTTGGGACCGTAGAAGGCGGCTTCGCCGTATTCGGTGACCGTGGGCAGGCCTTTTTCGGCGGCGGCTTCCTGGATGGCGCTTTCGGCGAGGGCCCAGTTTTCGTCGGAGCCGATGTACTTGGTTTTGTTCTCGGGGTCGCGCAGGCTGATTTGGGCCGTGTAGTCTTCGAAACCGAGGTTTTTGAAGACGTAGAGCACCAAGTCAATTACCTTCTTAAACTCCTCTTTCACCTGGTCGGGGCGGCAGAAGATGTGGGCGTCGTCCTGCGTGAAGCCGCGCACACGGGTGAGGCCGTGCAGCTCGCCCGACTGCTCGTAGCGGTACACGGTGCCGAATTCGGCGTAGCGTACGGGCAGGTCGCGGTAGCTGCGGGGCTCGGTTTTATAGATTTCGC
>NZ_JBCEVZ010000079.1:0-19504 GCF_038448715.1 Hymenobacter segetis | reverse complement strand
GCCCTACAGTTCAATGAAATGCGACTTAATCCTGCAACTCCCAAGCCGTCCTATATCCCCCAATCAGCTCCACGTACTCAATCAGCGCCTTGAAAAACGGGTGGGCGCTGAGCGTCGAAGAGTCGCCGACGAGCAGCAGCTTTTTGCGCGCCCGGGTCATGCCCACGTTCATGCGGCGGATATCGCTCAGGAAGCCGATTTCGCCGTGGGTGTTGCTGCGGGTGAGGGTGATGGCGATAATGTCGCGCTCCTGGCCCTGGAAGGAATCCACCGTGCCCACGCTGAGCTGGCGGTGTAGCATGAAGCCACTGAGCTCGTCGTTTTCCTCAATGGCGTCCTTCAGATAGTTGATTTGGGCGCGATAGGGGGCAATTACGCCGATGCTGAGCGGGTCTTCTTCGTGGTCGGCGGGGTCGTAGGGTTCCAGCAGCTGCGCGAGGCGCTTGAGGAGCAAATCTGCTTCTTCGGGGTTGGCGGTGGAGCGGCTTTCGGGGATGGTGATTTCCTGGAAACCGAAGCCGGCCGTGTCGAGGAATTCCACGGGCAGGTCGGGGGCGAAGCGCAGGTCGTAGGCATCGAGGCCGGCGTGCCGCACGGTTTCGTAGGGCGTGAGCTTGCTGTCGTAGAACTGGTCGGAGCTGAACTGCATGATTTGCTCGTGCATGCGGTACTGCACCGTGAGCATGCGGGCCGTGCTGGGCTGGCGCTTGATGGCCTTCTCGAACAGCGTTTCGCGCAGCGCGCCGGCTTTGTCGCTCTTCACGGTGGGCGGCAGCTGGTGGTGGTCGCCGGCCAGAATCACGCGGTTGCCCTTGGCAATCGGAATCCAGCAGCCGGGCTCCAGGGCCTGGGCGGCTTCGTCGATGAACACGGTTTCGTAGGTGAGATGACGGATGTTGCGGTTGCTGGCGCCCACCAGCGTGCACGTTATCACCTGCACTGATTCCAGCAAATCCTCGGTGATGTAGCGCTCCAAATCGTCGGCCTGCTGGAAGAGCATCCGCGCTTCCTCCTTCAGCATTCGGCGCTGCTGCTGCTCCTCGTACCCGAAGTTGCGGACGTGTTTGCTGGCGGTTTCGCGGTACTGGTCGGCCGTCTGGCGCATCGAGCGCATCTCGTTGTAGCTCTTGTGGGCCATCACCTGGGCATCGAGCGTGTGCTCCAGCAGCAGGTCGGAAACCCGCGATGGATTGCCCATCCGAATAACATTCACGCCGCGCTCGGCCAGCTTTTCCGTCAGCAAATCGACGGCCGTGTTGCTGGGCGCGCACACCAGCACGCGCCGCTCGCGCCGGATGGTTTCCAGGATGGCCTGCACCAGCGTGGTGGTTTTGCCGGTGCCGGGCGGGCCGTGGATGATGGCCACGTCCTTGGCCGCCAATACGTGCTTCACGGCGGCCAGCTGCGAGTCGTTCAGCGGGCTGGGATAAAACAGGTCAGTAGCCTTTTCCTCGCGGAAACGGGCTTCCTTGGCCCCCAGCAGGATGTCGCGCAGCTCGGCCAGGCGGTCGCCGTAGGCACCCATTACCTTGCCCAAGGCGTAGTCCATCTCGCGGTAGCTCACTTCGTCGAAGGTGAGGTCGATGCCCATTTTATGGCCTTCGGTCACCCAGTCGGGCAGGTCTTCTTTGGTGGTGGCGAGCAGCAGCTTGTTGCGCCGCACGCTGGTGATGACGCCGTTGAGCGTGGGCCGGTCGGTGGCCGAGCGGCCGGGCACGTTGCCAAACAGGGCCGCGTTCTTGCCCACCTGAAACAGGTGCAGGCCCTGCTGGCCGGCGGGCCGCTCCAGCTCCAGCACCACCTTGCCGCCGAAGCCAATGTCTTCCTGCGTGATGGTGACGGGGTACCAGGTGAGGCCGCGCTGCTGTCGCTCAGAGATGCTGGCTTTGGCGTTTTTAAGCTTGAATTGCTCCAGGTCTTCCTGCTGCTCCAGCTTCATCAGGGACTGGACGTGGCGCAGTTCCTTTTCAATGGCGTAGGGGTCGACGGGGGCGAAAGTGGGGGTGGTATCGGACAAAAGAATGCGGGTTGGGTTCGTTGAGTATTGTAACAACGAAATGGGGTAATATGTGGCCAAAAGGCTCTGGAAAGAACCTTGGATTTATTCGTCGGCTACTTTACGAACATAGCGTTTCAGCTCTTCAATGTCTTGAAACACGGGGCAAACTACCGAAGCGAATTCTTGAACAGCCTCTTCGCTGTCTGCATACATATCCAACTGAAATCCTTCTTCATCAAAGTCCATATGGTCTGCCAAATCCGGGGCACTGCCTTCAATAATCAGCGTGACTATATCAACAAGCGAAATCAGCCCTTCAGCTGGGCTATACCTCTCAAATAGCGTCTTGTAAGCCGTTAAGTCCGGGGATTCAAAATCAGCTACAATCTGATACATCTGTTCGGGCGAACCATGCTGCGCACCATTCGCGAAAGTGATGCTGAAAGGGAAATATTTGTCCATAATTTGATTCTGACAAAGGTTGACTTTAGCTGGATATTAACAAAGGTCGGAGGTAGCCGGAGAAACCCGGAGTAGTTCGCCGTAGGGTGCGGGGCTTGTCCCCGCCCTGCGTTGAACGGAGTCATTGTAACGATGCGAACGTCCGGGCGGGGACAAGCCCCGCACCCTACTGCAAATTGCTCTCGGGTCATATTCTCGTTTCCTTGGCAACGATGCCTGCCGCGCCCGCGACGATAGCAGCGGAGGCGTCAAGCATAGCTGTAGTGACGTCATGTCATGCTGCCGAGGTGGCTAGCATAGCTGCCGTGGCGTTATGTCATGTTGCCGGGCTGGCTATCATTGGTGCCGGGTTGACAAGCATTGCTGCCGGGCTGGCAAGCATTGCGGCGGAGCCGACAAGCATCATTGCCACGGATGGGAGCACCGCTGCCGGCCCGGCATATCCGGCGGTTTCGCTAAAAAGCCACGCGGCACGTATGAGAAGTGCTTTCCCGACTACTCATACTTCCTCAACCCCCATGGCTGCTCCCACCACTCCGCCGCTCACCGGCCCCGATTTTGTTGCCGATGGCCTCGCTCTCGCCGACTTGGCCGATGGCGCGATGACCACCGGCCATGCCCACGGCGAGGCCGTGCTACTGGCCCGGCGCGGCGACGAGCTTTTTGCCATCACCGCCAAATGCAGCCACCTGGGCGCACTGCTGGGTAAGGGCCTGCTCGATGGGGAAACCGTGCGCTGCCCCTGGCACCATGCCTGTTTCAGCCTGCGCACCGGGGAGGCCCTGCGCGCCCCGGCCCTCGACCCGCTGCCGTGCTGGACAGTGGAACAGCGCGACGGCCGCGCTTACGTGACCGGCAAGCAGGAACGCGACCCGCTGGCCCCCGTGGCAGCGGCCGAGCCCCCGGCGCACCCGGCCGCCGTGGTCATCGTGGGGGCCGGCGCGGCGGGCAGCGCGGCCGCCGAAATGCTGCGACGCGAGGGCTACGAGGGCCGCATTACGCTGCTGGATGGTGAGGCCGAAGCGCCCTATGACCGCACTATGCTCTCCAAAAGCTTCCCGGCCGATGAGAAAAAGCCGGTGACGCTGCGGCCCGCCGGCTTCTACGCCGAGCACAACATTGAGGTAGTCCACGGCGAAGTCGCCAGCATTGACGTGCCCGGCCGGCGCGTGCTGCTGGCCGATGGTGTGGCGCACGCCTATGAGGCGCTGCTGCTGTCCCCGGGGGCCGCGCCGGTGCCGCTCGACATTCCGGGCCACGACCTGCCGCAAGTGCATATGCTGCGCTCGCTGGCCGACCACCGCGCCATCGTGGCCGGAGCCCAGGGGGCGCGGCGGGCGGTGGTGCTGGGGGCCAGCTTTATTGGGCTGGAAGTAGCTGCCGCCCTGCGCGGCCTGGGCCTGGAGGTGCACGTAGTGGCCCCCGATAAGGCCCCCCTGGCCAAGGTGCTGGGGCCGGAGCTGGGCGCAATGGTGCGGAAGCTGCACGAGGAAAAGGGCGTGGTTTTTCACTTGGAGCAAAAAGCCGAACGCATCGAAGCCGGCGCGGTGATGCTCGCGAACGGCGAGCGCCTGCCCGCCGATTTGGTGGTGGCGGGCATCGGGGTGCGGCCCCGGCTGGCGCTGGCGGAGGCCTCCGGCCTGGCCATCGACCGGGGCGTGACGGTGAACGAATACCTCGAAACCAGTGTCCCCAGCATCTTCGCGGCCGGCGACATTGCCCGCTGGCCCGACCCGCACTCCGGCCAGAACATTCGCGTGGAGCACTGGGTGGTGGCCCAGCGCCAGGGCCAGACGGCCGCCCGCAACATGCTGGGCCTGCGCGAAAAATTCGACGCCGTGCCCTTCTTCTGGAGCAAGCACTACAACCTCTCGATTCGCTACGTGGGCCACGCCGAGAAGTGGGACGAGGCGGCCGTGAGCGGGGATTTAGGACAACAGAAATGCTCGATTGCCTACCGGGCCGGGGGCAAAACCCTGGCCGTGGCCAGCGTGCAGCGCGACCTCGAAAACCTCCGGGCCGAAGTAGCGCTGGAAAGCGACGATGAAGCGGCCCTGAGCCAGCTGCTACGCGGCGGCACTGCCGCGGGTTGAAACCGCTACGGGCGTGATGATTGCACAAGCTAAAGCCGGTGCTACACCTCCAGCTTTTGCCCCTGAATGGCCTTAGCCATCAGCTCCGGGAACTTGGCCGGGGTGCAGGCGAAGCTGGGAATATCCAGCGCCGCCAGCTGCTCGGCCACGCGGCGGTCGAAGCTGGGGGCACCGTCGTCGCTCAGGGACAGGAGGACTACGATGTTTACTCCGGCGGCTTTGAGGGCGGCGGCGCGCTTTATCATTTCCTTTTCATTGCCGCCTTCGTAGAGGTCAGTGATGAGGACGAGGATGGTATCGGTAGGGCGGGTGATGAGCTGCTGGCAGTAGGTGAGGGCCAGGTTGATATCGGTGCCGCCGCCCAACTGTACGCCGAACAGTAGGTCCACCGGGTCATGCAGGTTTTCGCTCAGGTTCACCACGGCCGTATCGAACACCACCATGTGCGTTTTCACAGCTTTCAGCGAAGCCAGCACGGCCCCGAACACGCCCGCATAAACGACAGACGAGGCCATAGAGCCGCTCTGGTCTACGCAGAGCACAATTTCCTTCAGCGCCTGCCCGCGCCGCCCGAACCCCACCAGCCGCTCGGGAATAATGGTTTTGTGGGCCGCCTGGTAGTGTTTGAGGTTGGCTTTGATGGTCGCGCCCCAGTCGATTTCGTGGTAGCGGGGGCGCGGGTTGCGCACGGCCCGGCTCAGGGCGCCCTGCACGGCCTGGCGCAGCGGGTTGCTGAGCTTCTTTTCCAGCTCGCGCACCACTTTGGTGATGACCTCGCGGGCGGTGGCTTTGGCCTTCTGCGGCATCACCCGGCTCAGCGACATCAGCGTGCCCACGAGGTGCACATCGGCCTGCACCGTGCGCAGGATTTCGGGCTCCAGCAGCAGCTGGTTCAGGCCCAGGCGCGTCATGGCATCCTGCTGCATGATGGCCACTACTTCGGTGGGGAAATACTCGCGGATATCGCCCAGCCAGCGGCTCACGCGGGGCGCGGAGCCGCCCAGGCCGGCCTTGCGCTCGGCCCGGTCGCCGTCGTAGAGGGCGGTGAGCACGTCGTCCATGCGGCCGTAGTCGGGCGGCATCGGCACGGCGTTTTGCGCATCGGCGGCGCTGCCGAGAACGAGTTTCCAGCGGCTTAGTGTGGTGGGCATAGATGTTGGTAGTTTTGGTAGTTGTTACATTGATTTAGAACGTCATGCTGAGCGCAGTCGAAGCATCTCTACCGCATTACCAAATCATCCATTGGATTTACTCTTCGCGGTAGAGATGCTTCGACTGCGCTCAGCATGACGTTCAGGTTTTATCCTGACAAACAATTTAACCCCCCAGCAACACCCGTAGCCCCGGTAGCACCCGTGCCCCGCGCTCCCAATCAAAATCTACTTCCGCAACCGACACCGATGTGGCCTCATCTGAACTCGCAATTTCCAGAATCTGCCGCCGCTCGGGCAGCGAGAAATCGGTGAAGGCGCGGCGCAGCAGGGGCACGATTTCGCGGAAGGTTTCTTCCTGTAATTCACTCAGCCAGGTATCGAGCAAGTCGAATAATTCGCGGTGATGGATGAGCAGCAGGCCCGAGCCGCGCAGGAAACCCTCAATCCAGGCGGTGGCGTAGTCGGTGGGTTGGGCGGGGGCCAGGGCGAGGCCGAGGGTGACGGACGTGGCGGTGGCATCGGCCTGCTGCGCGTCGAAGAGCAGGCGGGCGGCGGCCCCGGCCAGCAGGCCGTTGGTGGGCGCGTGGCGCAGCACAGCGGCCAGGGCCGTGTACCAGTCGGCTTCGTGGGCGTCATTTTGGAGCAGGCGAATGGCTTGGTGGGTGGCTTCGATGCGCTCCAGAAGCGGCTTGGCAGCATCATAATTCAGCCCCGCGCAGGCGGCGGTCAGGCCGATGCACAGGCGCGGCACCAGCTGCTGCACCACCTGGGCCACCTGGGCGGTATCGGTGCGGCGCACGTTGCCGTAGCGCAGCACTTGGGCCAGCGGGGGCAGGGCGGCCAGCAGGTGCGTCACGTCCCGCGTATCGGCCCCGATGGTTTCGAGCCGCGCCACCAGCGCCGGAATGGCCGGGCCGAGGTCGGCGCGCAGGGCTTCTTCCAGTAGGGTGCTCACGGCTTCGAGGCTGGTGGCTTCGGCGGCGCGGGTGGTGGCGCGGCTGGCGGCGGCGGTGAGGACGGTGTTGCCCCAGCGGCCGGCCTCAATCACGGCCAGGGCCATTTCGGGCTCCCATTCCAGCGTCCAGATTTCGTGGAAGGTGCCGCTTTTGCCAGCCACTTCTTCGGGCTCGCCCCAGTTGATGTCGAGCAGGCGCAGGCGGTGCAGCAGGTGGCTGCGGTCGAGTTGGGCTGGCTGGCGCAGGTCGAGGTCGAGCGGTTTCGAAATGGCTTCGGGCTTGAGGCGCAGGGTCTTTTGCTGCTGGGCCAGGTCCTGCTGCAAGGGCGTGGCGGGCAGGCTCGCTGGCACTTCGCCCAGCTTCACGCCAATCACCAGCTCCTTGTGCACTAGCGCCAGCGGCTCGGCGTAGCCCCCACCCAGGATGACCACGGCGGCTTCCTGCAACTCGTCGATGCCCGGCAGCGCCAGGCCGCGCACGGCGGCCAGGGCCGCTGCCAGCCGCACGCCCTCAATGGCGTGGGCCGAGGAAGCATCCACGTCCTGCCCGCGCAGCAGGCGGGTGGCGCGCACCATCCAGTGGGTCAGGACTTCGGCACGAGGCTGGGCGAAGAGCAGCTCGTACCAGGCGGGGGAGAGCACGCCCGCGCCGTAGCCGGAGCTGAAGGACAGCCGCTCGTAGGTCCACGGAATCCAGGTGGTTTCGGTGGGGACTTTCTTCAAGCCTTTGAGGCGGGCTTTGTCTTCCTTTTTGAATAGGTCGGTCTGCAATACCGGGGCATGCCAGGCTCCGCACACCACCGCTACGCGCGGGTAGCCCTGGGCCAGGGTGGTGCGGAGGGTTTCGCGCATGAAGGCCTCGCGCAGGAGGGTTTCTTCGGTTTCGGGGCGTTTTAATTCTTCGCGCAGGGCCGTCATCATGTCCAGCACCACGGCGAAGGTGTCGGCGTGGCCGGGGGCGTGTTCGAGGTGGGTTTCCCACCATTGCTCGGAGTCGGTGTAGCCGGCCAGGCGGGCAATGTAGGCGACGGGGTCGGCGTCGGGTTCAACGATTTCGCCCTCCGCGTTAACCTCACCCCCTGACCCCCTCTCCAAAAGAGAGGGGGCACCGGTTATGCTTTCTTCAGCTTTGTCGGAAGAGTTTTCCTCACGAGCCGGTGCCCCCTCTTTTTTGGAGAGGGGGTCAGGGGGTGAGGTTGACGCTAGGGCCGCCACCGCGTCCCGCATGCCAAACCGCAGGCTCATCGGCAAATCCATGCAGCGCACATGGGCTCCGTTGCGGGCGCACCACTGCACGGCCTGCCACTCCGGCGAGAACTCGGCGAAGGGTAGGAACGAGGCCTGTCCTTGCTGTTTGGGGTTGTAGACCAGCAGGGCTACCGGCGGGCGCAGCTCCGGGTGGGTGGCGGTGGCCAGGGCGGCTTCGGCATCGGCGGGGCACTCCAGCAGCACGATATCGGGCCGGAAGGCGTCGAGGGCGGCCACGAGGCTGGCGGCGCTGCCGGGGCCGTGGTGGCGGATGCCGAACAGGCGGAGGTCGGGGGTGGGCATGAGCGGCGCGGGGTTGGGCAGGGGCTGCAAATGAACAACACCCCGCCCAACCCCGCGCCGCCAGGCCAGTAGCGCGGACTACAAAGTCCGCGCTACAAGCAGCCGGGCCTAGAAACGCTCTTCGATTAGCCCCATGTTGATAAGGGCACCGGCCTTGCCGCCGGCGGCCACGGCGGCCGAAACGGCCCGGAAGCCCGTGGTGGCATCGCCGGCCGCGAACACACCGGGCACGCTGGTGCGTTGGAAATCATCGACCTGCACGTGGCCCATTTCGGTGAAGGCGCAGCCCAACTGCCGGGCCAGAGGGCCGGACTGCTCAAACGGCACGCGGGCAAATACCGCGTCGAGCGGGCGGGCGCTGCCATCGGCCAGCTGCACGGCTTGCAGCTGCCCCTGGGTGTGGATGATGCCGGCCAGCGGCTTTTCTTCGATGGTGATGCCGTGGCGGGCGAGGGTCTGCCGCTGGGCGGGGTCGAGGGTGGCGGGGCCGTCGGTGAAGAGGGTGAGGCGGGGCGACCAGTTGTGAATGAGGCGGGCGAAATCGAAGCCCACGTCGCCGTTGCCGATGACGCCGAGGCGCTGGTCGGCTACTTCATAGCCGTGGCAGTAGGGGCAGTGCAGCACCGAAATGCCCCAGCACTCGGCAAAGCCGGGCAGGGCGGGCAGCAGGTCGATGACGCCGGTGGCGAGCAGCAGCCGGGCGGCGGTGGGGGCGGCCCCGGCGGCGGTTTCGACGCGGAAGCCGCCGCCGGGGAGGGCGGTGGCGGCCAGGGCTTCGTCGTTGCGCAGCTCGATGGTGGGGTAGTGCTGCACCTGGGCCAGGGCCTGGGCGCGCAGGGCGGCGGGGGTGGCCCCGTCCTGGGTGAGGAAGTTGTGGGAGTGGGGCGTTTGGCGGTTGCAGGGCCGGCCGGTGTCGAGGAGGAGCACGCGGCGGCGGGAGCGGCCCAGGGCCATCGCGGCGGAGAGGCCGGCGTAGCTGCCGCCGATGATAATGGCGTCGAAATCGGGCATAGAGGAAGAGGGAAGGAAGCAGCCGCGATACCTGCGGGCCATCGGGGCGGACGCGGGCAGCCGGATTCCCTTACAAAAAACCTGTTTTACCCGCCGACACGCTGCTGCATCCGGCAGATATCCTACTGACGCTAAAATATATCCTACTAGCGGCCGAAGATATCCTACTTCCTATAAAAGGTATCCTACTGGCACCTGTGGACACGGTGCTGGCACTGGAAGATATCCTACTGACGCTTGAAGATATCCTAGTGGCGGGTGTGGAATCGGTGCTGGCGGGTGTTGGGGATAGGCTAGACTTCTTCTTTCGCTGGTTTGGGCGCTCTAATCGGCTTTGATTAATTTCATAGTCTTGTTTTGCTCGATAATAATCTTGTCACCACCGAATGCGTTAAGCCCTCCACGGATTTCACCTAAGCTGTAAATCAAACTGATAGGGTCCGTGAAAGTATATCTTATATAATCATAAGAATTTGAATAAAGGCCATCCTTGCTTTTAGGGTAACTCTTAAATAGCTCTTTATTGTATTTGGGGAGCATCGCATTGATAAGAGCTTTCTCTGCATCAAGGAAGATTGATTTCTGACTAGGTAATGAATAGCCCATCATTAAATCCACAAATTCTTTGCTGCCCGATTTGGCTCCGAAACTTTGAATGTGTGTATTTTCTTTAAAAGCAAAGAAAAGAATGGCTATCTCGTGAGTAGGTAATGAGCCAAATACGATTGGCTCTTCAAGTGAAAGTATGTTCTGCAACGCATCATGCCCGGATAATCTTTGCCAAACTCTTTGGTCAGTTGCTTTACCAACATAAAGGACTTGATATTTTGTAAAGTTTCGAATATTTCCTTCGATATCAGCAATGATACCGCCGTTCCATATGTTTTGGAGTAACTTCTCTGGTGTAAACCATACGATAAATTTTCCTAACGTTTTTTCATCTTCACCTTCATATATCTTAAATCCTGCCACATAGTTCATAGGCATTTCTCCTAAATTGCTCTTAGGATTGTGGGCACCTGCCGAAATTAACACATACTTTGAAGGGTCAATGTTGAAGCACTCCTGAAATAAGGGAACCAAAACCCTTAAAATATTTGGATTGTTTTCTTGGCGTATTTCTAAGTCTATCATTCCATCTTCCGAATAATAATTCAGATTAGAGAAGTATAATTCTGGCCGTTGGCATATTGCGTATAAATTGCTGTTTATTAGATTTGCCTGAATGTCAGTGTCATCTTTCAATAACGCAAAATCACGGTTTGATAGGGGGCTATAAGCTAATTTTAATTGATTGATAATTAATTTCGACCCCATTGTAGTGAATGTTTGGTGTTGGGTTTTAATACACAGTTACTCCACAACCTCCCGACAGGCCCTATACAAATCCTTCCAGCCATCCCGCTCCTTGGCTACGGTTTCGAGGTATTCGAGCCAGACGACGCGGTCGGGGGTGGGGTCTTTGATGACGGCGCCGGTGAGGCCGGCGGCCAGGTCGTGGGCGCGCAGGGTGCCGTCGCCGAAGTAGGCGGCTAGGGCCAGGCCGGAGTTCATGACGGAGATGGCTTCGCCGGTGCTCAGGGTGCCGCTGGGCGACTTGAGCTTGGTTTTGCCGTTGTCGGTGACGCCCTGGCGCAGCTCGCGGAAGATGGTGACGAGGCGGCTGATTTGCTCCAGCGCGGGGGCTTCGACGGGCAGCTGGAGGGGCTGGCCCTGCTTGGCCACGCGGGTTTGCACGATGTGGACTTCCTCGGCCAGGGTGGCGGGCAGGGGCAGCACCACGGCGTTGAAGCGGCGGCGCAGGGCGCTGCTGAGCTCGTTCACGCCGCGGTCGCGGTCGTTGGCGGTGGCGATGACGTTGAAGCCCTGGCGGGCCTGGATTTCGGTGCTGAGCTCGGGGATGGGCAGCACCTTTTCGGAGAGCATGGTGAGCAGGGTGTCCTGCACGTCGGAGGGGATGCGGGTGAGCTCTTCGATGCGGACGAGCTGGCCGGTTTCCATGCCTTTGTAGAGCGGGCTGGGCACGAGGGCGGCCAGGGAGGGGCCTTCGGCGAGGAGGCGGGCGTAGTTCCAGGAGTAGCGGAGGCTGTCTTCGGCGGTGCCAGCGGTGCCCTGCACCAGCAGGTTGGTGTGCCCGCTGATGGCGGCGGTGAGGTGCTCCGACACCCAGCTTTTGGCCGTGCCGGGCACGCCGAGCAGCAGCAGGGCGCGGTCGGTGGCCAGGGTGGCGACGGCAATTTCCATCAGCCGCCGCTGGCCGATGTACTTGGGCTCGATTTCGAAGCCGTTATCGAGCTTGCCACCCAGCAGGTAGGTGACCACGGCCCAGGGCGAGAGGTGCCAGCCGGGCGGCTTGGGGCGGTCGTCGGCGGCGCGGAGGGCGGCGAGCTCTTTGGCGTAGAGGTCTTCGGCGTGGGGGCGGAGGAGGGTGGGCGAGGGAGCGGCCATGGGTTAGGAAATTGAAGGAAGGAAAGGTTCGGTGAGGCTGGCGGTGAGCTGCTGGCGAAAATGCAAGGAGTCGATGAATTGCTCGATTAGGGGAGCCACGAGGGGGTGGCTTTCGCCCACGGGCCGGAGCGCGGCGGTGCACTGCGCGGCCAGCGCCGGAGGCACGTAGCTCGCCAGGCGGTAGAGCAGGGTGGAAAGGCGCTGGTACGGCTCGCCGTAGGGATTGGTGACGAGGGGGGCCAGCACGTCGGCAATGTGCTGGAGCGCCGCGCTGACGATATCGGCGGGCCAGGGCGCGAAAATGTAATTCAGGATGTCGGGCAGGAGAAACGGCGCGCGCTTGTCCTGGAGCGGCAGCAGCGTGCGGAGCAGCGCTATTTTCTCGTCCTCGCTCAGCAGCCAGGTCAGGTGCGTGACTTGCTGGTGATGCAACAGGTTGGGCTGCGTGAACTGGTGCCGCAGCAGGGGCGCGGCAAACGTTTTGTCCTTGTGCAGGTAGGCTGACCGCGACCAGGCCCGCAGTAGCAGGCTCGCCCATTCGGTGGCTTCGGCCAGGCTCAGGAGCTCCTCGGCCGATACTTGCAGGTGTGCGGCCCAGCGGCTGTGGGGCAGCAGCGTGAGCAGCTGGCCCAGCTGGCCGGCCCGCTCGCCGCCCTCGAACTGGTCGTCTTTCTGCTCGATGCCGTCGGCCAGCCAGGTTTTATCCCAGGTTTCGGGCAGGGCTACTTCCAGCTTGTTGCGGCCAATCAGGGGGCGTTTCAGGGTGAGCAGGGGGGCGGCGCGCTGCCACAGCCGTTCCACCAGGGCCGAATGGGGCAGCGGTGCCAGCAGCGGCACCACCGTTTGCCGCACCTCCTTGCTTTTCGAGCCCAGGTAGGTGGCCAGCAGGAGTTCGTCGGCTCCGGTCACGGTGTGCTGTAGCTCGGCCAGCAGGGCCGCCTGGGTGGCCGCGCGTTCGGTGGGCAGCGCGGCGGTCAGCAGCTGCCGGGCCTGTTCGGGGTCCGACTCGTGGAGCCGCTGGATGAAGAAGCGACGCTCGTGCAGGGTCCCCGTTTCCCAGGTCGCCAGGTCTTGCGAGGGGTGCACGTTGGCCAGCACCGGCTGCCAGTCGGGGTTTTGCTGCGCCAGCCAGTGGCCCCGCTCGCCCAGGATGGCCGACAAGGTGCCCGGCAGGTGCAGCCGCAAATCCGAATTGCCGAGCGCAGCCACCAGCAGCACCGGCGGTATCAGGCGCTGGTGCTCCACCATCAGCGTCCAGTAATCGGTGCGAAAAGCGGAATAGCGGTTGCCGGCCAGCAGGGCCCGGAAACACTCCGTGCCGAGGGGCCCCAGCGGCACCCGGCTTTCGGCGGGAGCGGGGGCCGGCGGTGGCGGGGCGGCAGCGGGCCGGAAGCCGGCTTTCTGCAGCACGGCCAGGGTGCCCGCCGCCAGCAGGAGTTGTTGCTCAGCGCCGTCGGCATCGGCAGTGCCAGTTGACGGTGGCGAGATGGCTGTGCCGCTCTGCCGGGTGCCGAGCAGGGCGGTACGCAGCAGCTGGGCAGGGGAGGGAAGCGGGAATTGGCCGGGTTCCACCGCTGCTTGCTGCAGTTGGGGCCGGTTATCGGGGCCCTGACTGGAGGAGGTTTCCACGGCTCTGGCTGTTCCGGCCCAGCTGCTTAAAGGACGGAAGGCCCGGCCGTCCCATTCGCCAAAGAGGGTGAGCGGGTGGCCGCCGCTTTGGGCCAGCAGCTGCCAGGGCACATCCTCATCGGCGAAGCGCAGGGGCAAAGCCCCGTCTTCGGGATGGTGCAGGAGCCAGCGGCCATCGGGCTGCCGCGTTGGCAGGACCTGGGCCAGGGTGGCGGGCCACTCGCGCAGCCAGGGCTGGCGGGCCAGGGCGCTGGCGTAATCATTCAGCAACTGGCTGATGGACTGGCCGGGCGGCACCACGGTTTCCGGCACCGTACCGTCAAACTTTACGTTGACCGGGGCGGCCCGCAGCGGCAGCAGGCCGGGATAGAAAACCAACTCGCCCAGATATGCGCCGTGTGGAATAAACGGCGTGTTGAACGGCTGCCCGCCGAACGAAAACTCCAGCACCAGCGCCGTTTGGCCGGTTTTGCGGCCGTGCAGCCAGGTGCGGCGGGCCGTCAGGCGGTCCTCTTCCCAGCGGAATTGGCCCAGCACGCGCCAGGAGTCGGCCACGGGCGTGGCGTTGGCGAGTAAGTCCTCTTTTTTCAGGTTGATGCCGACTTGCTGGAGTACCTCGGCCCGGGCATCGGGGGCAAGATTGGGGAGGTTCTGGAAGGTGCGGGTCAGCAAATACAATTCGCCGAGGCGGCCCAGCAGGCGCGGGGGCCAGTCGGCGTGGGCGTGGCGCAGGGTGGCCAGCTCGCGCAGGGTGGCGGCCAGGCCGGGCAGCTGGTGGTCGACCAGCCGGGCGGCCTGGCTTTCCCAAAATTTTGGCGGCTGCTTGTCGAGCGTGGCGAGGCCGGCGCGCATCAGGTCTTCGAGCCAGGCTATGAGGTCTTCGGCCCCGGCGGCCATGCGGGCGAGGCGCTTGGGGTCGACGGCTGGCGTTGTTTGACTTTGAAGCGGCGTTTCAACGGCCGCCGTTTCCTCCCTAACAAACGGAGAGACCGGGCTTGCTTCGTCGGCCAGTAATTCAGTTGCTACAGTCGCTTTAGAAACTTTAGAAGCGGGTTTTTCAGCCTTTTTCTCTTGGCTTTGCTGGCGTTTTTCCAGCCACTCGGCCAACCAGGCAGGTGGCGTATTGCCACCAAAAAGCTCCGGCTGGCGGGCCATGAGTAGGATCAGGCCCGCGCCGTGCTTGCAGGGAAAAACCCGGCTGGGGCAGCTGCACTTGAAGGCCGGCTCCGTCAGGTCGATGCCGGTGAGGTAGGGCTTGGAGCCGCTGCCGGCGCAGTCGCCCCAGGCTGCCGTTTCGGTGCGGCCCAGATTGGCCCATTTGGCGGGTTTCAGCAGCTCCTGGCCCCGTTTGAGGGTGCCGGGGGCGGTGATGAGGGCGAGGGCTTGCGCTTCAGAATAGGAAATCATGCGGGGCGGGGCAGGCACCAAAAGTATGTAGCACATGCTTTAGCTTGTGCGGTACCAGGCAATTCGATTTCGCAACGGCACAAGCTGAAGCATGTGCTACAGCCCCACGCCCCAGTTTCACGCAAAAAAGTCGTCCGGGTCGGCTTGGCTCAGGTACTTGCGCAGGGACGACAGCGTACCGAAATATGGCAGCACGCAGGCCAGAAACTCCTCGGCAATGGCCGGGCTGGCGGCGTAGGCCACAAACGTGTGGCCGCTGTCGGCAAACTCTATTTCATCGAGCAGCGCGGGTTGGTGCTCTTCGATGATGGTTTCGAGGTGCTCGGCCCAGGAAGCCGCCGTGCCGCCGAAGCCGAAGTGCTGAAATAGGGCGTAATAATCCTCCAGCCCGCCCACATCAGCAAAAATCACCAGTTGGTACTCGGGCGAAATGGGAGGCGGGGCGGGGGCGAGCTGAAACGGAAAAGTGGCCGACATGGGCCAAAAGTACGCCTACCGGCGCCGGCGCAACGCCACCACCAGCCCCACACACAGCACGGCGAGGCCGGCAATGAGGGCATCGCGCACGAAATGGCCCTGCTTGGCTTCGGCCACTTCGGCTTCGAGGTCGCGCTGGCGGGCCAGTTGCTGCTTTTCGCGCTGGCGCAGGTTTTCGGTTTCGTTGGTGAGCTCGGAGAGGCGCTGGGCAGTCAGGTTGCGGTCGTCGCGCGAGCTGGTTTCGAGGTGGGTGGTGGTTGCGGCCAGGCGCACGGAATTGGTCTGAGCCGCCTGGGCGGTGCGGTTGAGCACGTCCACAATCTGCTGGTCCTTATCCACGATGCCTTGCAGGGCTTCTACCACTTCCTCTAAGTCTTTTTTGGAGGGCTTGTTGCCGAACAGGCTGTGGCGCTGGGCGCTGGCGGCCGTGTAGCGGTCGGTCAGCGCTTTGCGCTCGGCCAGCAGGCCGGGCAGGGGCGAATCCGGGGTGATGGCCGGTGTCTGGGCGGCCGTGGCCAAACTCCAAAAAAGCCCGCCACTGAGTACCAGGGAGCGAAACAATGGGCGGCGGGTGGTTATTTGCAAACTGTCAACCAAGGGAAACAAGGACGTACGCATGAAGAAAATTCAACTAATGAAAAAAGGCAGCCTCTTATTGCTCGGGGCGCTGAGCGTGTGGAGCTGCGAAACGGCCCGACCCAAAACGCCGCCCACCTACGGCGGCGCGGCATCGGAAGGCCTCTACGAAAAAGGCGGCAGCGGCGTGCTGCCCTTCCTGATTCAGGCCACCAGTTCGGACGATACCTACGGCTTTACGGCAAACAACCCGGTGCGGGTCGGCGGCGGGCGCGAAGCCGGCGTGCGCAACCAGCAGCGCTACCTCAACGCCCTGCTGGGCCCCAGGGGCGAACCCATTAATTACGAGCACGAAGGCAACTGCTGCGCGTTTAAGATTGGGGATGGCGGCATCGACAACGAAGGCCAGCTCGACGTGTATTCCATCACTTGGAAAGGACAGAAGCAGCCCCTCAAACTCTACCTGAATATGTACGAGGAAGGCCCGCTGGCCGCCCCCGTGGGCCTGAGCGCCGCCCGCTAGCCCAGCCGGCAGCGGGCCGGCCGGAGCCGGAAAACCGTTACTTTTATAAGTCCGGCCGCTATTTCTCTACCTTCCGATGCCCACCCGCTACTACTCCCGCCTCGCCGCGCTGGCCGCCGACCCCGCCGCCGCGCCCGCCGACCAGCTCCCCAAGCTGCGCAAGCTGCTCGAAACCGTGCTGCGCGACGACTGCAAGGCCCGCGAAGCCCCGTTTATCGACCTCAACCAGGCAATCGGCCAGGCCGCCTACACCCATGAGTTGCCCGCCGCCCTGCGCCAGCAGCTCCAAGCCCTGCGCCTAGCCGCCAACCTGGTGGTGCACGAAAGCTACGCCGGCACCCGCGCCGAAACGGCCCAGGGCTTCGCGGCGGTGGCGGCGCTGGTGCTACACCTCACCGGCGCGGCCTACGCCGGTCCCGCGCTGCCCCGGATAGTGGCTGAAACTGCCGCGCCCACCGAAACGGCAGAAATAGCCGGTACCGCTGCGGCCCACATTCCCGAAGCCGCCGCCAGCACCACTTGGCGCGTGCGGGTGCTGCACGCCGACCTGGCCACCGGCGCGCTCACCGTCGAGATGGCCGCGCCCGCCGATGGCCGCCCCGCCGGTCCCTTCGGTCTGCTGCTGCCCGCCGCCTATGAAAACGTGCTGCCGCTGGCCGCCGCGCTGCATCCCACGCTGCACCTCATCGGCCCGGTGCTGCTGGCCGATGGCAGCGTGCGCGCCCGCCGCGTAGTGCTGGAGCCCGACTACCTCATCAGCGTCACCACCATTGCCGAATGCGCCCAGCGCGACGGCACCATCCCCGAATGGGCGCTGCTGAACGCCTTTTTACCCGATGAAACCTCGCGCCCGCTGGTACTCGGAAACCTGGTGAACCTGCTGCTTGATGAGGAAGTGAGCCACGCCGGCCGGCAGGAAGAACTGAAGTCGAAACAGGAAGCCGCCGCAAAACGGCAGCAGCGGGAGCGGCTGGCGAAGCTGGCCGGCCACGCCATTGCCACCGCCGAGCCGGAAGCGGCTTCTGAAATGGCTAATTCGGAGGCTGCGGGTAACTCCCAATTCGAACTAACAACTGACAACGAACAACCGACACCGAAAGAATTCGACCTGGAAACGTTCTTCCGGGGCCGGCTGTTCCGCTCGGCCCCGCTCTCGCTCAGCACCCTGCCCGAGTTTCAGACCCGCACCGGCGTGCCCGAACTGCTGAACGACCTGCGCCGCCACCACCGCACTCTGCGCGAAACCCGCGCCCTGGGCTTCGTGGCCGCCAGCCGCACTGGCTACCAGCAGGAACCTCTGCGTCTGGCCGACTGCTTCCTCGAACCCACCTTCCTCTCGGCCACCTACGGCTTGCAAGGGCGGCTCGATTTGCTGCACGAAAGCAGCACCGGCTACGACCTGATTGAGCTCAAAAGCTCGACCAAAGTGCCCCACGCCGAGCCTTGGACCAACCACGCCGCCCAGGCCCAGCTCTACCGTCTGCTCCTGGAATCGGTATTCGGGGCCGATGGTGAAACGGCTGGCCGGGGCCGCACCAGCATTCTGTACTCCAACGCGGCCAGCGGCCAGCCCGCCGTGCGCCGCGTCGACCAGGACCAGGACCTGATTGACCGCTTGCTCTCGGCCCGCAACCAGCTCGTGGGTACCGAACTGCAGCTGGCCCGCGCCACCGGCCCGCGCCAGACGGCCCACCTGCTGGCACCCGTGCTGCACCCCAACCTCATGGCCCTGCCGCCCTTCGGCAAAGCCAAAGCCGAAAAAGTAGCCAACGCCTGGGCCGCCGCCGACCCCGTGGAGCGCGCCTACTGCCTGGAGCTGGCCCGCTTTTCGGCCCGCGAAATGCGCCTCACCCTGCTCGGCGACGAAGCCCGCCCCGGCGATGCCGGCGGCCAGGCCGGCCTCTGGCTATTGCCCCAGGCCCGCAAGTATCAAAATTTCAGCCTGCTCGATGACCTGGAGCTAATCGAAGACCACAGCGGCGCACCCGATGATGCCCGCGACAGCCTCGGCCCGCACCTCATTTTCCAGCGCCCGGCCGGGGGCCGCGAAGTCAATTTCCGCGCCGGCGACACGCTGATTCTCTACCCACGCCGCCGCAACTCCCGCGAAACCGCTGCCGCTGAGGCTTCCGAAGTAACGGCAGTTTCTAACTCAGCCGAAGCCAACCCACCAGCCCACCAACCCACCAACCCACCAATCCACCAGCTCAGCGTCCTCGACGCGCAAGTAGTAAAAGTCGTCCTCGCCGAAGACCTCGGGGCCGATGGCCGCGTGGTGCTCAGCGTGCGCAACCGCCGCATGGCCCCGCGCTACCTGCTGGGCCACTCGCACTGGGCCCTGGAGCCCGATACCTACGACACCTTCCGGCGCGAGTGGGCAGGCCTCTCGTCCTTCCTCAGCCTGAGCCCGGAGCGCCGCAAGCGCCTGCTGGCCCGCACCGGCCCGCGCGAGCCGGAGGGCTGGAACCCCGCCGCCGCGCCTGCCACCACGGCCCCCGAAGTAGTGGCCCGTGCCCTGGCCGCGCCCGACTGGTTCGTGCTCTGCGGCCCGCCCGGCACCGGCAAAACCCGCAGCGTACTGCGCGAGCTGGCCGAAAATCTCTACAAAGAAGACAAGCAGGTGCTGCTGGCCGCTTACACCAACCGCGCCGTGGACGAAATCTGCGAGCAGCTGGTGGAAGCTAAACTGCCGTTTATTCGGGTCGGTTCACGGTTGGGCACGTCGCCGCAGTACCGGCCGTATCTGCTCGATGCCATGATTGCCGACTGCGGCAGCCGCCAAACCGTGCGCGCCCGCCTCACGGGCACGCCTTTTTACGTGGGCACGGTGGCAAGCCTGCTGGGCAAGCCGGAGTTATTTATGCTCAAGCAGTTCGACGTGGCCGTGGTGGATGAAGCCAGCCAGGTGCTGGAATCGCCGATGCTGGCGCTGCTGGCTAAGGTGAAGAAGTTCATTCTCATCGGCGACCACCGCCAGCTGCCCGCCGTGGTGGCCCAGGAGCCCGAAACCAGCGCCGTGGCACCGGAAGTAGCCGATTTGCTGCGCGAAAACCTTGGCCTCACCAACCTGCGCAACTCCTACTTCGAGCGCCTGTTCCGCCGCGCCGAGGCCCACTGGCCCCACGCCCACGGCACCCTCGCCGACCAGTACCGCATGCATCAGGAGCTGGCCGTGCTCGTCAACCAAGACTTTTACGAAGGCCAGCTGCGCTGCCCACA
>NZ_JBCEVZ010000078.1:0-19692 GCF_038448715.1 Hymenobacter segetis | reverse complement strand
GCCAGGGTGCTTTTGCCGCCACCGCTGCCGCCCACCAGCGCCACGGTCTGGCCTTTTTTAATGGTCAGGTTGATGTCGTAGAGTACGGGCGTTTCGCCGTAGCTGAAGCTGAGGTTGTAGAACTCAATCTGGCGCTCGAAGGGTGGAAGTACGATAGCATCGGGCCGGTCGCGGATGGCGGGCTCGGTATCGATGATGCTCAGCACCCGCTCGCCGGCCACAAGTCCGCGCTGGATGTTGCCGAAGGAGCTGGACAAGGCTTTGGCGGGAGTCAGTACCTGCGAAAACAGAATCACATACCCAATAAACGTCTCGCCATCGAGCGCCGACTGCCCGCCCAGAATGAGCGTGCCGCCGAAATACAGCAGGCCGGCCACCACCGAAACCCCCGCAAACTCGGAGAATGGCGAGGCTAAATCCCGGGTGTTATCAATGTTGCGCGAGGTGCGGGCGTACTGGTCGTTCTGCTCCTCAAACTTGCCCTTGATGTACTCCTGCGCATTAAACGCCTTGATGACGCGAATGCCGCCCAGCGTCTCGTCAATCACCGAAAGCATGGTGCCCAGCGTTTTCTGGCTTTGCTTGGCCTGGGTGCGCAGCCGCTTGGCGATGGTGGCAATGATGCCGCCCGAAATCGGCAGCAGCACCAGCGTGAATAGCGTGAGCGGCACCGACATGTGGAACAGCACCAGAAAGTAGGCAATGATGGTGAGCGGCTCCTTGATAACGGCCGTGAAGGTGTTCACCACCGAGGTTTCCACTTCCTGCACGTCGGCTGTGAAGCGCGACATCAAATCCCCCTTCCGCTCGCCCGCGAAAAAGCTCAGCTGCAGCCCGATGATGCGGTGGTACAAGTCGCGCCGCAGGTTGCGGATAACGCGGGCGCGTACTTTGGCCAGCAGGCGCAGGCTCATGTAGCGAAACACGTTGCTCAGCAGCACCGACACCACCACCACGCCGCACACGAAGGCTAGCGCGCCCATTTTGCCGTGGGCCGTGAGCACATCGGCAAAGAAGTAATTGAACGTGTCCGTCACCCACTGAATGGTGGGCTTGAAGCCGGGAAGGTGGTCGGGCGCGTGGGCCGGCACCTTGTCCGTTTTGTCGAACAGCACGCTCAGCAGCGGGATAATCAGCGTGAAGTTGCCGATGCTGAAGAAGATGGTCAGCACCGTGTACAGCAGGTACTGCGGCAGAAATGCCAGCAGCGGCCGGGCGTACTGTAAGATGCGGAGGTACGTTTTCATAACCGATTAAAATTCGTGCAGACGCTGGGCAATGTTCCAGCGCACGGCCAGCGAGGCGTATACCTCGTTCACATTAGCCGCCGGGGTGAGGGAGTAGGTCTGGTGCCGGGCAATGAGCTTGGCATCCAGAAATAGGTTGAGGCGGGGCTGGTAGGTGGCCGTAAAATCGGTGTGGAGCAGGCTGCTCTTGTTGCCCTGGCCGGTGCGGTTGTTGTAGTCCATCGGGTGCGAGTTGTATGGCACGAGCGGGTTGCCGCCGAAGTTGGCCAGGCGGCCGGTGGTGAGGCCGGTGTCGGGCGCATCGTTGCTGAGCGGGCCGGTGGTGATGACAGTGCCCGCGGCATTGTAGCCGTAATCCAGTCCTTGCTCGGTGTAAATGGCTTTGGCCACCAGGTTCAGGCGGGGCAGGGGCTGGTAGCTGAGCACGCCCAGCACCTCCGTCAGGTTGGCCCCCATGGGGTGGGCCAGGGGCTGCTGGTAGTTGGTGTAGGCCGTGTAATAGGATACGTGCTGGTAGGTGTAGGGCCGGATGTAGTTCACTTCGGCCTGCAAATCCAGATTGCGGATGCCGGCCACGTCGATGTACTTCGCCCCCACCTGCACCGCCTGCTTGTTGCTCCACCAGCCGTTGCCAGCCCGGATTTCACTCAGCTTGAACTCGTCCAGCACCACCTGCCCGTAGAGTTGCGCCGTGTGCAGAATGTTCCACTTGAAATCCATGCCCAGCATGGCGTTATCGGGCGAGCCCACGTTCTGCTCGATGGCCCGGTAGAAGATAACCGGGTTCAGGTATTGCAACTCGAAGCGGTTGCTGGCCGAGCCGGCTATCACCGATTCAAACACGCCGATGTTGAAATTATCGGTCACATCCAGGCTCAGGTGGTGCAGCGCCAGGTATTTCTTGGGGTACACCTGGTCGGCGTTGCGCTTCTGCGCCGCCAGCTCGGCGAATAGGTTCTGGTAGTTGAATTTCCAGATGCGGGTATTCAGCTTCAGGAAGAAATACGGTGCGCTGTAGTCCGACAGAATCAGCGAGCGGTAGCCGTTGCCGATGAAATTCCGGTCGTGCCCCAACTGCACGTTGATGTGCTTGGTGGCCGCGTAGGTCACGTAGCCCCGCGCCGAAAAGAAATCATACTGGCTGTTCTGGCGCAGTTGCGCCACTTTATACGGCTTGAAATAGCCTTCGTGCGGCACGATGGTATCGCGCTCCACACGGTTGCGCACGTACTGCGGCACACCCTCCTGGTTATCGGCCAGAAACGCATAAAAGCCCAGCCGCTGGTCAATCGTGCCCTCAATCTGCACGCCGCGGGTGTTCACGTAGCTGGCTCCGTCGGTGCCCTTATTGTCTTTGCCGATAGCAAGCAGCGCCACCGGGTTCACGCGCAGCGTGAAATCAGGGTTGTCGACGTGGTAGAAATCGGTCTGGTCGCGGTAGAAGTAGTTGAGAAACGGCCGGGCGCTCTGGTTGAGGTCGGCACCCTGGGCCGAGTTGGCCCAGTTGTCTTTCAGCAGGTATTGTGCGTTGAAGCGGTCGGCGCGGGAGAGGCTGCCGGCGCGGTAGGCCTGGGCGCTGTCCGGGCTCAGGATGCGCTCGCCGAGGTGGGCCACGCCGGCGCGGGTGTAGGGCCGCACGCTGGTGTGCGGGTCGCGCAGCGAATCGGAGCCAAACTTGATGGCGTAGCGGTCAATCAGCCGGTAAGTATCCTGGTCGAGTGGCACGTAGTTCGTGCCCTGCGTGGCCTCAAAGCCGTTGCGCGAAACCCGGGCCGGGCGCGGCGCGGTGGAACGCGGAGCCTGGGGCGCGGTGGCGTTGCGCACCGCTTTTGCCCGGGGCTGACGCTTGGTGCTTGGGGTGGCTATCGTATCCAGCGGCTGGTCGAAAATCAGCCAGGGTGACTTTTCGGTGGGTGCGGCGGGCGCGGGTGCACCAGCGGGAGTAGTCGCCGGCGTTTGGGCCGCTGCCGCGCCGGCCAGCAGCGCCGTAATAGCCGTTAGTAGCAGAGATTTATGCATAAAATCAGATAATCCGAATAAAACCGATGCTTTGCTTCCCTGATAAAAGCCAGGCATCACCATTTTTTAACAAACCTACGCAGCCAGCCGTTGGCGGGTAGAAAAGGGTCGCCGTTGCCCCGCCTCGAATCCTGTCCAAATCCGCCGCAGAGCCGTGACCATGAAGACGAATTCCGGTACGCTTTCTTGCCTGCCGCCCGTTTTTGTGCCAACTTCGGGGTGCCGGCCCAGCCTTCTGTCCGGCATCCTTCACCAAAATCCTGTTTGTATGGCCACGCCGCTTCCTTCCTCCGCCGCTTCGGCCCCCGCCGCCCACGATGCTGCCGAGGCTATGGCCAACATCCACGTAGTCTGCGCCGAACCTAGTATTGCCAACCATTTCCTGGCCGAGCTGCGCGACAAAGACGTGCAGAAAGACAGCCTCCGCTTCCGCCGCAACCTCCAGCGCCTGGGCGAAATCATCGCCTACCGCATCAGCGCCCACCTCAGCTACACCGACAAAGCCATCCAGACGCCGCTGGCCGAAACCACCGGCAAGCTCCTCCACGACTTCCCCATTCTGGCCACCGTGCTGCGCGCCGGGTTACCATTTCATCAAGGTTTCCTGAATTATTTCGACCAGTCGCCCAGCGCTTTCGTGGCCGCCTACCGCATCGAAGGCACCGCCCAGGTGCAGGTCCAGGTCGATTATCTCTCAGCCCCCAGCCTCGACGAGCGGGTCCTCATCCTGGCCGACCCCATGCTGGCCACCGGCAAAAGCCTGGTGCAAACCTACCGCGCTATGCTGCGTTTCGGCACGCCGCGCCAGGTGCACATCGCCGCCGTCATCGCCTCGCCCGAGGGCCTGGCCTACGTGGCCCGCGAAATTCCCGAAGCCACCCTCTGGGTAGCGGCCATCGATGAAAAGTTGAACGAGCACGCCTATATCATCCCCGGCCTGGGCGATGCCGGCGACCTTTCCTACGGCAGCAAGCTGTAGCCTTCAATTTCCGGGTACTGATAATGGAACCCTGCCCCGCCAAACGGGGTATCTTTGCAATGCGCCCACCCCGCGTTGAAGTTTCCCTCTCACCCGCCGCCTGCCTTTTCGTTTCGTCGTGCTTCACCCCGCCATTAAATGCGCGTCCGTGTTCCTGTTGAGCACGGTCAAGTTTTTGGGCGGCCCACTGGCCGGTACTTCCATGGGCCTGCACTTCTGGCCCACGCTGGCCCTCACCGTGGGCGGAATGATGACCAGTGTGTTCATCTTTTCCGGCGTGGGCCGCGTCTGGATGCAGCACCGCCAGAAGCAACGCCGCCTGCGCCGGGAGCCCATCTTCTCTAAGAAGTCGCGCAACATCATCAAGGTGTTCCGCAAGTTCGGGATGGGCGGCATCGCCTTCCTCACGCCCATTCTGCTGTCGCCCATCGGCGGCACGGTCATCGCCACGCTATTGGGCGTGCCCCGGCAGCGCATCCTGCTGCACATGTTTTTGAGCGCGGTGTTCTGGGGCGCGGCCCTCACCTTCGCCAGCATCCACTTCGGGCATCTGATACACCACAAGTAGAATTATAAATTAAAAATTATGAGTTATGAATTGAAACGTGGGCTCCTGAAGATGCCAATGTTTCAATTCATAACTCATAATTTTTAATTTATAATTCACCTAGCGTCCGCGCCGCTTTAGCGCCTTCACGCCGGGGTTCGAGCCGCCCTTCTTGCCCACAAAGGCCTTCGAGCCCTTGGTGCTCTTCTTTTTGCCTTCGGCGAAAGCCTTGCCGGTGCGCTTGTCAATCGTCACGCCGGGCTTAATCCACTCCTTTTTCTCGTGGAAAGCGCCTTTGAAGGTTGGGTCCAGCTTCTTGCGGCGGTCGTCGAGCTCGCGCCCCATCTTCTGCTGCTCCTCGAAAGGCGTTTCTTCAATCACCACTTCCTCCGGCAGCGGCAATAGTTCAATTTTCTGGTTGATGAGCGCCTCAATTTCGGTGATGTGCACCATCTCGGCCTCGTTGGCGAAGGTGATGGCTGCGCCCGTGTGCAGCGCCCGGCCCGTGCGCCCGATGCGGTGCACGTAGTCGTCGTGCACAATCGGCACGTCGAAGTTGATAACGTGCGTCACCTGCGGCACGTCGATGCCGCGGGCGGCCACGTCCGTGGCCACCATGTAGCGCACCTCCCCCGCCTTGAACGAGTCCATGCTGTTCATCCGCGCGTTCTGGCCCTTATTGCCGTGAATCACGCGCACCTCGCCGGCCGGAGCCTTGCGCTCCAGAAAGTGGGCCACCTGGTCGGCATGCTGCTTGGTGCGGCAGAACAGCAGCACCCGCGTCATGGTGTCAATGTCGCGGTGCAGCAGGAAGTGCAGCAGGTTAATTTTAGTGAGCAGGTTGGGCGCTTCATACATCACCTGCGAAACCGTGGAGGCCGTTTTGGCCGGCGGGCTCACCTCCACCCGCACCGGGAATTCCAGGAATTCCTCGCTCAGCGTCGTCACCCGTTCCGGCATGGTGGCCGAAAATAGCGCATTCTGCCGCTTGCGTGGAATAATCTCCAAAATTCGCCGAATCTGGGGCATGAAGCCCATATCCATCATCTTGTCGGCCTCGTCCATCACCAGCGTTTTTAGGTCGGTGAGGCGCACCGCGCCTTTCAGGTAAATTTCGAGCAGTCGGCCCGGCGTTGCCACCAGTATATCCAAGCCTTCGGCGATGGTTTCAATCTGGGTTTTCGGCCCCAGACCGCCGTAAATGGCAAAAATGCGCAGGTCGGTGTTCACCGCCAGCGCTTTCAAATGCTTCTCAATCTGCATGGCCAACTCGCGGGTAGGAGCCAGCACCAGCGCCCGTGGGTTGGTGCCCTGAGCATATTTTACCTTCATCAACAGCGGCAGGCCGAAGGCCGCCGTTTTGCCGGTGCCAGTTTGGGCGATGCCCAGCACGTCGTGCCCGGCCAGCAGTAGCGGGATAGTCTGAATCTGTACCGGCGTGGGGTCGGTGAAGCCAGCCGCCGCCACGGCGGTTAGCAGTTGTTTGTTGAGTTTGAAATCGTTGAACGATGGGGTGATATTGGGTTCCATCCGGCAAAGGTCGGGATTTTGCGGCGGCCAACTGGTAGCAGGATGAAAATTGACCGTCATGCAGAGCGTAGCGAAGCATCTTTACCGCTTCGTTGCAATTCGGCTGATTACTATAGCGGTAAAGATGCTTCGCTATGCTCTGCATGACGTTCTTTCAAAAGCATCAGCTGTTCAGCGAAGAACTTTTTTTGTTCAATCCCGCTTCTTTTTCTATCTTTGCACCACCAAAACCAACCTGGTAGATATAGCTCAGCTGGTTAGAGCGTCGGATTGTGATTCCGAAGGTCGTGGGTTCGAGCCCCATTATTTACCCATCAGAAAAAGTCCCCGGAATTATCCGGGGACTTTTTTGTTGCTTGCAATGAATCCGTTTTAATGCGGCTTTAACTTCGACCGTTTTTATTCACCACATTTTACCTGCATGAGCCTGCTCGTCATCGGCAGCGTCGCATTCGACGCCTTGGAAACGCCTTTCGGCAAAACCGATAAAATCATCGGCGGTGCCGCCACCTACATCAGCCTCTCGGCGTCTTACTCGCTGAAGCCCGTGAAGCTGGTGGCCGTGGTGGGCGATGACTTTCCGCAGTCCGATATCCTGCTGCTCGAAGAGCACGGCGTGGACGTGGAAGGCCTGCAAATCAAGCAGGGCGAGAAGTCGTTCTTCTGGTCGGGCATCTATTCCAAAGACCTGAACTCGCGCGAAACCCTCGTGACCGAGCTCAACGTGCTGGCCGATTTCGACCCCATTATCCCGGATGCTTATCAGGACTGCAAGTACCTCATGCTGGGCAACCTGGCCCCGCAGGTGCAGCGCCTCGTCATCCAGCGCCTCGTGAACCGCCCCAAGCTGATTGTGATGGACACGATGAATTTCTGGATGGACATCGCCCTCGAAGAGCTCATCGCCACCATTGAAATGGTAGACGTGCTGAGCATCAACGATGAGGAGGCGCGCCAGCTTTCCGGCGAGTATTCGTTGGTGAAAGCCGCCAAGAAAATCATGGGCATGGGACCGAAATTCCTCATCATCAAGAAGGGCGAGCACGGCGCGCTACTCTTTCATAAAAACAAAATTTTCTACGCGCCCGCGCTGCCTTTGGAAGAAGTATTCGACCCAACTGGTGCCGGCGACACCTTTGCGGGTGGTTTCATCGGCCACCTGGCCGCGACGGACGACATCAGCTTCGAAAACATGAAGCGCGCCGTGATTCATGGTTCGGCCATGGCCTCGTTCTGCGTCGAGAAATTCGGCACCGAGCGTCTGCTGAATCTCAGCGCTGAAGAAGTAGAAGCCCGTGAAGCGCAGTTTGCCGAGCTGGTGAAGGTGATGCCAGCCTCGGTGCTGACCAGCCAGCCCGCGTAACCCGCCTGACACGGTTCTGATAGGTTGATTTTGAAAGCTGCGCCCCAAGGAAATGCGTTACGACGTATTGCCTTGGGGCGCAACTTTTTTTGCCGCAGAAGGGTACAACTTTCTATCGTCCATCTAACCTTGAACTCGCCATGGGACACGCTAAGAAAGACACTGACCTGCAAAACGATAAAACGTCCGTCAATCCGGCGGCTAACACGAAACGGAAGAGCACGCAAGTGCAGGCCCCGAACGTGAGCAATGTTTCGGCCCACGGCAACACCACCGACGGCAACACCGCTGGAAAAGGGGTAAAGAATATTCGGAGTAATCCCCAGCGCAACAATCCGATGTCCGTCGATACGGGCAAAGTGGGCAAGGGCGGCGACTCAAAGCATTAAGCCGCCAGCTTCATTAAAGAACACAGAAAGGCCCTGCTGGAGCATTCCAGCAGGGCCTTTCTGTGTTTTGGTCCTCCCTCAAAACTCCCACCCCAGCCACTGCTCGAACCCGCGCTGCTGCGCCGCATCGGCCGTTTCCAGCTTATCAATGGCATAGCGTTGACCAAAGCTCACGCCCGGCGTGGCGGCCAGCGTCACCGTCAGCAGCCGGTTCTGGCGGAACACGCTCACCTCGTAAGCCGGCGCGCCGGTGCTGAGCAGGCTTTGCAGGTTCATGTCTACGCGGCGGCCATTCACGGCCACGATTTCATCATCCACGGTCAGGGCCGCGGCGGCGGGCGAGTTGGGCCAGATGGCGGTTACCTCCGTGCGCTCGTTTTTCACTACCGTGCGGAAACCAAAGTGGCCTTCCGATGCGGAGGCGTTTTCGCCCACCAGCAGCTGGCAGCCCACGGTGTGCAGCACCCGGTCCAGCGGCTCCTGCAGCGGCGCGGTGCCGTAGATGAACTTGTCGAAATAGGGGTGCATGTCGCGCCCGGCCACCTCGTTCACAATGCGAACGTAGTCGGCCTCCATGTAGCCGATGCCGGTTTTACCGAACTCCTCGTACAGCCGCCGCATCACGTCATCGAGGCTACGGGCGTGGCCGGAAAGCTGCCGGAGCGTCAAATCAAGCAGCATAGCCGCCAGCGCACCCTTGTGGTATACCGACACCTTACGGTCGGGCACGCCGGGCTTGTAGCCGTCCAGCCAGAGGTCCATGCTGGCATCGGCCAGGGAGAGGTTTTCGCCGCCAGCGTCGTCGTAGTGCTTGCGGAGTACGATGTTCAACTCCTCAAAATATTGCGCGGGCGTGCGGACGTGGCTACGGGCCAGTAGGTACTCGCCGTAGTAAGTCGTGATGCCCTCGGCGATGAAGCAGGTGCGGAAGTAGTTCTCGCGGCTGTAGTCGTAGGGCTGCATCTCGGCGGGCCGGATGCTCTTGATATTCCAAGTATGGAATAGCTCGTGGCAGCTCACGCCCAGCAATTCCTTATACAAGCCCTCGCTCATAATTAGCTCAGCCGGCCCCAAGGTGATTACCGTTGAATTATGATGCTCCACGCCGTGATAGTGCTTGTAGGGCAGAAACTGGTTCAGGAAGTGGTAATCCGCCACCGGAAAGCCGCCGAATAGCGTCAACTGTTCCTCCGAAAAAGCCTTGAAATCAGCCAGTAGCTTCGGCCAGTTCACCAGCGCCTCGCCCTGTACCCAGACGTGGAAGGGCAGCCCGCCCGCCTCGTATTCCTGGTGCGTGAGCGTGGGACTGGCAATCAGCGGCGAGTCCGCCAATTGGTCGAAATCCCTTGCGGAAAGCACATTCGGCGTGATTTGCTTCAACCCACAAGCCACCTGCCAGCCCTCGGGAATAGCCAGCGTCAATTCGCATTCCTCCAGTTGCCGGCCCTCGGCGTACATCAGCGCCTGCACGGGGTTCAGGTACAGCTGCGTCTCATCGAGCCAGGAGCCGCCGGCGTCCATCTGGTGGGCGTAGAAGTTGTAGCGCACCCGCACGGTACGGCCGGCGGCGTTGGGTACCTCCCACCGGTCTTTGGTGAGCTTGCGGTAGGGGAGGGGCTGGGCGGTGGCGGCATCCTCAACCACCACGCATTGAATCTTCTGGGCGAAGTTTTGCAACTCGTAGCGGCCGGGGCGCCAGGCGGGCAGCTGGAGCTCCAGCGGGGCGGTGGCATCGGCCGCAACGTCCAGCGTGAGCTGGATTTGCAGGTAAAACGTGAGCGGGTTTTCGAAGGAAACGTGGTAGTGAATCATCGCCAAAACGGGGTTAAACGGGCCTAAAGCTACTGCCGGCTAACGTCCTCCACGTAAAAGTGGCTGAGGCCCTTGTCTTTTCCAGACAAAGCCCGTACCTTTGCCGGCCCAACTCGAAACTCGTCTTTTTAAGATTTTTTGATATGAAACGTACCTATCAGCCCTCGAAGCGCAAGCGTGTAAACAAGCACGGCTTCCGTCTCCGCATGGAATCCGCTAACGGCCGCAACGTGCTGGCTCGTCGTCGTGCCAAAGGCCGCAAGCGCCTCACCGTATCCGACGAAGGCAAGCACAAGCGCTAGTCTTTTTAGCCGTTAGCGCACAGCTTCGGGCTGTAAGCTAGCCGATTGCCGCATTGCTGAGACAGCGTTATTTCTGTCGCTGCAATGCGGCTTCGCTATTTTAGGCGTTTCCAACATAGGGCTTTGCTGCCGAAACAGCGGCCCAACAGGTAAGCAACGTGAACGAGCCAACTGCTACCAGCGCCCCGCTGGCGGCCCGAAAATATACCTTCCCGAAAGAGGAACACCTGTGCCGCAAGAAGCTCATCGAAGAGCTTTTCAGCAAGCAGAGTTCCTCTTTTGGCGTTTACCCGTTGCGCATCGTCTGGATAAAAGCGGCTGCGCCCACCACGGCCCCGCCACAGGTGCTCATCAGCGTGAGCAAGCGCACGTTCAAGCGGGCGGTCGACCGCAACCGGCTCAAGCGGCTCATCCGCGAGGCATATCGGCTCAATAAATATCGGCTTACGGAGCAACCCAACGGGCACGAAATCGCTCTGCTGGGTATTATCTTCACGGGGAAGGAAAAAAGTCCGCTAACGTTGGTGGAAAAAAAATTAATTTCCGCTTTCCATCGTTTGCTGGGCACGACTATTGAAGTACCCGCTTCACCGCCGACCCCCTAGATTCGTGTTGACCCGCTACCTGTATTTCGTATGACTATCCGCAAAAAGCTACTCGCTACCCTGGCTGTGGGCACGCTGGGTTTGGTTTCTTTCCGAGCCGCTTCCGATAATGAGCGGTACTTCGAGATTGCCAAGAACCTGGACATTTTCGCCACGCTCTTCAAGGAAGTCAACACCTATTACGTTGACGAGGTCACGCCCGCCAAGCTGGTGAAAACGGGCATCGACGCCATGCTGCGCTCGCTCGACCCCTACACCAACTACATTCCGGAGGACGACATTGAGGATTTCCGCACCATGACCACCGGGCAGTACGGCGGCATCGGGGCCTCGGTGGTGAAGCGCAACGGCAAAACCGTGGTGCAAAGCGCCTATGAAGGCTATCCGGCCCAAAAAGCCGGCCTGCTCCCCGGCGATGAAATCCTCGACATCAACGGCGTGGTGGTCGATAAAAAGTCGAACGCCGACATCAGCAAGCTACTCAAGGGCCAAGCCAATTCGATGGTGAAGCTGATGGTGACGCGCTACGGCCAGGATAAACCCATCCAAATCGACATCACCCGCGATAAAATCCAGGTGGATAATGTGCCTTATACTGGCATGATTTCCGGCGATGTGGGCTACTTCCAGCTCGGCGGTTTCACGGTGGATGCGGGCAAGGAAGTGCGCGCCGCCGTGACCAAGCTCAAGGAGCAGGGCGCGAAGAAAATCGTGTTCGACATCCGCGACAACCCCGGCGGCCTGCTGAATGAGGCCGTGAACATCTCCAACCTGTTCATCGACAAGGGACTTGATGTGGTAAGTACCAAAGGAAAGGTGACGGAGTGGAACAAAACATACAAGGCCCTCGACGTGCCGCTCGATACCCAGATTCCGATTGCCATCATCACGAGCAACCGCTCGGCGTCGGCTTCGGAAATCGTATCGGGCGTGTTGCAGGATTATGACCGCGCTGTGCTGGTGGGTGAGCGCACCTTCGGCAAGGGCCTCGTGCAGGCCACCCGCCCCCTCAGCTACAACTCGCAGTTGAAGGTGACGACCGCCAAATACTACATCCCGAGCGGCCGCTGCATCCAGGAAATCGACTATGCCCACCGCGCTGACGATGGCACGCTGGGCAAATTCCCCGATTCGCTGCGCACGGCCTTCAAAACCACCGCCGGCCGCACCGTGTACGACGGCGGCGGCGTAGCCCCCGATATTGAGGTGCAGGACCGCGAAATCGCCGACATCACCCGTATCCTGCTCCAGAAAAGCTACCTCTTCGACTACGCCACCCGCTACCGCGCCGAGCACTCCACCATCGTGCCCGCCCGCCAGTTCAAGCTCTCGGACGTGGACTACCAGAAGTTCGTAACCTACCTGCAAGGCAAGAACATCAGCTACAGCACCGATGCCGAAAAGGCCCTCACCGACCTCAGCAAGAAGGTAAAAGAGGAAAAGCACTACGACGACGTGAAGCTGGAGCTCGAAGCCATCCGCAAGAAAGTGACCGTGAACAAGGCCAACGACCTGCAACGCTTCAAGCCCGAAATCAAGGAACTGCTGGAGCAGGAAATCGTGTCGCGCTACTACTTTGAGAAGGGCCGCACCGAAGCCGGCTTCGACGACGACCCCAACATCATCGCCGCCGTGGCCGTCCTGAACGACCCGAATCGCTACGCCGCGCTGTTGAAGCCCACGGGCCAAGCCGCCAGCGCCCGCAAGTCGGCTGGTACGAAGTAATTTTGAACTGCGTTAAGTAGAAAAGCAGGCGCTGAAAGGTGCCTGCTTTTTTTATACACATGAATAGCGTTGTGGATTCAGGTAATCAAGCCCATTGTCTTCAAAACGTTGCTCCAACTCATCCCATCCATTCTCAATCTTGTAATCCCTTTCGCTTTCTGTAATTGGTAGAAGCCAAAGGTTGTGCAGATGACTATCTTCAAAATCGAATATCTCTAAAGCTTCGCCATCCATATAAGGAAGCGAAATGAAACCGAAGCTGCATGCCGAATCATCTTGCCAAGGCCGTCCGAAATTGACAGTATGATGTAAGCCAAGAGGAGCCTCATTCCGGTGGAAGGAAGCAGAAATGGTAAGCAACTCAATCAGCGCCGAATCTTGCTTGTTAGAATAAACATGCAACTCAATCAAGTTGTCTGGATTATCAGTTGACATTCCAAGCGTAGAGTAAATCCAGAAGTCGTGCTTTTCCGATGGAGGAAATTCCAGTACAGAAAAATCCTCCGACATCTTCTCAAGCGGGTCTGGAATCTGGTCTTTCTTATCGGTACTCTTGCCCCAATTAGTTTCTAAGTGCTGCTTAAGTAGCTCCAGATTATACATCGTCAATAATTTTGCGCCGGAAATTTCAAATCTACATTGAGCAAATCCCTCCTCCTCTCCCTCGAAACCTCTTCGCCCGTCTGCTCGGTAGCATTGCACCGCGTGGCCGACGGCTCCCTGGTCGGCCAGTCCGAGCTGCGGCTCGATAAGTCGCACTCCACCCACCTTACCGTGCTCATCGAGCAGCTGCTTGAAAATACCGGTCACCAGCTGGCCGACCTCGCCGCCGTGGCCGTGAGCGACGGGCCCGGTTCCTATACCGGCCTGCGCATCGGGGCCGCCGCCGCCAAGGGCCTGTGCTTCGCGCTTGATATTCCGCTGGTGGCCGTGAGCACGCTGCGGGCGCTGGCCGCGCAGGTGGCCGCCGGCACCGCCCGGCCCGAGAATTTCCTGTTCTGCCCGATGCTGGATGCCCGGCGGCAGGAAGTGTACACCGCGCTGTACACCCACGACGGCCGGGAGGTGCTCGCGCCCACGCCACTCATCCTCGATGCCGATACGCTGGCCGAACAATTGGCCCACCATTCCGTGTTATTCTTCGGCAACGGCGCGGCGAAGTTTCAGGCGGTGCTGGGCGAGTCGGTGCAGGCTGGTTTTTTGGCGGGTATCGAGCCGTCGGCGGTAGCGGTGGGGGCGTTGGCCGTCGCCGCTTATCATCGGCAGGAATTTCAGGACGTAGCGTATTACGAGCCGTTTTATCTGAAAGAAGTGTACACGACCACGCCGAAAGCGAAGTAGCGCGGACTTTTAGTCCGCGAGTCAACGCCGAACCTTTATCAATCCTTACCCATCGCGGACTAAAAGTCCGCGCTACTATATGGAACCCCTCTTCGTCAACCGTGTCGCCAACTCCGGCCTCGTCACCCTCAACCTGGAAGAAATGCTCCATCCCGGCGAGCGGGTGGTGTACGACATTAAGGACAACCTCTTCCACGGCCTCATGCTGCGCGAAAAGGACTTCCGCGAGTTCGTGAAAACCAACGACTGGACGCAGTACGACGGCAAAAACGTCGCCATCATCTGCTCGGCCGATGCCATTGTGCCCACCTGGGCGTACATGCTGCTCGCCACCAAACTCCAGAACCACGCCCACCGTTACGTCTTCGGCAACCTCGATGCCCTGGAGCAGTCGCTGTTCGAAGAAGCCATCGCCGCCATTGATACCGAAGAATACCGCGACGCCAAAGTGGTGGTGAAAGGCTGCGGCAACGTGCCCGTGCCCACCTTCGCCTACGTGGCCATCATGCAAAAGCTCCTCCCCGTGACCAGCAGCGTGATGTATGGCGAGCCGTGCAGCACCGTGCCGCTCTACAAAAAGCCAAAAGCCGCCAGCGTGGTGGAATAGTCATCTGTCATGCTGAACGCAGTGAAGCACCTTACGTTGGAACACTCGTTCGGACGCGGTAAGGTGCTTTACTGCGTTCAGCATGACAGATGGCCGCAATAATGCTTCGCATCTTTGCATCATGCCCGAGCTTAACCGCACTCTATATAAAATCACTTTCCTCACCGGCGCGGCCATCGTCATTGCCAACATGGTGGGCACGGGCGTTTTCACCAGCCTCGGCTTCCAGGTAATGGGCATCCAAAGCGGTTTTGCGCTGCTTATGCTATGGCTGGTGGGCGGCCTCATTGCCCTCTGTGGGGCCGTGAGCTACGCCGAGCTGGCGGCGGCCATGCCCCGTTCTGGGGGCGAATACCACTATTTGAGTAAGATTTACCACCCGGCGCTAGGCTTCCTCTCCGGTTGGGTATCGGCCACGGTGGGCTTCGCGGCCCCCACGGCCCTGGCCGCGCTGGCGCTGGGCGAATACGCCAAAAGCGTATGGCCGGGCCTGCATCCACAGTGGCTTTCGGTAGCCGTGGTATTGGCTCTTACGCTAGTACACGGGAGTAGCACCCGTGTCGGCAGTCGCCTCCAAATCATCATCACCGCCCTGAAAGTGGTCGTTTTGGTGATATTCATCGGCGCGGGCATGGTGATGGGGGAGGGGCAGCCTATTAGTTTCCTGCCCGATGCCGCCGGCTGGCAAGCCCTGCTCAGCCCCGCTTTCGCCGTGAGCCTCGTGTATGTGAGCTACGCCTACTCCGGCTGGAACGCCGCCGTGTACGTCACCGGCGAAATCGAAAACCCCAAGCGCAACCTCTCGCGCATCCTGTTGGCGGGCACTGCCGTCGTGCTCCTATTATATGTAGGGTTGAATTATGTGTTCCTGCGTTCCACGCCGCTGGCCGGGTTGAAGGGGCAGGTCGAAGTCGGTTTCGTAGCCGCTACTTCGCTTTTTGGCCCCCTCGGCGGGCGGCTGATGGGCGGCGTTATCGCGGCGCTGCTCGTTTCCACTATCAGTTCGATGATTTTCGCCGGCCCCCGCATCGTCCAGACGATGGGTGAGGACATCTTCGCCCTCCGCTTCCTGGCCCCCAAAAGCCGCGCCGGCATCCCCGTGCGGGCATTGTTCCTGCAAACGACCATTACCTTGGCCTTTATTCTGAAGCCCAGTTTCCAAGGCGTACTGGTTTATGCGGGCTTTGTATTGAACCTGTTCACCTTCCTCACGGTGCTGGGCTTGTTCGTGCTCCGCTTCCGTCAGCCCGATTTGCCGCGTCCTTATAAAGCCTGGGGCTACCCCGTTACGCCCCTCATTTTCCTCGTGCTGAGCGGGTGGACGCTGGCCTTCATCCTGCGCGATAAGCCGTGGGAGTCGCTCTACGGACTGGCTACACTGGCCGTCGGCGCGCTGGTTTACTTCATCACCACGCGGCTGGCGGTGCCATCACCCGCTTCTCAAGGCTGATTTCGACAAAAACGTTAGCGCCGACACAACCCGCTTGGCTCCCCCTCTCCCCAAGGAGAGGGGGCCGGGGGGTGAGCCCTCCGTAACTTGCACCTTCAATCACTCCTTTATATAATGCTCCTCCGCACCGCCGCGCTTCGGCTCCTGCCCGCCGCCTTGCTCCTGCTTTCCGCTTGCTCCGAGTCGAATAAAAAAACGGAAACCGCCACTTCTTCCGCTAAGGAAGAAACCATGGCCACTACGGCCGATGCCATCGACTCCACCAAATCAGCATCGCCAGTCGCCGCCGACGCCAAAGCCATTCAGGCGCGCCCCAACCGCCTCACCGCCCCGGATACTGCCTACGCTCAGGACGTGGCCATGTTTCTCGGCGGCCTCCAGCCCAGCCGGCACAGCGACCTCACCGCTCTGGCCGCCACGCCCGCCTGGCAGGCATTCGCCAAAGACCAGGACAAAAGCTGGGATAAATACCGCGCCACCCACACCACCCGCATGACCCAGTGGGCCAATACCGAGCTCGATTCGGTCCACGCCAGCAGCCCCACCATCTTCTACCCCTTCAGCGGCCCCGATTTCCTGAACGTCGTCACGATGTTCCCCACCAGCCAAACCTACGTCCTGATGGGCTTGGAGCCCGTCGGCACCGTCCCCGCCCGCGCCTCTCTCGAGAACCCCAAGCTGCTGCCCACCGTCAAAACATCGCTCTGGTCGGTGCTCAATTTCAGCTTCTTCCGTACCAACGACATGGCCGTCGACCTGAAATCCGTTGAACTGGACGGCGCTTTGCCATTAATGATGCTCTTCGCCGCCCGCACTGGCAACCAAATCACCGCCATCCGCCCCGTGCAGCTCGATGCCGCCGGCAAACTCCTCGACGCCCCCACCGACACCACCCAAACCCCCGACCCGAAATCCATCCCCGGCGTCGAAATGAAGCTCCGTGGCCCCGACGGCCAGCCCAAAACCGTCTACTACTTCTCCGCCGACCTCAGCGACTGGAAGCTCACCGCCAAAAGCGCCCCGTTGGAATTTGTGCGCCACCTCGGTCCCCTCACCACCTACGTGAAGTCGGCCACCTACCTCATGCACAAGTCGTACTTCAATAAAGTCCGTCGCACCGTCCTCCGCCGCAGCCGCTACATCCTGCAAGATGATTCCGGCATCGCCATGAAGTACTTCCAGAAAGGCGCCTGGCAGTTCAACTACTACGGCACCTACCGCCGCCCCATCAACCTCTTTGCCAAGCAATACCAACCCGAACTCACCGCGGCCTACCGCGACACCCTCCACAAACCCAAGCCGCTCCCCTTCGGCACCGGCTACAACTGGCGTCAAACCGACTCTAACCTCCTCCTCGCCAAGCGCCTGGTCCCCCTAGCCGACTAACCTTCGTATAAAATCAGCCCCACAGGGCCGTGGTGGCAACATCACGGCCCTTTCTGTTTCAATATCCTATGAAGACACCCCGCCAATCCAGCTCAACTCTATACTATATAATAGGAGTAGCCTTCCTGCTAACAATAACCACCCTAATAACCCTAGCCGCCACAAGTCGTCTGGCACCCCCTCTTTTTTGGAGAGGGGGCCGGGGGGTGAGGTTAACGCCAGGAGACTCCCCACTACTAGACTCCCTAATACAAACCAGTCCCATATTAAAGAGAGTTGCCACTAATCCCCAATACGAGCTTCAAATCATCTATACCCAAATTAACCGCGACGCCCAGAACCACCCCACCTTCACCCCCCATACCTACCACCTTAACCCCCAGCAATACTTCAACCCAGCCAGCCTCGTCAAACTCCCCGTAGTCGCCCTCTCCCTCGAAAAGCTCAATGACCTCCACAAACCGGGAATAAATCGCCGCACCATCATGGCCACCGGTACCGCCTACCGCTGCCAAACCCCCGTCCCTTTCGCCGCCCCCGCTGATTCCGACCGCACCGCCACCGTCGGCAACTACATCAAGCGAATGCTCCTCGTCAGCGACAACATCGCCTACAACCGCCTCTACGAATTTCTCGGCCAACGCCCTCTCAACCAGCGCCTGCAGGAACTAGGCTACTCCACCACCCGCATCACCCGCCGCTTCGCCCCCTGCGACACCGCCGCCAACCGCCACACCAACCCCATCAGTTTCCACACCCCCCAAGGCGACACCCTATATAAGGAGCCCGCCAAATTCAACCCCATCCCTTACACCAGTCCCCTCGGCCGCGTCCTCAAAGGCCGCGCCCACCAAGCCGGCCGCCGAATCATCCCCGAACCCTACGATTTCACCACCGCCAACCACCTCCCACTCCCCGCCATCACCGCCCTCCTCCAAAGTATCCTCTTCCCCGAATCCGTCCCCGCCGACCAGCGCCTCCGCCTCACCCCAACCGATTACGCCTTCCTCCGCCGCTACCTCCACGCCACCCCCCACGAGTCCGGCTTCCATCCCTACGTCCCCGCCCGCTACTTCGACGCCTACAAAAAATACCTCTACTACGGCCGCAACCCCGAAATCCCCCACCAATCCGCCCTCCGCATCTACAACATCGTCGGCATGTCGCACGGCTACCTCGCCGATGTCGCCTACTTCGCCGACTCCCTCCACCAGTCCGAATTCCTCCTCAGCGCCGTCCTCTACGTCAACCAAGACGGCATCATCAACGACGGTGCCTACGAATACGACAGCATCGGCCTCCCATTCCTCGCCCAACTAGGCCATCAAATCCAGCAATATGAGTCCCAGCGCCCCCGCCAATACCATCCCAACCTTACCGAATTCTTCGCCCCCGAGCCAATTCGTTAAATTTCCCTCCCGCTAAGTCACTGATTCCTAAAACCCCATTACACCAAACCCTCGTCACCCAAGCCCCCGCAAGCCCTAATCTTCACACCACATCTTGTAAACCCAGAAAATCCCCCTACTTTTGCAGTCCCAAATCGTCAAACGGACTACGGGTTCTGCCAAAGCAACTGCTCCAACAGAAAGTTGATCGGTAAGGAACTTCACGCTCGCCGTACTTGTATTGCCCGCCGTGCCGCTTCGCAAAAGCCTTCGAAAATTAAAGTTCGAAAGTGCTTGCGAAAGCCGAAAAAGCGCCTTACCTTTGCAGCCCGCTTCGACAGGAGGCGGAAACGGATTGAAAAGCGAGACGAAGAAAAATAAAAGTTTTCTCTTTTGCTTGTCGGTTAAAAGAATCCTCTTACCTTTGCACTCCCAATCGCAAGAAGGGAGACGAAAAGAAGAAACACCGGCTGCTAACAGCCACACGGTCACTTCAAATGGAAGAGGCATACGTTCTTTGAATGTTTGGAAAAGACAAATAGTAAGGGCTACGAGTCGCAAGACAAGTAGTAAAAATTACAAGCGTAACACGAATACATAGAACTCGTCAATACGAGTCGGATTCGCACTCGACATCAGCCATGGTTCGCCATGGTGTAGAACATTTTACAATGGAGAGTTTGATCTTGGCTCAGGATGAACGCTAGCGGCAGGCCTAATACATGCAAGTCGAACGGTCGGTAGCAATACCGATAGTGGCGCACGGGTGCGTAACGCGTAACCAACCTACCCGAATCTGGGGGATAGCCCGCCGAAAGGCGGATTAATACCGCATAAAACAACAGAACGGCATCGTTCAATTGTTAAAGATTTATTGGATTCGGATGGGGTTGCGTGCCATTAGCTAGTTGGGGAGGTAACGGCTCACCAAGGCGACGATGGCTAGGGGAGCTGAGAGGCTGGTCCCCCACACGGGCACTGAGATACGGGCCCGACTCCTAC
>NZ_JBCEVZ010000077.1:0-20900 GCF_038448715.1 Hymenobacter segetis | reverse complement strand
AAAGCGACTACTTGCCCTTCGCTGCCGCCGGCTTGGCTTTGCCAACCGGTTTTTTGACCGGAGCCGTGGTGCTGGTTTTGGCCCCCGCCAGCGGGAAGTTGCGCTGCTTCATCAGCGCGTCGATTTTTGGGTCGCGGCCGCGGAAGGCGCGGTAGCCAGCGGCCGGGTCCACGGTGTTGCCCACGGTGAAGACGTTTTTGCGCAGGCGGGCGGCCACGGCCTTATCGTACGGCCCACCGGCCTCGGTGAAGGCGCTGAAGGCATCAGCCGCCAGCACCACCGACCACAGGTAGGAGTAGTAGCCCGCCGAGTAGCCATCCGAGGAGAAAACGTGCGAAAACTGCGGCGTGCGGTGGCGCATTACCAGCTCGGAGGGCATGCCCATGCCGGCCAGGGTTTCGCGCTCAAACTTGTCAGGGTCAATTTTTTGCGCGCCGGCCAGGTGCAGTTTCATGTCAATAAGCGCACTGGCCAGAAACTCGGTGGTGGCGAAGCCTTCGTTGAACGAACTGGCCTTGTTGATGCGGTCCACAAGCACCTTCGGAATGGGCTTGCCGGTTTGGTAATGCAGGGCAAACTTGTTGAGCACCTCCGGCGTGGCCAGCCAGTTTTCCAGCAGTTGCGAAGGGAATTCCACGTAGTCGCGCACCACGTTGGTGCCCGAAAGCGAGGGGTACGTCACATTGCTCGACAGCCCGTGCAGAGCGTGGCCGAACTCGTGAAATAGCGTCGTGGCATCGGTCCAGGAAATGAGCACCGGCTCGCCGTCCTTGCCCTTCACGAAGTTGGAATTGTTCGACACGATGGTCGTCACCTCCTTATCTAGGCGTTCCTGGTTGCGGTAGGCATTCATCCACGCGCCCGAGTTTTTGCCGGGACGGGCGTAGGGGTCGAAGTACCAGAGGCCGATTTGCTTGCCGGTGGTTTTGTCGTTCACCTGCCACACCTTCACATCGGGGTGGTACACGGGCACATCCGTCACGGGCGCGAAGCTGAAATTGAACAGCTCGCCGGCCACCCAGAACATGCCCTCGCGCATCTTATCCAGCTGCAAATACTGCTTCACCTCGTTCTGGTCGAGGTCGTAGCGGGCTTTGCGCACTTTTTCGGCGTAGTAGCGGTAGTCCCAAGGCTCGATTTTGAAGTTGGCGGGGGCACCTTCTTTTTTGGCCACGGCCAGCATGTCGGCCACTTCCTCGTGCACGCGGGCTACGCCGGGCTTCCACACCTGCTCCATCAGCTGCATGGCGGCTTCCGGGGTTTTGGCCATCGTGTTGTCGAGGCGCAGGTGGGCGTGGGTGGCGTAGCCCAGCAGCTTGGCACGCTCGGCCCGCAGCTGCAAAATCTGGGTGATGATGGCGTTGTTGTCGTGCGCGCCGCCGTTGTCGCCGCGGTTCGTAAACATGCGCCACGCCTTCTCGCGCAGCCCGCGCTGGTCGGAGTAGGTCAGGAACGGGTCGATGCTGGAGCGCGTATTCGTGATAACGCCCGCCGCCGCAATCTTGCGAGTGCCGGCCGTGGTTTTAGCCGCGTCGCGCAGCGAGGCCGGTAGGCCGCCCAGGTCCTTATCGGTTTTCAGCACCAGCACCGAGTCAGCTTCATCGGCCAGCACGTTCTGGGAGAAATTGGTGAACAGCCCCGCCAGCTGCTGGTTGATGGCCGAAACCCGGGCCTTGGCCGTGGCATCCAGCTTCGCGCCTGCCCGCACAAACTGCTTGTAGTCAACCTCCACCAGCCGCTGCTGCTCGGTCGTTAGCTTTTTGGTAGCCGGCGCGTTATACACTGCCTCGATGCGCTTGAACAGGGCCGGATTCTGAGAAATCTGGTCGTAGAACGCGGCCAGCTTGGGGGCCATTTCGGTTTCCACGGCGCTGAAAGCGGCATCGTTCAGGGTGCCGCTCCAGATGTCGTAGATGGCCGAAACGCGCGTCAGCGTTTGCCCGCTACGCTCCATTGCCGCAATGGTGTTCTCGAACGTCGGGGCCGCCGGGTTGGTGGCAATGGCGTTGATTTCAGCCAAGTTCTCAGCCATCGCCGCTTCCAGCGCGGGCTTGAAATCAGCCACCCGTACCTTATCAAAAGCGGGCACGCCGCCATGGAGGCTGCCCCAGGGCTGGAGCAGCGGCGACTGGTCGGCACGGGCCGTGGCCGATGCAGCGGGAGCGGAAGATTGAGCCATGCCAGGGGTGGGAAGCAGGGTGAAGGCCAGGCCGAGCGTGGCCAGAAAACCGGTCAGCCGCTGGTGGGAATTGAAATTGGGCATTGAGAGGAGATTCGGAGAATACGAAAGAAGGAGCAAGGTAACAATTTGGGCTGTCTGTCATCCTGAGCGCAGCGAAGGACCTTATCACGGCCGAACAATTTGCAGTAATTGTAGCAGACGGGATAAGGTCCTTCGCTGCGCTCAGGATGACAGACGGAAAGAATGCCTTACCGCTGCCGGGCCGCCCAGGCATCCATGCGGCGCTCCAGCACGGCCAGGGGCATGGAGCCGCCGGCCAGAATCTCATCATGGAAAGCCCGCAGGTTGAATTTCTTGCCCAGCTGCTTTTCGTAGCGACTCCGCAGCTCGCGGATTTTGAGCTGACCGGTTTTGTAGGCCAAGGCCTGGCCGGGCATGGCCAGGTAGCGCTCGATTTCGGCCGTGGCGGCCTGCTCCGAAATGGGCTCATTGGCCATCATGTAGTCGATGGCCTGCTCGCGGCTCATGCCCTTGGCGTGCATGCCTACATCCACCACCAGGCGCAGGGCGCGGTGCATCTCATCGCCCAGGGCGCCAATGCGTTGGTAAGGGTCGGTGTAGAGGCCGAGCTCCCTGCCCAGGCTTTCGCAATACAGTGCCCAGCCCTCGCTGAACGCGGGGTAGGAGGCGAAGCGGCGGAACTTGGGCAGGCTGGTGTTTTCCTGCTGCAACGACAGCTGGTAGTGATGCCCCGGAATGGCCTCATGCAGAAACAGCGACTCCATGCCGGAGGTCACGTTGAACTTGGTGGCATCGAGAATGGGCACGTAGAAAATGCCGGGCCGCGCGCCGTCCGGCGTGCCCCGGTTGTACTCGGCCGAGGCCGTGGAAGCACGAAAGGCTTCCGTCTGCCGAATCTCAAACGGCGACTTCGGCGTGCGCCCGAACAGCTTGGGTAGGTTGGGCGTGATGCGGGCCTGGATGCTGCGAAAGGCGTTCAGCACGTCGTCCGGCGTTTTGTAGGGCATGAATTTGCCGCTGGAGCCCAGGTAGCTAAAGAAGCCGGGCAGGCTGCCTTTGAAGCCAACCTGCTTTTTCACGGCCTCCATCTCGGCCCGAATGCGCTTCACCTCGGCCAGGCCGGTTTGGTAAACGGCGTCAGGGGTGCGGTCGGTGGTGGTCATCAGGCGCACGTCGTAGCGGTACATTTCGGCCCCGCCGGGCACGTCGCTCAGGCCGGTGCTGTTGCGGGCCTGGGGCAGATATTCGGTTTGCAGAAAATCGGCCAGCTTGCGGTAAGTGGGCACCACCTCGGTAAGAATGGCCTGCTGGTAGGCGCTGGTGAGGCGGGCTTTATCAGCCTCCGAAAAGCTGGCGGGCAGGTGGGTAATGGGGCCGTAAAACAGGCTTTTGGCGGCATCGGCCGTGACCTGGGCTTGCAGCTGGGGCACCATTTTCAGCACCAGCACGCGGGGCAGCACCACGGCCGCCTTCATGCCCTGCCGGAAATTGCCAATGGCCGAGTCGGCCCACACCGGAAACTTGCCTACGCGGGCCAGCCAGTTGTCATAGTCCTTCACCGTCTTGAACGGCTGCGCCCCGGTGCCCGCGCCCAGCTGGCTGAGCGTGGTGGGCAGGCTGTAGAACTGCGCAAACGGCATCATCCACGTATTCAGTCGCAGGCCTTCGAGGCGGCTGCGCATCTCGTACTGAAAGATGTCGTAGCTGAGCTTGTCGTCGGTCGACAGACGGGCGCGGTCAATGTTTAGTAGGTCATTAAGATAGCGACGGTAAAAGCGTGTCTGCTGCTGGCGAAAGGCGCGGCTCTGGTCGTTGGGCAGGCGGTCGTTGTAGCGGTTGTCGCCCTGGGCCGTGGCCATCAGCGGAAACAGCCGGGCGCGGTCTTCCCAATACGAATTGAATAAACCGGCGAGCAGTGTGGCGGAGGTCGTGCCGCTATTGGGTGGGGTTTGGGAGCCGGCCGGGTGCGCCAAAAGGCACCACATTGCCAGTAAGGCAACAAAAAATCTGTTCATCAACCAGTAAGTAAGCCGGCAAGCTACACAAACGGCTGTAAATAGTGCAGTTTTTCTCGAGGCGAGGCTGAATATATTAAAAACGTCATGCTGAGCGCAGTCGAAGCATCTCTACCGCAGCCGTAATCCAATCGACAGGATTTACTATTGCGGTAGAGATGCTTCGACTGCGCTCAGCATGACTTGCTTCTAGCTCTGTTCAGAATTCTGAAGCAACTACTGCTTCGCCGCCCAGGCATCCATCTTGGTTTCGAGCACGGCCAGCGGCATCACGCCATCCTTCAGCAATTCGTCGTGGAAGTTGCTGAGGGAGAACTTGCTGCCCAGCTGCTTTTCGTAGCGGGCGCGCAACTCCTGAATCTTCAGCTGGCCGATTTTGTAGGACAGCGCCTGGCCCGGAATGGCCATGTAGCGCTCAATGGCGGCCGTGTCGTTCTCTTTATTGTCGGGCGTGTTATCCAGCATGTAGTCAATGGCTTGCTCGCGGGTCATCTGGCCGGTGTGCAGGCCGGTGTCCACCACCAGGCGCACGGCGCGCAGCATCTCATCACTCAGTGCGCCGATGTATTGGTAGGGGTCTTTATACAGGCCGAGTTCCTTGCCTAAGCTTTCGCAGTAGAGGGCCCAGCCTTCGGTCATGGCGCCGTAGCCGGCAAACTGGCGGAACTTGGGCAGGCTGGTGTTTTCCTGCTGCAAAGAAATCTGGTAGTGGTGGCCCGGAATGGCCTCGTGCAGAAACAGCGACTCCATGCCCTGCGTCACGTTGTACTCGGCGGGCTTGGACAGCGGCACGTAGAAAATGCCCGGCCGGGAGCCGTCCGGCGAGCCCTGGTTGTATTCGGCCGATGCCGATGCCTCGCGGAACTTCTCCGTTTCCCGGATTTCGAATGGCGACTTGGGCACGCGGCCGAACATCTTTTTCAGGCTGGGGTCGATGGTTGCCTGAATCTTGCGGAAGCCGGCCAGTACTTCCTCGGCCGTTTTGAAGGGCATGGCCTTGGGGTTGGTTTTCAGGCTCTCGAAGAACTGGCGCAGCGTGCCTTTGAAGCCCAATTGGGTTTTCATACGCTCCATCTCGGCGCGCAGGCGGGCCACTTCGCGCAGGCCCAGGGCGTGGATTTCGGCCGGGGTTTTGTCGGTCGTGGTCCAGTAGCTGGCGTAGTAGCGGTACATTTCCGGCCCGCCGGGAATGGCGTTGATGCCGCTGGTGGGGCGCGACTTGGGCAGGTATTCGTTGGCCAGAAAATCGCCGAGCTTCTTGTAAGTAGGAGCAATTTCCGTCAGAATAGCCTTCTTATACTCTTCGGTAATGCGCTTCTTGTCGGCATCCGAAAAGTCCTTCGGGAACGCATTTATCGGCCCGTAAAACAGAGACTTGGTGGGGTCCGTCACCACCATAGTTTTATCGCGCATCTGCGGAATCATCTTCTCCACCAACGACTTGGGCAGCACCACACCGGCCTTCATGCCGCGCCGGAAATTTCCGATGGCCGAATCGGCCCACACCGTGAAGCCCCGCACCCGGCCCAGCCAGTTGTCGTAGTCCTTCACGGTTTTGAACGGCTGGTTGCCCTGCCCCGAGCCAAACTGCCCCATGCTGATGGGTAGCCCCCAGAACTGCTGAAACGGCATCATCCAGGTGTTCAGCTTCAAACCCTCCACCCGCTGCTTCAGGTCGTACTGAAAGATGTCGTAGCTGATGCGGTCGTTATCATCCAGCTTGGCGCGGTCAAACTGCCCCAGCCGCGTCAGGTAATCCTGATAAAACGTGCGCAGCGTGTCCCGAAACGCCTGGGTCTGGTCGTTGGGCAACTGGTCGTTGAAGCGGTTGTCGCCCTGGGCCGTAGCCGAAAGCGGGTCGAGCCGCGACTGCTGCTCCCAGAAGCTGGCGAACAGGCCGTTGATGCCTTTGGTGGTATCAGTTGCGGCCGCGCCGTTGGCGCTGGTGGCGGCGGTTTCGGTGGTTTTGGTCTGGTTACAGGCCGACGTGAGGGCGGCCGCGACGAGGCCGGCCAGGGCAAGTTTCTTCATGGAGCGAATGGGAATGTGCCGCAAGCTACGAAACGGCACATCACTCCTCTCGTCATATGAGGAGGGGATGTTTCAGCGAAGCTGAAACAGGGGTAGTGGCACCGCAGGGGACTCGTTGAACGATGACTGGACGACTTGCGCCGGTATCGTTCGGGTATCGTTCAACGAATGCCACCACCCCAGCCAACGCTTTGCGTCGGCATCCCCTCCTTAAAAAAGGAGGGGAGTTGTCGTTCTACCGCCTGGTCGTGAGCCGGGCCACGGCCAGGCGGCCCAGCTCCGGCGCGATGCGCTCGCGCGAGTAGCTTTTCACGCGGCGCGGCATCCCGATGACGAGGGTACGGTCGGGCAGCCGCACGTAGAGGTCGCCGTGGCTGTCGTCGTAATATGCCTCGCGGCCCAGGCCCGTGACCGGCACCATGTTGCGTCGGCGCAAGTCGCTGCCGGCCTGCGCAATCTGGAACGCGGCGGCCGGCCGAAACGAAACCGTCACCACGGCATCGGGGCTGGCGGGCTGGTCGGCCTCCACAAAGCGGCAGGCTTCGCCCTGGGCCTGCTGCTGCACCGGGCGGCCCGTGAGGCTGGCCACCTCGCCGGGCGTGAGCAGGCCGCAGGCTTCGGTGGGCAGTGTGGCCGTGGTGTCAAGCTGCACGGTGGTGGAGCGGGCGGTGCCGCCGCTGGATTGCTCCAGCGGGGCCTGGCCGCTACAGGCCCCCAGCAGCACGGCACCGGCCAGCGCCAGCAGCCGGGTGCCCGGCCCGATGGAAAGAAGGGAAGTACGCATAAAACGAACGTTGAAAGGCGGTTATCGCAACTATCCTCTACGTTGGCAGGCCAAAAAAGGCAATGCTGGCCTGGTGCTATGTCGTAATCAAAAAAAGCCCCGCCACTACGCAAGGCAGGGGCGGGGCTTGATGGTAAGACTGGCCAGATGCGGTGCATATGGCCCACGCAGAGCGTTACTCGCGCAGCAGGCGCTGGGTGCGGTGGCCGGTGGCTCCGCTCAGCTCCAGAAAGAAGGGGCCTTTGGGCAGGCTGGTGATGTCGAGGCGGTCATTGTCAGTGGCTTTGCCAGCGAGCAAGGTCTGGCCCAAGGCATTGAAAACGCGGTACTCCACTACGCCCAAACCGGCGGGCAGGATGAGCTGGTTCGCGCTGGGGTTGGGGTAGAGCACTACTTTGGCGCTGGCTTCAGTTTGCACAGTCACCACCGGCGAGTAGCTGAAGGTGCCATCGGAATCGACCTGCCGCAGACGGTAGTAAGCCGTGCCGGCCAGCGAGCGGCTATCCACGAAGGAATAGTCGTGCGCTAGGGTGGTGTTGCCCTGGCCCTTCACCAGGCCCAGGGTTTCGTAAGCCTCGCCCGTGGCGCTGCGCTGAATCTCGAACCGGTCGCTGTTCTTTTCGCTGGCCGTAGCCCAGCTCAGGCTCACGCCCGTTGCTTTGGCCGTGGCCTCGAAGCGGGTGAGCTCGACGGGCAGGGGGGAACCTGAAGAAATCGTAACGTTATCAATAAGTACAGTGGACTTTCGAGAAGCTGTAACGACGATGGTTACATCAACTGTTGTTCTGGCCGTAAAATTGGGAAGATTTACGACGAACTTACCGACTACATTAGTATTAGATTCTACAACTTTTCCTAATGCCGGGTAAGTAGTTGTGTACGTGCTGCCACTGCCAATAGCAAAGGATTGAGTGGCGTTATTAACGGTAGTGCCGGTTACTTCTACGACTCTTACAGCGGCTGCCCCATTAAGCGATACATCTGCAGTTACACTATTGTTATTATCAAAACCAAATTGCCCACTTTGACCTAGCTCAAAAGTTATTTTATTGTTGGTGGAATTTGCTTGAAATACCTGCGTGTCAAAAAGTACCGGAATAGAATTAGGAGTGGCGCTGGCATTGTTGTCGGCCGAGCCGAAGGCACCAGCAGGAGTGGTACTATAGACAAAACCTGTCGAATAATAGCCGGCAGAGTTCTGGTTAGTCGCTTTAGCGATGTCAGCTGCGAAATCAGTTCCGTACGTGTTTCGCGTGGCTGCAGCACCTGAAAAATCCTGGGTTCTCGAAAGAATCTGAGCAGAGGCCCCGAAAGAACCAAAGCATAGTGCTGCTGCACAGATTAGAAAAGAATTTGATGATGCAGAAAGGCGACGAGGTATAAAGTGAATCATTTGTTTTCAGTTTGAAAAATGCTGTAAGTCCGCAATTTACACCAGTTTCATCCAAAACTTACCATTTTTTTTGCATATTAAAGATAAAGTAATATCATAAGGTTGTATCATGTTTGTTTTTATTGATTATGTGCAATTTATTGGGCGTAATTCGGCAGTAGAGTGTAAAAGCACGGCACTACTGACCAAAATCAGGTGTCGGCGAATTACTTAAGCCAGTCACTCCCGCATCAGGCGCTGAATGGTGCTGCCGCCTGCCCCGGTTAGCTCCAGAAAGTAGGAGCCTTTGGCGAGCGTGTGCAGGTCGAGCTGGTCGCTGCCAGTGGCCTGGCCGCTCAGCACGGCCTGCCCCAGGGCATTGAGCACACGGTAGCGCACGGCACCCATCGTAGCTGGCAGCGAAACTGTGCCCGTGCTGGGGTTGGGGTACACGGCTACTTCGCCGCGCATTTGCACCGTGGCCACCGGCGAAAACGTGCTGGTGCCATCCGTATCTACCTGGCGCAGGCGGTAGTAGGAGAGGCCCGCCAACGGGTGGCCGTCCAGAAAAGCGTACTCGTGGGCGTTGCTGCTGGTGCCCTGGCCCTTCACGCTGCCCACGCGCTGGAATATTTCGCCATCGGCGCTGCGCTGCACCTCAAAATAGTCGCTGTTTTTTTCCGTGGCCGTGGCCCAGCTCAGGGCAATGCCCTGTGGTTTGGCAGCGGCGTCAAACCGCGTGAGCTCCACGGGCAGTGGGTTCACGGCGGTGGAAAACGGGTTGGCCTGGTTGTTCAGGTTCAGCGCGCCCAGTGCGAAATACGTGGCGGAGCCGGTGGTGAACCCAGTGAAGGAATTCGAGGTGATAGTGCCGCTTACGCCGGGGCCGCCGGCTGCACCGGCCGGGCCGGTATTGGCCGAATGGCCTATGGTGCTCCAGGCCCCGGTGGTGCCCTGCCGCCGGGCTACTACCAGGTCCGAGGTGCCCGGTACGTTCACGTAGTCGTCCGGGGCGAAGGAGATGGTGACGGTGCCGGTGAGGTTGGTGGCCGAAGCGCTGGACGAAATGATGCTGTAGGCACGCTTGAACGACACCCGCTGGAGCAGGCCGGTCACCGTTTGCCCGGGGTTGCCCTCAAACTGCTCCACGGTGTAAGTGGCGGCGTTATTCTGGTCGGAGGACCGGAGCGTCAGGGGGCGGTACGCGGTGCCTTTGCCAATGGGGAAAACCCAGGTGCGGTTGACACTATTATTCGCTGGGGTGATGCGGGCCAGCGGGCCGTTCACAAAGCTGGTGGCGCTGCCGCCACTTATGGTGGCGTTTGGGTCTAAGGTGAGCAGGGCCGTGGCGCTGGTCGTCAGCAAGCCGTTGGTCAGAATCAGGCCGCTCTCTACGGTGATGGGTCGCATGAGCGTCACCCCGGCCGGGTTATCAATTTCAAGCTGCGCGTTGTCCCCGAGAACCAGCGCTCCGACGCCGCTGACGGTTTTGGCCGTGGTACCATTAAGCGTTACCGGCCGCGTCGAGCTGGGGTCGAAATTGAGCAGCGCGCTGTTGTTGGTGATACTGATATTGCCGCCAATGCTGGTGCCGTCCGTATTGCGGGCATTGAGCGAGAGGTTGCCGGTGCCGCTAAGGGTTAGGTTGTTGCGAATGAGCAGGTTCATGAGGCCGCCAATGGTTCGGTCGCTGGAACTCTCGTACGACAGATTGCCGTAGGCCCGGTTAACCGTTAGGGTCGTGCCGCCAAAGCTGCCCGTGAGGTAGCGGTAGGTACTGCCATCCAGAAAGGTGGCGGGGCCGTAGGGGTCATCGGCATTGGAGCCATTCTGCTGGTAGGTGGCGCCCGCCTCAAAAACGGCCATGCCGGCCGTCGTACCAAAGGAATCCCCGTTCATCCGGCCGGTGGCAATCAGGCTGCCGCCATTCGTGAAGTGCACCGAACCTTCCCCGCCCCGAAACTCGTGGAGTGCATTGGAGCCGCCGTTGCCGCCCGAGCTGGTGAAGGTGACGGCCCCGGCAATGCTGGCCGTGACACTGTTATTGAGCTGAAAAATCACGGCCGCGTCATCGTTGTCGCTTACCACGCCCACCACCGCCAGCGACGACCCGGCGGCTACCACAAAGTCCTCGCCCGTGCCCCCGCCAAGGGTGATGGTGCGGGTCGCATCCGTGGTAGTATTGAGCGTAGCCGCAGTGTTATTCGTGAAGGACAACTGCTTGATGGTCTCGCTTAAGTCCATGGTGACGACGGGGCTGCCGCCGTTGAATATCAGTACGTCGCCACTGTTGCGAGTGGTCCGGGCCGTGCCCGTGCCATTGGCCGCAGTGTTCCAACTGGTTGATGTACTCCAGTTGGCGCCCACCGCGCCGCGCCAATAGTAGGTGTTCTGGGCCTGCGCCGTGGCCGACAGCAGGAGCAAAAAGCTGATGAGTAACAAAGCTGCTTTGGGCATCAGCGAATGGAAATGGCTAAGCATCAGCCGAGCTGGTGTTTTTGTAGTTGTGCTCATAGACGTATTGTTTTTATTAGATATTGCAAATAAGTAATATTTGTTCTTATTATAAAATATTTTTAATATTTAATTGTATTTGCTGTTCTGCTAGTGGCTTGAGCCTCTCCGCTGCCTGCCGAGATGAACAGGGGCCTCCGAGGCGGGGTGTAGCGGGCGGTTGCGGATTCATACCGTTCAGCTGCCGACTTTTGCAGCGCCGCGTATGCGTGGTCGTCTCCTTTGTCGCTCAGCTCTTGTCGTTAATGAAGTACCTGTTCTTGTTTTGGCTGCTTACCTTCCCACTGCTGGCCGACGCGCAGCAGCATACCGCTCCCCGCCCCAAAAAGCAGCCGTCGGGGGTGCGCAAGGCTTTGAAAAAAAAGAAGTTAGTGCCGATTCCGGCCAATGCGCCCGCCTTCACGCGGTACCTGCACTCGCCCTGGGTCGACAGCCTGATGCGGGTGCTTACGCCCGACCAGCGCGCCGCGCAGCTGTTCATGGTGGCCGCGTATTCCAACCGCACCCGCGTGTTTGAGGACTCGGTTTCGACGCTCATCAAGCAGTACGGCATTGGCGGGCTGATATTTTTTCAGGGCGGCCCGGCCCGGCAGGCCCGCCTGCTGAACCGCTACCAGAGCCAATCGAAAGTGCCACTGCTGGTGGCCCTGGACGGCGAATGGGGCGTGGGCATGCGCCTAGACAGCGTGGTGAAATTCCCCTACCAGATGAGCCTGGGCGGCGAAACCGACACCACGCTGCTCTACGATATGGGCCGCGAGGTGGCCCGTCAGTTCAAGCGGCTGGGCATGCACGTCAACTTCGCGCCGGTGGTCGATGTGAATAACAACCCCGCCAACCCGGTTATCGGCTTTCGTAGCTGGGGCGAAAACCCGGCGGCTGTGGCGCGCGACGGCCGCCAGTACATGCGCGGCATGCAGGATGCCGGCATTCTGGCCGTAGCCAAGCACTTCCCCGGCCACGGCGACGTGGACGCCGACTCACACCTCGCCTTGCCCACCGTGCGCGTCGACCGCCGCCGGCTCGATACGCTGGAGCTGCCGCCCTTCCGTAGCCTCATCGCGGGCGGCCTGGGCGGTATGATGGTGGCCCACCTCAACGTGCCGGCTCTGGACACGGTACTGGGGCCAAGTACCCTTTCGCGGCCCATCATCACGGGGATGCTGCGGGACGAAATGGGTTTCAAGGGACTGATTTTCACCGATGCCATGAACATGCGCGGCGTTATCAGCAAGTTCCCGCCCGGTGAGGCCGACGTGCGCGCCATCATGGCCGGCAACGATATTCTGGAGTTCAGCAAAAACATTCCGCTGGCGCTGAAGATGGTAAGAATTGCCGTGGACAGCGGCCGGATTTCGCAAAAGGAAATTGACGAGCACTGCCGCCGCGTGCTGGCCCTCAAGCAGTGGTCCGGGCTGAACCACTATCGGCCCATCAATACCAAAAACATCTACGAAGACCTCAACGGCCCGCACGCGCAGTACCTCAGCCACCGCCTCACCGAGCTGAGCATCACGCTGCTGCGCAACCAGAAAACCCTGCTGCCGCTCCAGCGCCTCGACACGCTGCGCATTGCCACGCTGGTGCTGGGCGGCTCCCCGCGCGATACCACCGACTTCCAGAAAGCGGTTGCCGACTACGCGCCGGCCGCGCATTTCCACATCGGCGCCACAGCTACGCTCGATGAGTTGATGCAGCTGCGCACCGCCCTCAAGCCCTACAACCTCATTCTGGTGAGCCTGCAAAGCCTGGGCCGCCTGCCGGCCACCAGCTTCGGCATCACACCCGAGGATAACATGCTGCTGCGCGAGCTGGCCGACCAGAAGCAAACGCTGGTGCTAAGTGTATTTGGCTCGGCCTACGCCGTGGCCAAAGTGCGGGATTTGGACCGCGCCGCCGCCGTCATCATGGCCTACCAGGAAAGCCCGAATGCCCAGAAACTGGCCGCACAGGCCATTTTCGGGGGTATCGCGGCCACCGGCAAGCTGCCCGTGACGGTGAGCGACCGGTACCCGCGTGGCTTTGGCCTGCGCACGGCTGGCAACTACCGCCTGCGCTACGCCAACCCTGAAGACGTGAACATGGACGGCCGCCTTGAAGCCCGCGTGGATAGCCTCTTGGGCCGGGCGCTGGCGGCGCAGGCATTCCCGGGGGCGCAGGTGCTCATTGCCCGGCGCGGCACGGTGGTGCTCCGCAAAAGCTACGGCAACCAGACGTATGCGGGCTTCAGCGAAGCGGTAGTCGATAAGAAAAAGAAGAAAAAGGACGCCGTAGTGACCGATACCAAACCCGTATCAGTGCCGCGCCCGGTGAAGGATGACGACCTGTACGACCTGGCCTCGATGACCAAGCTGATGGCCGCCACGCCCGCGCTGATGCGCCTGGAAGCCGACCATAAATTCAGCCCTGACAGCGCGATGGGTAACTATTTTCCCTTTCTGCGCGGCACCAACAAGGCCGACCTGAAAATGCGCGACGTGCTGGCTCACCAGGCCCGCCTCAAGGCTTTTATTCCGTTCTGGAAGGAATTGGTGAAGAAAAATGGCAACCTGCGCCGCCGCTATTTCCGGGCCGATTCGTCGGGCCGGTTCCCGCTGCCGGTGGCCCAGGGCATCTGGGCGCGGAAGAAACTGCCGGCTCGTATTTATAAAGAGATAGGGGAGTCGCCGCTGAATGAAAAGCCGGGGTACGTGTATTCGGACTTGTCGTTTGTGCTGTATCCGGCGTTGGTGCAGGCCCGCACCGGGCTGCCACTCGATGCATTTTTGCAGAAGGAAGTGTACGGGCCGCTGGGCGCTACCACGCTGGGCTTCCGACCCCGCAACCGCTTTCCGGTGGCACGCATCGTGCCCACGGAAGTGGATTCGGCGTTTCGTAAGCAGCTGGTGCACGGCACGGTGCACGACGAAGGCGCGGCCCTGCTGGGTGGCCTCTCGGGCCACGCCGGCCTCTTCGGCGATGCCAATGACGTGGCCAAGCTGGCCCAGACCTACGCCTGGGGCGGGCGCTACGGCGGCCAGCAGCTCTTCGACAAAACCGTGCTGACGGAGTGGACCAGCTGCCAGTTCTGCCCCGACAACCGCCGCGCCCTGGCCTTCGACCGCCCCGCCGCCAACCCCACGGTGAACTCGGCCAAAAGTGCCTCCCAGCGCAGCTACGGCCACACCGGCTTCACGGGCACGTACTTCTGGGTGGAGCCCGAGAAGGATTTGGTGGTGGTCCTGCTGACCAACCGGGTGCACCCCACGCGGCGGAATAATAAGCTGGGGGATTTGAGTGTGCGCTCGAGCCTGTTGCAACTGGCGATTGAGGCGGCGCGGTAGTTTGTAGGGCTGCGGCAGCGGTGGAAATGCGCCGCCTTTTGCTACCTTACGGCCCTACATTCCCACCCCGCACTTATGTTAGGACTGATGATGGCCGAGCCGCTGCGCGTGGCTACGATTATCGAGCACGCCGCCAAGTGGCATTCCGATACCGAAATAGTCTCGCGCCGGCCCGAGGGCGGCATGCACCGCTACACCTACGCCGAGGCCAACCACCGCAGCAAGCAGCTGGCCCAGGCCCTGCTGAAGCTCGGCATCGAAAACGGCGACCGGGTGGGCACCCTGGCCTGGAATACGCACCGCCATTTCGAGCTGTATTATGGCGTGGCCGGCATCGGGGCGGTGTGCCACACCATCAACCCGCGCCTGTTTCCCGAGCAGCTGGTGTTCATCATCAACCACGCCGAAGACCGGCTGATGTTCTTCGACCTCACCTTTCTGCCCCTCGTGGAGCGCTTGGCCCCGGTGTGCCCCACCGTGGAAAAATGGGTGCTCATGGCCGGCCCCGAACACCTGCCCGCCGCCTCCGAGCTGCCTGGCCTGTGCAGCTACGAAGATTTACTAGCGGCCGAAACCGGCGACTATGACTGGCCCAGCTTCGATGAAAACACGGCCTGTTCCCTTTGCTACACTTCCGGCACCACCGACCAGCCCAAGGGCGTGCTTTACTCGCACCGCTCCACGGTGCTGCACGCCCTGGGCATCTCGCTGCCCGATGCGCTGAGCTGCTCGGCCTCGGACGTGATAATGCCGGTGGTGCCCATGTTCCACGTCAATGCCTGGGGCCTGCCCTACGCGGCCCCGCTCAATGGCGCGAAGCTGGTGCTGCCCGGCGCGGGCATGGATAGCGCCAGTCTGTTTGAATTGTTTGAAACCGAAGGCGTGACGTTTTCGGCCGGGGTACCCACCATCTGGTTGGCGCTGCTGCAATTTATGCGCGAGGGGCAGCGCCATTTCAGCACCCTCAACCGCACGGTGGTGGGCGGGGCCGCCTGCCCACCGGCCCTCATGAAAGCCTTCGAGGAAGAGCTAAACGTGACCATCATGCACGCCTGGGGCATGACCGAAACCAGCCCGCTGGGCACCACCGCCCGCCTCAAGGGCAAGCACGCCGGCCTCAGTCCGGCCGACAGCATGGCCATCCGGGCTAAGCAGGGCCGGGCGGTGTTTGGGGTCGATATGAAGATTGTGGGCGACGACGGCCACGCGCTGCCCCACGACGGCGTGGCCTTCGGCGACCTGCTGGTGCGCGGGCCGTGGGTGGTGCGCGACTACTTCCGCACCGCCACGCCCGGCGAGCTCACCGCCGACGGCTGGTTCCGCACCGGTGACGTGGCCACCATCGACCCCGACGGCTACATGCACATCACCGACCGCTCCAAAGACGTCATCAAATCGGGCGGCGAGTGGATTTCCAGCATCGACCTCGAAAACCTGGCCGTGGCCCACCCCGCCGTGGCCGAAGCCGCCGTCATCGGCGTGCCCAGCGCCAAGTGGAGCGAGCGGCCGCTGCTGATAGTGGTGCGCCGCCCCGGCATGGAGGTTTCGGCCGATGAGCTGCTGAACTTCTTCCGGGGCCGGGTGGCCAAGTTCTGGGAGCCCGATGCCGTGGAGTTCGTGAGCCAGCTGCCTCACACGGCTACGGGGAAAATTTTGAAAACCCAGCTCCGAAAGGATTTCGCGGGGTATTCAGTGGCATAGCGTTAGCGGTTTTTCCCGCAGTGGGCGCAGGGGTTTACGCAGTGGGCGCAGTGTCGTTCAGCCGGGTTTACTTTGCGCGATGCATGAAAACCAGATTTCTTTTCAGGTTCGTAAAGCGGCCTATGAAATTCATACAGATTTAGGGCCGGGCCTTTTGGAGTCGGTTTACGAAACTGCTCTGGAGCATGAGTTGCGGCAGCAAGGTCTGCGGGTAGCCCGGCAGGTACCAATGCCAATGGTTTATAAAGGCATTCACATGGAAACGGGCTATCGGCTCGATTTGGTAGTGGAAGGCAAAGTCATTATTGAGCTTAAATCCGTCGATGCGCTGCAGGAAGTTCATTTCAAGCAACTGACGACTTACCTGAAACTGTCCGGCCTCAAACTCGGGCTGCTCATCAATTTCAACGTTGACCGCCTCAAAGACCATATGCACCGTCGCGTAAACGGCCTCGAGAACGACACTGCGGCCACTGCGTAAACCCCTGCGCCCACTGCGGGAAAAACCGCTAACGCCCCAACTCCTCGGCCCGGTCGCGCGCCGCGCCGGCCCCGGCCATGAGGCCCTCGCGCACCGCGCCCGCGCCGAACGCACCCAGCGCGGCCTCGGTGGTGCCGCCTTTGGAGGCCACTTTGGCAATCCAGTCCTGGCAGCTTAGGCCCGATTGCGAGTAGAGCTCCACCGCGCCGCGAAAGGTCTGGCTCACCAGCAGCTCGGCTTCGGCCCCGCTGAAACCCATTTGGGCGGCGGCGGCCATCAGGGCTTCCATGCAGTAGTAGACGTAGGCCGGGCCGCTGCCCGAGATGGCCGTGCTGGCGTCGATGGCGCTTTCGTTTTCGACGTAAACCGTCTTGCCGGTGGTGGAGAGCAGGTTTTGCACCTGCACCAGCTCGGCGCGAGTCACCTCGTCGGTGCTGGTGAAGGCCGTCATTCCCATGCCTATTTGGGCGGGCAGGTTGGGCATGGCCCGGATGATTTTGGGCGTACCCAGGGCCTCGCGCAAGGTATCAATCCGCACCCCCGCCATGATGCTGAGCACGAGCTGCTGCGGCTGCACCAGCCCCTTCAGCGATGCGAATAGGGCGGGGGAGTCCTGCGGCTTCACGGCCAGGATAAGGATGTCGGCCCCCGGCACGCACTCGGCCGGCGAGCCCCAGACGGTGCCAATTTCGTGGGCCGCCAGGGCCGGCACCCGCTCGGGCGAGCGGGCCAGCAGGCGCAAATCGAGCCGCGAGGTGATGTGGGCACGCACGAAGCTACGGGCGTATGTGAGGCCCATGTTGCCGCCGCCGATGATGAGGATTTTCATTGTGATAGGATGCCGTCTGAGCTGGCAAAGAACGGCACGGTGGAAAGAACGTCAGGAATAGAACGTCGAAAAGCAGAACGTCATGCAGAGCGCAGCGAAGCATCTTTACCGCAGTCACTAATCCTTTCAATTGGAGTTACTACTGCGGTAAAGATGCTTCGCTGCGCTCTGCATGACGTTCTGTGTTATTCCTAACGTCCCCTCACACCTTCAGCACCACACCTTTTTTATACATCCAGCTCAGAATGAAATACCAGATGATGATAAGCGTGACCGCGCCCACCAGCGAGGCCGTGCGCGGGTCGGAGAAATGCAGGGCGATGCCCCATTCGTAAAGCCATTCCTTCAATCCGCCCGTTTTGCCACCCGGCAAAGCCAGCTTGAACAGCCCGAACGTGCGCGAGAGCAGCGCCGAGAGGCAGAATACGAGGATGGCATTGACGCCGTAGACCAGTGCCGGGCGCGTCCAGGCGCGGTAGCCCTGCACGTCGCAAATCCAGTAGAGCGCGGCCAGGCCGGCCATGGCCAGCCCGCCGGTGTAGAGCACGTATGGGCTGCTCCACAGGGCTTTGTTGATGGGAAACCACGGGGCCCAGCACAGCCCGAGCAGAATAATGCCGCCGCCGGCCACGAACAGCCAGGCCACTTTGGCGGCCGGCTCTGGGCCACGGTGGCGCAGCCACTGGGCGGTGAGGCCGCCCAGCAGGCCGGTGGCCAGGGCCGGCAGGGTGCCGAGGAGGCCTTCGGGGTCCCAGGTTTTGCTGGTTTTCCAGAGGTGGGCTTCGGTGAAGATGGTGCGGTCGAGCCAAGCCCCGAGGTTGGTGGCGGGCTCCAGGTTGGCCGGCCCGAAGCCGGGCACGGGCACCAGCTGCATCAGCACCGCGTAGCCGATGAGAAAGCTGACAATCAGCCAAACCTGCGTGCGCCAGCTGGTTTTCAGAAAGATGACGCTGCACCCCAGAAACACCAGCGCGATGCGCTGCAACACGCCCATAATGCGTACCACCGAGAAGTCGAACTTCGGATACAACGACAGCAGCAGGCCCAGGCCAAACAGCACGCCGGCCCGGCGTAGCACCCGCAGCAGCACCGCGCCCTGCGGCCCGCCTTGGCGCTTCACCCCATCGAGCGCATACACCAGACTCACGCCCACGATGAACAGGAAAAACGGAAATATGAGGTCGGTGGGTGTGCAGCCGTTCCATTCGGCGTGCTCCAGCGGCGGGTAGATGTGGCCCCAGTCGCCGGGGTTGTTCACCAGAATCATGGCCATGACGGTGATACCCCGAAACACGTCGAGGCTGATTAGGCGGCCGGGCTGGGAAGCCTCCGCGAGGGGCAGTGCGCCGGTGGTTTCGAGGGCGGCCTGGGTGGTGCGTTGCATGGCGGGTGGGAATAGGGATGGAAAAAACTTCCCTCCTTACCAAGGAGGGGATGTTGCCGCGCTAGCGGCAACTGGGGTGGTTGTGGCGTCCGAATCATTGAAGTAAATCGTTTGGTCGTCATTCAACGCCCACAACCACCCCCGTTCGCGCTGAAGCGCGAACATCCCCTCCTTGGTAAGGAGGGGAGTTGCCGTTCAATTACCTCAAAACTCCCACCGCACAAAGGCCTCAATACCCTCGTATTCCGGCAACCCCAGCTGGTCGTACAGCTTGGCCGTGGTGCGGTTCCGCGCCTCGGCGCGCTGCCAGAACTCGCGCTGGTCTGCCCCGGGGAATAGTGGCCGGTCCTTCTGGCTCTGGTGCTTGAAGATGGCGCGGCGCTTGCGCGTGAGCTCCTGCGGCGAGAGGGGCACGGCCATCTCAATCTGGTCGATGTCCCATTCCTGCCAGGCCCCGCGATAAAGCCACACCCAGCAGTCGTCGAGCCAGGCGGTGCCGGAGGCTTTGAGGCGGTGGATGGACTCAAAAATGGCCGCCAGGCACACGCGGTGGGTGCCGTGCGGGTCCGAGAGGTCGCCGGCGGCGTAAATCTGCTGGGGCTGGATGCGGTTCAGCAGCTCCATGGTGAGGCGGATGTCCTCGTCGCCGAGGGGCTTTTTGCGCACCCGGCCGGTTTCGTAGAACGGCAAATCCAGGAAGTGCACGTTGGCATCGGGGATGCCGGCCAGGCGGCAGGCGCTCTTGGCCTCGCCCCGCCGGATGAGGCCCTTTATCTGCTGCACCTCGTCGGAGTCGACCTGGCCGGGCTGCTTGTTTTTGAGGAAATCGGCCACCCGGTGGTAGAGGTTGTCGGCCGGCTCGTTGGAAGAAAGATGAAACGCCTCATCATAATCAGCCACGAAATCGGCGAAGCGAATGGCCTCGTCATCGAACACGGCAATGTTGCCGGAGGTCTGGTAGGCGACGTGCACCTCGTGGCCCTGGTCGACCAGCCGGAGCAGGGTGCCGCCCATCGAAATCACGTCATCATCGGGGTGGGGGCTGAAGATGAGGACGCGCTTGGGGAAGGGCGCGGCGCGCTCGGGGCGGTAGGTGTCGTCGGCGTTGGGCTTGCCGCCGGGCCAGCCGGTGATGGTATGTTGCAGCTCGTTGAAGACGCGAATGTTGATGTCGTAGGCCGGGCCGGACTGCGCCAGCAGCTCCGAAAGGCCGTTTTCGTTGTAGTCTTCCTCAGTTAGTTTGAGAATTGGTTTCGTGACCGTGCGGGCCAGCCAAGTAACGGCCTTGCGGACCAGGCCGGCATCGTGCCAGTTGCAGGGCAGGCCCAGCAGCCAGGGCGTTTTGCGGGGCGTTAGCTCGGCCCCGGCGGCCTCGTCCAGCACCACCTGCACGTTGGGGTGGCGCTGGAGGTAAGTGGCGGGCACGGTGTCGGTGATTTCGCCTTCCACCATGCGCTTCACCACGGCGGCCTTGCCCTCGCCCCAGGCCAGCAGCACAATCTGGCGGGCTTCGAGAATGGTGCCCACGCCCATGGTGAGGGCCCGGCGCGGCACGTTTTCCTCGCCGTAGAAATCCGATGCCGCGTCGGTGCGCGTCACATGGTCCAAGGTAATCAACCGGGTGCGCGAGGCCGGGCCGGAGCCGGGCTCATTGAAGCCAATGTGCCCCGTGCGCCCGATGCCCAGCAGCTGCAAATCAATCCCGCCCGCCGCGTGAATCTGCTCCTCGTAGCGCCGGCAGAATTCCGCAATCTGTTCGGGCGGCACGGTGCCATCGGGAATGTGCACGTTCTCCGGTTTTATATCAACATGGTCAAATAAATACTCCCGCATGAAGCGCACGTAGCTCTGCAGCGAGTCGGGCTGCATGGGGTAATATTCATCGAGATTGAAGCTGATGACGTTCTGAAAGCTCAGGCCGTCTTCGCGGTGCAGGCGCACCAGCTCCTCATAAACCCGCGTGGGAGAGGAGCCGGTGGCAAGGCCCAGCACGCAGGTTTTCCCCTCGGCGGCGCGGGTGCGGATGAGGTCAGCAATCTGGCCGGCCACGGCGGCCGAGGCTAATTCGGAATCAGCATAAACCGTGGTGGCGATGGGGGTAGGGTGGGAATTGGGTGGGTTCATGGGGTGGAAGGTAAAGGAAGAAGGATGGACTTCCACGTCTGTCATCCTCCGAATGACAGACGTGGAAGTCGGTACTGCAAGCGCACTGCCCAGCGGGCACAACGCCCCGTTTCACCCCCTCCACTGCCTTACTGTGGGT
>NZ_JBCEVZ010000076.1:0-21024 GCF_038448715.1 Hymenobacter segetis | reverse complement strand
CGCTGGTGTTCACGGTGATGGTGCGCCGGGCCCGGCCGGGGCAGGCCGGCGAGGTGCCGGGCGGCCCGGTGTACGTCAGCGCTTGCGCCCCCGTGAGCAGGGGAGTGGGGGTAAAAAAGAACCCGCCGGCCACCGAGCCCGTCACCCCCTGGCCACTCCAGGAGCCGCCCAGGGGCAGGCCGCCCCGCAGCCGCAGGGGCGGGGCCGAAAGGCAAACAGCAGTATCGGGCGGGGCCGAGCCATCGGGGCCGGGCGGCAGCACGGTCACGCGCAGGGTGTCGGTCACGGGCTCGCAGTCGGCGTCGCCCTGCACGGTATACACGAGGTGGTGCGGCCCGCCCAGCAGCGCCGCCGTGGGCGTAAACAAGAAGTTGCCGATGGAACCCGACACGCCCGGCCCCGTCCAGATGCCGCCCAGCGGCGTACCATTCAACTGCAGCGATGGGTCGTTGAGGCACACTTCGCGCGGGGCCATGGGCTCTATTTGCGGTAATTCCTTCACCGTCATCACCAGGGTGGCCACCACCGGGCACTGCCCGCCCGATACTTCGTAGGCCACCACATAAGTGCCCTTGCCCGCCAGGCGCGGGTCAAAAAAGGCCGTGCCCGGCACCACGCCGCGCCCTATCCAGGTGCCGCCGGCCGGTGTGCCCCTGAGGGGTACCGGGGCCACCGGCACCCCCGGTCGCAGGCAAAAAAACTGGTTCGGAGCCGAGGCCGTGGCCCGGCCCTGCGGCCGCACGGTGATGGTGCGGGTGCTGGTGCCCGCGCAGCCGTTGGCCGCAGCGGGGCTCACGTAGGTGAGCACGTTGGGGCCCACGCGCAGGGCATCGGGGGCGAAGAGGAAGCCCGTGGCCACGCTGCCCGACACGCCCGGCCCCGTCCAGGTGCCGCCGGCCGGCGAGCCGCCCAGCGCCATCGGCTTAGCCAGGGCGCAGACCGACACCGTATCGGCCCCCGCCGGCGAGGCATTGGCCAGCAGGGCAAACTTGAACGCGGCATTGTTGCAGTGGGGTGAGCCATTGGCCGCCGCGTAAGTGAAGGCCCCCGGCGGAATGGGTAGGCCGCCGCGACTGCCCTGGTCGCAGGCGCACACGGCCTGGTAGAGGCTGCCCTGGGCATCGAAGCGCGAAGTGCCGCCGTCCACGTGGTCATCGGCCGAGGTGCCGAAGAAGGTGGCATAGTCCAGCACCCGCGCCTCGTCGGAGAGCTGCATCAGGTAGAAATCCTGGCCGTCGGTGGCGGTTTGCAGGGCGTTGGGCGTGGTAGGCAGGCCAGTGGTCGAGCCGTTGTTGGGGTCGAGCCCGCCGCCCCAGCCCGCCAGCAGAATGCGCCCGTAGCAGTCCACCCCAAACGCCGTGGGGGAAATATCAGTAGTAGCCCGCCCGGTCCCAAACACCGTCGCAAACGTGGCCGAGCGCAGGTCGCCGGCCAGTTGCTGAATAAACTGCTGGCCGTGTGCCGCGTGGTAGCGGGTGGTGTCGACACCGGGCCAGGCCGGGGCCAGCGTCTGCCCCAGCACGTACACCCGCCCGCCCGGCCCCTGCCGCACAAAAAAGGCCTGGTCGTAGGCACTGGTGCCCAGGTAGGTGCTTTGCTGAAGCGCCCCGCCAGCAGTGAGGCGCGCCACGAATCCATCCACCCCGCCGCCGGGAGCGGCCCGGTAGCCGCCCGTGGCCCCGGCCAGCGCGGGGCTGGTGGTGCCGCCGGCCACCAGCAGCCCGCCGCCCACGTCCTCCCGCTGGAGGGAGTAAGCAGCATCGGCCCCGGTGCCGCCCAGCAACGTGGTCCACCGCACGCGGCTCAGGCTGGAATCGAGGCTGGTGACCAAGCCATCGGAACTGCCGCCCCGGTAGCTGCCGGCCACCAGGCCGGGGAAATCGGCGGAGCCCGTCACGCTGGCCACGTACACGTTGCCCTGCGGGTCGAGGGCCAGGTCGCCCCGGAAGGCATCGCCGTAGTTGTGGCGCAGCCGGGGCGCAGCGGCGGTGGGGTCGAGCAAACCATCAGTCCCCGTGCCACCCAGGTAGGTGCTGGCCCGCAGCCGCCCGCCGGTGGCACTCAGGCGCGTCAGCACCAGGTCGGAGCCGCCGCTGAGCACGAAAGGCGAGTTGCCCCCGAACGGAGAAACGGCCGGGCCGCCCCGCAGCGCATGGCTCAGGGCGGTGGTTGTGGTGGGAAAATCAGTAGAAGCCGTGGTGCCGAGCAGCAGCAGCTCGTTGCGGTCGTTCACCAGCAGGCTGTGGGGAAATTCGAGGTTGTTGCCACCCAGGTAGGTGGCCCAGGCCCGGGCGCTGGGGCCGGTGGCGCTGGTCGTGAATTTCATGATGGCAATATCCGTGCTGCCGGCAAAGGCCGTCTGGTAGGCCCCGGTCGTGACCGGGTAGCCGGCCTCAAACACCACGCCCGCCGTGTAGAGGTTGCCCGCCGCGTCGTGCGTGGCCGCAAAGCCCCAGTTTTCCACCGGCGAGCCCGTGTAGCTGGCAAACTGCACGGCCGGGTCAATCACCAGCGGCCGGCCCGTATCATACTTTCCCAACTTAAAACTCACTACCTCGCCGCGCAACACGAAGGCGCAGGCCACCGGCTGCCGCGCGCCCGTGGTCGGGTCCGTTTGCCAAGCCTCGGGCCGAAAATCGGTCAGCACACCAGACGAGGTTTGCACCCGCAGCTGGCCGGTGGCGGGGTCGAGGCGCAGGCTCTCGGCCCCCCGGTAGCGCCACTGGGCCTGGGCGGGGTCGGCTCCGGGGCTCAGCAGCAGGTCGTATTCAAACTGCTGGGCGGGGCTTTCTTTTAATACGAGGTCGATGCCGGACCAGAGCTGGCGGTAGCGTAGTTGCCGCCAGGCGCGCACGTCGGTGGCCCAGTCGGTGGCGGTGCCACGCAGGTAGTGGTGTCGGCCGGGCGCTTCGGTTTCGGCTTCGGGGGCGAGGGTGGCAGCGGGGCTGGGCTGCACAAACTCCAGGCGCAGGCCGTGGGCGGGGAACTGGCCATTGGCGCGGTCAGCTTTCATGGGACCGTGGCCCGGCAGCCCGGCGGTGAGGGCGTAGGTCAGCCCAGTTTTCTCCACGAAGAGGCGGGCCCCAGGGGCCACTTGTGCGGCGTAGCGGGCGTGGGCATCCCACTGACCCCGGTTTTCAATGAATTCAATGGTACGGGCCGCTTCCTGCGCCCGGGCGGGACGCGAAAGCAAAGCAGCCAGCACCAGCAACAGAGTAGCTGTTGGGCGCATAAGTAAATAGTGGAAAGGAAGGCCAACGACGGCCTGCTACTACCCGCAAAAACAGTGCCTTGCCCGCAGCGCCGCTCAAGTTAAGTCGCGCCGGCCGAAGGCGAAAAATATCCCGGCCATTTCACCATCTTTGCCCGGTTCCACATTTCATCTACCCATGAAAACACTGTTCCGAATGCTGCTGGCCTGCGCCGGCCTGCTCCTGACTGCCGGCTCCGGCCGCGCCCAGACCATCAACACCGACGCCGTGACCCGGTACTGGGAAATCACCGACGGCCTCCGGCAAAACCGCCCCCTCACCGACCAGATGTGGCAGGCGTTCCTAGAAGTCCCAGGCAATAAAATTTACGTGCGCGGCATCTACTCGGCCGCCGATTTGGTGCGCTACCGCCGGGCCATCGAAGTGGTATATATGCCCCGCTACGACTCGCTTCGCCAAGCCAAGCTGCAGGCCAAATCGTGGTTCTACATGATGGTGAACGACTACAAGGAGCGCGAGCCCGAGTACCGCAACTACGTGGCCAGCCTCACCAAAAATGCCACCGCCCTCGACCGGATGTACCAGTACGCCTACCCGCAGCTGCCCCCGGCGGCCCACAAGCGGCTGGCCAATCTGAACATCTACTACGAAGCCCTGGGCAACGACGCCACCTCACAGCAGGAAGGCATGTTTTACAGCCTGCGGGCCGTGCTCGATGCCAATGAGGTGAAGCGTGGTCTGATGGAAGGCCACGAAATGTACCACCAGCTCCAGCCTGAACGCAACTTCGGCACCATCGCGCCCGAGGATGAGGGCCTACTAGAAATCATGGCCAGCATGCAACACGAAGGCATTGCCGACCAGATTGACAAGCCCCTGACCATGGCCCTGCCCGGCGACCCGCGCGGCATCCGCGACTGGGCCATCACGCCCGCCCCCAGGTTCATTCACCGCATGGATTCGACGCTGCAAGCGCGGGCGCGGGGCGGCGCCCCGGCTTCGGGCCGCTGGTACCGGCAGCTGTCCGACGGCTCCAACGGGCATTTGCCGGGCTTCTTCATGTCGTCGGCCATCGTGCGCAACGGCTACAGCAAGCAGATGATTGCGCAGTCCGACAACCCCTTCGCTTTCGTGTACCTCTACCAGAAAGCGGCCAAAAAGGACAAATCCGCGCTGCCGCGCTTCTCCGACGCCGCCATCCGCTACCTCAAAACGCTGGACCGCCAATACGCCCGGCCCCGGCCCGTCCCGGCTACGGCTGCGCGCTGATTTCCGCGTCCGGCACCAGGCCCGGCGCGTATTCCACCCGGCTCAGGAAAAGCCCTTTGGCCGGGGCGGCGCTGCCGGCATCCACCCGCTTCTGGGACCATAGCAGCTGCTGGAACTGGCGGGGCGTAATCTTGCCCCGGCCCACGTCGAGCAGCGTGCCCACCACCAGCCGCACCATGCCCCGCACAAAGCGGTTGGCCCGGATGCGAAACCGCCAGCCGCCCGGCTCCGGGTGCCAGCCGGCCTCGGTGCAGTAGCAGATGTAGTGGCTTTCGGCCCCCTTCACTTTCGAAAACGTGGTGAAATCGAACTGCCCCACCAGGTAGCTGGCCGCCTCGTTCATGGCCGCCACGTCGAGCGGGCGGTCGATGTACAGGGCCTGGTCGCGCCGGAAGGGGTCAGGCTCGGTCACCACGAAGTAGTCGTAAGTGCGGCGCTCGGCATCGAAACGGGCGTTGGCCGAGTCGGGCACGGCGTGCAGGCGCAGCGCGCCGATGTCGGCGGGCAGGGCGCGGCGCAGGCGGTAGAGTAGCAGGGCTTCGTCCATGCCGGCGGGCAGGTCGGCCTCGAAGTGGGCCACCTGGTGGCTGGCGTGCACGCCCGTATCGGTGCGGCCGCTGCCCTGGCTGCTGATGGGCTGCCGCAGCACCTGGCTCAGGCAGCGGTTCACCTCGGCCTGCACGGTGATGGAGTGGAGCTGAACTTGCCAGCCGTGGTAGGCCGTGCCATCGTAGGCGAGGTGGAGGAAATAGCGCATGAGGCGCAAAAGTACGGCCTCAATAACGCGAACCACTGGTTCATGCTACTGAGGCCGTACTCACCGCCGCGAACCGCCGGTTCGCGCTACTGAATCAGATGACTACTCCACCACTACGCGGCGGGCCAGGGCCTCGCCGCCGGCCCGCAGGCGCAGGGTGTAGATGCCCGGGGCCAGCCCGCTGGTTGCTACCGTAAAGCTGCCCGCGCCCACGGCCGGGCGACGCACTACCTGGCCCAGGGTGTTCAGCAATTCGGCGCTGGTGGGAGCGAGGCCGGCCGGGAGCTGCACCGTGAAGGCCTCGTGGGCGGGGTTGGGGGCGAGGGTGAGGTCGGCGGCGGTGGGGCGGGTGGTAGCCAGCGGATTGTAGGTGCCGGTGTTCAGCAGCACGCCAACGTTGTTGGTGATGTTGGCAAAAAGGCCCGTTACGATGTCCAGCCGGCCGTCGCCGTTCAGGTCGCCCAGGGCTACATCGGCCGGCGTGGTATTTGGGCCGATGGGAAAGACCACGGCGGTCGCGAAAGTGCCGCCGGCCATTCCCGGCAAAACGCTCACCGTGCCCGCGCCATTGGCCGTGACAATATCCAGCCGCCCGTCACCGGTTACATCGCCCAGAACTACCCCCATGGGCGTATTGCCGTTCGTGGCATAGGCACTTGCGGAGCCAAACCCGCCGCTGGCCTGCCCCAGCAATACAATGGTCGAGGCTCTATTGGGGTCGACGAAAACAATGTCCAACCGGCCATCGCCGTTCAGGTCGCCCAGCGCTACGTCATTTGCGCCACCACTGGCACCAGACCCGAAGGGATAAGTCGTAATCGGGGCAAAAGTGCCGCCGGCCTGCCCGAGCAGCACACCGGCCGCATTATTCTTCCCCGTGACGATATCCAGCCGCCCGTCGCCGTTCACATCGCCCAGCGCGACGCCGGCCGACCCGCCCGTTCCGGTTGCGTAGGCGCTCGCCGGGGCAACCCCCCCACTGGTTTGTGCCAGTAGCACGGCGATTTCATTGTCAAAAGAATTGCATGTGACAATGTCCGGGCGCCCATCGCCGTTCACATCGCCCAAAGCCACTTGAACCGGCAGTTTATTAGCGCCGACCGAATAGAGGCTGACCGGGGCAAATACCCCCGTAGCCTGTCCCAGCAGTACTCCCGCCGAATAGGTCCGCTGGTTGGCCGCAACGGCATCCAGCCGCCCATCGCCGTTCAAATCGGCCAGGGCAATGCTGTTTGGTACGCTGCCGGAGCCGGTGGAGTATTCGAAGCCGGGCGAGGCAAAGTTCCCGCCCGCCAGCCCGGGCAGCACCGCCACCCCGTTGCCCGCGTAGTTGGATGCCACCACGTCGAGCCGCCCGTCACCGGTCACATCGCCCAGCACGACCCCAGAGAGGGCACCGCCCGAACCGGCCGAAGCCGAACCGGCCGAATAAAAGCTCACCGGCGAGAAGCTCTGGCCCCAGGTGGCCGGTGCTGCCGCGCCCAGGGCCAGCAGCAGCGCCCCGCGCCGGGCATAATTGTTCAATAAAGGAGTCGAAGCGTGTTTCATAAATGAGGAAAGGAAAAGGACAACCCGCGCCAGTAGTAGCCGGGCCGCCCCAAGGTACGGGCGCGGCGCGAAAAACAGCGAAAGTGTTGGCATATAAATAAGTAGGGGCGGGGCTTGTCCCCGCCCGCCGTGCGCGCCGTTCTCACGGCCGTGCAACGACGGGCGGGGACAATCCCCGCCCCTACAATGTTTCTGCTTGGCCTTACAGCTTCTCGTAAATAACAGCCGCGCCCTGGCCCACGCCCACGCACATCACGGCCAGGCCGTAGCGCATGCCCTCGCCGCGGCGGTGCATCTCGTGCAGCAGCGTGGCGGTGATGCGCGCGCCCGAACTGCCCAGCGGGTGGCCCATGGCAATGCTGCCGCCGTTCACGTTCACCTTGGCCATGTCCAGGCCCAGCTCGCGCACGCAGGCAATGCTCTGGGCGGCGAAGGCTTCGTTGAGCTCAATCAAATCGATATCGGCCAGCGTGAGGCCGGCGCGCTGCAACACCTTCTGCGTCGCCGGAATTGGGCCGAGGCCCATTACCGAAGGGTCGACCCCGGCCACGGCCGAGGCCACTACCCGCGCCAGGGGCTTCAGGTTGTAGCGTTTCAGGGCATCTTCGCTCACCATGAGCACGGCCGCCGCGCCGTCGTTGATGCCGGCGGAGTTGCCTGCCGTCACCGTTCCGCCCTCGGGCTGGAAGGCAGGCCGCAGCGTCGCCAGTTTCTCCAGGGGCGAGAAGCGGGGCTGCTCGTCGGCATCAAACAACGCCGTGTCGCCCTTGGGGCTGGGAATAAACACGGGCACGATTTCCTTGCGGAACCGGCCTTTCTCCAACGCCCGCGCATACTTGCGCTGGCTCTCGAAGGCAAACTGGTCCTGCTCTTCGCGGGTCACGTTGTACTGCTTGGCTACGTTCTCGGCCGTCTGGCCCATGGCGTAGGGGTAGTGCAGCTTGCTTAGCTTGGGGTTGATGAAGCGCCAGCCCAGCGTGGTGTCGTGGGCCGTGAGCTCGCGCCCGAAAGCCGATTCCGACTTGGCCATCACAAACGGGGCGCGGGTCATGCTCTCGGCTCCACCGGCCAGGTACACGTCGCCCTCGCCGCACTTAATGGCGCGGGCCGCGTCCATGATGCTCTGCAAGCCCGAGGCGCAGAGGCGGTTCACGGTATTGCCGGGCACGGTGACGGGCAGGCCGGCCAGCAGCGCGGCCATGCGGGCCACGTTGCGGTTGTCTTCCCCGGCCTGGTTGGCGGCTCCGATGATAACATCTTCGATGGCGGCCTTATCAACCGAAGGGTTGCGGCGCATGAGCTCGCGGAGCACGTGGGCGGCAAGGTCGTCGGGGCGAACGCTGCTGAGCGCACCCCCAAATTTTCCAATCGGGGTGCGCACGGCATCCACGATATAAGCAGTTGGCATTCGTAAGGTAATAATGGCGGCGCAAGCGCCGGATGGGATTAAATTTGCGGCCCGGGCAACGGCCCGGACCTGTTCTACACTACAACAAAGATGATACAAAGAATCCAAAGCGTGTTTTTGCTCCTGTTGGCCCTGGCCATGCTAAGCCTGCTGGCGCTGCCCCTGTGGCATAAAGTCGACGGCCTCACCAATCAGGAATTAACCCTCACCGCCTTCGGCTTCGATGCCAAGGGCCTCACTGTGCCGGCCGGCATCGGCCCGGTCTGGCTTATTGCCGCGCTGGCCACCGCCTCGGCCGCCGTGGCGATTTTCGAGATTTTCCAGTTTCGCACCCGCATGAAGCAGCTCATGCTCGGCTCTATAAACCTGCTCCTCATCACCGCCACCCTCGGGGCCGAGTTCTACTTCCAGACCAAAGGCGAGCAGCTGCTCAACATCAAGCTCGAAGGCCAGGTGCTCATCGCCTTCTACCTGCCCACGCTGGCCCTGCTGCTCAACCTGCTGGCCAACCGCTTCATCCGCCGCGACGAGCAGCTGGTACGTAGCGCCGACCGCCTCCGCTAAGACTTTGTCTGCATAGAAAAGGGCCGCTGTCATCACGACAGCGGCCCTTTTTGTGTTTTATTTATTTTCGGCTCATTCAGTGCTGAGCGGCGCTGTTCACGGCTGCTTCCACCGTCTTGGCCGCGCTTTCCGTCTCGAATACATCATATACCCGGTCAAAATTCTCCGGGTCGCTGACGTGGGAATAGGCAAATGTGGCCAAATCAATCCGGCAGGCCTCAGAATTGATGGTGCGCAGGAGGCGGCTCAACTCATCGGCCCGCAGGCTGCGCTGGGCCAGGCCGTCCTTGGCGGCGTTCAGTTTGCTGGCTTCGGCAATGCGGCCCTGCACGGTTTTTACCAGCGCATCTACGTCTTGCGGGGCGAGGGTACGGTAGCTGCTCGTGGCCGTGCTAGGATAATTGCCGGGCGTGGGGCCATTGTTATAGCCGCCGCCGTTGGGGTTGTTGCCATAACCGCCGCTCGGTGAGTTTGGGTTATTTCCGTAGCCACCGCCATTGCTGGGATAGTTCGGGTTGTTGCCATAGCCACCGCTCGGAGTATTCGGAGTGCCATAGCCGGGGCCAGCGCTGGGGGCAGGGGCACTGTTGTAGCCGCCGTTGCCATAGCCGGAGTTGCCGCCGTTGTATGGGTCGTTACCGTAGCTGCCTTGGTTGCCGTAGCCACCGCTCTGGCCGTAGGGCACGGGGCTGTTATAACGGCCGCCGCCGTTGTAGTAGCTATTGCCACCGTAGCCGGGTGCGTACAGCGCCACCGCATTCACCTGCTGCAAATACAGCGGTCGGCCGGGCCGCGTCACCAGCACAAATGTGGTTTCAAGGCCGGGCTCCAGCCACACACGGCTGCGGAAGCGCAGGGCCCCGCCATACGCCGTGGGCACGCTGAAATCGGCCCAGTGCTGGCCGGGCATCAGCTGGTCCACATGCACCTGCCGGGCCATGCCCCGCGTCAGCGGCCGCCCATCAAGCACCAGCCCAAACGGCACCCCGCGCTCCGACGAAAAATTAACGTTGGCCGGCATTGGCGGATATGCCAGCGCAGGAGCCACGGCGGCAAACAAACCCGCCAATGCCAGAAGTAGAGCCTTTTTCATTGCAGTAAAGAAGAAATAACCGACCAGGAAATCCGGCCGCTGCTGGGCTATTTCCAAAACCTGTGCCACGTTTATAAATGGTAGGGTGCGGGGCTTGCCCCCGCCCGTCGTTGAGCAGTTCGTTATTGAATCGTTCAACGACGGGCGGGGGCAAGCCCCGCACCCTACCACAGCAAAAAGCCCCCGCAACGTTAGCTGCGGGGGCTTCTCAATGCTAAGTAGAATGCTCAGGCTACTTCGCTATCCGGGTCACTTTGAACTCGGTGCGGCGGTTGCGCTGGTACTCTTCTTCCGTCGTCGGCTTCAGGACGATGGGGCGGGTTTCGCCGTAGCCCTTGGCCGTGATGCGCGATTTGGAAATGCCTTTGCTCACGATGTAGTCAACGGCGGCCTGGGCGCGCTGCTGCGAAAGCTTCAGGTTATAAGCGTCCTTGCCGCGCTGGTCGGTGTGCGAGCTCAGCTCGATGGAGATTTTGGGGTTGTCCACCAGCGTCTGCACCAGCGTATCGAGGCGGATGGCAGCATCCGGCCGGATGTTGAACTTGTTGTAGTCGTAGAGAATGTCTTTGACTTCAATCGCCTTGGCCAGGATAATTTTGTTCAGCGTCAGGGTCACCGGCAGTTGAACATCGTTGGTCAGGTTGGGCAGAGCATCCTGGCTGGGCTTGCGGCCTACGGTGCTCAGCGTAGCACGCGAGGAGAAGTCGCCAGCGCGCTCGGCCAGCAGGTTGTAGCTGGTCACGGAGTCCAGCTTCAGGCTGAATTTGCCATCCGGGCCGCTGGTAGCGGTCTGGCGCTGGCCGTTGGCGTTGGTCACCGTAACGGTGGCACCGGCTACGGGTAGCGTGGTTTTGGCTTTGTCGTCGTGCTCCAGTACGGTACCATCAGCATAGAAGGTCACCAGCTTGAGCGGCTTCTTCTTGAACATGTACTCGTCGTCCGAACCCTTGCCACCGGCGCGGTTCGAGCTGAACAAGCCCGTGTTGTCAGCCATCGGCACCGGGGCGAAGTCGTCGGCGGTGCTGTTCACGTCGGCACCCAAGTTCACGGGCTGGCCGTTTTTCACCATGAAGAGGTCGAGCTTGCCCAGGCCAGGACGTCCGTCCGAAGCGAAGTACAGCGTGCCATCCGGCGCAACGCCGGGGAAGTTGTCGTTGCCAGCCGTGTTGATGCTTTCGCCGAGGTTTTCAGCCGGCGAGAAGCGGCCGTTCGGGCCGAGCGTAGCTTTGTACAGGTCGTTACCGCCCTGACCGCCTTTGCGGCTCGACGCGAAATACAGCGTAGTGCCGTCCGGCGCGAAAGCCGGGGAGAAGTCATCGGCCGTGCGGTCGTTGATGTTCGCCAGAACCGGCTCGCTCCAGGCACCAGCCTTGAGGTACGAAATCCAGAGGTCAACGCTCAGGTAGCCTTTTTTGCTGCCGTCGTTCGAGCGGGCAAACACCATCGTTTTGCCGTCGGGCGTGTAGGTGGCGCTGGCTTCGTGCTTGTTCTCGGAGTTGAAAGGGCCTTCGAGCTTGCGCACCGTACCGCCGGTCATGGCCGCAGCGTTGTCAAACTTGATGGCGTAGAGGTGGTTGAAGTTCTCGCCATTGCCGAGGTACTTCTTGCCATCACGGCCGGAGGCAAACACGAAGTCGCCGGTACCGGCCATCATCGTGCCGCCAAAATCGGAGCTGGCCGAGTTCAGCGCGTCCACGGGCATCACGTCGTACTTGTTTTTGATAGCGGCCACGGCCTTGCTGGCGGCGGCATTCTTGCTCTCGACGTCGGCGCGGGCCGCCAGGGCGCGGTTACCGCCGCTGCTGGCGTAGCTCGCAAACTGCGCCGCGGCCTCGTCGTACTTCCCGTTGGCTTTCAGGGCCTCGGCGTAGCGGAAGCCGGCGTCGGCATTTTTCACCCCACCATCCAGTGCGGCTTTGTAGAAAGGCTCGCTTTCCTCAATCCGGTTCGAGAGGCGGTAGGCCTCGCCGATGCGGAAGTTGGAGATGGCGGCACCCTTGCCTTTGGCCACATCGGCCTTGTACAAGGGGATAGCCAGCTCATACTGGCCACGGGCGAACTGCTTGTCGCCCTTGCTCATAGCACCGCTAGTGGCACAGCCGCTCAGTAGCGCGACAGAGCCAGCCGCAGTGCAGACGAATAATAGTTTCCTCATAGGTGAAGTGGGGTGGTGGTGTGGGGAGGGAGAGGGGAGGAATCAGGAATATTCCCGATTAGGCATTTTTGGGTTAGCAATAATACTACGTTTAAACAGGATTCACGTAAGCAGCCCGTTTTTTTCTTCCTGTCCGAAGTAGCGAACCAGCCAGGTTTGGCTGGCTGGACGGGGCCAGTGGGTATCCAATTCACCCTTAGTCGCTAGCGTATTATCGAAATAAAACGTGTCCGGGCCTATCGTTCCGGCGGCTATGGCGGCCTTTAGTTCGCCGCGCTTCAGCAACTGCACCGTGCCGGCCTGCAAAAACGCCAGGCGGGATTTTTCCAGCAGCTCCACGCCCAGCTGCTGCTCCAGCTGGGCCACAAAACGCACCGAGGCATCAATAGAGCAGCCGCTTGCGCCGGCCACGCCCTCATCCAAGCCAATCACCAAAAATTGTTGGTGCAGAAACTCGGCCGAGGCCAGCAGGGTGCGGCCGTGGCTGGTCCATTCCTCCGCGAAGCGGGCCAGGCTGGGCATCACGCCCACTATCTCCGGCCCGCTGAGCGGGCGGCTGGCCTGGTAAATCCACACCCGCGCCTCGGGCGGGAGCTGGTCAAACGCAACGTACATAAGGAGTAGTTTAAAGCAGTAAGTACGATTGGGCGGTTCCCCAAAAACGAGCAGCCCAGTCCTCCAAAGGTATGGGGGTAAACGAAGTCAAGCACATTTTCTTGCCTCCGCTTACCCCCAGCACTGAATTCGCACCCTTAAAATCTAGGCATTAATGCCCTCGGCTGAAGCCACCAGCTCGGCCAGGTCAAATACCTGCACCTTGCTTTCCTGCTCCTTGTTCTTCACGCCGTCGCTCATCATCGTCATGCAGAAGGGGCAGGACACGGCGATGATGCTGCCCTGCAAGTCGTGGGCACCGGGGGCGCTGGTTTCGGTTTCCACGCCGCCCAGGTTGGCCAGTGCCTCGGCCTTGCCGGCCAGCGTAGCCAGGGCTTCCTCGGTGCGCTCGATGTTGATTTCCTTCTTGCCCGGCTCGGCTTCTTTCCACATCTGGGCCCCGCCCGCGCCGCAGCACAGGCCGTTGGCGCGGCTGCGCTTCATCTCCACCAGGTCGGCATCGAGGGCGGCCAGCACGTCGCGCGGGGCTTCGTAGATATTGTTGGCCCGGCCCAGGTAGCACGAGTCGTGGAAGGTGATGCGGCGGCCTTTGAAGCTCTCGCCCCCGGTCACACCCACTTTACCCTCATTGATAAGCTGCTGCAAGTAGGTGCTGTGGTGAATCACCTCGTAGTCGCCACCCAGCGCGGGGTACTCATTCTTAATCGTGTTGAAGCAATGCGGGCAGGCCGTCACGATTTTCTTGATGCCGTAGCCGTTCAGCGTCGTGATGTTCTGCATGGCCTGCATCTGAAACAGGAATTCGTTGCCGGCCCGCTTGGCGGGGTCGCCGGTGCAGCTTTCTTCCAGGCCCAGCACGGCATACTTGGTGCCCACATGCTCCAGAATCCGTACAAAAGCACGGGTCACGCGCTTGTACCGGTCATCAAACGCACCAGCGCAGCCCACCCAGAACAGGATTTCGGGCGACTCGTTGCGGGCCGCCAAATCGGCCATGACGGGAACGTTGATTTGCTTTTTGGTGGGAGCTTCTGGGGTCATAGTAGGGAATGCTTGAAGAAGAACGTCATGCTGAGCGAAGCCGAAGCATCTCTCCCGCACAATCATTTCATTCGATTGGATTAGTTACACGGTAGAGATGCTTCGACTACGCTCAGCATGACCGTACTTTTCTGTGATTTAAGCTACCGTAGCCGGAGCTTTCTCCGCCGCAAACAAATCATCGGCCCAGTTGAACCGGTCCGACGGTGAGAAAGCCCACGGCGCACCGTTGTTCTCAATATTCGAGAACATCACGTTCAGCGAGTTCGGCGCAGCCGATTCTTCCAGCACCAGGAAGCGGCGCATCTCAATGATGCTTTCCAGCGGGTTGATGTTTACCGGGCAGCTTTCCACGCAGGCGTTGCAAGTAGTGCAGGCCCATAGTTCCTCGGGCGTCACTTTGCCGCGTAGCAGCGTCGCCTCCATCATATCCGTGATGGGCTCGTGCTTGGCTTCTTCGCCGTACACATTGGGGCGGAAGATGAGGGGCGAATTATACTTCTCCTCCATCCGGTCGCGCGTGTCCATGATGATTTTGCGCGGCGAAAGCAGCTTGCCCGTCAGGTTGGCCGGGCACACCGAGGTGCAGCGGCCACACTCGGTGCAGGAGTACGCGTTCAGCAGGTTGGTCCACGGCAGGTCGTCCACATCCTTGGCTCCGAAAGGCGTAGGGGCCAGCGCCGAGCCATCGGGCGCGGTAGGGGTGGGGGGCACCACGAAGCTGGGGTCCATCATCGCCTTCACCTCGTTGGTAATGCTTTCCACGTTCGAAAACTGTCCCTGTGGCACCAGTCGCGAGTACCACACGTTCGGAAACGCCATGATGATGTGGAAGTGCTTCGAGCTGGGCAGGTAGTTCAGGAACAACAGGATGCCCGTGATGTGAATCCACCAGCCCAACCGCTCCAATACGTGCAGCGTGCCTTCATTACTCGGCAGCAGGCCCACCAGCAGGTTGCTAATAGGAAAAGTGCCGGGTAGGTCCTGGCCTTCCATCTGGTGCAGCTTCAAATCGGCCGTGTTCATGAAGAACAAGGCCACCATCAGCGCTACCTCTATATAAAGGATGATGTTCGCGTCCATCTTCGGCCACAGCCGCAGCTCCGGCCCCGTGAAGCGCTTGAGCGGCGGGTTGCTGTTGCGCCGCCACCAGAATGCGGCCACCGCCACAATCACCAGCGCCGCCAGGATTTCGTTGGTCGCCATCAGCACATCGTACACCGGGCCCAGGAACTTCAGCGCCCGATGAAAGCCGAAAATGTTGCCAAACAGCCCATCCACCACAATCTCAATCACCTCAATGTTGATGACCAGAAAGCCCACGTACACCACCAGATGCAGCAGTGCCGGCGTCATGCGCTTGAACATTTTCTGCTGCCCAAAGGCCACCAGCAGCGTTTTCTGAAACCGCTCAGCCACGTTGCCACTCATGTCGCGCTCGCGCCCGACCAGAATGTTGGCCCGAATTTTCCGGACCTGCCACGTGAAAAAGCCAAAAGCCGCTACCAGGAGCAGTAGAAAGAGGATGGATTGCAACATGCAGTAAAGGTAAGCAGATGGAAACGTTTGGGGCCGCAATATACTCGGCATGCCTACTACTTTTCAAAAACTACACACTTATTCACACTTTTTTTGCCCGGGTTCTTGCGTCATTACATTGCTTTCGTACCTTTGCGGTCCCCTAAGCAACCTAAAGACGCTGCGGGGAGACGGCAACATAGCTCAGTTGGTAGAGCACAGCACTGAAAATGCTGGTGTCGTTGGTTCGATTCCAACTGTTGCCACAAAAAAGGCCCTCCGCAATTTGCGGAGGGCCTTTTTGCTTTTTCCGCCTGGGTGTTTGATAAGACTTGGTCATCTGAAAAGAATAGTTGTGAAGAAAGGATGAGCGCTCCATCTTTGCGTAGCTGTATCTAAGATAGTTACTACATTGTCGTTAAATCGGCATCTTGTGCAGCTTCCACTGCATTGCGGCGATACTTAATAGCTTATCATTCTCTTCCCAACTTTTCCCCCATTTCATTTACGCATGACAACACAAATACTTTCTGCTCCTAGGCTTCGGCGCTGGGCGCTGCTACTAGCAGGTATGCTAGGAACCGCGGCTGCCCACGGCCAAAGCGTTGGCTACGCGACCGGTAACGCCAGCACCAACGCAGGTACCTACACCGACCTTGGCACTACTGGCACGGCCATCAGCACGGCTAACACGGATGATGCCAACTCGACAGCTCAGAATATTGGGTTTACGTTCACCTTCAACGGCACGGCTTTTACGCAGTTCGTGCTGAATACCAACGGGCTGCTGCGCCTAGGGTCTAACCCTCCCTCGTCGGCCGCCGCCTGCTCCCCGTACGGGCAGGCACCTGATACCGGCCCCATCAACAGCACCAACGCGGCCGACGTAAATCTGCTGCTGCCTTTCAATTTTGACTTGACGGCTGGCACCAGCACTCCGGAATACCGGGTGGCCACCACGGGCACGGCGCCCAACCGCGTGTGCACCGTGCAGTGGAAAAACATGTCCGACAAGGCGGTCGCAACGTCGTCGAGCGACGCCACTTCGCTGCCAACGCAGTACACGAACCTCTCATTTCAAGTAAAGCTCTACGAGGGCACCAACCTCATCGAGTACGTGTATGCGGCCCCCACGGTGGGCGCAACCAGCGCTTTGAAGTACGCGGTGGTGGGCCTCAAGGGCTCGGGCAACGCCTCGGGGCAAACCGTACTGGCCTCAAAGACGTCTTCCAGCGCTTGGAGCACGACCACCTTCGGCACCGGTGCGCAACTGGACGTTCTCTCGGCCAACGCCAACAATTTTCGTTCAACTTTCCCGCCGGATGCTGGACGCACTTACCGCTTTAGCTCTGGTGCAGTAGTTGCGCCGGCCAACGATGACTGCGCCGGCGCCATTACCCTGACGCCCGCTGCCACCTGTACCGCCACGACCGGAACCACGGTTGGGGCCACGCAGTCGCTGGCTCCTATTGTGTGCGCCACCTACACGGGCAATTCCGACGATGACGTGTGGTACAAATTTGTGGCCACTGCTACCTCGCACACCGTCACGGTGGTTGGCAACGGCACCTTTGATGCCGTAGTGGACGTGCGCAGCGGCACCTGCGCCAGCAGCACCAATATTGGTTGCGCCGATGCCACGACCTCCGGTACCGAAACCACCACGCTGACGGGCCTCACCGTAGGCAGCACCTACTTCGTGCGGGTATATACTTACGATACCGCTACCGGCACTTTCACCATTTGCGTAACTGGTGGAAGCGGCGGCGGTACTACCTGCGCGGGTGTTACCAACGCGGCGGTGGCCAACACGGGCTCGACGGCGACGGCGGCTTCGGCAAGCATCTCCTTTACGACGGTGACTGGGGCCACCAACTACACCATAACCGTGACGCCGACCAGCGGCTCGGGCACGCCTTTGACAGGAACCGTAACGACCAGCCCGGTCAGCGTAAGCAGCCTGGCGTTTAACACGCCCTACACGGTAAGCATCGTGACGAACTGCGCCAACGGTGGTACTTCGAGTCCGGTGACGGTGACCTTCACCTCGGCCGCGGCATCTCCGCTACCAGCCAATGACGACTGCACCGGGGCCATTACCCTGACGCCCGCTGCCACCTGCACACCCACGAACGGCACGACGGCCGGGGCCTCACAGTCGCTGGCTCCTATTGTGTGCGCCACCTATACGGGCAATTCCGACGATGACGTGTGGTACAAATTTGTGGCCACTGCTACCTCGCACACCGTCACGGTGGTTGGCAACGGCACCTTTGATGCCGTAGTAGATGTGCGCAGCGGCACCTGCGCCAGCAGCACCAATATTGGTTGCGCCGACGCCACGGCTGCTGGCGGTACCGAAACCGCCACGCTGACCGGCCTCACCGTGGGCAGTACGTATTTCGTGCGCGTCTATACTTACGACAACGGTACAACGGGCACCTTCACTGTCTGCGTGACGGGAGCCGGTACTGCACCCACCTGCGCGGCCGTAACCAACGCCGCTGTAGTTGCCGCCGGCGGCACTGCCACGACTGCAAACGCAACGCTAACCTTCACCGCCGCTACGGGCGCAACCAACTATACGCTGACCCTGGCTCCTACGAGCGGCGGAACTCCCACCACGGGTACCTTAACGGGTAGCCCCGTAAGCCTGACCGGCCTGACGCCTAACACCTCTTATACGGTAACGATTACGACCAACTGCTCCAACGGCGGCACGTCGAGCACCGTGACCGTAGTATTCACGTCGGGCCCTGCGGTTGCTCCGCCCGCCAACGACGACCCAACCGGTGCTATTGCTTTAACGGTAAGTGCCACCTGCACGCCAACCAATGGCACCAACGTTGGCGCTACCACTACTACCGCTAGTGGCTACACCAACCCCGGTACTTGCGGTGTTGCAACGGCCCCGAAGGATGTGTGGTATTCTTTCACCACGCTGGCTGGCCAATCGGCCGCCACCGTAACGGTAACGGGTGCACCGGCCGGTTTGGTGCGCGTGTTCTCGGCTGCCAGCAACGCTGGTCCCTTCACGCAGGTATCCTGCGCAGCGGGCACTACCAACAACACGGTAGCTGGTCCAGTAAGTCTGACCGGTCTCACGGCCAATACAACTTACTATGTAGCCGTATCGGGCTATGGCTCCGGCGATACGCAGGGAAGCTTCACCATCTGCGTAACGGGTACCGGCAGTGTGCCCTGCCCGGCTGTAACTGGCCTGACGGCTGGTACCATCACGACCACGGGTGCGACCCTGACCTTCACCCCCGCCACCGGTGCCACCAGCTACACCGTAACCTACACCGCCGCTGGCGGCACTGCCCAAACCCAGACGTCCACCGGCTCGCCGGTAACCCTGACGGGCCTCACGCCCGCCACAGCTTACACCGTGAGCATCGTGACGAGCTGTGGCGCGGGTCAGACTTCGACTGCTGCCACGACCACCTTCACCACCCTGTCGCCCTGCAACGCCCCGACTGCCTTGACGGCGGGCAGCATCACGACCACGGGCGCTACGCTGACGTTCACGGCTCCGGCTGCCGGGGCTACGGGCTACACCGTGACCTACACCGCCGCTGGCGGCACCGCTCAGACCCAGACGGCCACCGGCTCGCCGGTCGTGCTCACGGGCCTGACTTCGGGGGTTGCCTACACGGTAAGCGTCGTGACGAACTGCGGTGCCGGCCAGACTTCGGCCGCTACCACCACCACCTTCACCACGCTGTCGCCCTGCACGGCTGTGACCAGCTTGGCCACAAGCAACGTGACCACCAACAGCGCCACGCTCACCTTCACGGGGGCCAGCGCCGGTACCAGCTACACCGTGACCTACACCGCCGCTGGTGGCACTGCCCAGACCCAGACCGCTACCGGCTCGCCGGTGACCCTAGCCAACCTCACGCCCGGCACGGTTTACACCGTGAGCGTGGTAACGAACTGCGGCAGCAGCCAGGTTTCGCCGTCGGCTAGCACGACCTTCACCACTTTGACCGCTTGCACGGCCCCGACCGCTCTGACGGCGGGCAGCATCACCACCACCGGTGCTACCCTCACCTTCACTGCTCCAGCCTCCGGGGCTACCGGCTACACCGTGACCTACACGGCTGCCGGTGGCACCGCCCAAACCCAGGCCGCTACTGGCTCGCCAGTCGTGCTCACCGGCCTGACGGCTGGCACTACTTATACGGTAAGCATCGTGACGAGCTGCGGCGGTGGCCAGACCTCTGCCGCCACTACTACCACCTTCACCACCCTGACGCCCTGCACGGCTGTAACAGCCCTAACGGCTGGCAGCATCACGGCTAATGGTGCTACCCTCACCTTCACGGGTGCCAGCGCTGGCACTAGCTACACCGTAACCTACACCGCCGCTGGCGGCACCGCTCAAACCCAGACCGCTACCGGCTCGCCGGTAACCCTGACGGGCCTGTTGTCCGGCAAGCAGTATTCGGTAAGCATCGTGACGAACTGCGGTACGGGCCAGACCTCGCCTGCAGCCACCACTACCTTCACCACCCTGGCTCCCGCCCCGACCAATGCAACTGCCAGCAGCGTAACCGCTACAGGTGCCAGCATCAACTTCACGGCTGCTACGGGCGCTACCAACTACACCGTAACCTACACGGCCGCCGGTGGCTCACCGGTTACCGTCACGGCTACCAGCTCACCGGTCGTGCTCACAGGCCTCACCGGCATCACTACCTATACGGTAACCATCGTAGCCAACTATCCAGGCGGCGGCGTTTCAAGCCCAACCACGGTGACCTTCACCACGCTGCAGGGCCTGAGCGTACGTGCCAAAATAGCTGGCGGTGAAATGGCGGTGTATCCCAACCCTGCCCACCAAGCCTTCACCATAAGCCTGCCGGCAATAAGCACCGCCCGCACCGCTCAACTGGAGCTGGTAAATGCCCTGGGCCAGACCATGAGCCGCCAGACCATCAGCCTCACGGCCGGTGGTACCCGTATCCCGGTCGATGCCACAGGCCTTGCTACCGGCGTTTATTCGGTTCAGGTTCGTGTTGGTAACGAAACCGCCATCACCCGACTGGTTATCGAATAAGTTAGCCAGAAACACAAAAGAGCCCTGCCAGCATGCTGGCAGGGCTCTTTTGTGTTTCTGGCTAACTTATTCTCCAATCATAAAGCACGAATAACCATAAAGGGCTACCAAAAATATTGCTCCTTTCTAATCTGTTTTCTGCCTATCTCTTGTCTATTCAAAAAATACCCGTACTTTTGCACTCCCAAATCGAACGGAGGCGGGCACTGAGAGCTGCGAAAAAGAAATTTCTCCCCAGTCTTGGTTCTTCAAAAAAGCCCCGTACCTTTGCACCCCGCCAGAATCAACCGGATTCACGGCCTCGAAAACAAGCTTAACGACTGCAACGAAAGTTGAGAATTAAGTTTGTAAATCGAAAAAGTTTCTTACCTTTGCACCCCGAATCGCACTAACCGAGTGCTACTCGCCGCAAGCCAAGCGAATTGAAATAAAAGTTTTCTCTTTTGCTTGTCGGTTAAAAACTTCTTCTTACCTTTGCACTCCCAATCGCAAGAAGGGGAAACGAAGAAAGAAAAACAGGCTGCTAACAGCCACACTGCTACACCAACTGGGTGTAGTACACGTTCTTTGAATGTTTGGAAAAGACAAATAGTAAGGGCTTTCAACAGCGATGTTGGAAGTAAAAATTACAAGCGTAACACGAATACATAGAACTCGTCAATACGAGTCGGATTCGCACTCGACATCAGCCACGGTTCGCCGTGGTGTAGAACATTTTACAATGGAGAGTTTGATCTTGGCTCAGGATGAACGCTAGCGGCAGGCCTAATACATGCAAG
>NZ_JBCEVZ010000075.1:0-21101 GCF_038448715.1 Hymenobacter segetis | reverse complement strand
GGTATCGGTCGAAAACCAGTAGTAGTCGCTGGCGTACTGGCCCTTCAGCTCGTCATTAATAGTGCCGTGGGTGTAGCTGAAATACGCGCCCACGGTGAGGGGTACCACCTGAAATTTCTCGCCCACCGGCAGGTGGAAGGGCGAATACATAAACTTCAGCGAAGCCAGGCTGAGCGTGGAGCCGGCGTAATACTTCGGCACGTAGCCGATGAGAATATCGGTTTCGAGGTGGGTTTTCGAGAATTCGTAGCCGGCCCCGGCGGCCACCATGCCCAGGCCGCCACCGGTTTGCAGGGCCAGGTGGGTGGGGCGATACCAGGGATACCCGGCCCGGCGGGCGGCGTGGGGAGCGGGTTTGGCCGGAGCCGTCCCGGCCGTATCGGGCGGGGTGCTGGCGGCGGCGCGCAGGCCAGCCAGCAACAGGACAGGAAGGAGGAGCTTTTTCATTAGAAGGCGACCCGTTTGATGCGAAACTGCTTGTCACCCCACACGGTGACCACCATGTAGTGGCGCTCCGAAAAAGCGTCGGAATTGACGTAAGTCACGCCATCGTTGTAGGGCTGCGCGATGCTGGCGGAATGGTTGTGGCCATTCATTTCGAACACCAGGTTTGAGGCCTCGCGCAGGGCCTGCACGTAGGGCTGGCGCAGGGCGGGGTCGAAGTCGTCGTTGGTGGGCGGCACATGCGAAATCACCACCTGCCGCCGGGCTCCGTCGCGGTTGCTGAGCTGGGGTTTCAGCCAGCCCATATCGGGTGCAGTGCCGTCGAAATTATACTCGCGGCCGTTGGTATCCAGCATGATAAACTTGGTATTGCCGTACACGAACGAGTAGTTGAACGCCCCGAAAATGTGCTGGTAGGTAGGGCGGCCATTGCCCACCAAATCATGGTTGCCGATGACCGTGACGTAGGGCACCGTGAGGCGGCGCAGCTTCTCGTCCACCCACTGCATTTCGCGGGCCAGGCCGAAGTCGGAAATATCGCCGGCCACCACCAGGAAGGAGATGCCGGGCTGCTGGTTCACGCTGGCTACCAGGGCCTCGGCCTCGTCGTAGAATTGCTGCGAGTCGCCGGTGAAGACGAAGCGGAGGGTGTCGCCAGCGGGCAGCGGGCGGGCGGCCATTTTCGCCAGGTTTTTCTCGGTGAGGTTGGTGAATTCTTCGGGGACGCGGTGGTCGTTGGGGCTGAACTCAATCAGGTTACAGCCCGCTAAACCCAGCAGCGCGAGGCCGGGCAGCACGCGCCCCCAGCGGCGCAAATCAGTAAAGGGAAGCATAGACATAAAACCAGCCCGGGGCCGGCCAATAAAAACAGAATTAGAACAGAATTGCCCCTTAAACCCCTTCCATCGAGCCAGGGTTGGGGATTAATCCGCTTTTAATCCTTTGTTATTGGGTTTTTCGAGCCGGAGGCCCGGCCTATCGCAGCTGCGATTGCACTACGGGCAGCACCCGCTCGGCCCACTGCCGCATCTGGGTTTGGGAGTAGTGCAGGCCGTCGCGGGTGAACTGGCTACGGTCGGGCGCGGCGGCGCGGGTCAGGGCGGTGATGTCGACGTAGGCCACGCCGGCCTGGCGGCACTCGTCCTGCGCCACGGCGTTGAACTGGTCGATTTCCCGGCCGATAGCCGCCACATCGCCGCCCTGCTGCTGCCCAAACGGCGACTGGCCCCAGTCGGGAATGGACAGCACCACCACTCGCCCGGCCCGGCCGCCCGCAAAGCCAATGGCTTGGTGCAGCAACTCCCGAAACTCGGGGCGATACCGGGCCACACCCTGGCCGCGGTACTGGTTGTTCACCCCAATCAGCAGCGACACCAACCCGTAAGTCGAGGCCGGATGGGCATCGGCGATGGCCGCTTGCAGTTCGGCGGTGGTCCAGCCGGTGCGGGCAATGATGGTGGGCGCCTGCACGGCCAGGCCCTGCTGCCGGGCCAGCGCCGCCAGCTGCACGGGCCAGCGGGCCGCCTCCGCCTCGCCCTCGCCGATGGTGTACGAATCGCCCAGCGCCAGAAACGACACGCCGGGGACCGCCACGACAGGAGCCGGCGGCGGCGACACGGCGCAGCTATTGCAGCAAAAAATCAGAAACGAAACCAGCAGCGGGCGCAGCGACATCATAAGCAAGTGGAAAGTAACCGGCACACCTACGCCACGCCACCACTTGCAGATTGCCGACTAGGTGCCGGCCCTTCCCTCCTACCCCATCACGGCCACCATGCGCAGGGCCGCCAGAGCCAGTTTCTCATCGCCGGCCACTTGAGCCCGCTCCCGGGCCTCAGCCGCGCTCAGGCCCTTGGTGAACAGCTGCCAGGCATCGGCCGGGAGCAGTGTAAGGGTGGCGGCCGGCCGGGCGGCATCTGGCAGTTGCAAGTGCCAGTCCCCGGCGGCGCGGGCCAGCTCCCAGATGCCGCCCGCATTCCCATCAATAACCACTCGCACCACGGTGCCTGTCGGCGCGGCAACTTCCCGGTAAGCATGCGGCAGCCCGCGCATCATGGTTTCGATGAACGGCCGGAACAGCGCCGGCTCCATCAGCGGCGCGGGCTGGCCCACGGCGGTGCGGATTTGCTGCTGGTGGTGCCATTTCTCGGTGTAGTCGCGGGCAATGTGAAACCAGTTCAGCGACTCCGTTTCGCCGGCCCAAGCCACCGCAAAGGCGGCTGGTGCCCACGGGTCCAGCGTATTCAAATAAGCCGTGTATTCAGCCCCCGACTGCGCCAGCCAGTCCATCAGCACCGCCGGGCTGAGGCGGCGGGCAGCCCGCACCCAGTCCGCATTCAGGCGGTTGAGATAGGCTACGATGCCTGCGTAGCTGGTATCCTCCGGCGCTTCGCCGAAGTAGCCGTCGCGCAGCATGGAGAGCGTGCGCAGGTTGCCATCGAGCAGGTGGCCGGCGATGTCTTTCACCGTCCACTCGCGGGCCAGAGTGGGGCGCTGCCAGTCCTCGGGCGTGAGGCTGTGTAGCAGTTCCAGCAGCAGGCGGTCGAGCTCCGGGAAGAGCGGTAATACGTCGACAGGTGGTTTCTGCATACGTCTTTTTACTGGTGAGGCCGGTTGATTACCAAGGCATTTTCAGCGCATCCTGCCACTTGGTAAACGCCCCAAACGGGACCTTGGCCCGGCCGTAGCGCAGGGTTCCGCCGGGAATGGCCCGGGCGGCGGCGTCCAACTCTCGGAAAGCCATTTTTGCCGGGGCATCATTCAGCCCGAAATACATGGCCGGAAAGGCGGTATAACCACTATTCAGCGGCCCGCCAATGAGGTAGAGGCCCGTCAGTTTCCAGCCCTCGGCCACGCGCACTGCCCGGATTTTCATCTGTTCCGGCAGCGTTTCCCCCGATTCCTGCACCCGGGTCGTGAGCAGGCCCCGCGCGGGGTCCAGCGTATCCGTTACAAAGCCGTTGCTAGTCAAATAGGAACGCAGCCCGGCCAGGACTTCATCCGGCCGGGCTGCAGTTTCTACCAATATCAGGTTGGCCCGGCTGGTTGGCCCGGCAGCAGCTTGGGCGGGTTGCTGAGCCGCCGCCGGAAGCGCCAGACTCAATAACCCGCCCAGCGCAGCGAGAGTGCAGATGCTCCGCATTACCCGATGGCCTGGGCCAAATCCGCAATCAAATCCTCGGCATCCTCAATGCCCACGCTCAGGCGAATGAGCGAGTCGCTCAGGCCCGACTTGCGGCGCTGCTCGGCCGGGATGCTGGCGTGCGTCATGGTGGCGGGGTGGCCGCTCAGGCTTTCCACGCCGCCCAGGCTTTCGGCCAGGGTGAAATACTGGAATTTCTCCAGCACGGCGATGGCGTCTTCCTGCTTATCGCCTTTCAGAATAAAAGAAAGCATGCCGCCGAAATCGCGCATCTGCTTGGCCGCCACGGCGTGATTGGGGTGGTTTTCGAAGCCGGGCCAGTACACTTTTTCCACTTTGGGGTGCTGGCGCAGGTACTCAGCCACGGCACGGCCGTTTTCGCAGTGCCGCTGCATGCGGATGTGCAGGGTTTTGAGGCCGCGCAGCACCAGGAAGCAGTCCTGGGGGCCGGGCGTGCCGCCGCAGGCATTCTGGTAGAAGCTCAGGCGCTCGTGCAGTTCGTCATCGTTCACCACCAGCGCGCCCATCACGGTATCGGAGTGGCCGGCCATGTACTTGGTCAGCGAATACATCACGATATCAGCACCCAAATCCATGGGCGTTTGCAGATAGGGCGTGCTGAAGGTGTTATCGACGGCCAGCAGCGCGCCGGCTTCCTTGGCCACGGCGGCAGCGGCGGCAATGTCGATGATGTTGAGCAGCGGGTTAGTGGGCGTTTCGACCCAGATGAGCTTGGTTTTTTCGCTCACCACGGCCTTCACCGCCGCCATATCGTGCATGGGCACGAAGTGGAATTTGATGCCAAACGGCTCGTACACTTTGGTGAAAAGGCGGTAGCTACCGCCGTAGAGGTCGTTGGTCGAAATCACCTCGTCGCCGGGCTTCAGCAGCTTCATCACGCAGTCGATGGCAGCCATGCCAGAGGCGAAGGCGATGCCGTGCTTGCCGTTGTCGAGGGCGGCCACGGCGGCTTGCAGCTGCGAGCGCGTGGGGTTGTGGGTGCGGGAGTACTCGAAGCCCATGTTTTTGCCGGGCGACGTTTGCACGTAGGTCGAAGTCTGGTAGATGGGCGTCATGATGGCCCCGGTGGCGGGGTCCGGGTGCACGCCGGCGTGAATGGCTTTGGTGGCGAATTTCATGGGTGGGCTATGAGAGTTGAAGGGCCGGATAGGCCGCCGGCAAAGGTCGGGGATTAATCGGAAACGGCCCGCTGGCTCTTCTACGGCCGACGACTTTCACCGCCGGGCGCACGTCCCTGGCCCATGTATCTGCGTACTTGCAGGGCGAAACCCCGCCGCCGGATGGCGGAGCTTCGCCCTTGGCCTATGTTCCGACTGCTGCGCGAGCTTTTCCAGAAAAACTTCTCCACGCTGCTCACCATGTTTCTGCTGGTGGCGGTGCCGCTGCTGGGCTCCGCCTCGCTGCTGACGCTGCTCTATGAAAAGCAGGATTTGCTGGAGCGCCTCAGCGCGGGGCAGGCGGTGCTGTATTTCGTGGTCATTGCCTTCACCATGGCCTTTGCCCTCACCCCGACTACGTTCGTGGCCATCGTGACGGGATATTATTTTGGCTGGGCCGGGCTGCCGGGCATGGTGCTGGCCTACGCGCTGGCCGCCGCCATCGGCTACGAGCTGGCCAAGCGCCTCGACCACGGCAAGCTGCGCCATTTCCTGCACCTCTTCCCCAAAGCCGAGGCCGTGCTGGGCGAGCTGCAAAACCAGAGCTGGCAGCTCATCCTGCTCACGCGCCTCTCGCCGGTGCTGCCCTTTGCGTTGATGACGTTTGTGCTGGCCATCGTGGGCGTGCCGCGCAAGCGGTTCCTGGCCGCGTCGGTGCTGGGCATGCTGCCGCGCAGCCTGTTCTTCTACTGGCTCGGCACGAAAGCATCCGATGTATTGGCCCTGCTGAAAGACCCCGACCAGGGCACGCTCAGCAAATTGGTACTGCTGGGGCTGGTGGCAGCATCGCTATTCGGCCTGTACTTCGTCTTCAACCGGGCCTTGCAACGGGTATTGAGGCAAGGCAGCGCCGGAAATGAGCAAAAATCTCCGGCTGATTATTAGCCACTTGCTGCCGCCCGCGCATTTTTCTTCCCGTAAAAAGTGCGCGTGGCTTGCACAGCCGCTTTTTCTCCTCTTACCTTTGTGCTCCCAACACGGGAAAAGGGTTGTGTAGCTCAATTGGATAGAGCATCTGACTACGAATCAGAAGGTTTAAGGTTCGACTCCTTACACGACCACTACAAGGCCCTCAGCACAATGCTGAGGGCCTTTTTGCATACTTTGGGGTACAGTATCGCCGTTTCAAGGGACGGGTTGAGCTTTCATGCTACTGTTGCAGCTCGGCGACACCGGATGTTTATGCATTAGGGGCAGTATGTACCTTTTACTCGGTTTTAAATTGAGTTTCGCAGGCAGGTGGTGTAAGCCCAGGCCACCTCAATGGCGGCCGAAAATTGAGAAGCTCATTCACCGGCTGCGGATGAAAAAAAATGGTATCGGCCCCAAGCCGGGGCGGCCCGCTACGCCTCCGTTTTCGATGAGGCATCGGAGGCATCGGAGGCATCCTGCGGCACCTCGGCGGCGGTGGGCAGCACCAGCACCGGCACGGGGCACTGCTCCACCAGCCGGGCCGTGATGCTGCGATGAAACAAGTCGCTCATGAAACTGCGCTGCCGGGCCAGCGTGATGACCAGGTCGGCCGCTACTTCCTGCGTGGCGGTGAGCACACCCTCGGCGTAGTCGCTGTCGAGGTAGCCGCGCAGCTCGGGGTGGGTAAAATCGACCAGGCCGCTGGCCCGCACGGCCCGCAGGGCGGTCGCGCAGCCATCATCGTCCTCCACGCCGTCGGAAACGTGGGCCACCACCACGCCCCCCGTGCCGAGCTGGGCCAGCATGGGGCGCAGCGCCTGGGCGGCCGCCCCCAGGACAAAAGGCTCGCGGTCGGCCGCAATCAGGAAGCGGTGCGGCGGGTGGGTGGTGGGCGTGGTGGTGGGCACGGTCAGCACCGGGTAGTGGCCGGCGCGCAACAGCTCGGCGCACATGGCCGTCATGCCGGCGTAGTCGGGGTGGTCGGCATCGGGCTGGCCCAGCACAAACAGCGCCGGGGCGTAGCGGGTGGCCAGCTCGCGGGCAATGTCGGGGAGCAGGTCGGTGGCCATTTCTACGGCGGCGGGCACGTGCAGGCTCCGGGCCAGCTGGTGCAGGGCCACCACGGTATCGGACTGGCCGGCCAGCTCCTGGCGGTGGTACTTCTCCCCCACCGCGCCCACCAGCTCGTAGGGGTCGAGCAGCGAAGCCCGGTTGACGTGCAGCAGCACTACCTGGGCGTGCACGGCCTGCGCCAGCTTATCAGCGTAGTGAATAGCATGCCGGGCGGGCTCGTAGAAACCGGACAGCACGATGAGCGTGAGGGCCATGGCAAAAGCAGATTTTAGTGAGTGACGGGGATAAAGGCCCGCGTCTCGACCGGGGCGGCAACCGGGTCCGGAATGTGGGCCGAGAGCAGCAGCACCGGCACCGGTGTGTGCCGCAGCACGTAGTCGATAACACTGCCGCTGAACATCTTGTGCGCCCAGCCGTGGCCCTGGTCGAGCAGGGCCACCAGGTCGGCCTCCAGGTCGTGCACGGCCTCCAGAATGCCCGAGCCGGGCTGCGCGCCCACTACTTTGTGCAAGCCGCAACGGGCTATGCCAGCGGCCAGGCCGCTATGCTGCGTGGCCCGCAGGCCATCCCAGCCGCCGGGGCTTTCGGCCTCCGACAGCACGGTGACGGCCACCACGTCCAGGTCCAGCCCGTCGAGCAGGGGCGCAACGGACCGGGCGGCCGGGGTCAGCCGGAAGGGTCGGTCTTCTACGGCCAGGGCCAGGCGGCGGGGCTGGTGCAGGGCAGCATCGGGCAGGTGCTCGGGCACGAGCAGCAGCGGGCAGCCCGTTTGGCGCGTCACCGACGCGGCGCGGTTGCTGAACCACTCATCGAGGAAGCCATTGGTAGCCGTGAGCCCGGCTACGATGAGCATGGGGTGATATTTTTCGATGGCCTGCACAATGGCGCCGGGCCAGTCGGCTTCCAGCACCTCGGCGGTGGTGGGCACGGGCATGGTTTCGGCCACGTGCCGAAGGCAGCGGCAGGTTTCGGGCACGTAGTCCTCATCCTTGGCCGGCAGCACCATGCCGAATTCCGTGACGACGGGCACCGGCAGAAATACGTGCACCAAGTGGAGCTCGGCATCCAATGGAGCGGCCAGCACGGCGGCGTAGGCTCGGGCCCGCTCGGCGGCGAGCGAGAAGTCAGTCAGCACAACGATGTTGGGGACCATGGCAATTAGTGGCTAAGAATGAGGCGGCACTGGGCTGATGGCAGGAAGGCCGAAACCCGGGCCGGCAATGGAGATATAAAAGCACGATAAAATTCGCTTTTCTCCGCAGGCAAACCCCTGATATTGATTGGCTCAGCTAGTGATTCTCGTCATGTACAGGCAGGTCCGGCCGCTGCCGGGCAATCAGGCAACGGGCTGCTTTTGGGCAACGGGCACGGCCACCTCGTGCGCGGCGGGCCGCCCCTGCGCCCAGGCCGTGAGGCTGGCCAGGGTGGCGTCGGCAATGTTGGTGAGGGCCTCGCGGGTGAGGTAGGCCTGGTGGCCGGTGAGCAGCACGTTGGGGAAGGTGAGCAGCCGGGCAAACGTGTCGTCGAGCAGCAGCTCCTGGCTGTGGTCGGCGAAGAAAAGCGGCTTTTCCCGCTCGTACACATCGAGTCCCAGAAAGCCCAGCTGGCCGCTTTTGAGGGCGCGCAGGGCGGCTTCGGTATCGAGCACCCCGCCCCGGCCGGTGTTGATGAGCATCACGCCGCGCTTCATCTGGCGCAGCAACTCATCATCAATCAGGTGCTGGGTATCGGCGTTGAGCGGGGTGTGCACCGAGATGATGTCGGCCTGGGCGCAGGCTTCAGTCAGCGTCACGTAGCGCAGGCCGTACTGCACGGTCAGGTCGGGGTTAGGCTGCACGTCCACGCCCAGCAGCTGGCAGCCAAAGCCGTGCAGAATGCGTGCTACCACCCCGCCAATGCGGCCCACGCCCAGAATGGCCACGGTTTTGCCGTGCAGGTCGAAGCCGATGAGGTGGTCGAGGCGGAAGTCGTTGGCGCGCAGCTGCTGGTCGGCCTGGCGCAGGTGGCGGCACAGGGCCAGCATGAGCGTCACGGCGTGCTCGGCGATGGCGTAGGGCGAGTATTCGGGCACGTTGGCCACGCGCAGGCCCAGCTGGCGGGCGGCGGCCAGGTCCACGTTGTCGGTGCCGGTGGCGCGCACGGCCAGGTAGCGCACGCCCAGGTCCCAGAGCTGGCCCAGCACGGGTGCCGAGGCATCGTCCCGCGTGAAGATGCTGACGGCCAGCGCCCCCTGGGCCAGGTGGGCCGTGTCGGCGCTGAGGGGCGTATCGAGCAGCGTGAGGTGGTGGCGGGTTTGGTTGGCGCGCTGCAAAAAGCTGCGTTCAAAGCCTTGCACACTGAAAGCGGTAACGTTCATAATCAATTAACTAGATTTAGCAGAAATGAGTCTCTATTGGCGCAGCGTCAGCGCCTGAGGTTCCGTTGGTTATCGGTACCAGGCCCGCTGCCCGGTGTTGTTTTCAGCCCGCCCATGCCCGCTACGCCCTTGCCCGCCCCCCAGCACCCCGACCGGGATGAGCGCCGGTTTCTGGCCGGGCCGCGCAGCCGGCGGCGCGAGCTGCGCTTTCTCTGGACGGTGGTGCGGGAGTTTGTGCGCGGGTTTCGGGCGCTGCATTTTGTGGGGCCGTGCGTGTCGGTGTTCGGGTCGGCGCGGGTGGCGGCGGGCTCGCCGTTCTATGAGCTGGCCCGCCAGCTGGGCGCGGGCCTGAGCCGGCAGGGATTCACGGTGCTCACCGGCGGCGGGCCGGGCATTATGGAAGCCGCCAACCGGGGCGCACGCGAAGCCGGCGGCCCCTCGGTGGGCTGCAACATCGTGCTGAATGCCGAGCAGCACCCCAACGCCTACCTCGACAAGTGGCTGAGCTGCCGGTACTTCTTCGTCCGTAAAGTCTTGCTGGTGAAGTATTCATATGCATTTGTAATTATGCCCGGCGGCATTGGCACGCTCGACGAGCTGTTTGAGGCCCTCACCCTCATCCAGACCCGCAAAATCCTGGATTTCCCGGTAGTGGTGGTGGGGCGCGCCTACTGGCAGCCGCTGCTGGCCCAGCTCACCCACATGCAGGCCCAGGGCATGGTGGCCGCCGCCGATTTGGAGCTACTCACCTTCACCGATTCGGTGGCCGAAGCCCTGGCCCACATCGAGCAGTACGCCGTGCAGAAGTTCCGGCTGGTGGCCAAGCGCCCGCCCCGGCGCTGGTGGCTGGTCGAATAAAGTGGCTCAAAACGGCTTCAAGGGCTCATATTCTGGTCTGAAAAGCACTCAGCGGGTGGCCGTGGCCGCCTGGGCCGCTACGTTCTGCTGAATAGCAGCTTGCTCGGCTTCCGTGGCCAGGCCGGCCAGGGCGGGCAGGTCGAACAGGCGGCCGCGCAGCACCACGGCCTGAATCAGACGCAGGTTGTGGATATCGTCGAGCGGGTTGCCGTTGAGCAGCAGCACATCGGCCGCATAAGCGGGGCGGATGCGGCCCACGTCGAAGCCGTGCCCGGTGGCCATGGCCGGGTTCACGGTGCCGGCGCGCAGGGCTTCGGCCGGCGTGAGGCCGAGGGCCACCAGGCGCTCCAGCTCATCGTGCAAGCTGCCGCCGTAAAAGAGGTTGGGCGTGCCGGAGCCGGCATCGGAGCCCGCCACCAGGCGCACGCCCAGCAGCCCAAACGTGGCCACCATGCTGCGCTGCAACGAATCGGCAACCTGGATTTTGGCCAGCTTGCCGGCCGATAGGTGCGGCCGGTCGTGGGCGGCCTGCGCCCACTGCTGGCGCATGCTGGCCGGCACCGACCGAAAGCGCGGGTCTTCCCGGGCGGGGTCGCGCCGCAGGTCGAAATCGTGGGCCACCAGCCCGGGCATCACCGCCGTATGGTCCTGCATCAGCGCCTGGGCCAGCGTCGCGCACCGGCTGGGGCTGAAGCTCGCCACGATGTCCTTTTGCTGCGATTTGATGCAGGCTTGCAGCGTGGGCAGGGGCCGGGGGCCGGCCAGGGCCGCAGCGCGTGCCGCCACCAGCTCGGCCTCGCGGCCGGAGCAGGCCAGCAGCAGCTTATCGGCGTGCTCGATGCTGCGCTGGCCGGCCCCGATGGCATCCAGCACCGGCACGGCCTCGGGCACGGCACCGGCCAAGTGCACCCGCTCCAGGCGGGTGGCAGCGGCGATGCCCCCAAAGGCCTCGGGCGATAGGTACGGGCCAGCTTGCAGGCTGCACCAGCCCGCCCGCATCAGGGCTTCGGCCCGGGCAAAGCCCTCGGCGCGGGTGGCCGTGAGGCTCAGGCTGGTGCTGCCATCGGCCGAGCCGTCGAGCACGGGGCCGGCCAGTTCGAGGCGCGGCCCCACCCGCGCCCCGGTTTCCAGGGCCTGGTATGTGCGCAACAGGTCGGCCAGGGGCCGGGCCGCGCTCACGTCGCGGATGCTGGTGATGCCGTGGGCCACGTACAGCGGCAGGGCCACCCGCTCATCGGCGGCTGAGCCCAGGGCGTGGGTGTGGAAGTCCCACAGGCCGGGCACCAGGTATTTGCCGGTGCCGTCGAGGGTGGGCACGCCCCGGCCGGCCGGCACCCATTGGCCCACCGAAAAGATGACGCCGTCGCGCAGCACCACGTTGCGGTGGGGCTCGACTTCGCCCAAATCAACGTCCACCACGTTCACGTTGGTAATCACCAGCTCATCGACCGGCGGGGGAGCGATGGGCGGCGGAATGAGGGACACCGGACGCTGCCCGACAGCCAGGTGCCCCGAGAAACTCAGCCCCAGGAGCAGTCCAAAAAAAAGGCGTGGTTTCATGACCAGAGTACAGATTTAAAAAAGCGTTTGCGGCTAATAATTAACACGTAAGACAACTGCCGCCCCCCGAATCAAAGCCCGGCGAACAGGCGGACGGATTCCAGGTATTCGGGCACTTCCACGCTGGGCCAGTGGCGCTCGCGCAGCGTTGCGGCCAGGTTTTCGGCGGCCGGCGGCTCGCCGTGCACCACGAAGGCGCGCTGGGGCGGGGCCTGAAACTGGTCGAGCCAGCGCAGCAATTCCGAGCGGTCGGCGTGGGCCGAGAAGCCGTCGAGGTGCTCGACGTGGCAGCGCACGGGCACCATTTCGCCGAACATCTTGATTTCCTGCTCGCCGGCCAGCAGGCGGCGGCCCCGCGTGCCCTCGGCCTGGTAGCCGATGAGCAGCAGCGTATCCTGCGGGCGGGGCAGGCGGTGGTGCAGGTGGTGCACAATGCGCCCGCCCGTGCACATGCCACTGGCCGAGATGATGATGCCCCAACCGGTTTTCTGGTTCAGCGCCTTCGACTGTTCCGACTCCGGCACCAGGTGCAGGCCACTGAAATCGAACACGTTGCCGTGGCCCAGCCGGTGCGCCGTGGGGTGGCGCGGGTAGAGGTCGGCCACGCGCAGGGCCATGGGACTATCCACGTACACCGGCACGGGCGGGATGCGGCCGGCCGCCAGCAGCTTTTTCAGGTAGTAGAGCAGCGCCTGGGTGCGCCCCACGGCAAAGGCCGCCACGAGCAGCACGCCGCCCCGGTCCAGGGCCTCGTTCACGGTGCGGGCCAGCACCGATTCGGGGTCGGCCAGGCGCGTGGTGCGGTCGCCGTAGGTGGATTCCACCACGAGCACATCGGCCTGGGGGATGGCCGTGGGGTCGTGCATCAGCGGGCTGTCGTAGCGGCCCAAATCGCCGGAAAACACGAGGCGCTTGTGCTGGTGCGCGCCCCGCACGTCCAGCTCCACAATGGCCGAGCCCAGGATGTGGCCAGCTTCCCGGAAGGTGAGCACGAGGCTGCCCCCGAGCAGGCTGATGGGCGCATTGTAGGCCACGCTTTCCACCAGGGGCAGCACCTGCTCCACGTCGGCCTGCGAGTAGAGCGGCAGAGCCGGATGGTGTTTGGAATAGCCTTTTTTATTCGCGTAAACCGCATCTTCTTCCTGCAGCTTGGCCGAGTCAAGGAGCATAATGCTGAGCAAATCGGCGGTGGGCTCGGTGCACAGGATGCGGCCCCGAAAACCGTCTTTCACCAGCTTGGGAAGGTAGCCGCTGTGGTCGATGTGGGCGTGGGTGAGGATGACAATTTCGACGTCGGCGGGCGCGAGGGGCAGCTCCTCGCGGTTGCGCAGCCGCAGCTCCTTAAGGCCCTGAAACAGTCCGCAATCGATGAGTAGCTGATGGCGCTTGCCCGCCTCTTCCAGCGTGAGCAGGTGCTTGGAACCCGTGACGCAGTGCGCGGCCCCGAGGAATTGCAGATTGACATCCATGGCCTTGAAGCGGAAGTAAGTTGCGCTTACAAGGTTCAGCCAAACCCAACCAACAAAACATGACGAAAATCAACGCTTTGGCTAATAATCAGCAGGGTGCTGGCGCGCGCGGGGCGGGTTCTTTGGGTTCGGATTTTCCTTTCCCGGCCGGGTGCTGAATCATCACCCGGCACGTGCGTAATTTCTTGGGCGGCAGGCCAATTCGCATTCGAGTACCCCTCCTGCTGCTTGTCATGGCTGAACTCATCCGGCCCGCTTCGGTTCCCCCCCGGTCCAGCGCCGACCTTGATGGGCTGCTTGCCGAACTCACCACCGTGCGCGACGAGATGGTGGGCTTTGCCACGCAATGCACGCAATACCTGTCCTCTATTCACCCAAATTTCCAGCTGGGTGCCCGCAACCTGCTGCACTACCTGGCCCTGCGCCAGCGCGACCTGCGCCCCCTGCAATACCGCCTCGCCGAGCTCGGCCTCTCCTCCCTGGGCCGGGCCGAGGCCCACGCCCTGGCCAGCGTGGAGGCGGTGCGGGCCGTGCTGCACGCCCTGGCACGGCCCACCTCACCGGAGCCAGTTCAGCCGGACGAAACCGGCCCGACCTTCAGCAGCGGCCCGCGCCTGCTGGCCGAACACAGCACCGCCTGCCTGGGCCCGGTGCCGGCCGAGCGCGACGTCCGCATCATGGTGACCATGCCCAGCGAGGCCGCCACCAATTATGCTCTGGTGGAAGAGCTGCTGCGGCAGGGCATGGACTGCCTGCGCATCAACTGCGCCCACGACGACGTGGCAGCCTGGCAGCAGATGATTGCGCACCTGCGCCGTGCCGAGCAGACGCTGGGCAAGTCCTGCAAGGTGAGCATGGACCTGGCCGGCCCCAAGCTGCGCACCCAAGGCCTGCCGCCCGGGCCGGCCGTGCTACAAATCAGTCCGAAAATTGATGCCTTTGGGCGGCGGCTGGCCCCCGCACGGATATGGCTGAGCGCCGCCGAACAGCCCACGGCGGCCCCAGCAGCGGCGGCCGCCAGTCTGGCTTTCCCGGCTGCCTGGCTGCTCGGCCTGCACGCCGGCGAGGCCATTGCATTTGTGGATGCGCGGGGGAAGCGGCGCAAGCTGCACGTTGGCAGCTGCACGCCGCAAGGCTGCTGGGCCGAGCTTAGCAAAACGACCTATCTCACGCCGCTTACCCAGTTTCGGGGGGCGGACGGAATGGCTACCATTCAGCACCTGGAGCCCTCGGAGCCGTTCATTCTATTGCGACCCAGCGATAGTTTGTTGGTGCGCCGGCGGCCGGCTGGCGGCGGGGCGCTGTCCGTCCCAACGGCATTGGATGGCGAAGCCGCAGCGGCCATTGGCTGCGCGTGGTCCGAGGCGTTCGACTACGTGCGGGCCGGCGAGCCCATCTGGTTCGATGACGGCAAGATTGGCGGGGTCATTGAGGAGGTCGAGCCCGAAGCCTTGCGCGTGCGCATCACCCAGGCCCGCTCGCAGGGCGAAAAGCTGCGCAACGACAAGAGCATCAACCTGCCCGAAAGCCAGCTACCGCTCTCCGCCCTCACGGAGAAGGACCAGCGCGACCTGGCCTTCGTAGCCCAGCACGCCGACCTGGTGGCCCTCTCCTTCGTGAGCTCGGCGGCCGATGTAGAGCAGCTGCGGCAGGAAATCAGTCGCCTCACGGACCGGGAGCTGCCCATCATCCTCAAAATTGAAACGCGGCGGGGCTTCGAGCAACTCCCGGCCCTGCTGCTCAGCGCCATGCAAGGCGAGAGCTGTGCGGTGATGATTGCCCGCGGCGACCTAGCCGTGGAATGCGGCTTCGAGCGCCTGGCCGAGGTGCAGGAGGAAATCCTCTGGCTGTGCGAGGCCGCCCACGTGCCCGTCATCTGGGCCACACAGGTGCTCGAGAGCCTGGCCCGGGGCGGCATGCCCTCCCGCGCCGAAATCACCGATGCCGCCATGGGCGACCGCGCCGAGTGCGTGATGCTCAACAAAGGCCCGCGCGTGGTGGAAGCCGTGCGTATTCTCAGCGGGATTTTGCGGCGTATGCAGGCCCATCAGCGCAAGAAAAGCGCCATGCTGCGCGGCCTGCGCGTGGCCCAGGCGTGGCCGGGGATATAAGCCCGCCCACAAAACGGCAGCTACTTACCGGGCTTCCATTCCAACACGTATACCGGCTGCGGGGCTAGGTTTTCGAGGGTTTCGCCGTCGCCCTGACCGGTGCGCTGCACGAATAGGCTGAGGATGCCTTCGGTTTTCCAGCGCTCGGTGTCGTAGCTGGGCTCCCAGTTGCCCACGGAACTGGTTGTGAGGTCAGTGGCCGTCCACTGGTTGGTGGCGAGGTCGGGACATTGCAGCACCGAGGCACGGTCCTGGCGCTCGGCGTCGCGGTAGAGCAGGTAAGCGGCAGTTTTGCCTTTTTGGGTCGAAACCAGCAGCTGCGGGCGCGAAATCGGAATCTTCTTCGTGCCCACGCCGCTCAGGCTGAAAGGCATGGTGCGCTGGCTGATTTGGGCGGTTTTCCAGGTTTTACCATTCAGATAAATCAACTGATACTGCGGCACCTGGGTGCCGGCCGGCCGCCAGTAGGTGGCGATGTAGGGCCGGCCCTGGGCATCGGCGGTGATGCTGGTCTGGTTAATCAGCTCGCTGTTTTGGGGGATGCGGGCGGCGTACTCGGCGGTTTTTTCGGTGATGGGAATCTGATACTTTTCGCCGGTGCTGCGCTGCCAGGTCAGGCCGCCGTCCTTCGAGCAGGCGTAGGCCATGTCGTGGTTGGAGGCCACGTTGGGCGACTCGCGCCATACCCACGACACATGGATGGTGCCCCGCGCATCGATGCAAGCCTGCCAGTAGGCGTTGCGCTGGCCCTCGCCGTCGATGAGCACGCTGTGCAGGCGGGTCCATTTCTGGTTTTTCGGGCTGTAGCGGTTCAGCACGAGGTTGCCGTTGCCGGAGCCGCCGTCGCGGTACATAAACAGCACGTCGCCGCCGGGGAAACGGTGGAATTCGGGGTAGGAAACCTTCTGCTCCTGCTGGCCGGTCATGGGCTGGAGCGGCCCCATTTCGAGCGAGCCGGGCGCTTTGCCCCGGCAGTAGTGCAGGGGGTTGTTGTGGTGGTCGAAGGACAGGTGCACGTAGCCCACGCCATCCACCATCAGGCTAATGATGTTGTGGGCATCCTTCACATTGCCTTGGTATGGCGTGCGTTGCACCTGCCACGGCCCGGCTGGCAGTCGCCGCTTGGCCAGCACCACGTAGGCCGCCGAATCGTACCAGGCCACGTACTGGTCGCGGCCCTGCGTCACGACGGAGTTTTTGCGGAACACCGCGCCGTTCACGTTATTCTTCGCCCAGCCCAGGCCCACCGGCATTTGGGCGCGGCTGGTCAGCGGCTGCAATAAACTCGATATCAGTAAAATACACAGCGCAAATCGAAAATTCAACATGAAGTGATGAGTGGTTTTTAGAGATGCGTTGTCTGCCAATCCGGCCGATTATTTCACCCGCACCGGCTGGATGCCGGCGTGCGTGGGTGTCACAGGCTTGATGCTGCCGTCGGCGTTGAATTCCAGCTTATCAATGCAAACTTCGCGGTGGTAGCCGGCAGCGCGGCCCATCCCGAGGCCCTCGGGGTAGGTGAAACGGTGGTAGACGAGGTACCACTCATCCCGCCCCGGCACCTGGATGGTGGAATTGTGGCCCGTGCCATAGAGGCCGGCCGCCGCGTCTTTGCTGACAACCAGATTATTGGCCGACACCGTGATTTTGCCCAGCGGCGTGGCAGCCGTGCCGTAGCGCACGCGGTAGTCGGGGTCGCGGGTATCGTTTTCGCTCCACATGAAGTAGTAGGTGCCGTTGCGGTAGAGCACGTGGCTGCCCTCGCGGAAGGTGCCGTCGGGCGTCATCAACTGTGTGGTGCCGGGTTTCAGGGAGATGAGGTCGTCGTTCAGTTCCGCGCCGGCCATGTAGGAGTTGCCCCAGTAGAGGTAGTTTTTGCCGGTTTTGGGGTCGTGGAATACGGCCGGGTCAATCTGCTGGCCGCCCTTCGCGCCCTCGGGCCGGGTGTCAATCAGAGGTTTGCCGGTGTCCACAAAAGGGCCGGTGGGGCTGTCGGACAGGGCCACGCCAATCTTGCCTTCGGCGCAGAAATAATAGGCGTACTTGTAGCCGTTGGCCGTTTTCTGCTCGATGATGCAGGGCGCCCAGGCGTTTTTCTTCGCCCAGCTCACATCCTTCCCCAAATCCAGTATCACGCCCTCGTCCTTCCAATTCACCAAATCCGGCGATGAAAACGCCTTGAAGTAGGTGCCCGACCAGCCCGTAAACCCGTCGCTCGTGGGGTAGAGGTAGAATTTGCCGGTTTTCTCAGCGTAGAGGATGGCCGGGTCGGCATAGTAGCCGGTCAGGGCAGGGTTGTGGGTTTCGGCCATGCTCACCGAAACGGGCTGCTTCTGGCTGGTGCCGCTCACGTTGTAGCGCACGGGGCCTTTGGTGAAATCCTGCGGGCCGGTGGGCTGCACTGCTACCCCGGCGAAAGTGGAAAACGTGGGGTCGAATGCTTTCAGGCTGGTGCCTGGTTTGGCCAGGAAGGCCAGCTTGCCGCCGGCGGAATCGGCCACGGTATTTTGCGAACGGATAGCGGGGTTGCGGGCCGAGCGCAGCACGTCGACCGGAGCCAGCCAGCGGGCGGCCAGGCGCGCGCCCTCTTGCGCCGTGATGGGCAGCACGGTGCCGTGGCGCGGGTGAAAATTCATGCTCACCTCGCTGTCCACAACCTTGAAATTCTGGAGGTCGGAAGTGCGGGTGAACTGGTAACGGCCCTTGGTGTACACGTCGTACATCAGGATGTAATCGTTGGAATTATTGAGCTTGAAGGTGCCCGCGCCTTCCACCGGGTCGGTGGTTTGCTGCACGTATTGGTCGCGCAGCACGTAGCCGCCGGTGAGCTTATCCGACACGGCGATTTTGATGCCGTTGCCCTTGCCTTCGGTCTTGAAAAACAGGTAAAACTTGCCGTCTTTGGCCACGATGTCGCCGTCGATGCACGAACCGTTGGTGGGGCTGATGAACAGCTGTTTCGGCTCGCCTTCCAAATCGGTGAAATCCTTGTTGGCGTAGGCATAGTAGATTTTATCGGGGTCTGTGCCGTGCTTCAGCGAGAAGTAAACCAAGTATTTGCCGGCCTGGGCGTCGTAGATGGTTTGCGGAGCCCAGACGCGTTTCAGGTCATCCTGGCCGGGGTAGCGCTTCTGGAAATTGATGGCGCTGGATTTCCAGTTAAGCAGGTCGGTGGACTTCATGAGTACCATGCCCCGGTTGGAGTCCCAGCCCTTAGCTGATACCATGTCGGTAGCCACCATGTAGAAGGTTTTGCCATCGGCCCCGCGCAGAATGTGCGGGTCGCGCACGCCGCCCGTCTCGCTGATAGCGGCCGAGCTGATGACCGGCCGGTTGCCGTTGAGCGCCGTGTAGTGGTAACCGTCGGGGCTGAGGGCGAAGCGGATGGCTTCTTCCTTGAGGTCGTTGCCGGTGAAGTAGACGAACAGATAGGCGCTGGTTTTTTCTTTCGCGGGCGGGCCGGGTTTGCCGGCGGCAGATTGAATTAATCCGAGCACCAGCAGTAAGAAACCAAAGTAGTATTTCATAAAAACGAGGAAGTGGCCGGAGCCACTGAAAGATGCGAATAAAAACACTTGTCATCCTGAGCGGAGCGAAGGACCTTATCACGCCTGTGCCGCTTGATTTCTGCAAATCGTTTATCGGTGACAAGGTCCTTCGCTCCGCTCAGGATGACAAATGATAAAGAAAAACACGAACGCACGGCCCGCGACCAGTGGCCGGTAAGGGTCCCACCTCCCACCGGCCAGCGGCTCCGTTTGCAGCGGGGCCGGGCTCTCACTGTCAGGCTAGCAAGTTTCTCACTGCTCAGTTAGCCGGGTTGGCGCTGGTCGGGGCCGTACGTTCGTTAGTTTTTCTTTTTAATCAAATTTTATGGTCTTGCTGCTGCCGTCCTTGAAAGTCACCACGGCGCTGCTGTTCTGGGCCGGCGGCATAAGTTCTTTCACGGGCATTAATTCGGCATCGGTCCAGGTTTCGCCGGATTTTTTCCAGAGTATGAGCGTGGCGTAGAGTGTAGTTTGAGCGGGCTCAAACTGGGCCGAGACGTTGATAACGGCGCTTTCGGACTTCACGGGGTTGAGGCCGGTGGTGGTCAGGGTTTCGGTTTTGGTCCAGCCGCTGAGCGGGATGAGGGCCAGCTGGTAGGTGCCGTTGTCGATGAGCTGGGCTTCGTAGCCGTTCACCTTGCGCGTGGTGCGCCGGATGGTGCCCGTGAGGTTGGGCAGGGCGTAGTGGCCCAGGCGGGCGGCCACGGGCTCGGTGCTCAGGTTCTGGTCGAGGCGCAGGATGCCGTTGGGCAGGGTGATGTCGGCCAGATGCAGCTTGATGTTGTGGTTGGTTTCCAGCTCGGCATCGCGGTAGTAGATGCCGTTTTCGAACTTTTTGAAGGTGTAGAGGCGCAACGGCTCCCACTTGTTGTCCGGGGTTTTGAACACGTAGTCCATGGCCACTTCGCCGTTGGGGCCGTCGGCCTGCCAGGGGAAGGCGCTGTTGTAGCTCAGGCGGTTATAGTTTTCGTTGCCCCGGTTGCCATCGCTGGCGGGCTGGGCCGAGGGTACGCGGATTTCGGCCGCGCCGGTGTTGGGATAGTCGGTGACGAGGATGTTGGGGCCGGCCTCGAACTTGTTGAACACGGTGCCCGGCTTCAGCTCCTTGCCCCAGGGGCCTTCGTTCTCGGTGGCGGTCCAGAAGGGCGAGTCGGCCGGCACGAGCAGGCCCAGGAAGGCCTTGGCCATCCAGAACACGCTGCCTCGGCAACTATAGGCCTGCACGGCGGGGTCAAAAGAGCCATAGAAGCCCAGCGTGGGGATATTGTCCTGCAAAAAATCCGGGTTTTTCAAAAACTGTAACAGCGTGCCCGAGGCAATGCGCCGCATCCAGCCGAAGTTGGTACCGGCCTCGGGGTGCAGGCCCATCAGCGGGAAGGGCACCACCGCCGCAAAGCGGTAGGTGATGCTGCGGCCCCACATTATCATGCGGCCGTCGCGCCCAAACTGGTAAGGGTAATTGTCCTTCAGCGGGGAGAAATTGGCGGTGAGCTGGGTGGCAATTTCGGGGTAGTGTGCCCGGCCGTAGTATTCGCTCCACAGCCGGCCGTACATCTGGAAGGCCCACATGCTGTAGTAGTCGAAGGTAGGGCCGTCGTGGTACCAGCCTTCGCCGCGGTAGTGCGTGAGCTGCTTTTGCAGGTATTCTTCCATCAACTTTTCGTTGACGGTGTAGCCCCGGCTTTTGTAGAAGCTCAGGATGAAGATGTTGAAATAGCGCCAGTTCTGGGGCACGGTGGGGCCGTCGCCGTAGCTGAGCATGGTGGCAGCCAGGGCATCTTTGGTGGCCTGGGGCAGTGGGTCCCAGAGGATTTCGGGGGTCGCAAACAGCGCCACGCTCAGCCCGCCAAACTCCACCAGGTTCTGGCTGGGGCCGCCATCCTTAGCCCGGGGCTGGATGAACGATGGGCTGGCCGGGTTCACCAACTGGGCCAGCTGGTGGCGGTAGTAGTCGCCCACTTTGATGCCGTTCAGCGTCAGGCCGGGGTCTTCTTTCAGCAGCGGCGCGGCCATGAACAGGGTGCGGCACAGGCCTTCCAGCTTCTCGGTGGGCACCTGGGCAGCGGTGCGCGGGTAGCTTTTGCCGGGCTGCTTGGGGAATTGCATCGGGTCGTCCAGCTGATGGATGTAGCTGAACGCGCCGCTGAGCAGGTAGCGGGCGGCGTCCTGCCAGTGCCGCCGCGTCATGCCAGTGAAGGGGCTGAGCCTTTTATCCGGCTGCTTCACCTGGAACAGCGGCAGCCTGGTAGCGGGCGGCGTGACGGCAGTGGTGAAGGCGGGCGGGGCGGGCTGGGCGTGGGCCGGGGTGGCGGCCAGCACTGCGAGGATTCCAAAGAGTAGGCCGTTTATTTTCATTAATACAAAGGCTCGAAAGCACGTCATGCAGAGCGCCGCGAAGCATCTTGCCCGCAGTAAGTAACTCATTCGATTGAATTAGTGGCTGTCTCTT
>NZ_JBCEVZ010000074.1:0-21850 GCF_038448715.1 Hymenobacter segetis | reverse complement strand
GAGCTGGAGCAGTTCAACCCCGAACTACTGGACAAGAAGCGCCTGCTGGCCATCACCAAGTCCGACATGATTGACGAGGAGCTGGAGGCTGAAATTCGCCAGACGCTTCCGGCCGAGGTGCCCGCCATCTTCATTTCCAGCCTTACGAATAAGAACATCACGCAGTTGAAGGATATGATTTGGAAGGCATTGCACGATTAAGTTATAGTTGGCTAGGGTGACGTAACCAGCCTTTACGCATACCATCATTCCATAGTCCTCGAGCATAGGTCTCAGAAGATTTAGCGTAAATATTACTGCCTCTTGCTATTTCACCACGGCGTTCAGCATTAGCATACGCTTCGATAACGCGTTCTTGATTGTTACGACCAATACGGTCTGCTAGCGCTATCATAAATGCTCTTTGGCTCATGTGAATGTAATTTTGCGTGAAAAGTAAATTCCTTGGGAAAGCGAAAGTAAAGGAAAAATTAGTCTCGCTTCCTCGTGCCACTATGGCAGCCCGCGCCCCTTTGGCAAGTGAATTGCGCCCGCAGCTTGACTAACCGGCTAACCCCGTGAAAAACCCCTTCCGACGAATATTTTCGCAAATGGCTAACGAGAACAACCTGCCCCAGGACGACAACCTGACCGCCGACCCCAACCACGTAGCTGGCGAAATGGCCGATGCCGACGGCGAAACCACTGACACCGCCGCCGCCGCAGAGGCTTCCGCATCGGCTGCTCCGAAAGCCGAAGGCTCCCGCACCGATGCCGAGTTGGCCGACCTCAAAGACAAGTACCTGCGCCTGGCTGCCGAGTTTGAGAACTACAAGCGTCGCACCACTAAGGAGCGCATCGAACTGTTTAAAACCGCCAACCAGGAGCTGATGACGGCCCTGCTGCCCGTGCTCGACGATTTCGAGCGCGCCCGCAACGCCACCGCCAGCACCACCGATGCCAACGCTGTGCGCGAAAGCATCGAAATTATTCAGAGCAAGCTGAACAAAACGCTGCAGCAAAAGGGTTTGACCGCCATGGAAGCCAAGGGCGGCGACTTCGATGCCGAACTGCACGAGGCCATCACCCAGATTCCCGCGCCGAGCGACGACCTGAAAGGGAAAATTGTGGACGTGGTGGAGCAGGGCTACTATTTGGGTGATAAGGTGATTCGCCATGCTAAAGTGGTGCTTGGGCAGTAATTTTAGGGTTTGGATTTAGAACAATAAATAAAGACGGTCATGCTGAGCGAAGTCGAAGCATCTCTACCGCGAGAGTAACTGATTACTTCCTCGGTAGAGATGCTTCGACTTCGCTCAGCATGACTGGCAGAATAACACCACGCAGATGGCTACGAAGCGCGATTATTACGAGGTATTAGGCATTACCAAAACGGCGGAAGGCGACGTTATCAAGTCGGCTTATCGCAAGATGGCCATCAAGTACCACCCCGATAAAAACCCCGACGACCCGACCGCCGAGGACAAATTCAAGGAAGCCGCCGAGGCTTATGAAGTTCTCAGCAACGCTGACAAGCGGGCGCGCTACGACCGGTACGGCCATCAGGGCATGGGCGGCGGTGGCGGCGGTGCCCAGAACATGGAGGACATCTTCTCGCAGTTCGGCGATATTTTCGGCGGGGGCGGGGGCTTCGAGGGCTTCTTCGGGGGCGGGCGCCAGGGCGGCGGCCGGCGCCAGAAGAAAGGCTCGAACCTGCGCATCAAGCTGAAGCTCGATTTGGAGGAAATCGCCAACGGCGTCGAGAAGAAAATCAAGGTGAAGCGCTACGTGGCCTGCTCGCCGTGCAGCGGCACCGGGGCCAAAAACGGCACTGACCTCAAAACCTGCCCCACCTGCCAGGGCCAGGGCCAGACCAAGCGCGTGGTGAACACCATGCTCGGCCAGATGGTGAGCAGCAGCACCTGCCCCACCTGCAACGGCGAGGGCAAAACCATTGTGACGACCTGCGACGTGTGCAAAGGCGAAGGCCGTCAGCTGCACGAGGAGGTGATTCCCATCAACATCCCCGCCGGCGTGGCCAACGACATGCAGCTGAGCATGAACGGCAAGGGCAACTTCCCCGAGCGCGGCGGCGTGCCGGGCGACCTGCTCATTCAGATTGAGGAGGAGCCGCACGAATTCCTGAAGCGCGACGGCAACAACATCATGTTCGAGCAGTACATCTCGTTCGTGGATGCGGCCCTAGGTGCGAGCCTGGAAGTGCCCACCATCGAAGGCAAGGTGAAAATCAAGGTCGACCCCGGCACCCAGCCAGGCAAAATCCTGCGCCTGCGCGGCAAAGGCATCAAGGACCTGAACGGCTACGGCCGTGGCGACCAGCTGATTCATCTGAATGTGTGGACGCCCAAAAACGTGAGCAACCAGGAGCGCGAGTTGCTGGAGAAGCTGCGCGACTCGGACAACTTCACGCCGCACCCCGGCAAGAACGAGAAGGGCTTCTTCGAGAAAGTGAAGGAGTATTTCGCATAATTCGTGATTGAATAGTTTTGCAAAGCCCCGTCTGGCCCTTGGTCAGGCGGGGCTTTTTGCATTTAGCATGACAGGCAATTGTGGTTATTGCGGAAATTTTTATTGGCGGTTGTAATGCTACGCCTTAACCGGCGATTCACTCCCTGAAAAACTCTTACCCCCGCATGGCCTCCGCCACCCCGTCTGCTGATTTTGTTGCCGCGCTGCATGAGTATCAGCCGCTGCTGCGGCGCGTGGCCCGGCTGTATTGCCAGGATGCGGATGACCGCCAGGACTTGTTCCAGGAAATGGTGCTGCAATTGTGGCGGGCGTGGCCGCGCTATGTGCCCCAGCCGGGCGCGAAGCTCAGCACCTGGCTCTACCGCATTGCGCTGAACGTGGCCATCTCGAACCTGCGCCAGCGCACCCGCCGCCCGGCCCCGAGCGAGTTGGATGCCGAGGCGCTGGCCGTAGCCCAGGCCCCGGAAACGGGCTTCGACGCCGACGACCGCGCCCAGCTCTACCGGGCCATTGGACGTCTGTCGGAGGTCGATAAGGCCTTTATTCTGCTTTACCTAGAAGACCGGCCCTATGAGGAAATGGCCGACATTCTCGGCATTACCCAAAACAATGTGCGCGTGAAAATGCACCGCGTGCAGGAAAAACTTCGCTCTATTTTAGTCCCCGCCGCCTGATGGAACTCGATGACCTTCGTGCAAGCTGGAAGCAGCCTGCGCCCACTGATGGGCCGGCCGTGCTCAATGAGGCGGCCCTGACGCAGCTGCTGGCCCGGGCCTCGGCAAGCCCGGTGGCCAAGATGCGCCGCAATGCCTGGCTGGAAATCGGGTTTGTGGGGGTGTGCCTGGCGGTTTGCATTGGGGTAGCCGCCTCAACCCAGGACAGCTTTTACCTGGCTGCGGTGGCGTGGCTGGGGCTCATTTGCGTGCTCAGTGGTTTTTATTACCGGCGCAAGCTGGCCCTGTTGCGCAGCCTGGGCGAAGTGGCGGGCCAGGCCGTGCGCGAGCACATGGGGCAGCAATTGCACAGCTTGCGCAGCCTGGTGCAACTGTATTACCGGGCCACGATGTGGTCGGTGCCGGCCTCGCTCACGGTGAGCCTGCTGTTTGTGGGCGGGCGCATGGTGCAGCGGTTTGCCGAGCCCAAGCTGGTGACCGGGCTGGGCCTGCTGGGCGTGGTGTATGGTATGCTGGGGGTTTTTATTTATTACGGGATGCGCCGGGCCACCCAATGGTACCTCCAGCGTCTTTATGGCCAGCACCTCGACCGCCTCGAAGCCAGCCTGCGCGAGTTGGGCGACGAGCCCGAGCCTGCCACTGCCCGCTAAAACCTTCGGCCCCATTCATCTGCCTTATTCACCGTTTGGGAACGGTTTGCGGCCGCTTAGCTCCCGGCTTCTGGCAAGTAAGGGAGGCACTCAATACATTTGCCCAACTCCATTCTTCTACATTTAACCCACCAACCAACCCTTCTTTCTGTGAAACCAATACTGGAAGCCATCGGCGTGCGCAAGGCCTACGCCAACCACGTCGCCCTCGACGGCGTGAGCCTGGAAATACCGGAGGGCAGCATCTTCGGCCTGCTCGGGCCCAACGGGGCGGGCAAAACCTCGCTCATCCGCATCATCACCCAGATTACGGGGGCTGATGAGGGTGAAATTCGCTTTCGCGGCGAGCGGCTGAATCCGAGCCACATTGCCCAAATCGGTTACCTGCCCGAGGAGCGTGGCCTCTACAAGAAGATGAAAGTGGGCGAGCAGCTGCTCTACCTAGCCCAGCTGCGCGGCCTGAGCCGGGCCGATGCCACGGCCCGCATTAAGCAGTGGCTGAACCGCTTCGAGATAAAGGAGTGGGCCGGCAAAAACGTGGAAGACCTCAGTAAGGGCATGCAGCAGAAGGTGCAGTTCATTGCCACGGTGCTGCACGACCCCAAGCTGATTATTCTGGACGAGCCGTTCTCGGGCTTCGACCCGATTAATGCCAACCTGATTAAGGACGAGATTCTGGAGCTGCGGAACCAGGGCGCGACCATCATTTTCTCGACGCACCGCATGGAATCGGTGGAGGAGATGTGTGACAACATTGCCCTCATCAACCGCTCGCGCAAGGTGCTGGACGGGCCCATTGGCGTGATTCGCGACCAGTTCAAGACCAATACCTACGAGGTGGAGGGCCGGGGCAAGCTCATTCTGGTGCACCCCGATTTTGAAGTGGTGGAGCAGAAGGAGCGCGAAAACGGCCACTTCTACGCCCGCGTGCAGCTGCACGATGGCGTGCGGCCGAACGATTTGCTGCGCTACCTTATCGGCACAGTGGAAGTGGAAGCCTTCCGCGAGAAAATCCCGAGCATCAACGAGATTTTCATCCGGCGCGTGCGCGAAACCATGCCCGAAACCCTCCTCGAAACCGCTAACGCGCTGCTTTAATCTGTCATCATGGCCTCCAAATTCCTCCTCATTGCCCAACGCGAATACCTGAGCCGCGTGCGCAAAAAAGCCTTTATCGTGCTCACCCTGGCCGTGCCGCTGCTGCTGGCGGGGTTCGGCTTCATCATCGCCAAAATGGCGAGCTCCGACAACGACACCACCGACGTGATAGAAGTGCGCGACGACTCCGGCCTGGGCGTGGCCAGCCGCCTCGTGAGTACCCCGCAGCTGCGCTTCGAAACCACCACCGGCACGCTGGCCGATGCCAAAAAAGGCTTCCAGAAAGCCAAGCACGACGGCCTGGTGTACCTGCCCGCCGGCCTCGACGTGGAGAAGCCCGTGGGCGTGCAGTTTTTTGGCAAAGGCAACATCAGCCTGAAAAAGCAGTCGGCCGTGGAATCGGCGCTCAATAAGGCCTTTTCGGACTTGAAAATGCAGAAGTCCGGCCTCACCCAGGACCAGCTCGACCGCCTGCGCTCGAAGGTGGATTTGCAGGCCGTGAGTCTCGATGAAACCGGCAAAGAGGCTAATAGCAACGCGCTGGCCACCTCGGGCATGTCCTACGCGCTGGCGCTGGCCATTTATATGTTCATCTTCATCTACGGCGTGCAGATTATGCGCGGGGTGGGGGAGGAGAAGTCGAGCCGCATCATGGAAGTAATGCTGTCGTCGGTGAAGCCGTTTGATTTGATGATGGGCAAAATTGTGGGCATCGCGGCGGTGGGCCTCACGCAGTTTCTGCTGTGGGGCGTGCTCTCGTTCGGCGTGAGCTCGGTGGTAATGCCTTTGCTGACGGGCAAGGAAAAGCCCAAGACGGAAGTTGCCGCCGGCACCTCGGCTGCTGGGGCTACGGCAGTTGTCGTTGCCGACGACGAGCCCCGCTCGGCCACCCAGCGCTTCGACCAGGGCACCCAACAAGGGGCAACCCAGGCCAACCCGGCCGGCCGTTTCAGCTTCTTCAACACCCTGGCCGAGCTGCCGCTGGGCACCATCCTGTTCGGCTTCATCATCTACTTCCTGGGTGGCTACCTGCTGTACGGGGCGCTGTTCGGGGCCGTGGGCGCGGCCGTAGACGACCAGACCGATACCCAGCAGTTCATGTTTCCCATCACGATGCCGCTTATTCTGAGCTACATCGTGGGCGTGTCCGTCATCCTGCGCAATCCCGACGGGCCGGTGGCCTTCTGGATGTCGATGTTCCCGTTGACCTCGCCCATTGCCATGGTCATCCGCCTGCCGTTTGGCGTGCCGATGTGGCAGCTGGCGCTGTCCATTTTCCTGCTCATTCTCGGCTTTCTGGGCACGGTGTGGGTGGCGGCCCGTATCTACCGCGTGGGCATTCTGATGTACGGCAAGAAAGTGACGTATAAGGAGCTGGGCAAATGGATGTTTTATAAGGGCTAGCCGGCCCGGCAATTGGCTACAACTTCGCAAATGACTTTTGCGCTTACAAAACAGGCTTGCGATATGCTGCAAACCGATTTTGTGAGTGCAAAAGTCATTTGCAGTATGCTGCAAACCTGTTTTGCACGCGCAAAAAGCATTTGCATTGCTCCACAAACGACTTTTGTGTGTGCAAAAGGCGTTTGTGGAGCACTAATCAGCTCCCGAAGGCCAAACCCACTCCTTACCTGCTGATTTATGCCCCGTTTCCTGCGTTTCCGCTTCTTATTGCTGCTTTTGCCGCTGCTGGCCTTCACCGCCGACCGGCCCGCCTACCGCCTCTTCAGCGCCGCCGGCCTGCCCGCCGACTACGACCAGATGCTCCAGGAACTGGCCCAGGCCGACGTGGTGCTCTTCGGCGAGCAGCACAACGATGCCCTCGCCCACTGGCTGGAGCTGCAAGTTGCCAAGGACCTCCAGAAGCTGAAAAAGCCCGGCCAACTGGTAGTAGGCATGGAAATGTTTGAGCGCGACGTGCAGCCGCTGGTGGCCCAATATGCCGCCGGCACCCTGGCCGATACGGCATTCGAGCGCCAAGCCCGCCCGTGGCCCAACTACGCCACCGACTACCGCCCGCTGCTACTCTTCGCCCGCGAAAACCACCTGCCCGTCATCGGCACCAACGCCCCGCGTCCCTTCGCCAAAACCGTGGCCCAACGCAGCCTCACCGCCCTCGACAAGCTGCCCGCCAACGACCGCGCCCTGCTCGCCCCGCTGCCGCTGAAAGTAGACTACGACCTGCCCGGCTATAAAAACATGGCCGCTATGTTCGGCGGCAGCGGCCAGGCACACGGCGGCGGTGCCCAGAACATCATCCAGGCCCAGGCCCTGAAGGATGCCACCATGGCCCACTTCATCCAGGCCAGCCTCGCCCCCGGCCAAACCATGCTGCACCTCAACGGCAGCTACCACTCCGACCACCACGACGGCATCGGGGCCTGGCTGCACCAGTACGCGCCCAAGCTGCGCGTGAAAACCATCAGCGTAGTGACCCAGGAGCAGCTGCAGACCCTAGAAAAAGAGCAGGTGAACGTGGCCGATTATGTGGTGGTGGTGCCGGCTGATGCTGCGAAAACGTATTGATTAAGCTGCTAGGTGGCTATAAATAATGAACTTGATATATTTGCTTCAATCCAAACGAAAAAGCTCATGCCCGACACCGACTCCCAAAAGCGCGCCCTATTCCACCAGGTAGCCGAGACGCTGAAGCAGCAAGGCTTCACCATTGCCAAGGAAGACCCCACGCGCCCGTGGGGCGGGTTTTTCGTAATTGACGAAGCCCAGGCCCAGAAGTTCGCCAACACCTATTTCGACGGCCTTCTGGTGGATAGCCTACGGATTTCGGGCCGGCTGAGCCCGAAGATTCTGGTGGTGGCCCCGCACCAGCGTCTGAGTTGGCAATACCACCACCGCCGCGCCGAAATCTGGCAAGTGGTGCAGGGGCCTGTGGGCGTGGCCACCAGCGAAACCGACGAGCAGGGCGAAGTAAAAAGCCTGCAAGTGGGCGAGCGCATCATCCTACGTCAGGGGGAGCGCCACCGCCTCGTGGGCCTGAAAGACTGGGGCATCCTGGCCGAAATCTGGCAGCATACCGACGCGGATAACCCTTCGGATGAGGATGACATTGTGCGCGTGCAGGACGATTTTGGCCGTTAGGTTTTTGCGGGAGTAGCCGGAACACAATAGCCTGGAACGTCATGCTGAGCGCAGCCGAAGCATCTCTACCGAGGAAGTAATTACTCTCGCGGTAGAGATGCTTCGGCTGCGCTCAGCATGACGTTCTTTTTTATCCAGCCTCCTCTATTCGGCCTCCTCGCTGGGCTTCACCTTCTTCATGGCCTCGGCCAGCGACTGCTGGAGCTTGGCACCGGAGTCGGCCGGGGCTTTCTCGCTGATGTTGTACTGCTTTTGCAGCCGCTCCCATTCCTCAATGGCAATGAAAACGCCGGTGATTTTGCCTTTGTCGTCGGAGAGATATTTAACGTCCATGCGTGGTGGGGTTAGCGTGAGTGAATGGCGTTGAAGGTAAGCCCGGTTCGGGCTTACTCGCCGGGATGGTACGTTTTTTCGGTGTGGGCCTTCACGTCTTCGGGATAAAATCGCACCTCCTTGAAGCGGCCGTTGCAGTATAAATCGGCCTGGTCGGTGAAGTGCGGCGTGCCGGGCCGGCTGGTCTGCCCACCCGTGACCACGGAGCGCGCCACGATGCGCGGCCCAAACTCCACCACGGCCACGAAGCTGTTGCCCACGTTGCCGTAGCGCTTTTTAGTGCCGGGATAGGCCCGCGCTCCGAAAGCCGCCAGTGAGCCCCAAGCCGACGACGTGAAGGCCACCGGCCGACTGGGCTGCTGGTCGTCGTACTTCTCCTCAATGCGGCCGGTGAGGCGCTGGTAACGGTTCACATCGCCCCAGGGCATCTTCCAGGTGCCGAAGTCTCGGGTTAGGTCGTCGAGCGTTTCGGTGAGAGTAGCTACTTTTTCTGTGGGCGTGGTATTGGCCAGCGCGAAGCGGGTGAAGCTGATGTAGTCGAGCTGGGGCTGGGCGGCGGGCACGCGGGCGCGGGCCTTGGACAGCAGTCGCTCGGCCCAATAGATGGCCACGGTTTGGGCCACGGAGGTTTGGCTGTAGCCGTGGTTCCAGGCACGGAGCACTTCCACGGCTTCGCCCACCGCAGGCGCGGCAGCTTTTTCGGCTGAGGTAGGCTGGTAGGCAGCCAGCAGGGGCGGCAGCATGTCGTCGAAGGCGGTCAGGTGCGGGTCGTCGGCCGCCGCAATCAGGGTGTCGAGGGTGAATACGGCTTTGCGGCTGAGCACGCGCACGGCGTTGAGGCCCCGATAGTTTTCGGCATCGGGGGCCAGGTATTTGGGGTATTTGGCCGGGACCGGGCTGCTCGGGCCGGCCACGGTGTAGGGCGTGGAATTACAATTCTGAATGAAACCGCTGGCCGGGTTATGCACCTGCACCAACTCGCTCACCGGGTGGAAGCCCTGCCACTCGGTGGCCGGGTTGCTGCCATCCACGGGCTGGCTCCAGTCGAATTTCGGGTCGCGTTTCGGCATAAAATTGCCATGCCAGTAGGCGATGCTGCCCTTGGTGTCGGCAAAAACGGTGTTGTTGGTCGCGTTGCCGTTCAGCTTCATCACCTGCTGAAAGCTGGCGTAGTCGGTAGCCTTGGTGCGCAGGTACGACTGTTGCAGCGCGGCCAGCGGCGCGTTCATCATGCGCACCGCCACCCATTGCTGGTCGGTTTTCTGGCCCACGATGGGGCCGTGGTGCGTGCGGTAGATGGTGAAGGTTTTGCGCAGGATTTTATCGCCCGATTTGTAGGGCAACGACACTTTCTGCGCCGTCACGGCGCGCAGCTTGCCACCATATTTATAAAAGAAGTTACCGCCTTTTTCTTCGATGGTTTCGAGATACTCATCCATCGAATCAGCTTGGCTGGAAGTATGCATCCAGCCGCAATGCTCATTAAAGCCCTGATAGATAAAAAACTGTCCCCACGTCACGGCTCCGTAGGCATTCAGGCCCTGCTGGCTCACCATCTGTACCTCGGAGCGGAAGTAGAACGAGGTGTGCGGGTTGATGAGCAGCAGCGCGTGGCCGCTGGCGCTTTTGGCGGGTGCAATGGCAAAGCCGTTGGAGCCCACCGGCTCACGGTCGGCCCGGCCGAAATCGGTATCAATCCATGAGCTTGACTTTTTCTGGCTGTAAAACGCCTTCAGTCGCTCAATACTCACCACGCTGATGTTGCCCCCAATGCTGCCCTCGCTGAACATAAGCGGCATCCAGGGCTGGAAGCGGCGCAGTAGCCGGGGCTGCACGGTGGGGTGGGTGGCCAAGTAATAATTAGTGCCGGCGGCGAAGGCGTCGAGCAGCTTCTTCATGTCGGCCGGGCACTTCTGGTAGATGGCTAGGGCCTGCGTGCTGTCCATAAACAGGCGGGCACGCAGGTCGTGGTACAGCGCGGCTTCGCCATCCACCTCGGCCTGTCGGCCTATCGCATCGAGGTAATTGGCCTCCACGCGGTCAAAATCATCTTCGCACTGGGTGTATAGCAGGCCGAAAACCGCGTCGGCATCCGTCTTACCGTAGATGTGCGGCACGCCATACGTGTCACGCGTGATGCTCACCTGCCGGGCCTGTTCCTGCCAACGCGCCAGTTCGGCGGGGCTGAATTTCTGGGCCTGAGCCGCCAGCCCAGTAAGAATCAACAGCAGCGAAAGAAGTAAACGCATCGGGCCGGGAATAGGTGAAACAGTCGGCGCGAAAGTAAACGAAAAAGCCCCGGCCGGTAGGCCAGGGCTTTGTTCTGAAAGCAGTAGTAAGGGCTACGCCGAGAACGACGAGCCGCAGCCGCAGGTGCTCTTGGCCTGGGGGTTGTTGAAAACGAAGCCACGGGCGTTGAGGCCGTCCTGGAAGTCAACTTCCATGCCCAGCACGTACATGGCGTGCTTTTTATCCATGATGAGCTTCAGGCCGTCGAGGTCGTAGGTTTCGTCGGCATCCTTGGCTTTGTCGAAGCCGAGCAGGTAACTCATGCCCGAGCAGCCGCCGCCCTGCACACCAATGCGCAGGCCGTAATCGGCCGGGACGTTCTTCTCCTGGATGATGTTTTTCACCTCCACTACGGCGCGGTCGGTGAGGGTAATGGGGGCGAGGGTGGCAACAGCAGCCATAATGATAAGACGATGTTAGGAACAGGTGGACAACAAAGATACAGCGGCAACCGGAGTAGCCCGCCGTAGCAAGTCGGATAGGAAACAGCAGTTGGGGCCCGGCGGTTCACGGCGTAAGTTTGCGGCCCCGTGCGGCATGCAAATGGGGGCGTCACAAGCCACGCGCACAGTTTTTACCTAGAGCTTCGTTTATTGATTCGCCGGCCCTAAAGCCGGCCTAATGTTATGGATTCGACTACTTATTTCTACGAGCTGCTCAAGATTATTCTGCCCGCCATCATCGTGGCTGCGGCCATTTATCTGCTGTTTAAGCAATTTCTGGAAAAGGAGCAGCAGCGCCGCCTGATTGAGCTGCGCCTCGAAAGCAACAAAACCACGCTGCCCCTGCGCCTGCAGGCCTACGAGCGCATCGTGCTGTTTCTGGAGCGCATCTCGCCCAACAACATCCTCGTGCGCCTGAGCAGCGCCGGCTCCACCGCGCCCGAGTTTCACCGCCTGCTCCAGCAGGAAATCCGGGCCGAGTACGAGCACAACCTGTCCCAGCAGGTCTACATCTCGGCTGATGCTTGGACGCTGGTCAAAGAAGCCAAAGAAAACGTGCTCACGATGGTCAACCGCGCTTTCCACGGCATGCAGAACCCGGCGCAGTCACGCGGCACCGAACTGGCCAAGCGTATCCTCGAAGGCCTGATGATGGACGGTGCCGAGCCCACCGCTCAGGCACTGGCCGTGGTGAAGAACGAGGCGTCCGGGCTGTTTTAACGCCTGTCATTGCGAGTGGAGCACAGCGGAACGCGGCAATCCGTCCTGTCAAAACCTTTTACCAGAAAGCCCCGACACTTTGCAGTATCGGGGCTTTCTATTGTTGAAAAAAGGACTTTGTCACATCTCGGGGTTGGTCGCATCAAGAGGACGGATTGCCGTGCTTCGCTCGCAATGACAATCGGACCCTACGCCGTCACGCTCACCGCCTCAATGGCGTTGCGGTAGCACTCCTCATAAAGCGGCACAATATTCTCCACGGCAAACTCCTCAGCCCGGGCGCGGGCAGCGGCTTTGAAGCGTGGCAGGTTCTCGTCATCCAGCACGTAGAGGGCATTTTTCACCATGTCAGCCACGTCGCCGATGTCGCTAATCATGCCCGTTACGCCGTGCACGTTCAGCTCGGGAATGCCGCCGGCATTGGTGCTCACTACGGGCACTTCGCAGGCCATGGCTTCGAGGGCGGCGAGGCCGAAACTCTCGTTTTCTGAAGGCATCAGGAACAGGTCGCCCACACTCAGTACTTCTTCTACGGCTTCGAGCTTGCCCAGGAAGCGCAGGTCGCGGTGTACATCAAGGTCGCGGGCCAGTTTTTCCATGCGGTTGCGGTCGGGGCCGTCGCCTACGAGCAGCAGCTTGGCCGGGATTTTCTCCCGCACGCCCACAAAAATTCGCAGCACGTCTTCCACCCGCTTCACGGTGCGGAAGTTGCTGGTGTGTATCAAAAGTTTCTCGCCTTCAGGTGCGATGGCGGCCCGGAAATGGCTTTTCTCCTGCTTCTTGAAACGGTGCAAGTCGATGAAGTTCGGAATGACCATGATGTCCTTCTCGATGGCGAAATACTCGTAAGTTTCGCGCCGCAAATCGGCCGACACCGACGTTACGCCGTCGCTTTGGTTGATGCTGAAGGTCACCACCGGTTCAAAGCTGGCATCCTTGCCCACGAGGGTAATATCGGTGCCGTGCAGCGTGGTCACCACCGGAATCTGGATGCCACGCGAGCGCAGAATCTGCTTGGCCATGTAGGCTGCCGAGGCGTGCGGAATGGCGTAGTGAACGTGCAGCACATCAAGCTTTTCGTTCTGCACAATGTCGACCATCTTGCTGGTCAGCGCCAGTTCATAAGGTGGAAACTGAAACAGTGGATACGCCGGCACATATACCTCGTGATAGAAGAGGTTTTCGTTGAAAAAGTCGAGCCGCACCGGCTGGCTATAGGTGATAAAATGCACGCGGTGGCCGCGCTGGGCCAGGGCTTTGCCCAGTTCCGTGGCTACCACGCCGGAGCCGCCAAAGGTGGGATAACAAACGATGCCGATGTTCATAGAAAATGCTGTTGCGCTTAGCGAACCAGAAAAGCGGCGCATTGTTGCGCCAGCGGCCGGGTGTGCTGGTTGACGGACGAAGCGTAGTTTTACTTACTACGACTACGCTGTACGAGAGAATAGCGGCATTCGTACCATCCGTACCAACAGATATTCCTGTTAGTCGCAACTGTCTTAAAATGTTGCACAAAAGTGTGCATACAGCAGAGCTGCGAAAAGGGATGTGTGGTTTATGACAAATAGTTTGCAGGTATTCAGCTTCACCAAAACCTTACGATGCTCCTGCAATACTGCATGAATTATTCTCGAACGCTCAGGTCATTCAGTAGCGAATAAACCAATGGTTTGGCCTCAGCAACAGCCTGATGTATGGCCAAACTCACACACCTTGGCGGCCTGCTGGCGGCCGGAGCCCTCTTGCTGCCGCCCGGCCGGGCCGCCGCTCAAATTGGGGCCGAAGCTCAGGGCGGCAAGCTCACCACCTGGGTCGCCTTCGGGCTCGACAAGGAGCTTTCGGAGCGCTGGGCTTCAGTGACGGACATTGGCTTTGGGCGGCACAGCGACCCCACCGGCGACCTGAACCCGGTGAAGCGGCAGGGTCTTTTCGTGCTGACGCAGGATTTCATTTACCGGCTGAGCCCGCACTGGCGCACGGCCATCTCGGTCGGCTATTGGCGGCGCAATTCCTATCAGGAAGACGCGCCTTACGAGGCCAGTCAGCCCAACGAATACCGCAATGAGCTGCGGCCATTTCAGAAACTCTACTACGATGTGAAGTTTGGCAAGGTGCTCTTCACCAATACGCTACGGGCCGACTACCGGTTTTATTTCACGCCTGCCTTCGAACGCTGGCCCACACCGTTCGAGTTTCGGGCCCGCGAGATGGTAAACGCCAAAATCCCGCTCGATGCGGACCATCGCCACTGGGTTATTCTCAACGATGAAGTGCTGACGGCTTCCGATGACTACAGCGCCGGTACTGCCGAAAAAATGGGGCACCAATGGAGCCCCTACAAACTCACCGAAAACCGCGCCTCCATCTACTACCGCCGCAGTTTTCCTGAGCACCAGCTCGACTGGGACATTGGCATCATGTACCAGTATTGGCGCGAAACCCAACAGTCGGCGTTCAATACGAGCTACAATCTGATGATGGATTTCATTATTAAATAGGCCATTACCTTAACGGGGCCATGACTGCAAAGTCATGGCCCCGTTAAGGTATTTACAGGTCAGAAAACCTTATTTCTGCGAGGCTGTGGCTGGCAGCTTCTTCGTGTTTTCCGCTGCCATCGCCTTATAGATAACCTCCTGAATGCGCGTGCGGATGTTGTACTGACGCAGCTTGTTATTGCCGGCATCGGGGTATACGCGGTTGGATAGGAAGATGTAGAGAATGTTGTTATCCGGGTCCATCCACACGCAAGTGCCCGTGAAGCCGGTGTGGCCGAAGGTGCTGGCCGGCGAAAGGTTGCTGGTGGGGCCTTCGGGCTTGCTGGGGTCGCCGTGGTCCCAGCCCAGACCGCGCCGGCTGCCGGCAGTTTGAGGCCGTGCAAACTCTGTCACCACCGGCGACTGGAAGTAATGGGTGCCGCCGTAGTTGCCGTTTTGCAGGTTCATCTGCATCAGGACGGCCAGGTCGTTGGCGGTAGCGAAGAGGCCGGCGTGGCCGCCCACGCCGCCCACGAGAGCGGCCGTCTGGTCGTGCACCGTGCCTTGCAATTGCTCGCGGCGGTAGTAAGTGTCGTTTTCGGTGGGCGCGATGCAGCTTTTGGGGAAGCGTTGCAAGGGGTTGTACGTCATACTACCTAGCCCCAGCGGACGGTAAAAATTATCCTCCAGAAAATTCTCAATCGGCTGCTTGAGAATTTTTTCGCACACGCGCTTCATCACGATGAAGCTCAGGTCCGAATATTCCGTGGGGTATCGATTCTTGATTTTCGGAAGCAGGCTGGAGCGCATCGTCCAGGCCCAGACGGAATCGTCGGCGGCTTTGGTGCTGTATTCGCCGGGCGCTACTTCGTTGGGAAAATCGTCGGAGCGGGCGCTGGCGTAGAATGCGGACTTGAACTGGCCATCGCGCAGGGTGCGCTCCCACGTTGGGATGCCCGGCTTGAGGCCGGCCTGGTGCAGCAGCACGTCGCGCACGGTCATTTCGCGCTTGTTGGTGCGGGCCAACTCGGGCAGGTAGGTAGACACTTTCTCCTCGATATTCAGCTTGCCCTGGTCCTTGAGGTACATCACGGCTTGCAACGTACCGGCTACTTTGGTGACTGAAGCCAGGTCATATAATGTGCTGCTGGTCACGGGCTGCGACTGGTCGTAAGTGCAGTAACCGTAGCTCTGGTCAAATACCACGGTGCCGTTTTTGGCCACTAAAACCTGGCAGCCGGGAGCGGCGGCGTAGGTCTGGCTTTCAAGTGCAATGTTGTCAATCTGGGCAAGCACTCGCGAACTCAGGCCTTGGCTTTCGGGCACGGCGTAGCGCAGGCGGTGCAGGTCGGCGGTGGCAATGCCGAGGTTGGTTTTAAGCGTGGGCGATACCGTAACGGGCAATTTGCCCCGCCCCGGCAGCGCACCAAACAGCACCTGCGGCACCACCAATTGCGCCGCGTAATGGTCTTCATAGCCGCAAACCAACGTGCGGGCACCTTCCAGAAACTTCAGCGAATAGGCGTTGCCCATTGCTACCACCACCGTTTTGATGCGCTTATTGGCCTCCAGTTGCTTGATGAATTTCAGCGCCCCGTCGCCAATGCCATAGTTATGGCTGGGCGTGTTGTTCATGGCGTGCAGGCTCACTACCAACACATTATACCCTTGCAGGCGACTGCTGATGCGGGCAAACGTGCTGTCAGGCGCGTAGCGGTCGGGAACGGCGTACACTGGGCCGGGCTGGTACTTATTGAAAATGGTAGCATACGGCCCCTCCGCCTGCGTGCCGATGGTGATGGCCGCAATCCGCAACGTATCGAGCCGCTGGAAGGGGAGGAGTTGGTCGTCGTTTTTGGCGATGGTAACCGCGTGCTCGAAAATGCTCTGCGATAATACTTTCGAAGCCGGCAGATTCAGGCTGTCGCGCAGGGTGCGCAGGTTCACGGGCTGATAGTGATTCAGGCCAGCCCAGTATTTAGCCCGCAGAATTTTCTTGACGCGGAAGTCCAAATCAACCTGCGTGAGCTTGCCAGCGGCCACCGCCTCGCGGATGCGTAGCAGGGCCGATGGCACATCTTCCGAAAACAGCAGCACATCGTTGCCGGCGGCCAGGGCCAGGGCATCCAGCTCACCGTCTTTGTAGAGCTTGCTCACACTCTTCATGTTGAGCGCATCGGTGAAAACCAGGCCTTTAAAGCCCATCTTGTCCTTCAGCAAATCCGTTACCAGGGCGTGCGAAAGGGTGGTGGTTTTGGCATCCGTCGTATCAAACAGTGGCATGTAGAGGTGGGCCACAATCACGCCCATCACGCCGGCCTCAAACGACTGCTGAAACGGCACCAAATCCACTTTCGTCAGACGGGCCATGTCGGTATTAATTACCGGCAGCGAAACGTGTGAGTCGGTATCGGTATCGCCGTGGCCGGGGAAGTGCTTGGCCACCGCCATCACGTTGTTATCCTGCAAGCCCTTGATATACTGGATACCCAGCGTGGCCACCCGGTTCTGGTCCTCGCCAAACGAGCGGTTACCGATGACGGGGTTGCCGGGGTTGGAGTTCACGTCGAGCACCGGCGCGAAGTCGATGTGCACGCCCAGCGCCCGCATTTTGCGGGCAATGTCACGGCCCATCTGGTAGACGTATTTGGGGTCGTCCATGGCCCCCAGCGTCATCTGCTTGGCGAAGTGAGCCGAGGAATCGAGGCGCATGTCGAGGCCCCATTCGGCGTCCATGGCGATGAGCAGCGGCACTTTGGCGGCGGCTTGCAAGCGGTTGGCCATCAGAGCCTGGCGCTTGGGGCCGCCCTGCATAAACATCACGCCACCAATGCCTTGATTGCGTACCAAGCGCTCGATGCGCTCGACGTGGCTGCGGTCTTTATTGGAATACGCGGCCACCATGAACAGCTGGCCCAGACGCTGGTCGGGGGTGAGGGCGTTAAATACGCTGTCGACCCAGGCCGTCTCCACCGGGCCGGAAGGCAGCGGGTCGGCGGGCATTTTTTTTACTTCGGCAAACGACAGCAACAGTCCCGCCGCCAACAGCAGGGCTGCCATGGTAAGCTGGAAAGGGATGCGCATCAGCCCCGTAGGGTTGGTGGGTTGATTCAAGGGGCAAACGGGCCGCGGGGGCCGTACTTTTGTCGTGAGTAACAACGGAACCCGCCGGCCGGGTTTGGAGGTTCCAAACCTGACCGGCTCCGGTGCGAAACTCAACGGTGCGAGCCGTAAAATTTTGCACTGGAACTCCGCTATTTAGCCGCAAAGGTACGCAACAAACCCCCGCGCGGGTTCACAACGCGGCCATTTTATGGTTATTGTTGGGCACGTTTCCGCTTGTTTACGTGCTGATTAGCTCTTTTCGTTTCTTCGGCGCGCGCCTTCGTCCGCGCTAATGCTTATGCCTGATATCATTCACCTGCTTCCCGAATACCTCGCCAATCAAATTGCGGCCGGCGAGGTGGTGCAGCGCCCCGCCTCGGTGGTGAAGGAGCTGCTGGAAAATGCCGTCGATGCCGGTGCCACTCAAGTGCAACTCATTGTGAAAGAGGCCGGCAAGCAGTTGGTGCAGGTGGTGGACAACGGCGCGGGAATGAGTCCTACCGACGCCCGTATGAGCCTGGAGCGCCATGCCACCAGCAAAATCCGCTCGACTGAAGATTTATTCAAAATCCGCACCCTTGGCTTCCGGGGCGAGGCGCTGGCCAGCATCGCGGCCGTGGCGCAGGTCGAAATCCGAACCAAGCAGCCCGAACAGGATACCGGCACTTTGATTCTGGTTGAGGGTTCGCAAATCACCAGCCAGCAACCCACGGCCTGCCCGGATGGTACCAGCATCGCCGTTAAAAACCTGTTTTTTAACGTGCCTGCCCGGCGCAACTTTCTCAAGAGCAATGCCGTGGAGATGCGGCACATTCTGGATGAGTTTCAGCACGTGGCGCTGGCCAATCCGCAAATTGCGTTTTCGCTGTATCAGAATGAGCTGGAAGTTTTTGGCCTGCCGGCCGGCAAGCTGAGCCAGCGCATTGTGGCGCTGTTGGGCAACGGCTACAAGGAGCAGCTGGCGGCCTGCGAGGAGGTGACGCATTCCATTTCGGTGCGCGGCTTCGTGGGTAAGCCGGAGTCGAGTAAGAAAAGCCGGGGCGACCAGTTTTTCTTCGTGAATAACCGGTTTATCCGTTCGGCCTACCTCAACCACGCCGTGCTGGCGGCTTACGAAGGCCTGCTGGCCCGCGACACGCACCCGTTCTACGTGCTGTTTCTGGAGCTTGACCCCAAGGCCATCGACATCAACGTGCACCCGACCAAGACGGAAATCAAGTTTGAGGACGAGAAAACCGTATATGCCGTAGTGCGCGCCGCCGTGAAGCAGAGCCTGGGCCTGCACAACATCGCGCCCTCACTGGACTTCGATGGTGACGTAAATTTCGCGCCCATCCGCCCGCTACGGGCCGGCAAAGGCACAGGCGGCATCCCTACCGAAGCCGACGACCACCTGCCCGCCGCTACCCCACTAGCCCGCGCCGCCAGCTCCGACGGCTACCGCCCCGACGACATGGGTGGCCCTGCCGCCCGTACCTCCAGCCACTCCGGCTTCTCCAGTTTCAACCCCGAAACCCGCCGCGACGGCTTCGAGCGCCAAGTGCCGCCGCGCCCCACCGAGCAGGCCCGCCGCGAGCTCGAAGCCTTCTACCGCGAGCTGGGCCAGCCCGTGCGCGACAACGCGAGCATCGATGCCGTCACCGTTCGCAGCTTTGAAACGCCCGCGCCAACGGTGCCGGGAGAAACGTTTGCTGCTGGTTTTCCTGTGCGAGATGTTGTCGCGAATAGCCCGGCCGAGCTTTTATTGGGTCTGAATTTGCCCGAAGTGCCAGCCAGCCGGACTGCACCGGCCCGCGATGGCAGCGGCGCAGGCAGCCGCGCCGTGCAGGTGCAGCAGCGCTTCGTGCTGGTGCCGGTGAAGTCGGGCGTGCTGCTGATTGACCAAGAGGCGGCCCGCGAGCGCATTCTCTACGAGCAGTACCGGCAGGAGCTGGGCCGGGCCGTGGGCACGTCGCAAACGCTGCTGTTTCCGCGCACGGTCACGTTTTCGCCGGCAGACTTCGCCGTGCTGCGCGAGCTTACCGAGCCGCTGCACGCGCTGGGCTTCATCTTTAACGAGTTCGGGCCGAGCACCATTGCCGTGGAAGCCATTCCGGCCGGGATGCCCGCGCAGGACGAAAAGGAGCTGCTGGAAAGCCTCATCGAGCAGTTCCGGACCACGGCGGGTCCGCTCAAGCTCGACCAGAGCGAGAGCCTGGCCCGCGCCCTAGCCCGCCGCGTAGCCGCCGGCACGGCCGCCACCCGTCTGCCCGAATCCGAGCTCAATGCGCTGGCCGACCGCCTCTTCGCCTGCCAAACCCCCGGCTACACCCCCGACGGCCGCAAAACCCTCGTACTCCTCGATGGCCAGCAGCTGGCCGACTTCTTCCGTAAATAAGGCTCAGCCGCGAAGCTCTCGCGGTACCTACTTTCGCTGCATGTTCAATCTCACTCCCACGGTTCGCAATTTGTTGATTGCGAACGTTCTGTTTCTCGTTGCCCAGCAAAGCCTGTTGCCGCTCATCACCCAGGTCGGCAGCCTGTATCCCATCGGCTCGCCGTACTTTTTTCCCTGGCAGTTCTTTACCTACATGTTCCTGCACGCCGGCTGGGGGCACCTCATTTCCAATATGTTCGGTCTGATTTCCTTCGGGCCGCTGCTGGAGCAGCGCTGGGGCGCGTCGCGCTTTCTCACCTTCTGGCTGATTTGCGGCGTGGGTGCCGGCCTGCTCTACGAAGGCGTGCGTGGCTACGAAATGCACAAGATGGAAGTGGCGCGGCAGGAGTTTCACCAGTCGCCCACCGGCGGGGATTTTGCCAATTTCTTTCGTTCCTATTTCCCCGATGCCACCGGCTACGAAAGCCTGGCCGGTGCGCTGGAGCGCAACCCGCAAAACGCTGAGTACATCAATGCTGCCACCCGCGCCGTGGACGGCGCTGTTATCGAAACCCGTGACTCGCCCAATGGCGGGATGCTGGGCGCGTCGGGCGCACTGTTCGGCATCCTCTTCGCCTTCGCCTATCTGTTTCCGAATACGGAATTGATGTTGCTCTTCTTTCCGTTTCCCATCAAAGCGAAGTATTTTGTGTTCCTGTACGCCGTGTATGAGTTGTACGCGGGCGTGCATCGCACCCCCGGCGACAATGTGGCCCACTTTGCTCACCTCGGCGGCCTGCTGATTGGCTTCATCGTCCTCAAATTCTGGGAGCGCGGCCGGGAACGGTTTTATTAAGGATTGGTTGTTAAAATAACCGGGCCGCGCAGGCGGCGAATCCGTTTAATTCGTAGCATCAGTTTACTTCCCGATACGTGCCATGAGCATCGTTCAAGACATCCGCACCGCCTTCAGCCAACGCGACAATGCCCTCATGCAGCTCATTATGCTCAATGTGCTGGTGTTTGCGGGCCTGATTGTGGTGCAGGCCGTGATGACTATCACCAGCAGTAGCGGGTATTTCCCGCTGCTGCTACGCCAGTTTGAGCTGTCGTCGGCGCTGCCGGAATTCATTCGCCACCCCTGGACCGTCCTCACCTACGCCTTCACGCACACCACCTACCAGAAAAGCTTCTTCGACGGCCTGCTGCACATCCTGTTTAACATGCTGAACCTGTACTGGTTCGGGCAGCTCATCCGCGAATACCTCGGCAACCGCCGGCTCGTGAGCATCTACATTCTAGGGGCGCTGGCGGGCGCGGCCTTCTTCCTGCTCAGCTTCAACCTGATTCCTGCTTTCCAGCCCGGCCTGGGCAGCCCCATGAACGGCGCGTCGGCGGCAGTTTCGGCCATTATCGTAGCGGCGGCCACGCTGCTGCCCGACTACACGTTCATGGTCATCCTCATCGGCCCGGTAAAAATTAAGTGGATTGCGGCCGTGGTGATTCTGCTATCGCTCGCGGGCCTTAGTGGTGGCAACCCGGGCGGCATGATGGCCCACCTGGGCGGGGCCTTGCTGGGCTTCGTATTTATCAAGCAACTGCAAAACGGCCGTGATTTGGGCCGGCCGGTGCAGGCCATCGGCAACTGGTTCAGCAACCTCACCAGCCCGCGCCCGGCCATGCGCGTGAGCAGCACCACGCGCCGCCCCGAGCCCGTAGCGGCTTCCTCCATGAGTGGCAGCAAGAAGCCCGCCGCCCCTGGCCAGCCTTTGCAGGACGAAATCGACAGCATTCTGGACAAGATTTCGCGCTCTGGCTACGAGAGCCTTTCCAAGGAAGAGAAACAGAAACTCTTCCGCGCCAGCCAGCAGTAACCGGCGCAGTTTACGCGCTGTGCAGCCAGGCTTTGGCTAATTCTACGTCCTGAAACAGCCGTATTTCGAATTGGTGACCCACCCGCGTGACCATTTCAGCCGCCGAGGCCTGGCCAAAAATGCCGGGTGAGACAATGTGCGCGAAACGTTTCAGGCCCAGCACCATCACCTGCGGCATCCAGTTCTCCGCAATCCAGTCGTTGGCCGAACTCCATGAGCCGATGACTTCGCGGTTATCATTTAGCATGTGGGCGCACCGGTTT